>CAKNFP010000001.1:3347500-4017795 GCA_930633525.1 Hyphomicrobiales bacterium
ACGGAAGAGCGCCTCATCGTCATGAAGCGCGACGAGACATTGGAGCAGATCCTGCGGGCCAATGGTGCAGCGCCCGATACCATCAAGGCGATCATCGCGGCGCTCGGCTCCGACAAGGCGCGGGCTCTCGCCGAGGGCCAGCAGATCAAGTTGTTGCTGGCGCCCCTCAGCGCCAATGACAAGAAGTCCACCGTCGTGCGCGTCACGCTGCTCGACGAGCGCACCACGCAGGCGATCGTCGCGGTGAACGACCAGGGACGCTATGTGCCCGTGGATGTCCCGCAAGAGGCCGTTGCCAGCGCTCAACCGACCGATAATGGCGAAGAGGAAGACGGCGAGGACGACAACGGTTCCGGTACGCGCCTCTATGAAAGCCTGTATGAAACAGCGCTCAAGAACGAAATTCCGGCCTCTGTCGTCGCCGAGCTGGTGCGCGTTTTTGCATCGGACGTCGATTTCCAGCACCGGGTCGATGCCGGCAATTCCGTCGAGATCTTCTACGGCGAAGGCGAGGATGCCGACTCGCAACGGCCGGAGATTCTCTATGCCTCGTTGACGATAGGCGGTGAGACCAAGCGCATCTACCGCTTCCAGTCACCGGAAGACAATTCGATCGAATATCTCGACGAGGAGGGGCGCTCGCTCAAGAAGTTCCTGATCCGCAAGCCGATTTCGTCCGGCATCATGCGTTCCGGCTTCGGCATGCGCTACCACCCCATCCTCCACTATTCCAAGATGCACACGGGCGTGGACTGGGCGGACAAGATCGGCACGCCGATCCTGGCAGCCGGCGACGGCCTGATCCTGAAGGCAGGCTGGTCATCCGGCTACGGCCGCCGCATCGAGATCCAGCACTCGAACGGGTACGTCACCACTTATAATCATCAGTCGGCCTTTGCCCGGGGCATCAAGCCCGGCATGCGCATCCGCCAGGGACAGGTCATCGGCTATCTCGGCGCAACCGGCCTCGCCACCGGCCCGCACCTGCATTACGAGGTTATGGTCAACGGCCATTTCGTGAATCCGCTGAAGATCAAGCTGCCGCGCAGCCGTGAGTTGGATGGCGCCCTCCTGGCAGAGTTCCGCCGCCAGCGGGACCAGACACGTGAGCTGCTTACGAAGGCTTCCCCCGCCGGCCGGCTCGCCCAGGCGGGCCAGTAATCACGATCATTGCCCCGGGTATCCGTCAGCGCACGGAGAACCGGCGCCAGATCTGGCCACGCGTCTTGTCTGAACGCGAGCACTGCACTCATCGCATGGCTCTCTCAGCCATTAGCCCGTCGTCGCCCTTTGACAGCGGAGCGGGATGCTCTAGGCAGACGTGAGGCAGGCTTGGGCCGTGGAATCTTGGCCGCAAAATCTGGCCCATGAATCTGGCCCATGAATCTGGCCATGGAACCTTGGGCAATAGATCTCTCGGCTTTTGGATCGGGCTCGCGGATCTGGGGTGACGAGAACTGGCGCATGTTCTGCGCCTGTATCCCCCTGGAGAGCCATTCCTTCCGTTCAGGTCCGGCCGCCCGTGGGAGGCTTGTGCCTGCCTGATGATCGCTCTGCGCTGGAAGCAAAATGCTGACGATCCTGCCCATCATCCTCCCGGTCTTTGGCCTGGTCGGCCTCGGTTTTCTAGCGCGATACTTCAATTTCGTCACAGAGCGGGTTGGCGAGGGGCTCTCGGAGTTCGTCTATGCAATGGCGATCCCCTGCCTCATCCTGGCCACCCTCGGAAAGGCGACGATACCGGCAACTCAGCCCTGGGGCTATTGGGCCGCCTATTTCGGCGGTGCCGCGATCGTCTGGATCGTGGCCGCGCTCATCGTGCGCCACATCTACAAGCTCAACGCGAGGGAGGAAGCTGTGGCCGGCTTCTGCGCGGCACAGTCGAACCTCGCCTTGATCGGCATTCCGATTATCAGCGAGACCTATGGAGATGACGGGCTCGTTCCGCTGTTCCTCCTGCTCGCCATCCACCTGCCGATCATGCTGTCCGTCGCAACGGTCCTCGTCGAAGGCCGCGACACCTCGATTCCACTTCTCATCAAGCGCCTTTTGGCGAGCCCGATTGTCATCGCCCTGTTCATCGGCGCGCTCATCCAGTTTCTGCCGAAGGACATCGGGGCGATGCAGGTCGCCTGGCGCATCGTCGATCCCATCAGCGCGACCGCGACCCCATGCGCGCTGCTTGCCATGGGCATGAGCCTGCACCGCTACGGCCGTTCGATCAGGCTCGGAATCCCACTCATCCTCGCGACGCTCAAGCTTCTGGTGCATCCCTTCCTCGTCTTCGTGCTGGCGACGAAGGTCTTCACCATGCCCCCCGCCTGGGCCGGTGTGGCCGTGCTCTTCGCGGCAACGCCGACCGGGATCAACGCTTATCTCTTCGCCGAGCGCTACCGCAGCGGCGTGGCGATCGCCTCGGGCGCCATCAGCCTGTCCACCGTGCTGGCGCTGTTCACGACGGTCCTGTGGCTGTTTGTTCTGGGCGTCGGGTGACCTCAATCCCGAGATGGCGCGAAGCCTAGCCGTTCTCGTATGTCCGCCGGTGTCATGCCGCCCGCCCGCAACTCCCGCAGGGCGGTCGATCCGCGGCTCTTGGCGAGCTTCTCGCCTCCGCGATCCTGGATGAGATCGTGATGCAGATAGGCCGGCGGCGGCAGGCCGAGCAGCCTCTGCAGCAGGCAGTGCAGATCTGTCGCCGCTTCGAGATCCCTTCCGCGAACCACATGGGTCACGCCCTGGCGGGCATCGTCCACGACGACTGAGAGATGATAGCTCGTGCCGATGTCCTTGCGGGCGATGATGACATCTCCCCAGCGTTCCGCCCGCGCCGCGACGGGCGACTGCTCGCCCTCGACCGTGAAGCGCGACCAGACGAGCGGCGCATCATCGGCGACGATCCTGGCAAGCGCACGTGCCATGTCGAGCCTCCAGGCTACGGGCTCCCCACGGCTGATGAAGGCCTCGGCCTCGGCGCGGGAGAGCCTCTCGACCAGCCCGGGATGGCGCGGGGGCCCGTCGGGATCACGTGGCCAGGGCGCCACCCCGCCCTCCTCGCGGTTGGCAACGGCAGCCGCGATATCCTGCCGGCTTGCGGCGCAGGGATAGAGAAGCCCCATGGCGTCAAGCCGCGCCAGCGCCGCTCGGTAGACGGCGTGCTCCCGCGACTGGCGCAACACCGGCGTCGGCCATCTCAGGCCAAGCCAGCTGAGATCCTCGTAGAGAGCCTGCTCGAAAGCCGGCCGGCAACGCGTGGTGTCGATGTCCTCGATCCGCAGCAGCCAGATGCCGTCAAAGGCGGCGGCCAGCGTCTCGTTGAGCAACGCGGAATAGGCATGGCCGAGGTGAAGATAGCCATTCGGGCTCGGCGCGAAGCGAAACACCGGCTGAATTGCGGCCTCGGATGGGGCACTATGCAAACTGCACCTCCGGTTGCTTCACATAACCCTGTTCTATGATAGCCAGATGTTGCCGATCTCGACCGAAGAGACTCTGGCGGCGAACCTCGCCGCCCTTATCGCCCATGATCCCCTCATGGCTCAACTGGTGGCCGCCGGCGCGGCCCCTCCCCTGCGGTTGCGCCAAGCCGGCTTTGCCGGGCTCGCTAGCATCATCACCGCGCAGCAGCTGTCCACCGCGAGCGTTGATGCGATCTGGCGCCGCCTGTCAGAACGTTTCCCCACCTTGGAGGCTGGCGATATCGCCGCCGCCGCCGATATGGATCTGCGTACGGTCGGTTTGTCGGCCGGCAAGATCCGTACGCTCAAGGCTCTTGCGATCGCCATCGCCGAGGACGGTCTTGTGCTCGATCGCCTGCATGAGCTGCCGGCCGAGGACGCGGAGAAGGCGCTGGTCGCGGTGCATGGAATCGGCAAATGGACGGCGGAGGTCTATCTCCTGTTCTGCACGGGCCATCCCGATATCCTGCCGGCCGGCGACCTCGCCTTGCAGGAGGCAGCGCGGCTCGCGCTAGGCGCAGCCTGGGAACAGGAGCGGCGGCCGACCGAGAAGGAACTCCGCGTGATTGCGGAACGCTGGCGGCCGTGGCGCGGAACCGCCGCGCGCATTCTATGGGCTTATTATCGCATCGCCAAAGGACGGGAAGGTATGACGCTGGCAAAGCCGGCCTGACCTCCCGCGCCAATCTCGCGACGCGCGACGGGGATGTGCAAGCTGAAGCGACATGGTAAGCAGACCGCGCGTGGCCAGGGCACATCGCATGCCCGTCACGGATTTCAGAATAACGAAGGACCACGATGGCTCAGGATCTGAACGGACCCCGCCTGCCCGCAAAAAGCGGGACAGCCAAACAGCTCGTCGTGTTCCTGCATGGCTACGGCGCTGATGGAAACGACCTCATCGAGATCGGCCGCCAATGGCAACCGTGGCTGCCGGACGCCGCCTTCGTCTCGCCGCACGCGCCTGAGCCTTGCGTGGGTGCGCCGATGGGCCGCCAGTGGTTTCCTCTGACGCGCATGGACCCGAACGAGCGCTGGAATGGCGTGCGCCATGCCGAACCCACGCTCAATGATTTCCTGGATGCGGAATTGGCGCGCCAAGGCGTGAGCCCGGACAAGCTGGCGCTCGTCGGCTTCAGCCAGGGCACCATGATGGCGCTTCACGTCGGCCTACGACGTAAGGTGGCGCCGGCAGCCGTCCTCGGCTTTTCCGGCCTGTTCGTCACGTCCGAGAGCAATGCGCCCGAGCCCGGCACAAACGAGCGGCTTAACCGCCCGCCTGTTTTCCTCCTGCACGGGGATTCCGACGAGGTCATCCCGGCGCAGGCCCTGTTCATGTCGGCCGAGGAACTGGCGAAGGCCGAGGTGCCGTGCCAGTGGCACCTGGCAGCCGGTCTGGGCCACGGCATCGACAGCGAAGGCCTTCGGCAGGGCGGACTATTCCTCGCCCAATCCTTCGGCCTCCCCTATCCGGCCGCCTAGGCGAATCAGCCGGCGAGAACTTCCGCCTTGGCCTGCGCCATCAGCTGTTCCATCTGCGTGCGCAGTTCCGCGTCGGCCAAGGCAACGCCAGCCGCGTCGAAGTCCTTGCGGAGCTTGCGGAATACGTCGTCCTCGCCAGCTTCCTCGAAATCCGCCAGGATCACGCTCTTCGCATAAGCGTCTGCATCCGCACCGCTTTTACCGAGCTTCGCGGCAGCCCAGAGACCAAGCAGCTTGTTGCGACGTGCCGTCGCCTTGAAGCGCAGTTCCTCATCATGCGCGAACTTCTTTTCCGCTGCATTCCTACGCTCGTCCAGACTGGCCATCCTTGAAAGCTCCCTTGATTATCTGATGTTCAAACGGGATATAATGATGCCAAGGCCAAGGCGCCAGAGGCGTCAGCCTTGCGCTCACCGGTCCGAAAGCCTTAAGCCACGGTGAAGGCTAGGCCATGCAACACCATGGCTTTACAATAACATATATGTCATGCGTGCGGCATCTCGCACCGCAGCACGCGCCATTTTGCCTGCTGGGCAAGCCGCGCATGAAACGTTAAAGAGGTGTAGCCTTTCGCCGTCATTGTGCAATTGCGGCCAATCAGCTAGGTTGCATATCTACGGATCGGGGCATGTCCGTTACGAGCCAAGGCCACGAACAGGCTGCCCGTCCGCACCGAGCCGCGGACTATTTTCTAGGAGCCACGGCAGTCCATGGACTTCCTCAAAACACGGTATACGCCGATGAATCGCCGCCGTCGTATCTACGAGGGCAAGGCCAAGGTTCTCTATGAAGGACCCGAGCCTGGCACTCTGGTACAGCACTTCAAGGATGATGCGACCGCTTTCAACGCCAAGAAACACGAGGTGATTGACGGCAAGGGTGTGCTCAACAACCGCATATCCGAGTACGTTTTCCAAAACCTCAATGACATCGGCGTGCCGACGCATTTCATCCGTCGCCTCAACATGCGCGAGCAGTTGATCCGCGAGGTTGAGATCATTCCGCTCGAGGTTGTCGTGCGCAATGTCGCGGCCGGGTCGCTCGCGACACGCCTCGGCATCGAGGAAGGCACACAGCTGCCCCGGTCGATCATCGAGTTCTATTACAAGAACGACGCCTTGAACGACCCGATGGTCTCGGAAGAGCACATCACGGCCTTTGGCTGGGCAACGCCCCAGGAGATCGACGACATCATGGCGCTCGCCATCCGCGTCAACGATTTTCTCTCCGGCCTCTTCCTCGGCGTCGGCATCCGTCTCGTCGATTTCAAGATGGAGACCGGCCGCCTGTGGGAAGGCGACATGATGCGCATCGTCGTCGCCGACGAGATCTCCCCGGATTCCTGCCGGCTGTGGGACATCAAGTCCGCGGACAAGCTCGACAAGGACCGCTTCCGCCGTGATCTGGGCGGTCTCATCGAGGCCTATTCCGAGGTGGCGCGCCGTCTCGGCATCCTCGGCGAGAACGAGAACCCGGGCCACGCCGCGCCGCGTCTGGTGCAGTGACCCAAACGCTGTGATCGCTGGCTTTATGCTTCGATCCGTTAATCGGGGGCCGTTCGGCCCCCGTTTCATTTCGCGTGCACGCAGGATCACCGCACGCTGGAAGGCGTGTGCGCTCAAGCTCGCTATTGGCCTTATCCTCAGCGTCGGCCTCGCCTCCTGCGGCGGCTATGGCGCGGGCTTTGCCGCCCTGCCCGAGGCCTCCGGCTGGGAGCGCTTGCCCGTCGGCCGCTGGCTGGTTGAGGGGATCGCCCCCGACACGATGGTCGTCTGCCGGCGCCCGACCTGCAGCGAGGACGCCATGGTGGCGAGCTTCCGTCTGCCCGACCGCATCGAGGGTGGAGCCGACGCCCTGCGCCAGGCGATTTTCCCCAACGGTTTTCCCCGGCCGCGGGAAATGCGGCCAGACGCCCGCTCTTCCGGCAAAGGGCCAAGCCCCAAAGCCTCACCCATCAAGAGCCATGATGAGGTCAGGACGCTCGACGGCACGCCGTTCACGGGCCTCGTCGTCACCATGCGTGCTGCGGCCACTCCCAGTCGCCGTGTGGTCGCGATCATCGCCGAACGGCCCCGCGGCTCCGGCATGGAGGTCGTGCTCTCGATCGCCGCCAGCGAGACGACAGCGCGGACCAATGCGCTGAAGGCGCTCGGAGCCACCGACATTCGGGGATGACCAGGGCGCCAGCGCCTCTCCCCATCAATACGGCTACGGCCATTGAGAGCTTGAGACGCCAAGTCGGTCGCGCCACCGCACGCGGTTACCAAGTGGTGCCACTCCCCGTGCGCGAGAGGTGGAACCCACGCCTATCAGCCAGATACCCTGGTCCTGGAACAGCCGAAGCCCTATCTGTGACATGCCGACCCTTGAGCCAAACGCCGTTTCGCTCTATGCGAAGAGCATTCTGCTAAGTGAAGCCGTCTGCCGTTGTGGAGAGTTGCCATGAAAGCCCGCGTGATCGTCACCTTGAAGACGGGTGTGCTCGACCCGCAGGGCAAGGCCATTGAGGGCGCGCTTGCGTCTCTCGGCGTGGACGGCGTCGCCAGCGTCCGGCAAGGCAAGGTGTTCGACGTCGAACTCGCCACCGCCGACAAAGCCGGCGCCGAGGCCGCGCTGAAGCAGGCTTGCGAGAAGCTTCTCGCCAATACGGTCATCGAGAACTACCGCATCGAAACAGGGGTCTGAGCCATGAAGGCCGCCGTCGTCGTATTTCCCGGCTCGAACCGCGATGGCGACGTCGCACGGGCCCTGACCGCCGCCGGCGCGAGCGTCACCTCCGCTTGGCATGCCGACACCGACCTGCCCGCCGGCACCGATCTCGTGGTGCTGCCGGGCGGTTTTTCCTACGGCGATTATCTCCGCTGCGGCGCGATCGCCGGCCGCGCGGTGATCATGGACGCGGTCCGCGCCCATGCGGCGCGTGGCGGCCTCGTCCTCGGCATCTGCAACGGCTTCCAGATCCTCTGCGAATCGGGCCTCTTGCCGGGTGTGCTGATGCGCAACGCGGATCTGCATTTCGTCTGCCGCCGCCAGCATCTGACTGTCGAGCGCAATGACACGGCCTTCACGAAGGCTTATGCGCAAGGCCAGGTCATCGACGTCTGCATCGCCCATGGCGAAGGCAACTATGTCGCCGATCCCGACACGCTGGCGCGGATCGAAGGCGACGGACGCGTGGCCTTCCGCTATTGCGATGCGACGGGCGCCCACACGACGGAAGCCAACCCCAACGGCTCGCTCAACGACATCGCCGGCATCTATTCCGAGAAGCTGAACGTGCTCGGCATGATGCCCCACCCGGAAAACCTGATCGACGATCTCGTGGGCGGCACGGACGGCCGGGGCCTGTTCGCCGGGCTCGCGGCCCTGGCAGCGTGAGATGAGCGCCGCGGCAAAAGGGCGGATCCTCGTCGGCATCGGCGGCTGGACGTTCGAGCCGTGGCGGGGCGTCTTCTATCCAAAGGGCCTCGCCCAGTCGAAAGAGTTGCAATACGCGGCGAGCCACGTCACCGCGATTGAGATCAACGCGACCTATTACGGCTCGCAAAAGCCTGAGAGCTTCCGCCGCTGGGCGCAGGAAACGCCGGAGCACTTCGTGTTCTCGGTGAAGGGGCCTCGCTTTGCCACCAACCGCAAGGTGCTGGCGGAGGCTGCCCCCTCGATCGAGCGCTTCGTGGAAAGCGGCGTCACGGAACTCGGGTCCAAGCTCGGGCCGCTCCTGTGGCAGCTCGCCGGCACCAAGCGCTTCGATCCGGACGACATGAAGGCGTTCCTCGATCTCCTGCCGGAGAGCCACAACGGTGTCGCGCTGCGCCACGTCATCGAGGCGCGCCATATGAGCTTCCGCGATCCGGAATTCCTGGCGATGCTCAGGGAACGCAACATCGCGGCCGTCTGTATCGACGACATCGACTATCCGATGCTCCCGGACGCGACCGCTGATTTCATCTATCTCCGGCTCGAGCAGTCTCAGGAGAGCGAGGAAACCGGCTATGCCAAGGCCGATATCGATGCCTGGGCAAAGCGCGCCGCGCTCTGGGCTGATGGCCACGAGCCGGATGACCTCCCGCGCGTCACTCCGCAGCCGGAAGGCAAGGATGCGGGCAAGCCGCGCGACGTCTTCCTCTATTTCATCAGCGGCGCCAAGGTGAGAAACCCGGCCGCCGCAATGGCAATGATCGAACGGCTGGGCTAGAGCAGAGCGCAAGGCGCTCCAAGCCCGCCGAGACCACCGTTAACGACCAGCGACAGGTTCAAGATTCCATGCTTCGCAACGATATCGCCATCACGCCGCAACTCGTCGCCGAGCATGGTCTGAAGCCGGATGAATATGAGCGCTTCAAGGCCCTGATCGGCCGTGAGCCGACCATCACGGAAATCGGCATCGTCTCGGCGATGTGGAACGAGCACTGCTCCTACAAGTCCTCGCGCCTTCACCTCAAGACCCTGCCGACCAAGGCCCCCTGGGTCATCCAGGGGCCGGGCGAGAACGCGGGCGTGATCGACATCGGCGATGGCGACGCCATTGTCTTCAAGATGGAAAGCCATAACCACCCCTCTTTCATCGAGCCCTACCAGGGCGCGGCGACGGGTGTCGGCGGCATTCTCCGCGATGTCTTCACCATGGGCGCCCGCCCCATCGCGGCGCTCAACCTGCTGCGCTTCGGCGCGCCTGATCACCCCAAGACCCGCCATCTGGTCGGCGGTGTCGTCGCTGGCATCGGCGGTTACGGCAATTCCTTCGGCGTGCCGACCGTCGGCGGCTCCGTGAATTTCCACACGCGCTATGACGGCAATATCCTCGTCAATGCCATGGCCGTCGGCCTTGCCCGGGCCAACGAAATTTTCTACGCCAAGGCGACCGGCGTCGGCCGCCCGATCGTCTATCTCGGCTCCAAGACCGGCCGCGACGGCATCCATGGCGCCACCATGGCCTCGGCCTCGTTCGAAGCCGATGCTGAGGAAAAGCGCCCCACGGTGCAGGTCGGCGATCCCTTCGCTGAGAAGCTGCTGCTCGAGGCCTGCCTCGAGATCATGGCCAAGGGCTGCGTCATCGCCATCCAGGACATGGGCGCCGCCGGCCTCACCTCCTCGGCTGTCGAGATGGGCGCCAAGGGCAACCTCGGCATCGAGCTCGACCTCGACAAGGTGCCCTGCCGCGAAGCGGGCATGAGCGCCTACGAGATGATGCTGTCGGAGAGCCAGGAGCGCATGCTCATGGTGCTCGATCCCGACAAGGAAGAAGAAGCCGAGGCGGTCTTCCGCAAATGGGGCCTCGATTTCGCGGTCATCGGCCGCACCACCGACACCCTGCGCTTCGTCGTGAAGCACGGCGGCGAGGTGTTGGCCGACCTGCCGATCAAGGAACTCGGCGACGAAGCACCAATGTATGATCGCCCGCATGTGCCCTCGCCGAAGCTGCCGGTCATCGCCGCCGAGGCGGTCATCGCCCCGATCCCGGCCCGCGAGGCCCTGCTGAAGCTCATCGCGACGCCGGATCTCGCTTCCAAGCGCTGGGTCTGGGAGCAGTACGACCACATTATCCAGGGCAACACCGTGCAGACGCCGGGCGGCGATGCGGCCGTCGTGCGCATCAAGGACGGCCCCAAGGGCATCGCGCTGACGACCGACGTCACCCAGCGCTATTGCGAGGCCGATCCGGTCGAGGGCGGCAAGCAGGCGGTGGCGGAGGCCTGGCGCAACATTACGGCTGTCGGCGCGAAGCCTCTGGCGCTGACCGACAACCTCAATTTCGGCAACCCCGAGCGGCCGGAATACATGGGCCAGCTTGTCGGTGCCATCGGCGGCATCGGCGAGGCCTGCCGGGCTCTCGATTTCCCGATCGTCTCCGGGAATGTCTCGCTCTACAACGAAACGCAGGGGCGCGGCATCCTGCCGACCCCCTCGATCGGCGGCGTCGGCCTCATCGCCGACGTGACCAAGGCCGCGAGCCTGCCCTTCAAGGCGGCCGGCGAGGCCATCCTCATCATCGGCGAGACTGCGGGATGGCTCGGCCAGTCGGTCTATCTGCGCGATGTCTGTGGCCGTGAGGAAGGCGCGCCGCCGCCCGTCGACCTTTCCGCCGAGCGTCGCAACGGTGATTTCGTGCGCGAGCTTATCCTTGCTGGCGCGGCAACGGCCGCCCATGACTTGTCCGACGGCGGCCTGGCCGTGGCGCTCGCGGAAATGGCGATGGCCTCCGGTATCGGTGCAACGATCGATGCGCTGCCCGGAAACGTCCCAGTCCACGCCTTCCTCTTCGGCGAGGACCAGGCGCGCTACGTCGTGACGGTGCCAGCCGCCAAGGCCGGTGACCTTGTCGCTGCGGCTGTGCAAGCCGGTGTCCCCGCGACCCGCCTTGGCATGACCGGTGGCGAAGCGTTGCAGTGGCCCGGCGAAGCGCCCATATCAATTGCTGATCTGAAGGGCCGCCATGAGGCTTGGCTCCCGGATTACATGGCTGGTAAAGATTAACCCTGAGCCCAACATCCACGAGGATCTGATAAGCCATGGCAATGGATGCCCACGACATCGAGGTGCTGATCAAGGCCCATATTCCCGATGCCGTCGTCGAGATCCGTGACCTGGCGGGGGATGGAGATCACTATGCCGCGACGGTGGTTGCGCCCTCCTTCAAGGGCAAAAGCCGCCTGCAGCAGCATCAGATGGTCTATGCCGCGCTTCAGGGCCGCATGGGCGGCGCGCTGCACGCCCTTGCGCTGACGACCTCGGCTCCCCAAGATTGACCCATGATCGAGGCGCGCCTCTTGCGCGCCGACCGAAGGATTGATTCCATGACCGATGCCCGCGCGTTCATCGAAAATACCGTGAAGACCAATGACGTCGTGCTGTTCATGAAGGGCACGCCGCAATTCCCGATGTGCGGGTTTTCCGGCCAGGTCGTACAGATTCTCGATTATCTCGGGATCGCCTATCAAGGTGTGAATGTCCTCGACGACGCCGACGTTCGCCAGGGCATCAAGGACTATTCCAACTGGCCGACCATCCCCCAGGTCTATGTGAAGGGCGAGTTCATCGGCGGCTGCGATATCCTGCGTGAGATGTTCCAGTCCGGCGAGTTGCAGACCTTCCTGACCGAAAAGGGCATCGCTGTCCGCCAGCCGGCCGGCTGAATCCGACGGCTCTTCAGGCAAGAGGTCACATCTCGGCGCGTGCCATCAAGCCACCTGCGATGCGCCAAGCTGCACGCTTTTATCATCCATCGGATGTAAAAAGGCCGCCCAGCTTCTCCCTCTCACCGGCGGGGAGAGGGTTGGGGTGAGGGGGGGCCCCTCGATACAACAGCGGAAGTAGTCCCTCTCCCATAGGGAGAGGGAACGCTTTTATTTAACTGTAGCGCTCAGATAGGTCGACTGATCTGACAGCCCTCACCGCGCCATTGCGGCCTTGAGCAGGGAAACCGCATCGTCGGAGGCCCATTCGGCCGGTCCGGAGAGGCTCGCGAGCATGCAGCCGTTGCGGTCGACCACGACGGTGGTCGGCATGCCGAAAGCCTTGCCCGCCTCCTTCAAGGCCTGGAAAACCTTCGCTTCCGGATCGGCATAATAGCCGAGTTTGTGGATACCGTTCTCGGTGAGCCACGCCTTCGGCTTGTCGAGGTTGCGCGTATCGATATTGATCGCGACCACCTGAAAATCATCGCCGCCGAGCTTCGTCTGCAACTGGTCGAGGGCCGGCATCTCCTTGCGGCAAGGCACGCACCATGTCGCCCACAGGTTGACGAGTACTGTACGGCCCGCGAAATCGGCCATCGTCACCGCCTTGCCGTCCTGATCCTTGAAGGCAAGCGCCGGGATCGGCTTGGGACGTTTCTCCACCTGGACCGCGGCGACCTCGCCCCGCGCCAATTCGTCGAGCCGGGCGGCCAGCGCCGCGTCCGCCTTGCAGGCCCCCGCATCTCCCTGCGTGTTCGGCGCCGTCAGGGCGTAGACAATGCCGCCGGCGACGGCGAGCGCCAGAACGGCAGACAGCGCGAGTGAAACTTTGCTGCGCGATGCAAGAAACTGGAAACCCATATCGCCCCTTCGACCCAAATTTGAGCACACGGCAAGCTGGGCTCGCTATACGGGGTTAGTCGGGCGAAATGAAGTGCCGCGGCGGGGGCCTGCCCGTTGCCACAGGATCGTGATCGGCGCCCGGCCTTTGTCCGCCCGACGATAAGCAGGAACGCCCGAGGCACGGATGCTTTACAAACGGTTAATGGATTTGGCGCAGTTCATAGGGTGCGCTGCGATCCGATCCCACTTCGGGGCTCGCACTTGAGCCGGGTTTCGCTATAGTGCCGCCGCTATTCGGAGATTGCTTGTGATCGGATTTCGCTCTTCCCGCCCAGCCGCCTCGCCTCCACATCCCGGTGTGAAGCGCGCGCGCGTCGTCCGCGCGGCTGTTGTGGCAATGGTCGTCGCCAGCGCCCTCGGCGCCTGCGGCCGACGCGGGGCACTGGAGATGCCCCCTGATCCCAACGCTCCCAAGACCGAGCCGGCTCAGACGAACACGCCGTCGCTGACCCCCTCCGCCCTCGGGAGCCAGCGTGAGAAACGATCAACCGGCTATGTCATCCCTGACAGGCCGTTCATCCTGGACAAGATCCTTTAAGACCCAGAACTGTTAGAGATCATCGTGCCTATCACCGGGCAGACGGTTGAACTGCCCGGGGCGCCAACAAGGGGCCGCGGTCGACCGGAACACCATCGTGTTTGTCGACCTATGCTCCCAGTCCAGGTTATCGAACGTCCGGCTATCGAGCGTCCCATGCACCATTTTGCCTATTCCCACGGCGTCATGCATGCCGAAGACGTGTCCCTGGCCCGCATCGCGGACGAGGTGGGCACGCCATTCTACTGTTATTCGACAGCGACGCTTGAGCGGCACTATCGCGTCTTCTCCGAGGCCTTCGGAGACATGCCCTCGATCGTCTGCTACGCCCTGAAGGCCAATTCCAACCAGGCGGTGATCGCGACGCTGGCACGCCTCGGCGCCGGCGCGGATATCGTCTCGGAGGGGGAATTGCGCCGCGCGCTCGCGGCCGGCATCCCGGCCCAGCGCATCGTCTTCTCCGGTGTCGGCAAAACGCGGGAGGAGATGGCTTTCGCGCTGAAGCAGGGCATTCTTTGCTTCAATGTCGAGTCAGAACCCGAACTCGATGCCCTGTCTGAGGTTGCGCACGCGCTCGGCCTTGCCGCCCCGATTTCGCTTCGCGTCAATCCGGATGTCGACGCAAGGACCCACGCCAAGATCTCGACCGGCAAGTCCGACAACAAGTTCGGCATCCCGATCTCGCGGGCCAGAGACGTCTATGCCCGCGCCGCTACCCTGCCCCGCATCGTGGTTCATGGCGTCGACATGCATATCGGCAGCCAGATCACCGATCTCACGCCGGTGGACAATGCGGCGAGCCTGCTTGCTGAACTCGCGCGGGATCTCATGGCCGCCGGCCATCATCTCACTCACGTGGATTTCGGAGGCGGCCTTGGCGTGCCTTATGAAGAGGACAAGGTGGCGCCGCCCGATCCAGCCGCCTATGCGGCAATCGTCAAGCGCCATGCCGGCAACCTCGGCCTCACGCTTCTGTTCGAGCCCGGCCGGCTCATCGTCGGGAATGCCGGCATCCTCGTGACGCGCGTGCTTTATGTGAAGACAAGCGACAGCCGCACCTTCGTGATCTGCGACGCGGGCATGAACGATCTGATCAGGCCGACGCTCTATGAAGCCCATCACGACATCAAGCCGGTGATCGTCCCGAAGGCCGATGCCGGAAACGTGATCGCCGACGTGGTCGGGCCCGTCTGCGAAAGCGGCGACTATCTGGCACTCGGCCGCCGGATCCCCAAAGTCGTCGCCGGCGACCTTCTGGCCGTGATGACAGCGGGCGCCTACGGTGCCGTGCAGGCCAATACCTACAATACGCGCCCGCTTGTGCCGGAAATCATGGTGCGGGGCCGCGACTACGCCGTCGTCCGGCCACGCCCCACTTACGACGAATTGATCGGGCTTGATCGTCTGCCCGCGTGGCTGTGATCGGCGCGAAGCTTTTTATCTGACGCTGACGTGCTACCTTATAGCCTTGGGGAACCCTAGGGTCGCCGGCATTGGCCGGCCGCCAGCTGTCGCGGCCGGAAGTCGAGATCCGGTCGACGCATCAGGAGATCCGGATGCAGGACGCTCCACCGCCCATTTCGCGTGCCAGGACTGACCGGGCCCGGGCTCCGGATCATGCTGCTGCGCGCCTTGAGCGGCTGATCGGCCGATCGCGCCTTGCCTTGGCGTGGGAACGGGTATGGCCCGCGCTGTGGTGGCCGGCTGCAGTCGTCGCCGGCTTCCTCGTGGTGTCGTGGCTCGGTCTCTGGACGCTCGTTCCCGCCCATTATCGGATCATTGGCGTCGGCGTCCTGATCGTCGCTTTCGCGGCGTCGCTATGGCCGCTTGTGCGGGTCTCATGGCCGACGCGCGCTGCCGCGCTGAACCGGCTTGATCGTGACGCGCCGGTTGCCAACCGGCCGGCGAGCACGTTTGACGACACGCTGGCCATGGGCCAGGGCGATCCTGCCACGGTCGCGCTCTGGGAGGTGCACCGGCAGCGCGCCCGGGCCGCCCTCGACTCACTGAAGGTGACCGCACCGGCTCCCGGTATGGCCAACCGGGATCGGCACGCCCTGCGTGCCGTCCCGCTGCTGGCGCTGATCGCCGCCGCCTTCGTCGCCGGTCCTGAAATCAGCTCGCGGCTGATGCTGGCTTTTGATTGGCGCAACGCACCCGCCGCGGGGCCGGCTTTCCGTATCGACGGCTGGATCGATCCGCCTCTCTACACGCGTGTTCCTCCGTTGATGCTGGATTTCGCACGTAGTTCAGATGCGCCTCTCGATATTCGCGTGCCGGTCAAGAGCACGCTCGTTCTTCGTTTTGCAGGCCAAGGCGGGATCAAGCTTTCGCCCGGTCCCGGGCTCGAGGCCTTGCCCGCTGCCGCGGCGCCGGCCCCGGGCATCGAAGAGCACCGCTTCACCCTGACCAGCAGCGCGCGGCTCACCCTTGACGGCCCCAATGGCACGCGGACGCTGACTATCGCCGCGATCCCCGACCGCCCTCCGCAGATCCGCCTCTCGGGTGAGCCGGAGAATACGCGGCGCGGGAGTATGACCCTGCGCTACCGGGTCAGCGATGACTATGGCATCGCCTCCGCTGAGGCGATCTTCGAGCGGGAGGACGGCAATATCCGCCGCTCGCTGGTCCCTCCGCCCAGCGTGCCGTTGGCCCTGCCGACGGATCCCGCCGCCGACCAGGACACGGAGACACTCGCCGATTTGTCGTCGCACGCCTGGGCCGGGGCGCGTCTCAAGATGACGCTGGTTGCCAAGGACGAGGCGGGGCAGGAAGGCCGCAGTTCATCCGTGATGGTGACATTGCCTCAGCGGCCGTTCACGAAACCGTTGGCGCGCGCGCTCGTGGAACAGCGGCGCAACCTGATCATGGCGCCGGATGACGCGAGGCGGGTGCGCACCGCGCTTCAAGCGCTGATGATCGCGCCGGAAGAATTCACACCGTCTGACAGCCAGTTCCTCGGCCTGTCCATGGCCGAGAAGCGGCTCGCCGGTGCCAAGAGCGACGAGGACCTGCTCGAAGTCGCCGAATTCCTGTGGACGATGGCGCTGCAAATTGAGGATGGCGACCTCTCCCAGGCTGAGCGGGATCTACGCGCTGCCCAGGAGGCCTTGCGCCAGGCGCTCGAGCGCGGCGCGAGCCCGGAAGAGATCGCGCGGCTGACTCAGGAGCTCCGCCAGGCCCTCAACCGCTTTCTCAACGAGTTTGCGCAGCAGCAGATGCGCCAGCAGCAACAGGGGCAGCAGCAGCCCGGGCAGCGCCAGCAGCCGTCCCGCACCATCACGCAGGACGACCTGAACCGCATGCTCGACCGGATGGAGCAGATGGCGCGCCAAGGTGCGATGGCCGACGCCCAGAACCTGCTCGACCAGATGCGCGACATCCTGGAGAATCTGCAGGGTTCACGCCAGGCCGGCAGCGACTCGATGAGCCGCGAGATGCAGCGCTCGCTCAACGAGCTCGACCAGATGATTCGTGACCAGCAGGCGCTGCGCGACGACACCTTCCGTCAGGATGGCGGCGACGGGTCTGAAATGAACCAGCGCCAGCGCGGCCGTAACCAGCAGGGGCAGCGGCAACAGGGACAACGCGGCCAGCAGGGGCAGATGGGGCAGCAAGGCCAGAACGGCCAGGGCCAGGAGGGGATGTCTGGTGACGAACTTGCCCAGCGCCAGCAGGCCTTGCGGGAACGTCTCGAGGCGCTGCAACGCCAGCTCAAGGGCCTTGGCATGCAGGGCGAAGAAGGCCTTGACGGCGCCGAAGGTGCCATGCGCGATGCCGAAGGCCAGCTTGGACAAGGCGAGACGGGTAGCGCCCTTGATTCGCAGGGCGAGGCGCTTGAGGCGCTGCAACGTGGTGCGCAGGGCCTTGCCCAGCAGATGCAGCAGGAAGGCCAGGGCCAGGGCAACGACCAGGCCGGCAACGGCCAACCTGGTCGCTCAGGGCCGAACGGCCAGCGCGACGAGGATCCGCTGGGCCGCCCGACACGCAACCGGGATTGGTCGGATGGTCGCGTCCGCATCCCGACCGCCGAGGAATCGGCCACAGTACGTGCCAGGCGCATTCTCGATGAATTGCGCCGGCGCCTGGGCGAACAGTTGCGTCCTCAGGACGAGCTCGACTATCTGGAGCGTCTGCTGAGGAATCAGTAGGACGTTCACGCGAAACAGACGCTGGCGCTGCGTGCGGCCGGGCCGGATGGCAAGATGGTATTGCCATAACGGCGGGCAGGCGCATCAAGACGCCGGCCGGTGAAAGGACGATTCCATGGCCTTCGCGCTCCCCATCGCACTCGGCGCAGTCGCCGTCGTGCTTGTGCTCGGCCTGACCAACATGATGCGCGGCGGCAGCGGCGAACGTTCGCAGAAGCTCATGCAACTGCGCGTCCTGCTCCAGCTGGTCGCCGTCTTGGTCATCATGGGCATCGTCTGGATGCGCGGCAGCTAAGCTGCCGCTCCAAAGCCCGGGAAGAGCTCGCCGTCACGCCCGATCAAGCTCCCTTGCCCGGGCTAAAGCTAGCTGTGCTAGGTAACAGTTGCCGCGCAGCCACGCCTTTCACGAAATCTTTACATTTCCTGTTCCGCTGCTAGTGATCGGGTTTTGCCGTTGCTACAAATGGTTGCAATTCGATTCCTGGAAACGAAGCATGCGATTTCTATCGGCGCTTGTGATCGCGGCAGCCCTTTGCGGCGCGAACGTCACGTCCAGCCTTTCCGCAGACCTGCCGACAAGAACGGAACTAACGTCTGCGTCGCCGCCGCCGCCGGTATCGATCCTCCAGCCTCGTTTCCTATCTGAAGTCCGCTTCGGCGTGAGCGTCCAGGACCCGTGGGGTCCGGAAGACGGCTCCGTCAACATCACGGGCGAATTGCTGACCGACAAGCTGTTCCGGGCCGAAAACGCGACGCTCGACCTCTTCATCCCACGTTTCCACATAGGCGGCAGCGCCAATACCGCAGGCGCCATCAGTTTCGCTTATGCCGGCTTCACCTGGACCGTGCCGATCACATCGCAGCTTTTCGTCGAGGCCAGCTTCGGCGGTGCGATTCACAATGGCAAGACGGGCGACAATGTGGGGCCGAATCACGTTGCCCTGGGCTGCTCGCCACTCTTCCGCGAATCGGCCTCCATTGGATGGCGCTTCGATGAACACTGGAGCCTCATGGCGACGGTCGAGCACCTTTCAAACGGCGGGCTCTGCGACCAAAACCGTGGCCTAACCAATGTAGGCGCGCGCGTCGCCTATAGCTTCTGATCAGCCATGGTGATCGGCGGCCAGAGGGTCCAGCCGCCTTGCTTGTTGTGGCAAGTTATGCGCGTTTTGGAGTGAGGGCGCTGTGGCGCCGATTCGTCTCTCCACCGCATGATCGTGAAGCATGGTCCGGCTCAATCGCATTTATACAAAAACCGGTGACGACGGATCAACGGGCCTTGCGCGTGGACCGCGTCGCCGCAAGCATGATCTGCGTGTCGATGCCTACGGAACCATCGACGAGACCAACGCCGCGATCGGTATCGTGCGGCTCGCCGCGCTACCTGCGGAGCTGGATGCAATTCTGGCTTACATTCAGAATGATCTGTTCGATCTCGGGGCAGATCTCGCGACGCCACCGAAAGAAGGCCAGCCAGAGAGCGACGGCACGGCCCTTCGCGTGACGGCAGGCCAGGTGTCCCGGCTGGAGGAAGACATCGACCGGCTGAACGCCGATCTGCCGGCACTCCGCTCCTTTGTATTGCCCGGCGGCGCGCCCGCTGCAGCCCATCTGCATGTCGCCCGCACGGTGTGCCGGCGCGCCGAGCGGCTCGTCGTCGCCCTGGCCGATACACCCGGGGAGATCGTGTCCGGCCCGGCGATGATGTATATTAATCGCCTGTCGGACCTTCTGTTCGTCGCCGCGCGCGCTATCAACCATGCAGGGCCCGGCGATGTGCTATGGGTGCCCGGGCAGAACCGCTGACAGGAGGGGCCCATGTTCGTTCCCCTTTATGACGGCGTGCCGATGCGCAATATCCGCGTACCCTATGTGACGTACGCGATCCTGATCGTCTCGACGCTCATCTATGGAGTGGTGGCACTCGACCGGCTGCCGATGCCCGAGACGTCGATAACGGCCGCCTTTGGGCTCATACCAGCCGTCTTTTTCGGCGATGTGGTGTTGCCCGAAGACCTGTCCCTGGTGCCGGTCTATGCGACCCCTGTCACCAGCCTGTTTCTGCATGTCGGCTTCCTGCACCTCCTCGGCAACATGTTGTTCCTGTTCGTTTTCGGGGACAATGTCGAGGATGCCTTGGGGCATTTCCGCTTCCTCCTGTTCTTTGCGCTGTGCGGCGCCGCGAGCGGTCTGGCCTACGCCTTTTCGGTGCCCGACTCCGAGCGCCCGCTGGTCGGAGCGTCTGGGGCGGTTTCCGGCGTCATCTCGGCCTATCTCATTCTCCACCCCCGTGTGCGCGTATGGGGGTTGTTCTTCTTCCGTATCCCGCTGCATCTCAGAGCGTATTGGGCTATCGGCTTCTGGCTTCTGATCCAGATCGCGCAAATCTGGATAAACGCCGATGACTCAGTGGGCTGGGTCGCCCATGTCGGCGGCTTTGCGGCGGGCATCATCCTCGTCATCATCCTGCGCCGCAAAAACCAACCCCTGCTGGGCGCGGGGGATGGTCCACAACTGACGGGCGATGTTTGACCCCCGCGGCGGCTCCGTGGCGTTGACAAGTCCGAATACGCCTCGCTAGGGTCGCCAGCGTCTGAATGCCTTACCGTCGCAAGCGTTACCCGCGCGTCTTTCGTGCCTCATATCATCAGATCGGCGCCGGTTTCGCGCTGGCTATGCTTACGAGACGATGGCTTGGAGTACTTTTCATTCCCAGGGGCTGCTGCCCCGGCGAGAAGCTCCGGACCTCGCGGGACGCGTGCGATTGAGGTGAATGATCGCTGCGAATACCCGCGAGATACCCGTCGGCATTCTCGGTCTTGCCCCCGCGACCCGTGGTCGATATGGGGGACAGGATATGGGCGGACGAGCGGTGCCCGCGGAGGAGAGTTAGCTCGATGAAGATCCTAGTGCCAGTGAAGCGAGTGGTCGACTACAACGTGAAGATCCGCGTGAAGGCGGATGGTTCCGGTGTGGACCTGGCGAATGTGAAGATGTCGATGAACCCGTTCGACGAGATCGCGGTTGAGGAAGCGCTGCGGTTGAAGGAGGCGGGCAAGGCGCCCGAGGTCGTGGCGGTGTCGATCGGGCCGGCCCAGTCGGCCGAGACGATCCGCACGGCGCTCGCGATGGGGGCCGACCGGGGCATTCTCGTCAAGGCGGAAGGACGCGTCGAACCGCTGGCGGTGGCCAAGCTCCTCAAGGCGATCGTCGCCAAGGAAGAGCCCGGCCTCGTCATTCTCGGCAAGCAGGCGATCGACGACGATTCCAACCAGACCGGTCAGATGCTGGCCGCGCTCCTCGGCTGGGCGCAGGGCACCTTCGCCTCCAAGGTCGAGATCGGCGACGGCACGGTCGACGTCACCCGTGAAGTCGATGGCGGCCTGCAGACCGTGGGCCTGAAGCTACCGGCGATCGTGACCACGGATCTGCGGCTCAACGAGCCGCGCTACGCCTCGCTGCCGAACATCATGAAGGCGAAGAAGAAGCCCCTCGACGAGACGACGCCCGAGGCGCTCGGCGTCGACGTGACGCCGCGGGTGACGGTCGTGAGGACGAGCGAGCCGTCGGGCCGCAAGGCGGGCGTGAAGGTCGCCTCGGTGGCGGCCCTGGTCGACAAGCTGAAGAACGAGGCAGGAGTGCTCTGATCATGACGACATTGCTTGTCGCCGACCATGACAATGCCAGCGTTAAGGACGGCACGGTCCGCGCCCTGACGGCGGCGCGGGAACTGGGCGCTCCGGTGCATGTGCTGGTCGCCGGCGAAGGCGCGCGCGCCGCCGCCGAGGCCGCCGCGAAGCTCGAAGGCGTGGAGAAGGTGCTTCTCATCGAGGCGCCGGTTTATGCCCATGGCCTCGCCGAGCCGCTGGCCGACCTCGTGGTGAGCCTGGCGGGGGGCTATGACGCGATCGTCGCGGCCGCCTCCACCTCGGGCAAGAACGTGCTGCCGCGGGTGGCCGCGCTCCTTGACGTGGCGCAGATCTCGGACGTGACGAAGGTGCTGGGGCCGAAGAGCTTCGAGCATCCGATCTATGCCGGCAATGCCATCGAGACGGTGGAGACGGCTGAGCCTAAGATCGTGCTGACGGTGCGCACGGCGACCTTCGCGGCCGCGAAGGACGGCGGGGCATCAGCGCCGATCGAGAGCGCGAGCGCGGCCGCCGATCCGGCCCTTTCGACCTTCAAGGGCGAGCAGGTGGCGACCAGCGACCGGCCCGAGCTCGGTTCGGCCAAGATCATCGTGTCCGGTGGCCGGGCGCTCGGCTCGTCGGAGAACTTCACCAAGGTCATCGAGCCCCTGGCCGACAAGCTCGGCGCGGCGATCGGCGCCTCGCGCGCGGCGGTCGATGCCGGCTATGCGCCGAACGACTGGCAGGTCGGCCAGACCGGCAAGGTCGTGGCGCCTGAGCTTTATGTGGCGGTCGGCATCTCCGGCGCCATCCAGCATCTGGCCGGCATGAAGGACTCGAAGGTCATCGTCGCCATCAACAAGGACGAGGAAGCGCCGATCTTCCAGGTCGCGGACTACGGCCTCGTCGGCGACCTCTTCACGCTCGTGCCGGAATTCACCGAGGAACTCGGGAAGGTCGGGAAATAGGCGTCACTGCCGTCGTTCCGGGTCTGAACGGGCCTCGTGACCACGCGGACAAGAAAAGCTCGTAGAAGCCGTCCGGCTTCCACGTTCGTACAGACAACCGCACCGAAACGGGTCGGACTGGAAAAAAATGCGATGATGCCGCACCGGGATCTTATCCGGTATGGCATCATCATTTGACGGAGAGGCGGCAGCGGCATTGATGCGGCCGGGCTCGCCGAACATTATGAGCGTAGAGGCATAAGAGGTGGGCATATGACGATCGATATTCGTAAGGTTGGCGTCATCGGTGCCGGCCAGATGGGCAGCGGCATCGCGCAGGTATGCGCCATCGCCGGATACGACGTTGCCCTCAACGATCTTAGCGAAGAGCGCGTCAACGCCGGCCTCGCCACGATCAGCGGCGGCCTGCAACGCCAGGTGAGCAAAAGCCATCTGACCGAAGAGGACCGTCAGGCCGCCGAGGCTCGGATCAGGCCAGCGCTGACGTTCGAGGCGCTTGGTGATTGCGATCTCGTCATCGAAGCCGCCACCGAGAACGAGACGGTAAAGCGCAAGATCTTCGTGGACCTGTGCCCGGCGCTCAAGCCCGATGCGATTGTCGGCACGAACACGTCGTCGATCTCGGTAACACGCCTCGCGGCCGCGACAGATCGTCCCGAGCGGTTCATCGGCATCCACTTCATGAATCCCGTGCCTGTGATGCAGCTCGTGGAGATCATCCGCGGCATCGCGACCGAGGATCCGACCTTCAAGGCCACGCAAGCCTTCGTCGCACGGCTCGGCAAGACGGCAACGCTGGCGGAGGATTTTCCCGCCTTCATCGTCAACCGCATCCTGCTGCCGATGATCAACGAGGCGATCTATACGCTCTATGAGGGCGTCGGGTCCGTGGAATCGATCGACACGGCCATGCGCCTCGGCGCCAACCACCCCATGGGGCCTTTGCAGCTCGCCGATTTCATCGGCCTCGATACCTGCCTTGCCATCATGCAGGTGCTGCACGATGGCCTGGCCGATTCCAAATATCGGCCCTGCCCTCTGTTGGTGAAATATGTCGAGGCCGGCTGGCTGGGGCGCAAGACCCGCCGCGGCTTTTACGACTACCGGGGTGAAAAGCCGACGCCGACGCGCTGACAGCGCTACCCACATACCTCTTTGCCGAATTGCGAACGTGGCCGTGAGTTCTCCTCACGGCTCGTTTGCGTTTGGCATCTTTCACATTAGCGACACAGCTCTTAAACTAACGTCCGCAGGCTTGTTTCTCGCAGTTGGCGATTCGCCTCGGAGGCGGTGCGGTGACGATACACGTCCCCCATCCAATGTCGCCGGAAGGTTGTCCGGCCCTCGTTCTCAATGCCGATTATCGGCCTTTGAGCTACTATCCCTTGTCCTTATGGAACTGGCAGGACGCGATAAAGGCGGTCTTCCTCGACCGCGTGAACATCGTGTCGGAATATGAAACCACGGTCCGCAGCCCAACTTTCGAAATAAGGCTGCCGTCCGTCGTTTCGCTGAAGACCTACATTCAGGCTTCGCGGCAACCTGCCTTCACGCGGTTCAACGTTTTCCTGCGTGATCGCTTCACGTGCCAATATTGCCAGTCCCGCGATGACCTCACCTTCGATCACGTGATTCCGCGCTCCAAAGGCGGCCAGACCACGTGGGAGAACGTCGTTACGGCCTGTGCGCCCTGTAACCTGCGCAAGGGCGACCTTCTGCCCCGGCATGCAGAGATGTGGCCAGCGCAGCAGCCTTACCAGCCGACAGTGCACGACCTGCATCACAATGGCCGGCATTTCCCGCCGAACTATCTGCATCACAGCTGGATGGACTACCTCTACTGGGATACGGAGCTCGAGCCGTAGAGCCGTCCGTCAGTTGCGGACAAGCTGCGCTTGAAAACAGACGCGCAGCGCCACCGGCTCCCCAAAAAATGCAGGAAGCGGACCATGCCGATCACGGCGCGTTTCTTGTATTTGCGATCAGATCCCATTTGGCCAAGCGCGGTCAGGCGGAGGTTGTCGCAGCGGGCAGCGTCCGAAGCCCAGATCCTGCAAGTTTTGGAAAAACGCTTTTTTTTAAAAAAAGCCGGGAACCCGATCGACAATGAGCCGTTAGGGCTACGGTGCTCGAATCCCCCCAACGAGCACTCTTCCTCTTCGACGAGCCCCCTCGTCCTGAGGCAAGTTAGCCCGCCCGCCTCCCCCGCGGGCGGGCGTCTTCATTTTTGGACGGACGGCGTACACAGACGCCCGCTTGCTTGGCCGGCATCCCTCCCATGCGTCCCGCCACCTTCCTCCATGCGCCCAACACCGCTAGCTTGAAGGTGATGCTGGCCGCCTGCGCGCCGCCCGCTCAACCCATCCCCTTTTTCAGGTCCGCTTGCGCGACGTAAGGTCCCGGCGTCCCGTGTGAGTTTGCGCGATGAGCATGCCATTGCTTCGCAATGATAACGACCCCTCCCCAGGGGGCGATCGACCTCACGCGGCCCAAAAGGCTCACCTTGCCGACGCCCCTTCTCCACCCGGCACGCAGGGTGATCTGCCGCCGCCAGCGGTCAAGAACGCCGTCTTCATCATCGGGGCCCTGTCGACCATCGGTCCGATGGCCATCGACATGTATCTGCCGGCCTTTCCCGCCATCGCCAGTGCCATGGCGACCGACGTCGGCATGGTGCAGCTCAGCATGGTGAGCTTCTTCGCGGCTCTGGTGTTCGGGCAGTTGATCTATGGTCCCGTCTCGGACGCCATCGGCCGCAAGAGGCCAATCTACGCCGGGCTTGTCCTGTTCGTGATCGCCTCGATCGGCTGCGCATTCGCCCAGACTGTCGAGATGCTGATCGCGCTGCGCTTCGTCCAGGGCATAGGCGCTTGCGCAGGCATGGTGCTCGCCCGCGCCATCATTCGCGATATTCATACCGGGCGCGAGGCGGTCAGGCTGATCGCGCTGACCATGCTGGTGCTGTCGGTATCGCCGATGCTCGCGCCTCTCGGCGGAAGCTTGCTCACCCAGTTCGTATCCTGGCGCGGAATTTTCCTCGTCATTGCCGCGAGCGGCGCCATCTGCCTGTGGCTGATGTGGTGGCAGCTACCCGAGACACGCCCGCCGGAGCGCCGAACGCAAGGCGGCCTGCGCGCGGCTCTCGCTTCCTACCGGATTCTGCTGCGAGATCGGCGCTTTCTCGGCACAGCGCTCATCTGCGGCTGCGGACAGGGCATCATGGTGTCCTATCTCACCGGCTCATCCTTCGCATTCATCGAAGTTTATGGCGTTTCGCCGGTCGGCTACAGCGTGGTCTTTGCCGTGAACGCATGCGCTCTCGTGGGCAGCGCGCAGATGAACGCAACGCTCGTGGGCCGCATCGGGTTACCGCGGCTGATCCGCGCCGCAACCTTGGCCGTATGTGTCTGCACGGTGGCGTTGGCGGCCCTTGTCCTGCTCGGCAATGCCCCGCTGCCGGTGTTCTGGGGCATCACCATCGTCCTGTTCGGCGGGCTCGGCTTCCTCAATCCGACGTCAGCCGTGTTCGCGCTCGAACCCCATGGCGCTCGCGCGGGTGCTGCGTCATCGATGCTGGGTGGCATTCAATTCAGCCTGGCGACCATCGCTGGCGGGGCCGTCTCGCTCTTTTTCGACGGCAGCGCGCGACCGCTCGTCATCGCCTTCGCCATATGCGGCATCGGCGCGGCGGTCCTCGCTCATTTTACGCTGCGGCGTTCGGCTTCCGCGCAAGTATGAGCCGCGACGATTTCAGTAAGGCGGTCGCGGGATTGCCATATGCGCGGCCTTCAGGGCATCGGACCAGCGCTGGCTAAGATCCGTGAAATAAGGCTCGCCAGCCTCGATCCGGTGCGATAGCCCCGTGACGTGGGAACCTCGCCGGATCATCAGAAGATCGATCGGCAACCCCACTGCGAGATTCGAGCGCATGGTGGAATCCATCGAGATCAGCCCGATCTTCAGAGCGTCATAGATATCGGTCTCGAAGGTGATGGCGCGATCAAGGATCGGCTTGCCGTATTTGTGCTCGCCGATCTGCAGGAAAGGCGCGTCAACGCCGCACTCAATGAAATTGCCGGCGGAATAGACCATGTACAGCGTCATCGGCCCGCCCTTGATCTGTCCTCCGAACAGGAAGGCGGCGTCGAACGAGAGCTGGGCCTCTCCCAGCGCCTCGCCGATCTCGTGACGCACCTGCCGGACGGCATGGCCGACGAGTTGCGCGGCATGGAACATGGTCGGCGCATCGATCAGCTTCTCGCGTATCTCGCCACCAGGGACGGTGACGCCTTCGCGCAGGAGGCCGAGCACGGATTGCGAAATGGAGAGATTGCCGGCGGTCGCGATGCCAAGCACCCGCTCGCCAGGGACCTCGATCACATGCAGCTTGCGAAAAGTCGAGATATTGTCGAACCCGGCATTGGTGCGGGTGTCAGCGATGAGAACGAGCCCGTCCTGGACCAGAATACCAGCACAATAGGTCATCAGGCGCATCTACTCCGCAAAGGCCGTCTTTTTCTATGGGCTGGATCAGACAGACACTTCAAGCCTGAGCCTGCCATTGGGCGGCCTTCTGCACAGTGAGTTTGACATCCATGCGTTCCTCGCCGCCGCCATAGCGGCTGCCACGCACGGGGGCGGCGCCGAGATAATCGAGACCGATGGCGACACGCACGTGGGCATCGGTGGGGCTTATGCCATTGGCGGGATCGAAGCCGACCCAGCCCAAGTCGGGAACCTTGGCTTCAACCCAGGCATGGGCGGCGTCCTGCACCGTCACCCCATCATTGCGCATGAAATGTCCCGAGACATAGCGGGCGGGAATACCGAGATGGCGCGCCGCCGCGATGAAGATATGGCTCAGGTCCTGGCATACGCCGCGCCGCAGCGCGAAGGCCTCGGCGGCCGTGGTGGTGACCTCGGTGGGGTGCGGATCAAATGCGATGTCGCGATGGATGCCGTTGAGCAGGCCGTGCAACAGCGACAGGCTGTCGGTCCCGTGGTCCGCCAGGAGCCCGTCGGCAAAATCGCGGATGGCGCTGTCAGCTTCCGTCAATGGTGTGGTCCGCAGATAGACGGCATCGGGAAAACGCTCGACCGTGCCGCGGATGACGCCTTGGGTGTCGACCGTCTCAACCTCACCGTTCACGGAGACCGTTACGCCCTTGAGCGGGCCCGCAACAGACAGGGTATGCGTGATATTGCCGAGTGAATCTTCGCCCAATCGCAGCCGGCCGTCGACATCGACCTCCACCCGCCAGCGCATGACACGCATGCCTTCATGGGAGCGAGGCGTCAGTCGCAGGATCTGGACCACCGCGCGCGCCGGAATGGCATAGGCATAGGTCGTGTCGTGAGCGATGGAGATGCGCATCGGGTTCGGCCGATCTTCGTCACGGGCGGCAAAGAGACTTAAGCCGTCATTGTAGAATGGGAAGCGCCTCATTGTGAAGGCCGGCAGAGAAAGCGGGAGCACGAGCCGCACAGCACCCGCCGGCCCGTTCTCCCGTCCTCAACGCTCCTTCCCGAACGATCTCACATCCCGAGACCACGCGGTCACGACAAGTATTGGTCGGCGATCGCCGCGCCGAGCTTGTTGTTTTCAGCCAGGAAGTTCGTGATGAACTCATGCAGTCCGGACTGGAAGATATCCTCGGTCCGCATATTGCTGAGTTTCGTCAGCATGCTCCCCGCGACGCGCTGGCTGGCACCACGCCGGCCGTAGGAATCGGCCATGAGATCCACATGGCGAACGATGGCATCATAGCAATAGATGAGCGAGCGGGGCATCTGACGGTTGAGAATGAGCAGATCGGCAACGAGCCACGGCTTTACGCTCTCCCGATAGACCCAGCGATAGGAGGTGAGCGCCGAAACCTCGCGCAAGATGGTCGTCCATTGAAAATAGTCGAGGCTGCCGCCGACCTGTTCGCTCTCCGGCAAAAGCACATGGTACTTCACGTCGAGGATGCGGGCCGTATTGTCCGCGCGCTCCAGCGCCGAGCCGACGCGCAGGAACCAATAGGCGTCGCTACGCAGCATGGTGCGATAGGCGGAACCATCGAAAGCGAGCGCCACCCCCTTCACCCAGTCGAGGAAGCGCGCGAAGTCGTCCGGGGCCATAGATTTGCTGTCGAACTTCTGCAGCTCATGCCAGGCGTCGTTGATCGCCTCCCACATCTCCACGGTCAGCGCGGTCCGCACGGCGCGCGCATTGGCGCGGGCCACCGCAAGGCAGGAGCGAATGGAGGACGGGTTGTCAGCACTGAATGCGAGAAACTCCCGCACCGTGAATTCGTTGGCGACGTCATAGCGCATGCGGAACGCCTGCGCCGCGCCTGCCGTCGCCAGCGCGCTGTCCCACTCCGTACCCGTCGCGCCATAACTGACTGGCACGGAGGTCAGCCGCATGGTGGCATCGAGGATCCGGGCCAGAAAATCGGCGCGCTCGATATAGCGTGCCGTCCAGAACAGGTTGTCGGCGGTGCGGGACAACATGGGCGGAACCTTGTTGCGCTGGGCACGCAGATAGGCCATCGGCCTCGCCACGCCTGGCTCATTCGCGAGCTGCCTCACGGAGGAGGTATCGGAGTCATGCATCGAGCACCCATGTGTCTTTGGTGCCGCCGCCCTGGCTGGAATTGACGACGAGCGATCCTTCCTTCAGCGCGACACGGGTAAGGCCGCCCGGCACGATACGAACCCCGTCCGTGCCGGTGAGCACGAAGGGGCGGAGATCGATGTGGCGCGGGGCAACGCCCGAGGCCACGAAGGTCGGGCAGGTGGACAAAGCGAGCGTCGGCTGCGCGATGAAGTTGTCGGGCGCATGTTTCAGCTTGCGTCGGAAGAGATCGAGTTCCTTGCTCGACGCATGCGGCCCCACGAGCATGCCGTAGCCACCCGAACCGTTGACCTCCTTCACCACGAGTTCACCGAGGTGGTCGAGCACGTAGGACAAGGCCTCCTTCTCCCGGCAGCGCCACGTCGGGACATTCCCGAGGATGGGTTCCTCGCCGAGGAAAAAACGGATGATCTCCGGCATGTAGCTGTAGATCGCCTTGTCGTCCGCGACGCCGGTGCCGACCGCATTCGCGAGCGTCACATTGCCCGCTTCGTAAGCGCTCATCAGCCCCGGCACGCCGAGGATGGAGTCGGGCCGGAACACGAGCGGATCCAGAAAATCATCATCGATGCGGCGATAGATGACATCGACGCGCTTCGGCCCGTCGGTCGTGCGCATGTAGACGATATCGTCGGTGACGAAGAGATCGGAGCCCTCGACGAGTTCCACGCCCAGCTTGTCTGCCAGGAAGGAGTGCTCGTAGAAGGCCGAATTGAACTGGCCGGGGGTCAGCAGCACCACCGTCGGATCCCGCCCGGCGCTGGTCGGCGCGACGGAACGCATGCTGGCCAGCAGGGCATCCGGATAGGTCTCGACCGGCGCCACCCGATGCGCGGTAAAGAGGTTGGGGAAGAGCCGCATCATCACTTCCCGGTTCTCCAGCATGTAGGAGACACCGGACGGCGTGCGCACATTGTCCTCGAGAACGTAGAACGTGCCTTCATCCACACGCACGAGGTCTATCCCCGCCATATGGACGTAAATGCCATGCGGCACAGGCCGGCCGACCATCTCCAGCCGGTAGTAGGGATTGCGATAGACGAGTTCGGCAGGCACCACGCCCGCCTTGATGCTCTCCCTCGGGCCATAGACATCGCGGAGAAACGCATTGAGGGCGTTGACGCGCTGGCGCAGGCCTCGCTCGACCCCCTCCCACTCCTTCTTCACGAGAACGCGCGGGATGATGTCGAATGGGATGAGCCGCTCGCTCATTTCCGCCTCGCCATAGACGGCGAAGGTTATGCCGATGCGGCGAAAAAACAGCTCTGCCTGGCTGCGGCGGGTCGCGAGGAGATCGGCCGGGGTATCCTCAAGCCAGGTCCTTAATCGCTCATAGGCGACGCGAACATTCGTTTCCCCGGTGTGCGTGGTGAAACCATGCATCTCGTCGAAGGCCGTCATTGGGATCGCCCTCCGTTTTATGGCAGCCGACTGGCTTGCCCCCACGATAGGGTTTTGCAATGCGCGTGCCAACAGTCGCATCGCGGGCATCGCCTGAAAGACCCAAGGGTCCCGCAAATTGGGCAGGAGCTGTGATTGGCTAATAAATAGGCAATTAGACGAACGTGCTGATCGCTCAGGCAATTGCGAGCTTCTGGAGGGGCCGCAGCCGCTGGGGAGCCCCACCCGACCTCGCTGACGCGAGGCCACCCTTCCCTTTGGTGGAGTCCCCCTTGTGGGAGGGATCGGCGCGGCCCTTCCGGGAGATTCCTAGTCTGATTACTGCCGTTGCTGGCACCTGATCAGCGTACACAAGCGGAGATTTTGAAAGCTCAGCGCCAGCCACCGCAATCCCTCCCCCTTGGGGGAGGGTGGCCTCGCGTCAGCGAGGTCGTGTGGGGTCACGGGATCAGGATCGATGCTCTGGCGGCCATGATTGTGTTTTTGTTGTCCTCTGGCTGAGAGACCAAGACGCAACCCACCGTCAGGCGTCCATGGCCTCCAGCTCATCGATGAGACCAGCGATCATCGACAGACCGATCTGCCAGAAGGCCGGGTCGCGTGCATCGAGCCCGAATGGCGCCAGCAGCTCCGTATGATGCTTGGTGCCGCCTGCCGACAGCATGTCGAAATATCGCTCGACGAAGCCATCCGGCGTGCGCTGGTAGACGCCATAAAGCGAGTTCACGAGACAATCGCCGAAAGCATAGGCGTAGACATAGAACGGCGAGTGGATGAAATGCGGAATATAGGTCCAGAAGGTCTCGTAGCCTTCGCCGAGACGGATGGCCGGCCCCAGGCTCTCGCGCTGCACCTCGAGCCACATCTCGCCAAGGCGATCTGCGGTCAGCTCTCCTTGCCGGCGCTCCGTATGAACCTTGAACTCGAAGCTGTAGAACGCGATCTGGCGCACGACCGTGTTGATCATGTCCTCGACCTTCGCCGCCAGCATTGCCTTGCGCTGGCTCGGCGCGGTGGTCCCGGCGAGAAGCTTCCGGAATGTCAGCATCTCGCCAAACACGGATGCCGTCTCGGCGAGTGTCAGCGGAGTGGGCGCCATGAGCGCGCCATTCGGCGCGGCGAGCACCTGGTGGACGCCATGGCCGAGTTCATGGGCCAGCGTCATCACATCACGCGGCTTGCCCTGGTAGTTGAGCAGCACATAGGGATGCGCCGAGGGCACGGTGGGATGCGCAAAGGCACCCGGCGCCTTGCCCGGCCGCACGGGAGCATCGATCCAGCGCTCGTCGAAGAAGCGCCTGGCGATATCGGCCATGCGCGGCGAGAAATCGCCATAGGCGCCGAGAACCGTGTCGCGCGCCTGCGACCACGGGATCGCGGGCAGGTCAAGTTTCGGCAGCGGCGCGTTGCGATCCCAGTGGTTCAGCGCATCCATGCCGAACCAGCGCGCCTTGAGGGCGTAGTAGCGGTGGGACAGGCGCGGATAGGCCTCGCGCACCGCCGTCACCAGCGCCTCGACGACTTCGGGCTCCACGCGATTGGCGAGATGGCGCGAGTCGGCCACGCCGGAGAAACCACGCCAGCGATCCGAAATCTCCTTGTCCTTGGCAAGGGTGTTGGTGATCAGCGCGAAGGTCCGCACATTGGCCTTGAACACCTCCGCCAGCGCATCCGCGGCCCGCTTGCGCACCGCGCCGTCCGGATCCTGCAGGCGGTTCAAGGTCGGCTCGAGGGTCAGTTCCTCGCCGTCGAGCTTGAAACGCAGCGATGACATGGTCTCATCGAACAGGCGGTTCCAGGCCCCCCGCCCGGTCACCGACTTCTCGTGGAACAATTGCTCCAGCTTGTCGTCGAGCTGGTAAGGCTTGTCCTTGGCGATGTCCTCGAGCCACGGGCGCCAATGGGCGAGCGGCCCATCCTTCATGGCCTGGCCGAGCACCGCCTCGTCGATGCGGTTGAGCTCCAGCGTGAAGAACAGGAGATCGGAGCTCGCCGTCGTCAGCCGATCCTGAGTATCTCCGTAGAACTTTGCGCGGACCGGATCGGTCGTATCCCCGGCATAGACGAGCGAGGCATAGGCCATGATCCGTCCGAGGAGGTCCTCCAACGTTTCATATGCTTTCAGCGGCCCCGCCAGGGCCGCACTTGCGTCGGTGCTGCGCGCCAGCGCATCGAGCTTGCCGCGATAGGTGTCGGCGAATGCCTTGCTCTCGGTTTCCGCCTTGGCAAGATCCGCAGCAAACTCCTGCGAATCCATACCCGGATAAAGTTGCGACAAATCCCATTCCGGCAGCTGGTCCACGGCATTCACAATCGACATCGTCTCTCTTTCCTAGAGGCTTTGGGGATCCGGCTGCCATTCGCGCGATCTGCGCGCACAGGGTGCCAAAACACACCTTAATATCTGGGTCGCGAGGGCGTTTTGATCAATGCCTGCGAAGGTGCGATTGATCAGCCAAGGTTTTCGCACGCGTCATTAACAAGAGCTTTACATTTGATGTGGAGCATTGGCTCGAAACGACACAGCACGATTCGGCACCTATGTCGGGCCGGGGAAAAATACTTGCGTGGGCGGGCTTGCGCGCAAGACCCTCTCCTCGATCACCGACTTCACAGCAGGGATTGCATCGTCCATGGGTATCGCCATGGGTGATGCGTCTATCACCCTTTCCTCTAACCAATCACGGCCTGCATGACGAGCATCCTCATCGTCGATGACGACCCTGTACAGCGCCGCCTTCTCGAAGCGATGGTCCGCCGCTTCGGCTATGAGGCCGCGATCGCCGAAACGGGACAAGCGGCCCTCGATAGGCTGAGCGAGCCAACGGCGTCTCCCTTCGATCTCGTCGTGCTCGACCTTGTGATGCCGGATCTCGACGGCATGGGTGTTCTGAGCGCGATGCGCGAACGCGGCATCGACGTGCCGGTCATCGTGCAGACGGCCCATGGCTCCATCGAAACGGTGGTCTCGGCCATGCGCGCCGGCGCCGCTGACTTCGTCGTGAAGCCGGTCGGCGCCGAGCGCCTCCAGTTCTCCATCAAGAATGCACTCCGCACCGGGGCGCTCGAAAGCGAAATCCGGCGCATGTCGCGGCGCGCGGCCGGAGCGCTGTCGATCAAGGATATCACGACCCGCAGCGCTGACATGGGGCGTGCGCTCAGGCTCGCCGAGCGCGCCGCGCGTTCGATGATTCCGGTGCTGATCGAGGGGGAGTCGGGCGTCGGCAAGGAAGTCATGGCGCGCGCCATTCAGGGGTCCGGCGAGCGCCGGGGCAAGCCCTTCGTCACCGTGAACTGCGGCGCCATCCCGGAAAATCTCGTCGAGTCCATCCTGTTCGGCCATGAAAAGGGAGCCTTCACAGGCGCGACCGACAAGCATGTCGGCAAATTCGTGGAGGCGAGCGGCGGCACGCTCTTTCTCGATGAGATCGGCGAGCTGCCCTTGGATTCGCAGGTCAAACTGCTGCGCGCCATCCAGGAGGGCGAGGTCGACCCCGTCGGTGGGCGCAAATCGATCAAGGTCGATATCCGCCTGATCTCGGCAACCAACAAGAGCCTGCTCGATCTCGTCAAGCGAGGCCAGTTCCGCGAGGACCTCTACTATCGGCTCAACGTCTTCCCCATGACGTTGCCGCCGCTCCGGTCGCGGCCGGAGGACATCCCTGGCCTCGCCATGACGTTTCTCGCGCGTTTTGCGGCGGAGGAAGGCAAGCGCGTGCGCGGCTTTTCCCAGGACGCACTCGACATGCTCGCCCGCTACACCTGGCCCGGCAACGTGCGTCAGTTGGAGAACGTACTGTTCCGCGCCGTCGTCCTCGCCGACGGGGATGAACTGACGATGGCGGAATTCCCACAGATCGCCGCCCAGATGGAAGGCTTCGAAGTGCGCGTTCCGCCCGCCCCACCTGCCGAGGCGGTGCCGGCCGCGCCCTCGCTGCACGAAGTCGTGCGCGTGGAGGTCCGCGACCCCAGCGCGATTACGCTGCTCGATGGACAGGGCGAGCTCAGGCCGCTCGAAGAGGTGGAAGCTGAGGCCATTCGCTTCGCCCTCCGCCACTACCGCGGCCACATGTCCGAAGTTTCGCGCAAACTCGGCATTGGTCGCTCCACGCTTTACCGAAAACTCAAGGATATGGGGTTATTGGACAACGTTGACGGGGGCGAGCCAGCTACCGACCCCGGCTAGGGGATGTGTCCGTTTGGACACGGCGCGCCGGCAGTTTGCACCAAACCTCGCCCACCGGGCTCCAGCGGGTTGTCACATCCTCTGGATACCGCCATGAAACTTTTCTCAGTCGCGTCGATCGTGATGGTCGCGCTGATAGGGATATTGCGATGCGGATTGTTTGCACCGGGACTTTGATACTCGGTCTCGGAAGCCTCGGCCTTGGTCTGTCTATAGCGCCTGCCATGACGTCCCTGGCTTTCGCCCAGGATATGCCCGCGGCGATCACTGATAATGCCGCGACGCTGGCCTCGCCTTCTGCTTCGTCCGTCAGCGACCTGAAGCCGGCAAACGATCAACCCCTCACACTCGGCCCTGAGGGCTCCACCCCGTCGTCGGCATCGACCGCCGTAATGGTGACGCCCGAGGCATCGCAGGGCGAGCCGGGAACCGTGGCGGCAAGCCCGGCCGATGGATTGACCACCGGCTCGCTCGCCGCGCCCGCGGACAACCCCACGGTGGTCTTTCCGGAGATCGTGGTTCCGGACGTGGTCGTCTCCATCCCTGCCGAGACGAAGGGCCCGATCGCGCGCTATCTCGACACGCATCCGGTCCCCGGCCCGGCGCGACTCGGCAAAACGGAACGTGAAGCCATCGGTACCTACTATGCCGAGCGGGCCTTCATGCCGCTCTGGCTGAACGGCGACGCGTGGACGGCCGGCGCCCGCGCATTGATCGCAACGCTCGAAAAGGCTGGAGAGGAAGGGCTGGACGCGGCCGATTATCCGATCCCGATCATCAATGTCCTGCCGAAGACCGATAGCGCGGAAGCCCTCGCGGAAGCCGACCTGAAGCTGTCCGCGCTTGCGGTGACCTATGCCCGCGACGCGCGCGGCGGCCGTCTCAATCCGCGCCGCATTTCAGCCCTGATGACACCGACGCTCGATCTGCCCGGGGCGGACGAGGTGTTACGGGGCCTGGCGGATGCAGCCGATACGGGCCAGCTGCTCGCCGGCTACAACCCGCCACAGCCGGGCTATCAGGCCCTCAAGGCCAAGCTCGCGGAGATCCGCGCGGCGCATCCTTCCACCCCGATGGTCCGCGTTCCCCAGGGCCCCGCGCTGAAGGTCGGCATGCGTGACCCGCGCGTGGCGCTGGTACGCGCGCGTTTCGGGCTGGAGAGCAACGACGCGATTACCTACGACGAGCGGGTCGCGGCGGCGGTCGCCACGTTCCAAAAGGAAAACGGCCTGCCCGCGAACGGGGTCCTGAACCGCCAGACGGTCGCGGCGATGTCGCCGCCGGCGACGCAGCGGCTCAACGAGGCCGACATTCTCGTCAATATGGAACGCTGGCGGTGGCTGCCCCCGACGTTTTCCGATCGCTACCTCATCGTGAATATCCCTGCCTACAGCATGGATCTCATGAAGGGTGGCAAAGTGGAGAACACGACGCGCGTGATCGTCGGCAAGCCGGAGTCGCCGACGCCGGTCTTCTCCCACGTGATGCAGCACGTCATCGTCAATCCGTACTGGAACGTGCCGCCATCGATCCTGCGCAAGGAATTCCTGCCGGCTCTGGCAAAGGACCCGGATTATGCACGCCGCCGGGGCTACGAAGTCGTCCGACGCGGCAACTCCATCTCGGTCCGGCAGCCGCCGGGTGAGCGCAACGCGCTCGGCTTCATCAAGTTCATGTTCCCGAACGACCACGCGGTCTATCTGCATGACACGCCGAACCGCAGCCTGTTCAATACCGAGCGTCGCGCCTACAGCCACGGCTGCGTGCGCGTGGAGCAACCGTTCAAGCTGGCGGAGCTCGTGCTGGGTAAGGACTGGACGGAAGAGCGGATGCGCAAGCTCATCGGCAAGGGCGAGCGCCTGATCAAGCTGCAGGAGCCTCTGCCGATCCACCTCGTTTATTTCACCCTCTCGGTGGATGACACCGGCCGCGTGACCACGCGCAATGATATCTACGGCTTCGATCGCCGAATGAAGCAGGCCCTCGATATCGCCGGATAGGCATCAGGCTTGGGGATACGGGCATGCCCGTATCCCCGGTCAAGGCCTGCCCTGCGGAAAACCTGATCCGTCAGGCCCGCGCGAAGCTTCCTGCCTGCGCCATATCCCAGTTGTCCTGGTAGAACGTCGCTGCGGCCCGCCGTTCGAGCAGATCGTTCGGTTCCGCGAAATAGTGCATGCGGTCGAACTGCCTGAGCTCGGTGGAGCTGATCCGGTGTACCAGATGGTGCGGGCGCAAGTCATCGGGATGGCTGAGCCCGGCCGCTCCGAGCATATCCGCCAGCGCCTGCACCGTCCGCTCATGATAACGCCAGACCCGCTCGGCCTTGTCAGGGACGACAAGCGCTCGGCTGCGCTTCAGATCCTGGGTGGCGACCCCGGCGGGGCAGCGGTTGGTATGGCAGCTCAGGGACTGGATGCAGCCCAGGGCGAACATGAATCCGCGGGCCGAATTGACCCAGTCGGCGCCGATGGCGAGGACCGCGGCGACGTCGAAGGCGCTGACCAGCTTTCCGGCAACGCCGATCCGCACTTTGTCGCGCAGCCCTGCGCCAACCAGGGTGTTGTGCACGAAGAGCAGGCCTTCGCGCATCGGCACACCGATATGGTCGCTGAATTCGACGGGTGCGGCGCCCGTGCCCCCCTCCCCGCCATCGATGACGATGAAGTCGGGAACGATCCCCGAGGCGCGCATCGCCTTCACGATCGCCATGAATTCCCAGGGAAGGCCGATGCAAAGCTTGAAGCCGACAGGCTTGCCGCCGGAGAGCTCTCGCAGCGTCTGAAGAAAGGCCATCATCTCCAACGGCGTGTTGAAAGCCGAATGGCGAGCGGGTGAGATACAGTCGATGCCGACAGGTACGCCGCGCGTGGCCGCGATTTCAGGGGTGACCTTGGCGCCGGGCAGGACCCCGCCATGCCCTGGCTTGGCACCCTGGCTGAGCTTCAGCTCGATCATCTTGACCTGAGGCGCCTTGGCCTGCGCGGCGAAACGCTCCGGATCGAACCGGCCATTGCTGTCACGGCAACCAAAATAGCCGCTGGCGACCTGCCATACGATGTCGCCGCCGTTCTCACGGTGATAGGGGCTTATGCTGCCTTCCCCGGTGTCGTGATAGAAGCCACCGAGTGACGCGCCCTTGTTCAGCGCACGAATGGCGTTGGCGGACAGAGCTCCGAAACTCATGGCCGAGATGTTGAAGATGCTCGCCGAATAGGGCTGGCCGCATTGGTCGTTGCCGATGGTGATGCGAAACTTGTTGGGATCGGGAGTTTCAACCGGCGTCAGGGACTGCTGGATGAACTCATAGTCGTTGGCATAGACGTCCATCAACGTGCCGAAGGGATGGTCGGACGGGGCCTCCTTCGCGCGGCGATAAACCAGGGAGCGCTGCGCGCGCGAAAAGGGTGTCGCCTCGGTCTCGTCTTCCAGAAGATACTGGCGGATCTCCGGCCGGATCATCTCGACCAGCCATCGCACATGGCCGATGACGGGATAGTTGCGCAGCACTGAATGCTGCGTCTGGGCAAGGTCCCAGATCCCCAACAGCGAGAGTGCGGCGAACACACCAAGAAGGATCAAATCCCAAAGGCTGTCCGGCATCAGCGCCAGCGTGAAGAGGAAACCCAGCACGCACAGGACAAATGCAGTGTAGCGACCAAAGCGGATCGTCATCGTTTCCTCGCACCTCCGCGCTCGGCCACAACTTGGGCCTTCAGACCAAAAAACAAAAGCCACAGACCCGAGTCATCGTGTCCGTGGCCCGTTGAATGAAGCCGATGCTCATTCAGAGAGCCAGAACAATCGCTGGCTAGGATTGACGCATGGTGGCCTTTTTCTCCGCTCATCAACCGCTGGACGGTCACATCGAGGACGACGCCATCGCCCTTCCGACACAGATTACATCCCCGCGAATGAATGGCTGCCTTCCGTCCTCCCGCTGTTCGGAGACGCGAATCATCCCGACGCTCCGGGCGAGCGATTGGTCGATTGAGCGGCGAGGAGAAGCGCCAGCCCTGAAAAAGGCTTTTTCCCAACGTTTGTTGCCCGGCGAAGTGGCATCTTGCTCAATCGGCAAGCTGCAGTTAACCTGCCGTTAAGTCTTCTCGGCAAGAGTCTCCGCCTATTGTTCAGCCGCCACAGTTCTCATCTGCGTCGCCAGCGGCGCGGAGATTGTGGCTTCGCAACAGACGAGTTCACTTTTGCGACTTGTTCACGCAGAACAGGCCCCCCGGTGGCGCCGACTGTCTCGTCTTATCTGCGGCTTGGTCGTCGCGGGTAGTGCTCTGATTGCCGCCACCTCTGGTCTGCAAAACGCCGTGGCGAACGGCGATACGCGCACGATTTCCCTGGTCCATTCCCATTCCGGCGAATCACTGACCGTCACCTTCCGTCGTAACGGCTCCTATGATCGTGACGCGCTGCGGCAGCTCAACCATCTGCTGCGTGACTGGCGCAACCAGGACACCACGACCATGGATCCGAAGCTCTTCGATATCCTGTGGTCGGTCCATCGCGAGGTAGGCTCCAGCGGCGCCATCCAGATTTTCTCGGCCTATCGGTCGCCCGATACGAACGCCATGCTTCGCCGCCGCTCGAGCGCCGTCGCCAAGAACAGCCAGCACATGGAAGGCAAGGCGATCGACTTCAACCTGCCGGACGTGAGCATGGCCAAGGTTCGGGCCATCGGCATGCGGCTGCAGCGCGGCGGTGTCGGCTATTATCCGAACACACCCTTCGTGCATCTCGACACCGGTAGCGTGCGCTCCTGGCCGCGCATGCCGCGCGTCCAACTCGCCCAGCTCTTCCCGGACGGACGCACCGTCCATATCCCCGCCGATGGCAAGCCCATGGCAGGCTATGATCTCGCCGTTGCCGACATCGCGGCACGCGGCGACCGCGTCGCCGGCGTCGCCTATGCCGACGCGAGCGCTTCTCCGGGACGCCGTCGCAGCCTGTGGGCCGCCTTGTTCGGCGGCGATGAGGAGGAAGACGAGGAGATCGTGGCACTGTCGCGTGCCCCGCGCCGCACCGTTGTGGCCGCACGCCAGCCAGCGCCGGCGCCGCAGCCTGCCGCCCAGCAGCAGGTGGCCTACGCCAGCAGCGACAATGCGAACACGACGAGTTTCTTCCTGCAATCGGCCAATCGTCCGCAAGCCGCGGCTCAGCGTCCACAGCCCGCCCCGGCCCAGCCGGTCCAACAACCGGCCCCTGTGCAGGTTGCGGCGGCGGTGCCAACGCCGCCACGCGTGACACAGCCGGCGATGTTGCAGCAACCGCTTGAGCTGAACGCGCTCTCCAACCCGAGAAACGCCGCGCCGACCATTCCGGCTCAGCTTCCCGTCGCGCGCCCTGATGATCTGACGCCGCCCCCGGCAGGCCAGGCCGTCGCTTCGCTGGCGCCCCCGCCCACGGCATCCTTCGCGAATGTTCCGCTGCCGCCGCAGCGGCCGAACGAGGCGAATGCGGCCGTTCAAACGGTCGCCCAGGCAGCGGCCCCGGCTGCGGCCACGCCGACCCTGGTGGACTTGCCGCTACCGCCGGCACGTCCCGTCATGAAGGCCGTGGCGGACGCCAATCCGTCGGCGCCACAGAAGCCTTCCGAAGCCCAGATCGCTCTTGCCGCAGTCGCGCCGGCCACAGCGACAGCGGCGGAAGCTCAGCCCCCCGCTGCGCCCATGGTGATGTCCTTCGCACCCATCGCGCATCCCGCCCCGCCCACGCGCCCTGCGGCGCCTCAAGCGGTACGGACTGCCCAGATCGGGAGCGACACGTCCAGCCAGCCGATCACGTCCGCGACGAGTCAGGCGCGCCAACCGGCCGAGCCCGCCAACCCCCTGCAGCCGCTGTTCCGGGCCGAAATCACCCACGCGCGCCCGGCGAACAAGGCGAAGGTCGTCGTCGCGCAGCCGCGGCTTGTTGCGGTGGCCGACAGGCCCGTCGCGCAGAAGCCCGCCGAGGTCGTCGCCAATTCCTTCGCGCAGAAATCCGGCGACGAGCTCAGCATCACGCGTTTCAGCGGCCCGGCGGTGAAGCCGCTCACGACGGTGCAGTTCTCGACGCGCTGAATACCCCGTCAGGGGAAGGCGGTCATCCCTCAGTCATGTGGTCGTTCAGGACCAATCAACATTGAGGGGCGCCCCGAGGGATACCCTTCTCATCACCGGGCTTGGTCCCGAATTATGTTTACCCAATTCGGGCTGTCAGCAACGCGGCAACGGCCGCGTTCCGCTGATACCGACCGGGAAAGGCGCCTCAACAGGAATGGCCGGGACAAGCCCGGCCATCACAACGAGAAACGCTGGTTGTCGCCTCCGCCTAGGCCTGCATGCCCAGAGCCTGCATGTAAAGCTCGAGGATGGCATCCTCCTCGGCACGCTCCTCCGGCGGCTTTTTACGCAGCATCACGAGCTTGCGCACGGCCTTGGCGTCGAAGCCCCTGCCCTTCAGCTCACCATAGACTTCCTTGATGTCGCCCGCGATCGCCGCCTTTTCTTCCTCAAGGCGTTCGATCCGCTCGATGAACTGCTTCAGTTCCTCAGCGGCAACGCCTGAGTCCGCAACATCTGTCACCATGTTCGTGTCACCATATCCTTGGTCAATAAGAGAGGGCCGCAGCTCACCACAAGCCACGCCACGCCGTGGCTGGAACGATTACCCCGTTTACCGGCAATTGGAAAACACCAGAACCATGGGCGAATAATGGTTGATGATTTCCCAACCGTAATTCGGCGCATGCGATATCTTCAGCCCTGCCGCAGCGGTAGCTCGCGTGTCAAGGCGCGGCTTGGGTGATACGCGACGCCTGTGGCCGACAGGGCGGGGACGAGCGGCCCGATCACATCCGCGAGCCTATCGCCCCATGCCTCCGCACCTGCCTCATCCGCGATGAGATCCTGCCGCACCTCGATCAGCGCGTTGGCAAGGCCGCGTGCCGTCGCGTGCCGGGCGATCACATCGCCGGCCAAGGCGCCATCATAAGGCTCATTATCGCCGACTGTCAGATCCCCGGCTTCCCGCAATGCCGCGATCAGGGGCAGCGGCAGCCGCGGATCGGCGTCCCACAGCACGGCGACTTCCCACGGCCGCGGCCGGCCGCGCCAGACCGGTGTGAAGCTGTGGATGGAAACGACGACGGGCGCTATGCCCTGCGCGATCGACGCATCGATCGCAGCGGCGATCGCGACGTCATAGGGACGATAGAAGCGTGCGATACGGCGCGCAATCTCATCATGATCAATACGCGCGTTGCCCGGCACGATGGCCCCGTCGGACAGCCGCATCACCAGCGTCGGATCATCAAGCCCACGATTGGGATCAATCAGGAGCCGCGAGAAATCCGTCAGCAGCGCAGGCGCATCGAGCCGGGTGGCCAGCCTGCGCGCCACCATGGCCGCACCGATATCATAGCCGATATGCCTCGCGAGCTCCGTCGCCGGCATCCCGAGGTTGCCGTATTCAGGGGGGATGGCGTTGGTGGCGTGATCGCAGAGGACGAGGACGCCGCTCCCGATGTCACCAGCAATGCGTTCGATGGGATGTTCGCCGGCGACAAGCGGGTCCGGCATGAATGGTGAGTTCACGATCGATGTCACTGAAAGATTGGCAGCGTGACCGACACAGTGCCACAGGCGCACGGAGGCATCGAGTGCCATAACGCCGCCGGAATGCTTTTCTATCCCGCAGAGAGCCTCAAGACCGGCCCCACGCAAGCCTTCGCACCGTGCTGCACCTGCGTTGACATCGCAGCGCGAAAGCAGGCACATGGGGCGGTATCAGAAAGTCACTGCTTCGCCATGAAACTTCCCTATCTGTCCATTGTTCGGAGCCTCCTGGTACCGCTGTGCCTGGGCACCGCCGCGATCGCGCTGGCGAGCCCCGCGAAGGCGGATCTGCGCCTGTGCAACATGACATCGAGCCGGGTCGGCGTCGCGCTCGGCTATCGTGACAGCCAGGGCTGGGTGAGCGAGGGATGGTGGAATCTCGGCGTACGCAGTTGCCAGACTCTCCTGCGCGGCCCGCTCGCGGCGCGCTTCTACTACGTTTACGCCATCGACTACGACCGGGGCGGCGAGTGGACCGGCCAGTCATTTCTCTGCACACGCGAGCGGGAATTCAGCGTGCGCGGCACGGAAGACTGCCTGGCGCGCGGCTTTGATCGCAACGGCTTCTTCGAAGTCGATACCGGGCAGCAGAAGAGCTGGACGGTGCAACTCACCGACGCGAACAGACCTGGGAGCAGACCGCAATGAGACGCATGCGCAAGGTAAAGATCCTCGCGACACTCGGGCCTGCGTCCAATGACCCGGCGATGATCGCCCGTCTCTTCGAGGCAGGCGCCGATATCTTCCGCATCAACATGAGCCACACGGCCCGGGAGGACCTGCCGAAGCGTGTGGCCGACATACGCTCCGTGGAGGAGAAATTCGGTCGCCCGGTCGGCGTCCTCGTCGACCTGCAGGGACCGAAGCTGCGCATCGGCACTTTCGAGAAGGGCTCGGAGATCCTGAAGCTCGGCGACACCTTCGTGCTCGACGGCAATGAGAAGCCGGGCAATGCCAAGCGCGTCCACCTGCCCCATCCTGAGATCCTGGCGGCGCTGGAGCCAGGCCATAAGCTCCTGATCGACGACGGCAAGATCAAGCTGGTCGTCGAGAGCGTCGCCAAGGGCAAGGCGACCACGCGCGTGGTGATCGCCGGCAAGATTTCGAACCGCAAGGGCGTCAGCCTGCCGGACACGACGATTCCGGTGTCGGCCATGACGCCGAAGGACCAGTCGGATCTCGAAGCGGCCGTCAATGTCGGCGTCGACTGGATCGCGCTGTCCTTCGTGCAGCGGCCGGAAGACATCGCCGAGGTGCGCAAGGTCACGCGTGGCCGCGCGCTGGTGATGGCCAAGATCGAGAAGCCGCAGGCGGTCGCCCGTCTCGCCGAGATCATCGAGGCCTCCGACGGCCTCATGGTCGCGCGCGGCGATCTCGGCGTCGAGATGCCGCTCGAAAAGGTACCCGGGATCCAGAAGCTGATTACGCGCTCGGCGCGCGCCCAGGGCAAGCCGGTCGTCATCGCCACGCAGATGCTGGAATCGATGATCACCACGCCCGTGCCGACCCGCGCCGAGGTCTCCGACGTCGCGACCGCGGTCTTCGAGGGCGCCGACGCCGTCATGCTGTCCGCCGAGAGCGCGTCGGGCGACTATCCTGTCGAGGCGGTCGCCACCATGAACCGCATCGCGGAAGAGGTGGAAGCCGACCCGAATTACAGCACCATCATCCACAACCAGCGCACGGAGCCGGAGGCGACCGCCGCCGACGCGATCGCTAATGCGACACGCAGCATCGCCGAAACCCTCGGGCTCAAGGCCATCATTGCCTGGACGTCGTCCGGTGCAACAGGCCTGCGCATCTCGCGCGAGAGGCCGGCGACCAGCGTGCTCGCGCTGACGCCCAACATCAACGCCGCCCGCCGTCTCGCTGTCGCCTGGGGCGTGCATGCCCTCGTGACCGAGGATGCGCGCAATCTCGACGACATGACAGACCGGGCCTGCCACCTTGCCCGGGAGGAGGGCTTCGCGGAGAATGGCCAGCGCGTCATCGTCACAGCCGGCATTCCGTTCGGCCACCCGGGCGCGACCAACACACTCCGGATCGCCTTCATCGGTCCTGACGGCAGCGCCTAAGGCATGCCGCAATCTTCAGAATGGAAGTGCGGGGCGGCTTACCCTCGGGTGGTATTCCATGCACTGAGGGCATGCATCGCCTGTGTGACGGCCGCGACGATTAGTTCATGAGCGAGTAAAGTCCGTGTATGCGTTCACGTGGTTGAAATTGCACAGGGCACACACGGATGACGCTACGCATATCAGAGCTGAAACATCCTAAAGAAAAAATCTACGGCGCGCTTACTCTTATAGCCGGAATTATCATCTGGTTCGCTCTCTTGGGCTTTCTTGTCGCGGATTTGCTGAACCAAAACTACCGACAATCCCTCGTTATTATCTCCTATATGTTCATAGCCTGGCTGATTTCCTTCATCGCCCGGGCGCTGACGCGTGCCTATATGTTCGGCCACTACGTGCTGGTCAGCCCGATGCAGTTCCCGCATCTGCATCAGGCGGTCGCCGAGGGTGCGCGCGAAATCGGCCTGAAGGAGGTTCCCCAGACCTTCGTTTACAATTCCAATGGCATCATGAATGCCATGGCTTTGAGGCTGATCGGACGCAAGCGCTACATCTGGCTTACCTCAGCGCTGATCGATGCCGACGACGATAATCAGGTCCGATTCGTCATCGGCCATGAGCTCGGGCACCATGCCGCCGGGCATCTCGATGAGCCCTGGTATCTGCTCAGACTTCCCGGCGTTTTCATTCCCTTCCTCGGGTCGGCCTATTCCAGGGGGCGCGAATTGACCTGCGACCGGGTTGGAGCCTATCTCGCCCAGGATCTCAATGCCTCGCGGACCGCCCTGCAGATGCTGGCCTCCGGCAGCGCCAAGCTGAACGGCAAAATGAACCCCGATGCCTTCCAGGCCCAGGAACGGCTGGTCCCGCCAGTCGCTGGCTTCTTCCTGAACATCATCTCGGGATATCCGCGCCTCACTCGCCGCGTCGAGGCTGTTACAACATGGCATAAGGGGCGCTCGGCCGCCACGGCAGCGCCCGTCGCGGCAAAGCCGCAGCCCGTAGCCTGAACTGCCGATCGTTCGCGATCGCCCTCGTAGCGGGGTCGTCGCCAAATGGCCCCGCATGTGGGAAGCGGGGCCCAATGGGCAATGGGAAAGAGAAGCCTCGTCGAGGGACCTTAGATATCGCGGCCGTTGACCTCGATCTCGAGCTGTTCGGCCACCTTCTCGACGTCGGGCAGGTGGGGCGCTATCGCCAGCGCCTGCCGGAAGGCCGCCAGAGCGCTCTTCTTGTCGCCGGCTTTGCGGAACAAGACGCCAAGACCCGTCCAGGCCGTGAAATGGCGGGGTTCCTGAGCGACAGCCCGGCGCAAATCAAGTATAGCGCGGTCGTCATCGCCCAGGGACGTGAAGACCACCGCCCGCTTGTTCCAGGCTTCCGCCCAATTCGGCTGGAGAACAACCACACGGTCGAGCAACTCGATCGCCAGCTCGTCCTTGTCGGCGCTGGCGGCCGCGATGGCGCGGCTCATGAGGAGGTCGGCCGTATCACTGCCGGACTGCAGCCACCGCCGCTCGATCAGCCGTGTAATACCCTTGGTTTCCTCTTCATCCTGCGACGCCGCCAGGCGGGCGAAGAGCTCGTCGAACATGGCCCGTCGCGAATCGGTGGGGGGCGCATCCGTGGAGGCCTCGGGGGGGCGCGGCACCGTCGCAGCGCCGCCGGGCTGGCCGATACCCGACTGGGCAACGCCGCCTACCGGCGCCAGGGCCGCGAGAACAAGGGACGCACCGAACGCGGTCGCGAGATGAAGGGACGCATTGCGCATGGCTTCAATGTAGGCCCGAAGGCCGGCCGGGTCAAAACCGCGGCCATCCCTCCCCTTGCACGAATCTGTGAAGAAGCGCGATGCAAACGCAAAAAGCCCGACCATATGGTCGGGCACTTCAAGCATGGAACAGCAACAAACTGAAGCGTGATTAGCCCTGACGAGCCTTGTAACGCTTCTGGGTCTTGTTGATGACGTAGATCCGGCCCTTGCGGCGCACGAGCTGGTTGTCGCGATGACGGCCGCGGACCGATTTGAGCGAGTTGCGGATTTTCATGTCCGTGGTCTCCGACAAGCCAGCCTTGGAAGCAAAGCTTCCCACGACCTGGCCAATGAAAGTGATGGTGGGCGCGACAGGGATCGAACCTGTGACCCCTACGATGTCAACGTAGTGCTCTCCCGCTGAGCTACGCGCCCTACGCCAGCAAAAATCAGCCTATTGGCTGACCCAAGCAGACTAGTGACTGGTTCGCCACCTGTTAGCCCCTTTTATGCGGCACCTGAGAGACGCGCAAGAGGAGAAACAGCGACGAAACCGGAAGTGGTTGGGCTGTTAAGCCCGGTCCGCTTGCCGGAAGATGTGTACGGGTCACATCCGAGGCCGCCGATATAGCTCGACATGATCAGAAGCGCAAGCCACCCAAACGCTCCTGATGAAGCTTTTATGGCGGGCCTGTGGAACATCCGTTCAAGCGGCCAGAAGTTTCTCCACCTCATTGACGAGTTCGCGCAGGTGGAAGGGCTTGGAAAGCACCTTGGCTTCCTTGGGCGCCTGCGAATCGGCATTGAGGGCGACCGCCGCGAAACCGGTGATGAACATCACCTTGATATCCGGATCGAGCTCTGTCGCACGGCGCGCGAGCTCGATGCCATCCATCTCCGGCATGACGATATCGGTCAGGAGAAGCTCGAAAGGCTCCTCCCTCAACCTGTGATAGGCTGAAAGGCCGTTATCGAATGAGGCGACGTCATATCCGGCGTTCTGGAGAGCCTTCACCAGAAAGCGCCGCATATCGTTGTCATCTTCTGCGAGAAGAATTTTGTTCATGGCGTTCAATACGCATTACCTCGAACCACGTTTCCCCCATAAAGCCGCGCTGACGTAAACAGGCGGTGAAGGACATGGGCTTCAATGGACATGCAGGCCCAAAAAAGCCAAATTGGTGACGTCGCGATGCTCTTCTGACCGAACAATTGATTGTTGGAATGTCCTATCCCGTCGAACCGGAATTCGAATCGCCCTTCCAGGTCATGGAGCCGAAGGAGCAGACCGTGTCTGCGGTCTTCAACGCTCCCCATTCCGGCCGCATCTATCCCAGAGCCTTCCTTGCGACCGCGCGCCTTGATCCGTTCAGCCTGCGCCGTTCCGAGGACACCCATGTGGATGCTCTCTTCGGTGCCGTGGTCGATCTCGGCGCGCCGCTCCTGACCGCGAGCTTCCCGCGCGCCTATCTGGATGTGAATCGCGAGCCCTACGAGCTCGACCCGCGGATGTTCGAAGGCCGGCTGCCGCCCTTCGCCAACACGCGTTCGCTACGCGTCGCCGGCGGCCTCGGCACCGTGCCGCGCATCGTCGGCGACGGCCAGGAGATCTATCGGGACAAGCTTACCGTCAGCGAGGCCTTGCGGCGGATCGAGTGGCTGTACAAACCCTACCATCGCACCCTGCGGCAGCTTATGTCGCGGACCATGCGGCAGTTTGGCGGCGTCCTCCTCGTGGATTGCCACTCCATGCCCTCGGTCGGCTCCTCGCGCGAGGAGCCGTTGCGCGCTGATTTCGTTCTCGGGGACCGCTACGGCACGAGTTGCGCGAGCAGCGTCACCCAGCGGGTCGAACAGGAACTGCGAAGATGCGGCTACCGCGTCGTGCGCAACAAGCCCTATGCGGGTGGGTTCATCACAGAGCATTATGGCGAGCCGAATGCCCGGCGCCATGCACTGCAAATCGAGACGAACCGGGCGCTCTACATGAACGAGCGGACCCTGGAGCGCTCGGCGGATTTCGAGAAGGTCGCCACGGACTTGAAGCAGGTCTTCATCAAGGTGCTGGCAGCACTGCCGGACGATCTGGCGCCTCGCGCCATCGCGGCCGAATAGAGACCCGCCCCCAAGGCCGCTGGCCCTTCGGCGCCGCGCCCTTGCGAGCAAGAAAAAAGGCCGCCCACTTGCGTGCGCGGCCCAAGTCTAGGGAGGAAACGCCCAAGGAGGGCAGCGGGACAGCAACCTCAGCTGCCGTACCGCACTGCAACAATATGCCACCGCACCGCACAAAAAACAAGTCCCTTGTCAAAACTTTTGCGCGCATCCTTAAAAAGATATTCCCTGACTTAGGCTTAGCTGGTTAAAGGCCGGAGCAAGCTCGCCGTTACGGAACGGCTCCACCCGACGAAAAGACGAAAATTCAACGTCTGACTAACATCCCGGGTTCGCACCAGCGGTATAGAGCCCTTTGAGATCCAGCCGACAGAGGCCCAGGAATGACAGTCGTCGACATCGCCCGATTCACCGATGATCTCGCCAGCCGTTCGGGCCAGGTGATCATGCCGTTCTTCCGGTCTGCGATTCGCGCGGACGACAAGTCCGACGGACGTGACTTCGACCCCGTGACGGAAGCTGACCGGGCCGCGGAGGCCGTCATGCGGCAGATGATCAAGTCCACCTTTCCCGCCCACGGCATTTCCGGCGAGGAATTCGGCGAGGAAGAGGCGGACGCCGAGTATGTCTGGGTGCTCGACCCGATTGACGGAACCAAGGCCTTCATCTCAGGCCTGCCCCTATGGGGGACGCTGATCGGGCTGAAGCACAAGGGCCAGCCGGTCTATGGGCTCATGCACCAGCCTTTCACGGGAGAGCGCTTCGTCGGCGACGGTCAAGGCGCCCGCTATCACGGGCCCGCAGGCGATCGCGCGCTCAAGACGCGCGCCTGTGCAAGCCTCGCCGAGGCAACGATCTCCACCACCTCGCCCCATATGTTCAAGGGCGAGTCGCTGGCGGCCTACAAACGCGTGGAAGAGGCCTGCCGGCTCAACCGCTATGGCTATGACTGCTATGCCTATTGCATGGTCGCCGCCGGTCATATCGATCTGGTCATCGAAGCCGGCCTGAAGCCCTGCGATATCATCCCCCTCATTCCCATCATCACGGGTGCCGGCGGCATCGTCACGGATTGGCAGGGCGGTCCCGTCACAGGCGGTGGCAGTGTCGTCGTCGCCGGCGACGCGCGCATTCACGCGGCGGCGCTGTCGCTGCTTTCGGCATGAGAGCTCAATGGCCCGGTTCCCTCGGAGCCGGGAACGAAAGCATCAAACGCGGCCCAGACGGTCTCGCGAATATCGTCCCGTTCCATGAGAAGTTCGTGGCGGGCGCCCGGCAGCACGATCGCATGGCCCGATTTGAGATACAGGCTGAAACGTTCGATGGCCGAGGTTGAAACCACGGGGTCGGCGCCGCCTGCGATCACGAGCACCTGAGCGGTGATCGCTTCGGCCTTCTTGCGCGTATTGAGGCCCGCCATGAAGCGGAACGCCGCGCGTACCCAGCCGATCGTGGGATCACCGAGGCCCAGTTCGGGCACGGCCGCGACCACACCCGCATTCCGCGCGTAGCGGACGGGATCGGACGTGAGACGATTGTCGAGAAAGGGCTTCGTTCCAAGCGGTGTCGCGCCGCCACCCGGGATGAACCAGCGGGAAAACCCTAAGCCCCCTAGCCATTCCGTGAGGGTGCGCACCACACCCGGATGCTTGATGCGCGCGATCGCCAGCATGGGCGCAAGCGCCACTGTCCGTTCAAAACGCTTCTCGCCGGAACTCAGAGCCTCGAACAGGATCGCAGCCCCCATCGAATGCGCAAGGGCGAAATAAGGCGCCGGGCAGTGGACGAGGAGCATCTCGTGGATCACGGCGTCCAGATCGCGCCGGTATCGCTTGAACGACGAGATATGGCCTTTGCGATGGTTCGCGAGTTGATGGTCGGATCCCCCCTGCCCGCGCCAGTCGAACGCCACGACGACAAAGCCGCGCCTCGTCAGATCCCCGACCGTCTCGAAGTATTTCTCGATGAATTCAGCCCGTCCCTGCAGAATGAGGACGGTTCCGCGTGGCCGCTTGCGTCCGCGCGGCGCCCAGCGCGCCACGCGCAAGTTCACGCCGTCCATCGTCGGCACCGTCGTGACGACAGCGCCGGTCGGAACAGCATTATCGGGTGTAGCGAAAAGCTCCACGGCGACCCTCTCAACAACCAAGACCAAGCCGTATCCTACTGATATCGCTATTTTACCGCGCACTTGCGAACCTGGCCACGATAGAGCACGCAACAGCCCTTGAAATGCCAGAACGTCCTTCCCAAATCCTTGTCATGCAGGCCGATATCGGCTGCATTATGAGCGACACCCGGCCCATATCGGCGGGTGCTCCGCATGTCGCTTCTTAGGAGGATATGCTATGCGTCAATTTGATTTTGCTCCCCTCTACCGTTCCACCGTCGGCTTCGATCGGCTTTTCTCGCTGCTTGACCAGGCGTCAGGCGTCGACAGTGCGTCGACCTATCCGCCCTACAACATCGAGCGGACTGGCGAGAATGACTATCGCGTCTCTGTCGCCGTCGCGGGCTTCACGGATGACGACCTCAGCATCGAGGTGAAGGAGAACACGCTCTCCATCCGCGGCGAAAAGAAGGTCACGGAAGGCGAAGAGAAGCCGGATGTCCTTTATCAGGGCATTGCAGCGCGCTCCTTCGAGCGCCGCTTCCAGCTCGCTGACCATGTGCTCGTCAAGGGCGCACTCCTTGAGCACGGCCTTCTCCACGTAGACCTCGTACGCGAGATCCCGGAAGCCAAGAAGCCGCGCTTCATCCCGATCTCCTCGCAGGCTGCGAAATCCGTAGAGCCGAAGGTGATCGAGCAGCCGAAGGTGGCCGCGTAATTTTGATCGGCGTCGGACCGCGCGTCCGACGCTAGACAGGCGGACGGCTTTCTCCTTCCGCCTGTTCCCATGACCTCCAAACTGCAAGGCGCTTCAACAGAGGCGCCTTTTTTGCTTGGCCCTCCAGCTCATTGGCCGTGCACCCGCGCGCTCTGCGGATCAGAACGGCCAGTCAGAATGACGGCGGGCCGACGTCTGGCAGATCCGGCAAATCGATATCGACCGGCCCCGGCGCAGCCGGCTCGGACCTTGCCGTGGGAGCGGAAGCAGCGGGAGCGGGGTTGGCCTGAGCGACGGGCGGCACGGCGGCCGGCTCCTCACCACCGCCCCCCTGGGCATCCGATTGCAGCTCCGAGGGCCGCGCCGGCGGAACAGGGATCTTCGGCAAGGCAGTTCTGGGGGCTATCCCCTTCGGCATAGGCGGCGCCGGGATCACCCGAGGCTCCGGTTCGCGCGCCGCATAACGGTCACCTCTGTCGCGGCTGTCATAACGCCCGCCGTCACCGTCATCCCAATCCGGCTCGCTCCAGCGCGTCTGGGGCCTCGGCCGGTCACCCCAGTCCGGCACGACCTCTGCGATCACGCGACGGCCGACAATGCTTCCGTCATAGGCGTCGACCATGAGGCGCAAAATCGTCCCCCGGCGGTCCATGACATCCGCGACATAGACGTCACCGCGACGCCGCAGCGGCGTTTCGAGGGAATATCCCTGCCGGGAAATCATCGCCTCGACGGCACGGCGGGGCATGCCGTCGTCGGCATAGGCGCCAGGCGGGGGAGCCCAGGGGCGGCGCGCCCAGGGCGCTTCCGGCACCGGCGCGGGGGGAATGGGCACATCGTAGCCGGGCGGCCTGTCGCCATAATACTGGGCAGCAGCCGGCAGGATGCCGGCCGCCAGCGACAGGCCGGCCACCATAGCCGCCGGCGCGATAAAGGCGATCATCTTGCCAAATGGCTGTGCGCCAAGTGGCCTTCCAGGAAAGGCCGCGGTCTGCGCGGAAAGGAGGGTCGGCTGGGCAGTGCTCTGGCCCGGCATATTTAGCCTCGCTCGATACTGACGTTCGGGCCGGATTCTAGAATTGATTAAGGCGCCCATACGGCGCCTTTATAGTTTATTCACGATGACCGGCCGTCGCCACGAACAGGTCAACTTCATCGGCCGTCGTCGCGAAGGAGGTGACCAGCCGCACCAGCACTTCATCGCCGCCGGGTGCCTGATCCGGCGGAACGCTCGTGCCCGCCCAGCGATAGTAGATTGCCCCTTTGGCCTGCAGGGCGTCATTCATGCCTCGCGGAAGAACCGCGAAGACCTCATTGCCCTGCACGGGCAAGGCGATTCGAGCGCCCCGCGCCGCAAGACCTTCCGCCAACCGATCCGCCATCGCGTTGGCGTGACGCGCGAGATCGAGCCAGTGGTCATCGGCGAGATAGGCATCAAGCTGCGCGCCCAGGAAACGCCCCTTGGACAGGAGATGGCCGGAGCGCTTGCGGCGCTCTGCCAGATGGCTGGCCCTGGCACGGTCGAAGACGACGATGGCCTCGACGCCGAGACAGCCGTTCTTGGTGGCGCCGAAGGACATGATGTCGACACCGGCCTTCCAGGTGATCGCAGCCGCGGTCACATCAAGACGCAGCAAGGCGTTGGCGAAGCGTGCGCCGTCCATATGCACGCCAAGGCCATGGGCATGGGCGATTCTGGCGATCTCGGAGATTTCATCAGCCGTATAGGCCGTGCCCACTTCTGTCGCCTGTGTCAGTGAGAGGGCCTGGGGCAGGACGGCATGGGGCGGCGGAGCATGTCCGCCGCTCAGGGCCGCCTCGACTGTCGTCGGCGTCATCTTGCCGCAGAGACCGGGCAGGCCGATGAGCTTCGCCCCTCCGGTAAAGAACTCTGGCGCTCCGCATTCATCCGTCGCGACATGGGCCTCGGCATGGCACAGGACCGCGCCCCAAGGGTCCGTCATCGCGGCAAGACTGAGCGCGTTGGCGGCTGTTCCGGTGGTCACCAGAAAGACTTCCACATCCCGTTCAAAGATCGCGGACAGCCGTGCGGTGACCCGCGCGGTCAAGGCATCCGTGCCATAACCGCTTGCTGTTCCTCGATTGGCCTCGACCAGCGCTTCGAGAACACGGGGGCTCGCCCCCGCGACATTGTCACTGCCAAAATTCACGATCTTTCTCTCCTCAAGCGCCCGGCTCGCACACCATAGGCAATGCGGCGCGCGCGGTAAAAGCGCCCCGAAGGGCATCTCAGCGAGCGCTAGTTTGGAATGAACGCGAACGAATGATCATTCCGCATCATGCGCGCCGACGGTCATAAAATTTCGTTCCCGAGGCCAATCGGAGAACTTTGTGTGCGCAGGGTCGCAATTGGGCGCTTGTGCGGCGGAAAAAAATCTGGCATGTTCCGACGAGTTAGGACAGCGATACTGTCCCATTACGCTCTATCTTGCGAGCGAAACACAGCAGTCGATGGTTTGACGATGACACGGTCGGTAAAAACGAAACGAGACCAGAAAGCGGCTACGCGCATCGCGCGCAGCTAGCGGGCTCTCGACGTTTCGTCGCCGCCCGCCGAGGTGCGGACGCGGCGCGCAGCGCGACCGGACCTCCCTAAAAATCGATGGCTTGCGTCCCTCTAGGCTCGATGTGGCCTATACTGGGGTTTCAAGTCGTCCTGCGCATAAACGCAGTGTCGAGGGAGGAAGTCTTCCATGGTAAACGAATACAGACTTCGTGGGGGCGATACTCCCAAGTGGCCACTGAACCAAGCGCGGTCGGCAGCCGATTACGGCATGCCGGCAGCGCAGGGCCTTTATGATCCGCGTAACGAACACGATGCATGCGGCGTCGGCTTCGCAGTGGACATGAAGAACCGCAAGAGCCACGCGATCGTACAGCATGGCCTGTCGATCCTCAGGAATCTCGACCACCGTGGCGCCGTCGGCGCCGATCCCAAGGCCGGCGACGGCTGTGGCATGCTGGTCCAGATCCCGCATCTGTTTTTTCAGGAAGAATGTGCGCGGCTCGGCATCACGCTGCCGGAGCCCGGCGAATACGCCGTCGGCCATCTCTTCATGCCGCGCGACACGGAAGGCTTCCGCCTCGTCACGGAAATCGTTGAGCGTCTGATTGCCGAGGAAGGGCTCTCGTTCCTGGGCTGGCGCAACGTGCCCGTCGACAACTCCGGCCTTGGCGAGACGGTCAAGCCGACCGAGCCGCTGCATCGCCAGATCATCGTCGGCCACGGCACCGACATCCCGGACCAGGACGAGTTCGAGCGGCGCCTGTTCATCGCCCGCAAGGTGATTTCCAACGCCATCTACGACATGAAGGACGCGAGCACGGCCGGCTACTACGTGGTCAGCCTGTCGTCGCGCACCCTCGTCTACAAGGGCATGCTGCTCGCCACCCAGCTCGGCGACTACTACGCGGACCTCAACGACCCACGCTTCCAGTCGGCGATCTCCCTGGTGCACCAGCGCTTCGCGACGAACACCTTCCCGACCTGGTCGCTCGCCCACCCCTACCGCATGGTCGCGCATAACGGCGAGATCAACACGGTGCGCGGCAACGTCAACTGGATGGCGGCGCGGCAGGCCTCCGTCGATTCCGAGCTGTTCGGCAACGACATCGCCAAGCTCTGGCCAATCTCCTACGAGGGCCAGTCCGACACGGCCTGTTTCGACAACGCGCTCGAATTCCTGGTGCAGGGCGGCTATTCGCTCACCCACGCCATGATGATGCTCGTGCCCGAAGCCTGGGCCGGCAATCCCCTCATGAGCGAGGAGCGGCGGCATTTCTATGAGTATCACGCGGCGCTGATGGAGCCGTGGGATGGTCCCGCCGCCATCTGCTTCACCGACGGCCGTCAGCTCGGCGCGACCCTCGACCGGAACGGCCTGAGGCCCGCCCGCTATTTCGTGACCGATGACGACCTCGTGGTCGGCGCGTCCGAGATGGGCGTTCTTCCGATCCCGGAAGAGATGATCGTCGAGAAGTGGCGCCTGCAGCCAGGACGCATGCTGCTCATCGACCTGGAAAAGGGTCGCATCGTCTCCGACGAGGAGATCAAGCAGGAGCTGAGCACCCGCCATCCCTATGGCGAGTGGCTGGAGCGCACGCAGATCGTGCTGGAGGAACTGCCGCCCGTGCAGGCGCGCGAATCCCGCACGGATGTCAGCCTGATCGATCGCCAGCAGGCTTTCGGCTACACGCAGGAAGACATCAAGCTTCTGCTGCCGCCTATGGCCGTCACCGGCCAGGAAGCGGTGGGCTCCATGGGCACCGACACGCCGATCTCGGCGCTGTCGGCCAAGTCCAAGCTGCTGTACACCTATTTCAAGCAGAACTTCGCCCAGGTGACGAACCCGCCGATCGACCCGATCCGCGAGGAACTCGTCATGTCGCTCGTGTCCTTCATCGGGCCACGGCCGAACATCCTCGACCTCGAGGGCACCTCGCGCCGCAAGCGGCTCGAAGTGCGCCAGCCGATTCTCACGAATGAAGACCTCGAGAAGATCCGCTGCATCGGCCACTACGAGGACAGGTTCGACACCAAGACGCTCGACATCACCTTCCCGGCCCTGCAAGGCGCGGCCGGCCTCGAAGGTGCGCTCGGGCGGTTGTGCGAACGTGCCGAGGCGGCTGTTCACGGCGGCTACAACATCATCATCCTCTCCGACCGTATGATCGGGCCGGACAGGATCGCCATCCCGGTTCTCCTCGCGACAGCGGCGGTGCATCATCACCTGATCCGCAAGGGTCTGCGGACCTCGGTCGGTCTTGTGCTGGAAACCGGCGAGCCGCGCGAGGTGCATCACTTCGCCTGCCTTGCCGGCTATGGCGCGGAGGCGATCAATCCCTATCTCGCCTTCGAGACGCTGCTGTCGATGCATGAGGCTCTCGACTTCCCCGAGGAGGTCGATGCCTATGAAATCGTCAAGCGCTACATCAAGTCGATCGACAAGGGCCTGCTCAAGGTCATGTCGAAGATGGGAATATCGACCTACCAGTCCTATTGCGGCGCACAGATCTTCGATGCGGTTGGACTGAAGAGCGACTTCGTCGCGCAATATTTCTTCGGCACCGCGACCAGCATCGAGGGTGTCGGGCTCGGCGAAATCGCCGAAGAGACCGTGTTGCGACACCGCGATGCCTTCGGCGATGCTCCGATCTACCGCACAGCCCTCGACGTGGGTGGCGAATATGCCTACCGCCTGCGCGGCGAGACGCATGTGTGGACGCCGGATACGGTGGCGACGCTGCAGCACGCGGTGCGCCACAATGCCCGCGACCGCTATCAGGAGTTCGCCAAGCTCATTGACGAACAGGGCAATCGCGCCACCAGCATTCGCGGCCTGTTCCGCATCAAGACGGCGCGTGAGCTCGGGAATGACCCCGTCCCGCTCGACGAGGTCGAGCCCGCGTCCGAGATCGTCAAGCGCTTCACGACCGGGGCCATGTCCTTCGGCTCGATCTCGCGTGAGGCGCACGAGACGCTCGCGATCGCCATGAATTCCTTCGGGGGCAAGTCGAATACCGGCGAAGGCGGTGAGGAACCGGAGCGCTTCCTGCCGATGGCGGACGGCCGCTCAAGGCGGTCCGCCATCAAGCAGGTGGCATCGGGGCGTTTCGGCGTCACCGCGCATTATCTCGTCAATTCCGACATGATGCAGATCAAGGTGGCGCAGGGGGCCAAGCCCGGTGAGGGCGGCCAGCTGCCAGGCCACAAGGTCGATGCGATCATCGCCAAGGTGCGCCATTCGACGCCGGGCGTCGGCCTGATCTCGCCGCCGCCGCACCATGACATCTATTCGATCGAGGATCTGGCCCAGCTGATCTTCGACCTGAAGAACGTCAATCCGGCCGCGGACGTCTCGGTCAAGCTCGTGTCCGAGGTTGGTGTGGGCACTGTCGCCGCCGGCGTCGCCAAGGCACGCGCCGACCACATCACCATCTCCGGCTATGACGGCGGGACGGGCGCAAGCCCCCTCACCTCGCTGAAGCATGCGGGTTCGCCCTGGGAAATCGGCCTTGCCGAGACCCAGCAGACCCTGGTGCTCTCGAATCTGCGCGGGCGGGTGGTGCTGCAGGTCGACGGCGGGCTCCGTACCGGTCGTGACGTCATCGTAGGTGCCCTGCTCGGCGCGGACGAGTTCGGCTTCTCGACGGCCCCGCTGATCGCGGCGGGCTGCATCATGATGCGCAAGTGCCACCTGAACACCTGCCCGGTAGGCGTGGCGACCCAGGACCCCGTGCTGCGCAAGCGCTTCAAGGGTCTGCCGGAGCACGTGATCAACTACTTCTTCTTCGTCGCGGAGGACGTGCGCGAGCGCATGGCCGAGATCGGCGTGCGCCGGATCGAAGAACTCGTTGGCCGCACCGATATCCTCGACAAGACGGAAGCCTTGAGCCACTGGAAGTCGAAGGGCCTCGACTTTACACGGCTGTTCCATCAGCCCTCGGTCGGCGCCGAAGTCGCAACCCGGCACGCCGAGCGCCAGAAGCACCCGATCGACGATATCCTCGATCTCAAGCTCATCCGTGAGGCAGAGCCCGCTCTGGCCACAGGGGAAGCGGTGACGCTGTCGCACACCATTCGGAACGTGGACCGGACGACCGGCGCCATGCTCTCCGGGGAGATCGCCAAGCGCCACGGCCATGAGGGCCTTCCCGATGACACCATCACGGTCAATCTGAAGGGCACGGCCGGCCAGAGCTTCGGCGCCTTCCTGGCGCCGGGCGTGACGCTGAAGCTCGACGGCGAAGCCAATGACTACGTCGGCAAGGGCCTGTCGGGCGGCAAGCTGATCATCCATCCGCCGGCGGAAACAAGGATCGTCGCCGAGCGTTCGATCATCGTCGGCAATACGGTGCTTTATGGCGCGACGGCCGGTGAGTGCTACTTCCGGGGCGTGGCCGGCGAGCGTTTCGCCGTCCGCAACTCGGGCGCGGTCGCCGTCGTCGAGGGCACCGGCGACCACGGCTGCGAATATATGACCGGCGGCGTCGTGGTGGTCATCGGCCAGACCGGCCGCAACTTCGCGGCCGGCATGTCCGGCGGCATCGCCTATGTGCTCGACGAGGACGGGTCCTTCGCCAAGCGCTGCAACCTCTCGATGGTCGATCTCGAACCGGTCGAGGAGGAGGAAGACCTGCTCGAGCGCCTCCATCATCATGGCGGCGACCTCGAGACCAAGGGACGGATCGATATTCTGGGCGATCTGTCGCGGCATGACGAGGAGCGGCTGATGCAGCTCATCGTCAACCACCGCGACTACACCGGGTCTGCCCGGGCACAGACGATCCTCGACAACTGGGCCGACTACCGCACCCGCTTCGTCAAGGTGATGCCGGTCGAATACCGGCGTGCCATCCGCGAGATGGAGCGGGCTCGCACTCTGCAGGCCGCGGAGTAGCCGTTTTCTTCTCCACGACGTCATCCCCGGGCTTGTCCCGGGGATCCCGACACGAGAATTGCGCCTTCCGATCGAGATGGCCGGGTCAAGCCCGGCCATGACGGGGCAGAAGCTGGACAGGACGATGGGTAAGGTCACGGGTTTCCTAGAATTCGACCGGCAGGAGCCGAAGTATCAGCTCGCCGGCGATCGCATTCGCCACTTCAGAGAGTTCACGCTGCCGCTCGACGACAAGGATGTCACGCGGCAGGCAGCACGCTGCATGGACTGCGGCATTCCCTTCTGCCACGGGCCCACGGGCTGCCCGGTGCACAACCAGATCCCGGACTGGAACGATCTGGTCTTCGCCGGGGATTGGGAAGAAGCCGCGCGCAACCTGCATTCGACCAACAATTTCCCGGAGTTCACCGGCAGGATCTGCCCCGCGCCCTGCGAGGAAGCCTGCACGCTGAACCTGGAAAACGTGCCGGTCACCATCAAGACCGTCGAACAGACCATTGCCGACAAGGCCTGGGAGAACGGCTGGATCAAGCCGGAGATCGCCAGCATCGCCACGGGCCGCCGGATCGCCGTCATCGGCTCGGGACCGGCCGGTCTAGCCGCGGCCCAACAGCTCGTGCGGGTCGGCCATGCCGTCCATGTCTTCGAGCGCGAGCCCAAGGCAGGCGGTCTGCTGCGCTACGGCATCCCAGACTTCAAGATGGAGAAGCACCACATCGATCGCCGCGTGGTGCAGCTCGAAGCGGAGGGTGTCGTCTTCCACTACGGCGTCAACATCGGTGTCGACAAGGATTTCGCCGAACTCGAACAGGAGTTCGACGCCGTGTTGATGTCCGGCGGCGCGGAAGCGCCGCGGGATCCGAAGCTGCCGGGCCAGGAGCTCGAGGGCGTGCACTACGCCATGCCCTATCTCGTGCAGCAGAATCGCCGCAACGGACAGGAAATCGTCCACGACGAGCCGATCCTCGCGGCCGGCAAGCATGTCGTCGTGATCGGCGGCGGCGACACGGCCTCCGACTGTGTGGGTACGGCCTTCCGCCAGGGCGCCTTGTCGGTCACCCAGCTCGACATCCGCCCGAAGCCTCCGCTGATCGAGGACAAGCTTGCCATCTGGCCTTATTGGCCCACCAAGCTTCGCACGTCGTCGAGCCAGGCAGAGGGTGCCGAGCGGGAGTTCCAGGCCGCGACGCTTGGCCTCGTCGGCAAGAAGGGCAAGCTCACGGGTGTCGCTTGCGTGCGCGTCGACGAGCGCCGGCAGCCTATCGCGGGGGCGGAGTTCGTCCTGAAGGCCGATCTCGTCTTCCTCGCCATTGGCTTTGCCGGCCCCGTCACCGCCGGCCTCGTCGAGCAATCCGCCGTGTCAGTGGACAAGCGCGGCAATGTGCAGGCCGATACGGAGGCCTATCGCACATCCCGGGACAAGGTCTTCGCGGCCGGCGACATGCGCCGCGGCCAGTCCCTCGTCGTCTGGGCCATTCGCGAGGGCCGCCAGGCCGCGCGGGCGATAGACGAGTTCCTGATGGGCACGAGCATCCTGCCGCGCTGAGCGGCATAGCGCACCGGTCATCCCGGGGGGACAAGCCGCAAGCTTGAGCCCCCGGGGTTCCACAAACACGCCGGATCTATCCGACTTGCCCGTCAAGACGGTCACCTCAGGCAGCAGGCAGCCAGTTCCGGACGAGGCGGTGTTCCGATGCTCGTGGCGTGATTCTCGTGGCGTGGAGAGTGCCGCGGCCTATTGGCCCTCGGCCTCTGGCCAATGAAAATCGTCCGAGCGCCCGACGCGCGGTTCCGGCACACGACCCATTCCATAGACGCGTTCGATGAGTTGTCCGGAATAGCCCGATAGAGCCGGGCGCGCCCGCGCAAGCTGGCCGCCCGCCGCCATTTCACGCCGGGTCAAGGGCAGGATGGGACCAGCAATGGGAGGTGGCGGCTGCAGGACGAGTGCCCCCGGCTGCTCAGGCAATGCGGGGAAGGCTGATGCCAGCACATCGTCGCTCTTCGCGGATGACGGGTCGGGCGCCGTATCCGCGGGGGCGCCGCTGCTCGGCGGCAAGGCAAGAACCGTCGCGCTGTTGCGCTCCGTGAGAAGTCGGCGGATCTCGAGTTCCACGAAATGCGCCGCCTTGCGTGCGCCGGCGTCGGTGAAATTGATGCCATTCGCGTTCCGCAACCGTACCTGCTGCCCGTTGATATCGGGGCCGGAAGCCGTGAAGCGGTTGTCGTCGTTGGAAAAGGCTTCCCAGAGGTCGACGTAGTGACTGTCCGCTTTGACGGCCCGATCGCGGATCAGCGCGTTGAGGCTCAGCACGTCCGCCGAGTAGCGTGTTCCCTGCATCGGCGGCATGCCGACCCAGATCAAGGGGATTTGCTTTGCCGCAAAGGCGGCTTCCACGGCATCGATGCGTGCCCCGTAGAGCTCCCGCCAGCGATCCGTCCCGAACTCCACCGAGGTGTCACCGTCTCGCATGACCTGTCGGTCGTTCGCGCCGATCATGATCACCCCGATGGTCAGGGGCGTTCCGTCCGCCAGACGTTCGCGTGCGGCTTTTGGCCAATCGAAATGATCATCCCGCACCAAACCGGAATTGGGGCGAATGTTGCGCGACACCTCGATCGTCGGCATCTCCGCGAAGGCATCTCTCAACCCATCCGCCAGGGATTCGGCAAAGAAATCGCCCATCACGAGGATGAATGTGTCGGCCGCGGGTTTTGCCTCCTGGGGCTGGTCGCGCACGACGACCGGTGCGGGCGCGGGCGCACGGCGCGGCCGGGCGGCACGGGCCGGCGTCCGTTGTGGTTGCCGACGCGGTGAGACCTGTTGGGGCTGCTGCGGACGCTGCTGCTTGAAGATGCCATCCAGGAAGCGCGTCAGCGGGTCAGCCTGCGCCACGGCCGGTGTCGACAGCGACACGAGGGCATACGCCAGCAGCGAGGCCCCGAAGACGGCGACGAGGACGAAAGAGACACCTAGGATCACTCGACGTCGCAGCTTGAGATGCATTGCGCAGCTCTTCCCGTAGCGAAGGTACTCTCGGGATCCTTCTGGTTGATCTGTGGCCCCATCCATAGCGGGCGGGTGATGGAGATAACACCGCCGAATACCGCAACGGCTCGCCGACGCCCGGATACAAACCTGACCGATGCAGCTTACGCCCGATCCGCACGCACCGCACGATCACATTTTGCGAAGGCGCCAGCGCCCCTCCTTCAGGTCGCGCGGCCGTTGCCACTCCGACGCAGCCTGTCGAGAAGCGTGACGCTGGGATAGCCGTCGGCAGGCAGGCCCATCCGCTCCTGATAGGAGGCGATAGCGGCGCGCGTCTGCGAGCCCAGCTTGCCGTCCGGCTCGCCGACGTCATAGCCGTGAGCCGCCAGATGCTTTTGCAGCTCGACGCTCTGCATCCGATCGAGTGGAAGGTCGTCGGTCGGCCAAGGTGCCTGTATCGGCGCGCCGCCATAGAGGCGATCGCCCAGATGGGCGACGCCGAGCGCATAGGCGTCGGAATTGTTGTAGCGCTTGATGACGTTGAAGTTTTTCGTGACGAGGAAGGCCGGCCCCCGCGCACCGGCAGGCATGAGGATGCGCGCCTCGCCTTGGGCGGGCATCGCCCGACCGTCCACGCGCCGCACGCCTGCCTGTGACCAGGCTGCGAAGCTCTGGTCGCCGGCGCCATAGGTCAAACCCTTCGGCACCTTGACCTCGAAGCCCCAGGGCAAGCCTGTTTCCCAACCATGCTTCTTGAGATAGTTGGCTGTAGAGGCAAGCGCATCCGGCGTTGACGTCCAGATATCGCGGCGACCATCGCCCGTGAAATCCACGGCGTAGGACATGAAACTGGTCGGCATGAACTGTGTCTGGCCCATGGCCCCCGCCCAGGAACCGACCATTCCGTCGCGATCGATATGGCCCTGCTCAAGGATAACCAGCGCCGTGACCAGCTCGCCGCGGAAAAAATCGCCGCGATAGTTGGCGTGCGCCAGCGTCGCCAGCGAACGGATGACGTCGTTGGACCCCATATAAGATCCGAAGTTCGTTTCCATGCCCCATACGCCGGCGACCACGCGACGATCGACGCCATAGGTGGCTTCGACTTTGGTGAGCGTCGCGGCGGAATCCGTCACGGCGCGTCCGCCACGCTCCAGCCGCTGCTCGGACAAGGCGGAGGCGAGATACTCCCACACGGGCTTCACGAATTCGGACTGCTTCTTCGTGAGCGCGATCACCTTGGGATCGGGCGTCAGGCCCGAAAAGGCGCGATCAAAAGTACGCCGCGAAACGCCGCGTGCCTTCGCGCTCTCCCAGACGTCGTTGGAGAAGGAACCGAAAGACGCGGATGGCACCGCAGTCGCCTCCTGCGTGGGCACGGTCGGTCGCGAAAGACGTGTCGTGGTGGCGGGCGCGCTGGCGGCCGGACTGATGGATGAGGTCGTCAAATAGCTGTCCGAGGAACAGGATACCTGGGCGAGGCCGACGAGAACAACAACCGCGACATGCAGGCTCGGCCAAGCAACGATGTGCCCCGCCAAACGTCGGTCCCGACCTGCACGAAACGCCATTACGATGCTCCAACTGGACAGTGAACTAACTCTTGTTCCACTCACGTCCAGTGGTCGCCTGAGATCCTTTCAATTCCGTTGACATCGGACGATTTGTTGGCGATCCGGCGTCGCGCCGTCAGCGTTGAAGCCGCAGCCCCACAAGGAAGATATTCGCGGTGTAGTCAGAACTGGCCGACGTGCTGTTCAGCCGTTCGTGCGTAAAGCTCGCCCGGAAGGCAAGCGTGCGGGTCATCTTCCAGTCGAGCCGTACGGAGCCGGTCATGCCGTGCTCCCGCAGATAGACATCCTGGTAATTGTTGTTGGAAAAGGCCAGCGCGCCAGTCACCGTGAGGTTGCGCCGCAGGGCATGCTCCACCTCCGCGCCGGCCTGGGTAACGATCACGCCGCTCGATCCGACGACAGATGTCTCCCCAATGGTGCTGCTCGCCCGCAGGCGCAGCTTGGTCAGGGGGGTCGCCGTCCAGACGAGCGAGGCCTCACCAATGGGGCCGTTGAGATCCGCCAACCGCGGATCGTCGTAGACACGGTGCTCGAGCCCGGCAGCGACCTCACCGGTAAGGGAACCCGAGATGTTGACGGCCGTGCCGACGCGCACGCCAATCCCGTTTGAGTTGCGTGCATAGCCAGAGCTGTCGAAGTGCTCATCATAGCGGCGCTTGTCGAGCCGTCCCTCGACGAACGGGGTCAGGAAGGCACTGAGTTCATATCCCGCCCGCAAACGCATCGCATATTGCGTGTAGTTGCGATCATCCTGGCTCAGCGAGGTTCCATCGGCGAGTTTCGCATTGCCATAGGTGCTGCGATCCACGTCGCCATAGAGCCCAACCGTCAGGCGGTTGAAGGTGTGCACGAGCCCGAGCGTGCCCCCGAAGCTCGTCGTGATCGGCTGATTGATGACGCCGTTAGGTAGGTTGGGGTTGCCGGGCTGCTGCGTGGTGACCGAATAACGTCCTTCACTTTCGATCTGTGTCCCACGCAGCACGTCGATGCGCAGGTTGACGCGGCCCGCCCCGGCCGGCCTGTTGACATCGGTCATGCCGGGGAAAGCATCATAGGAGCCGCGCAACGTGCCGGTGAGCGAATGGCGCAGCCAGTCCGACTCGAGCTTGAGCTCCGCCATGGTGCGCAGCATGGTGGAGCCCTTGCCCCCGTTGGCGATCCGCCGCGGGTTGCTGTCATAGCCCACGTCCGCCTCGATCGCCGGCAGCAACTTGAGGCCGCCAAGCATCAGGCCGAGCTGCTCATAGGGGTCTATCGCCTGCGGGCGCCGGCGTCGGGGTGTTGGCGTGGCTCCCCCGGCCGATGCGCTGAGATCCGCATAGACGCGCTCATGGACCGTCGGATTGGTGAGCGTCGTTGGACGGCGCGTATTGGTGAAGCTCGACGCCTGCAAGGGGCCGGAGCCGAGATCGCGATTGTTCATCAACATGGGCGAAGGGTCGAGGAACGGAGCGATTTGTTCCGACGAGGGGGGAGCCAGAACGAGCGGGCCGGAGCTGCCGCGCAGAAGCTGGAAAGGCGGGTCGTTGGCGTCGATGCCCTGCGCCCATCCCGTGGCCGGAAGACCGGCGAGAGCAATGGCCATCGCGATCAGAGGCTGTGCGATCGTGGTCACTCGAAGAAATCGGAGCCAATCACACACCAAGATCAAGCGCTCGTCGCTGCATGAGACGGGACATGCGCGCGAGCCGACATAAGACGAAGACAACAAATGCCCGCGCCGCCTTCGCATGGTTAACGAAGGCTAGATCGCTAGGGTTAACATTTGGTAAGCGGGCATGGGCGGCAGGGATGCAGATTGAGCCCGATCCATCTCAATATCCGCCGGCCAAAACCGTCATCATGGCCTAAGGCCCGGTCCGCTGAGAGCGGCGGGCCCGGCCATCTCCTTCCAGCAGAACGCGGAACAGCGTCGGGTCGCCCTGCCTATTCCACCTCGTCCATTCTACATCGGCACCTCGCCGATCCGACGCCGCATCGGAGCAGGAGCTTCATCGGTGAACACGCTCTTGGTGATCTCCGAGAGACCGCCCAAAGTGCCGAGCAGCCCGGCCGCTTCGATCGGCAGGACCATCACCTTCTGATTAGGCGCGGACGCGAGCGCTTTCAGCACGTCGATATATTTCTCCGCGACGAGAAAATTGGCGGCGGCCAGATCCCCGCGGCTGATCGCATCGCTGATCATTGTTGTGGCGCGCGCCTCCGCCTCCGCCTGGCGCTCGCGGCCCTCCGCTTCCCGGAACGCGGCGTCGCGCCGGCCCTCCGCAGCCAGCACCTGCGCCTGCTTCTGGCCCTCGGCGCGCAGGATCTCGGCCTGCCGCTGCCCCTCGGCCTCCAGGACCGCGGCCCGCTTCTCGCGCTCGGCCTTCATCTGCCGCGCCATGGCGTCGGCCAAATCTACGGGCGGCTCGATATCCTTGATCTCGACGCGCGTGACCTTGACACCCCAGGGCGCTGCGGCAGCGTCGATCACCCTGAGCAACCTCTCGTTGATCTGGTCGCGATGGGACAGGAGCCCGTCGAGGTCCAGTGAACCGACGACCGTGCGGATATTGGTCATCGTGAGGGTGAGGATCGCCTGCGAGAGGTTCGAGACTTCGTAGGAAGCACGGGCCGCATCCAGCACCTGATAAAAGGCGACCCCGTCGACGGTGACGCCTGCATTGTCGCGCGTGATCCCTTCCTGGCTCGGAATATCCAGCACCTGCTCCATCATGTTCACGCGGTGACCGATGGATTCGGCATAGGGAATAATGAGGCCAAGACCAGGCCCCAGGGACCGTGAATAACGCCCGAAACGCACGACGGTGTAGTTGTAACCCTGCGGTACCGTCCTCACGCCCAGCACGATGGTGAGGATGAGCAAGGCAATCAAGGCAATGGCGAAAATATCGGAGCCGAGCAACGGCATGGTGATCCCCCTTCGAGGCTATCCCGATGGAGTGTCGACCAAACGTTTTCCGCGCACAAGCGATAATATGCACGCGGAAGTAGTCGTCGCCAGTCATGCTGAGCAAAGGGTTTCGGAGAGCGTCGTGTTTCCGCGACGACCAACGCCAGCCTATACCGACACTGATGACGCTCCGCGCGCAGGATATCTGAGCTAGCCCGCCTCAGCCGGCAGCAGGTGCGATCCAGCCCTGCAGCTCACGAATTGCGACCTGGCTGATGACCCTCATGCCCTCTGGCGAGTCGTTGAGACAGGGGATGGCCGCGAATTTTTCTCCCCCGTGGTGATGGAAGATCTCGCCGTTCTCGCCCGCGATTTCCTCGAGGGTCTCCAGGCAATCGACGGAGAAGCCCGGCATGACGACCGCGAGCCGCTTGACGCCGCGCTCGGCGAGCGCCTGGACCGTTGCATCCGTATAGGGTTGAAGCCACTCCGCGCGGCCGAAGCGCGACTGGAAACTCATCATGAACCTGTCGGCTGAAAGGCCCATGGCTTCCCGCATCAGCCGCCACGTCTTCACGCACTGGCAATGATAGGGGTCGCCCTTCATCATGTATTCTTTTGGAATGCCATGGAAAGACGCGAGGATGACCTCCGGCTCGAAGTCCAACGCGGCGATATGCTGCCTGAGCCCGGCAACGGCCGCTTCGATATAGACCGGTTCGTCGTAATAAGGCGGCGCGACGCGAAGGCTGGGTTGCCAGCGCATCTGCATCAGGGCCTCGAAAGCCTTGTCGCAGGCGGTCGCCGTCGTCGCCGCCGCATATTGCGGGTAGAGCGGCACCAGCAGGATCCGGTCGCAGCCTTGCTCCTGAAGGGACGTCAGCGCGGCTTTCATCGAGGGATGCCCGTAGCGCATCCCCCATTCCACCACGACGCGATCATCGAGCTGCGACAGTGTCGCCTGCAACTTCGCGGCCTGCGAGCGCGTGATCGTCTTGAGCGGGGACTCGTTCAGCGCCTTGTTCCAGATCGTCTCGTAGTCCTTGCCCTTGCGGCCCGGACGGGTCGTCAGGACGATGCCGTTCAGGATGAACCACCACAGAAGACGCGGCGTCTCGATGACGCGGCGATCCGAGAGGAACTCCTTGAGGTAACGGCGCATCGACCAATAGTCGGTCGCCTCCGGCGTACCGAGATTGGCGATAAGCACACCAATGCGACGCGGATTGATCGCCGGATGATCCAGGGGGCGGGGAGATGCCGTGGCAACCGGTTTGTCCAAACGATCCTCCGTCAATCACGATAGCTTGTCCCGGAACCAAAGATTTGGTTGCACAGGCGCCCGCGCAACTAACTCGATCGCATCACGGACGTCAAAAAGCGTCGCCGATCGCAGCAGCACGCCCCGATGGCCCCTGATCACGTCGGACGAATGAGCAGGCTGGACAACTGGACAAACTGCCACAGCAACACCGTTATATCAGTTTCTCTTCTCAAAATTGCCCCGACGAGTGCGCGGCCGTCGCTAGAATACGATACCCCGACGCTTGGCCACCGGATCTTCCTCTGACAGCATCAACGACGTACGGAGCTCATTGACGAAGGCCGATGGCGATGCGGCCGGGTTTGGTTTCCAGCGCACCGCACCAGAACCCAGCGCGGGATATTTGACCGGCGGTGGGCGCAGCGAGGCATGACTGGCGGGAACGTCGATAGCCAATAATTCCGAGAAATGAAGTGGGATCTCAGAGAGCCCACGCATAAGGTCGCTTGAGCTCTCCAACGAGAAGCCGGTCCCCTCCTCCATCTGACAGAAGTGATGGTTTCCGGCAAAGCCCCAGCCCTCCCCGGAATCGTCATCAAAATGGACCCCCCCGACATCGGCACCGAACGCGTCGGTGAGCGCTTGCGCCTTGGAGACTTGCAAACTCTCCCGCCCGAAGATGAAAAAGCGCCAGCCGTGGAAATCGGCGATCAATTTGGGCCCACCCCGAAGCGTCTTGAGGCTGAAGAAAATCGTCGATGCGTACTGGCGCGAGTTTATGCAGACGGCGATCCCCTTGCTGCAAAGCGCATTGATCAATCGGATAAGCAGCGAACCGTCCTGAAACGTGATCAGACCAAGCCGTGAATCGCCTTCCGACAACGGCGTGTGGATGCCGCATGCGATCCATGTGTGCTGCTTCGTCACGGTAAGATCGAAGTCGAATGAAACAAATCCAAGCTCACCCTGCATAACCCACCTCGACGCGCACTCATGCAAAAATATCACGAATTCACATCAAATAAGAAACGCAGTTTTCGCCTATTCCATAAGTACATATGGCAATAATATCTATATATTTCATGCAGTAGAATTTTATCTACATGCCTGTAAAATACATTTATCTGAAAAATTCTCCGAACACCCCAGAAACCACACCAAATGGCTATTCCGCTGCCACGGCAAGCGGCGGGAACCCTTTACGGAACCGCTCCAGCAATTCCGCCTCCTCGCGCTTTGCCGCTTCGAGATGCCTCTGCTTGATATGCCCGAAGCCACGGATCTTCTCCGGGATGGATGCGAGCGCAACAGCAAGGGCGTGATTGCCGGCATCGAGCTTCTCCAGCAATTCGTCGAGCAGGGCCTCGTAGTCGGTGATGAGCTGGCGTTCCATGCGCCGCTCCGCTGTCCGGCCGAAGGGGTCGAAAGCCTTGCCCCGAAGACCCTTGCAGGCCGCGAGCAGCTTGAACAGCGGCAGCATCCACGGCCCGAAAGTGATCTTGCGCGGATGCCCATGGGCGTCCTTTGGCGCCAGGAGCGGTGGCGCGAGGTGGAATTCCAGCCGGATCTTGTCGCCGGAGAAGGTGGAGGCAAGCTGCCGGGCAAAATTGCCATCGCTATAGAGGCGCGCCACCTCATACTCGTCCTTGTAGGCCATGAGCTTGAAGAGATAGCGGGCGACCGCCTCCGTGAGGGCGGTGGAGGAGGAGACCTCCGCCTCCCGCACTCTCACTCGCTCGACGAATCGCCCGTAGCGCGCCGCATAGGCATTGCTCTGGTAGCCGATGAGAAAGACGATCCGCCGGTCGATGATCTCGTCCAGCGTGTGCGACAGATGGCGGACCGGCGTCGGCTCGTGGGCCTTGTCGACCAGCGCACCGACGAACTCCGGCTCGCAAACGGCCCGGCGGCCCCAGCGGAAGGCGGCCAGGTTCATCCCCACCGCCTCGCCGTTGAGCGTGATCGCCTTCTCCACAGCCTCGGCCGACACCGGTATCTTGCCATGCTGATAGGCAAAGCCGAGCATGAACATGTTGGCGGCGATCGAATTGCCCAACACCGCGACCGCGATGGCATTGGCGTCCACGAAATAGACCCCGCGCCCACCCGTCGCTTCGGCGATGGCGCGCTTGATGCGCTCGACCGGCAGGACATAGTCGGCGTTGCGGGTGAAATCGCCGGGATGGACCTCGGCGGTGTTCACCATCAGCGCCGTCTCGTCCCTGGCAACGGCCGCCAGCACCTTCTTCGAGCCCGTCACGACGAGGTCGCAACCGAGGACGAGGTCCGCCTCTCCGGCGAAGACGCGGATGGCGTGGATATCCTCCGGCGCCGCGGCGAGCCTGACATGGCTGTAGACCGCCCCACCCTTCTGGGCGAGACCCGCCATGTCGATCATCCCGCAGCCACGTCCCTCGAGATGCGCCGCCATGCCAAGCAGGGCACCGATGGTGACGACGCCGGAGCCACCGACACCGGTGACGATGATGTTGTAAGGCTTATGCCCCAGCGCCGGGCGGATGGGCTCCGGCAGATGCGCCGCCCAGCCGTCGTCCAGATCGTCTCGCGCAAGGGCTGAGGCAGACTCCACCTTGCGGAGCGTCGCCCCATGCACCGACACGAAGGACGGGCAGAAGCCCTTCACGCAGGAGAAGTCCTTGTTGCAGGTGGACTGGTCGATCACCCGCTTGCGCCCGAACTCCGTCATCTGTGGCTGCACCGAGACGCAGTTCGAGGTGACGCTGCAGTCGCCGCAGCCCTCGCAGACAAGTTCGTTGATGATGACGCGCCGATCGGGATCCGGATAAGTGCCCTTCTTGCGGCGCCGGCGCTTCTCGGCGGCACAGGTTTGATCGTAGATCAGCACCGAGACCCCGGGCACCTCGGCCAATTCCCGCTGCACCGCGTCGAGATCGTCGCGATGGTGGCGGGTCATGCCGGCCGGCCAATGCATCGAGGGGGGATATTTGTCGGGCTCGTCCGAGACCAGGGCGATCCGGCTCACCCCTTCGGCCCGCACCTCCGCCGCGACCCTGTCGACGGTGAGATCGCCTTCCACATGCTGGCCGCCCGTCATGGCGACGGCATCGTTGAAGAGGATCTTGTAGGTTACGTTGGTCTTCGTCGCGAGGGCGAAGCGCAGCGCCAGGATGCCCGAATGCTGGTAGGTGCCGTCGCCGAGATTCTGGAAGACGTGCTTGCGCTTCGAGAACGGCGCCTCGCCGACCCAGTTGGCGCCCTCACCGCCCATCTGGGTCACGCCGTCCGTGGAGCGGTCCATCCACTGCACCATGTAATGGCAGCCGATGCCGGCATAGGCGCGCATGCCCTCCGGCACGACGGTGGAGGAATTATGCGGGCAGCCCGAGCAGAAATGCGGCGTGCGCGTACCGGCATCCGCCGTCTCGGCGAGAATGCGCTGGGCGTCGCGGATATGGGCGACGCGGGCGGCGAGCTCTTCGCTCGGGTGGTAACGCAGCACGCGATCGCCGATCGCGATGGCGATATCGTTGGGATCAAGAGCGCCCTTCACCGGGAACAGCCATCGGCCTTCCTCGTCCTTCTTGCCGACGCAGGTGGGCTGGTTGGCGGAGCCATAAAGCTCCTCCCGCACCTGCACCTCGATGAGGGAGCGCTTCTCCTCGACGACGATGATGAGATCGAGCCCCCGGGCGAAGTCGATGAGTTCCTGCCGGCCAATCGGCCAGGGGCAGGCGATCTTGTAGAGGCGGATGCCGAGATCATTGGCGCGCACCTCGTCGATGCCGAGGTCGTCGAACGCCTGGCGCACGTCGAGATAGCTCTTGCCGACCGTAACGATACCGATCTTCGGATGACGCCCACCTGACGTGATGATGCGGTTGAGGCCATTGGCCCGGAGAAACGCCAGCGCCGCATCGCGCTTGAACTCATGCAGCCGCGCTTCCTGCTCCAGGATTTTGTCGAAGGGACGGATATTCAATCCGCCCGGCGGCATCGCGAAGTCTTCGGGGATCACGATACCGAGCCGCTCCAGCGAGCCATCCACCACGGCGGTCGATTCCACCGTGTCCTTCACGCCCTTCAGCGCGACCCAGGTCCCCGCGAAACGGCTCATGGCGAAGCCGTAGAGCCCGTAATCGAGAATTTCCTGCACGCCGGCCGGATTGAGGATGGGGATCATGGTGTCGACGAAGAGGAACTCCGTCTGGTGCGCCACGGTCGAGCTCTCGGCCGTGTGGTCGTCACCCATCAGCGCGATCGCCCCGCCATTCCGTGACGTACCGGCCATATTGGCGTGGCGAAACACATCGCCGGAGCGGTCGACGCCCGGCCCTTTGCCATACCAGAGGGTGAACACGCCATCGAACTTGCCGTCGCCGCGCATCTCGGCCTGCTGGGTTCCCCAGCAGGCGGTGGCGGCGAGGTCCTCGTTGAGGCCAGGCTGGAAGACGACGTCGGCGGCCTTCAGCTGCCGTGCCGCGCGCGCGAATTGCTGATCGAGCCCGCCGAGGGGCGAGCCGCGATAGCCGGAAACGAAACCGGCCGTGTTCAGCCCCGCCCGCCGGTCGCGCTCCTTCTGCATCAGCATGAGGCGCACGATGGCCTGCGTCCCGGTGATGAACACGCGGTCCTTCGTCAGATCATATTTGTCGTCGAGATTGACATCGTTGAGGCGCGCGGCCGAGCCGTTCGCAGGATCACGGGCGTTCTCGCCCCCCCTCTGCGACCCGGTACCATGAGACATGAAATCATGCGTCATGTGGTCCCTCCTGCGTCTTCGCGAGACGCCGACGGTGCCGGATTGGTTCCGATCTTGCGTCGGATTACGTCAGTGACGCTGACATAAAATCACCGACCCGTCAATCATAACAGATGAGGGCCAAACAGTGGTGAAACAAGGCCACGCCTGCTTTCGGCGATCTGGTCTTGCTTTTGCCGCACTGAAGGGCAAAGCCTTTCTGCATCTCGCAATCGGCCAACCAGGACAGATGATGCCCCGTTTTTCATATGTGCTCCCCCTTTTGGGAGTCGCGGCGCTATGGTCGACCGCCGCGAGCGCGCATCCTCACGTTTGGGTGACAGCCAAGAGCGAGCTCGTTTATGACGACAAGGCCGATATCACGGCCGTCCGCCACAGCTGGACTTTTGACGAAGCCTATTCGAGCTATGCCACCCAAGGCCTCGACACCGACGGCGACGGCAAGCTCTCGGCGGCGGAGCTTGCGGACCTCGCCAAGATCAATGTCGATTCGTTGAGTGACTTCAATTACTTCACGAAAGCCAAAGCGAATGGCAAGACGGTCGCCTTCGCCAATCCGACTGACTACAGGCTTGATTTCCAGAACGGGCATCTGACGCTCAATTTCACGCTACCCGTGAAAACGCCGATGCCCGCCAATCGCATGCTGACCCTCGAGATCTACGACAATACCTATTTCGTCGCCTTTGCTTTGGCCGACGGCGATGATGCGGCCACGACCAGTGGCGCCCCGAAGGGCTGCGCAACACAAATCACGCGCCCGAAAAAGCCGGATGAGGCACAGCAGCAGCAGCTTTCGGAAGCCTTTTTCGAGGCGCTGACGGCCAATTCCAATTTCGGCATGCAGTTTTCCAATCGCATTCTGGTCGCCTGCCCGTGAGTGGTGGTGAAGCCCTGAACCAGCACGTCAATTCGGGGGCGAAAGCACGCGGTGGACACAGGTTTCTGACGAGGCTAGGTGTTGCCCTCGTCGGGCTCGCCCTCGTGGGTGCCGTCCTGCTGGCCCTGGGGATGGCGCTCGAGGCCTGGCTCGCCCCCCCACCCGCTCCACGGAACCCCTTCGGCACCGGCCTCAGGGAAGCGGCTCCCGCCGCGACGGGCATCGGCGGATTTATCCTCGCCGTGCAGGGTGAGTTCTACCAGCTCCTCGTTCGCGCCATGCGCGAGATGAAGGACAACGGCTCGGCCTTCTGGTCACTGATAGCGATTGGTTTCACCTACGGCGTCTTTCATGCAGCCGGCCCAGGCCATGGCAAAAGCGTGATAGCCGGCTATATCGTCGCGAGCCGCCAATCGTTGCGGCGCGGGCTTACGCTCAGCGGCGCGGCCGCTCTCCTGCAAGCCGCGGTGGCAATCGCGATCGTTTCCGTCCTGGCGCTGGTGATCCGCGCGACGGCGGCGACGGTCAGCGCCACCGCCAATGCCATCGAGCTCGCCAGCTTCGGTGCCGTCATGGTGCTCGGCCTCGCCGTCCTCTGGCGCAAGGCCGGCGCTTTCGTCGCGATCGCCGGGTTCGGCGGGCCGCCGCAGGATTTCGCGCGGGATTGCGGACACGTGCATATGCCGGCACCCACCGAACTCGACCGCCTCGGCGACTGGCGCGACAGGGCCGGTGTCGTGGTGGCCGCGGGAATCCGCCCCTGCGCCGGCGCCATCATCATCCTTGTTTTCGCGCTCGGCCAAGGGCTGTTCGCCGCCGGCATAGCCGCGACACTCGCGATGGCGGTCGGAACCGCGATCACCACGGGCGCGCTCGCGGCGCTCGCCGTGTTCATGAAGGGGCTCGCCCTGCGGGTCGCGGGCGGACGCGGACGCGGCCCGGAGGTCATCGCCGCGCTGGAAGTGCTCGCCGCGGCCTTCGTCGCGTTGACGGGCGTCGCCCTTCTCTCCGGTGTCTGGGCCTCGAGCGGAGGCTGATCAGGGCTGCGCGAAGACGCGCCTCGCAATGATGCGGAAGCGCGGTGCCTCCTCCGCATCGGGCTTGCGCGGGGGCTGAGAGCATAGCGCCAGCTGATCGATCACCGTCGGGCCGGCGGGTACCATCTCCTCGTAAAGCCTTGAGAGCCCCGCCAGCACCTCATCCACCTCGCCCTCCGGCACACGGTTGGTCAGGGTCATATGGAAGCGAAATTCCTCGAACACGTAGGGATAGCCGTAGCGATCGAGATAGCTGCGCTGCTGGCTCGTCAATTTCTGGGGCTGCCGCCGGGCATAATCGGCCGGCGAGAGGTTGGCGCGAAAAGGCTCGAAGGCCTCCACGGTTGCCCGCTCCAGTGCCGCCAAAGGCGGGGCTGGCTGCGCCTCGACAAGCGCGATGAAGGCCCCCTGGCCAGAACGGCCACCGATCGCCCTTGGCACGAGTCGGGGCAACGTGAATTGCCGCCTGCTCGCCGCGAAACGATCGAACGCCTCCCTCAGCCGCTCTTCGCTCTCGCCCGGCGTCAGACGGAACGGCGCCTTGATCGTCGCGTGGAAGCCATAAACGCGAGGGTCTGCCGTCAGTTCGCGGAAGCGCTCGGGGTTCGTTCCGGCCGGCACGAGCTGGCTCACATCCTCTCCGTTCTCGGCATCATAGCCGAGAACGGCCGAGCCGAAGCGCCAAAGAGCGCTGTCGGCCGCGGGAGCGACATAGACGGCATAGCGATCAGGTAGGTTCACGTCGGGAGAGTTCCTGTCAGGCGAGGCGCAGCGCTGCTGCGCGGTGGACGCGGCGCCCCAGCGCCACGAGAGCTCGGTCGGAGCCGGCGGGTCCGAGCAGGGAGAGACCGATCGGCGCCCCGTCCTTCTCAGCGACCGGAATGGTGACCTGCGGGAAACCCGTCAGGGAGCCAATCACCGCAAGCCGCTGGGCCCGGCTGCGGAAATCATCGAGCTCGACATCCCCGTCGTTCGCAAGCGGCGCGATATCCGGAGCCGAAGGGAGAAGGATCACGCGGTCCGAACCCAGGATACGCGTCAAACGCGCGCGGAATTCGTCCCGTACGATCGTCGCGCTCTCCACCTCCGCATCGGTGACCGCTTGCGCGAACGCAAAGCGCTCCGCCACGCCCGGTCCCAGCGGCGGGCGATAGCGTCCGACCAGCGGGCCCAAACTGGTCCAGGCCTCGCGTCCTTGCAACCGGCGAAAGGCCGTGACCAGTTCTCCAATGTCTGCGACACCGAGATCCTGCCCCCGGATGTCCCCGATCCGCAGCGTCGCGCGCTGGATCGCGGCTTTCAGCGCCGCCGCGGCGACAGGATCCGCGAAGGCGAACAGGTCATCCGCGAGATGCAGCTCCGGCTCATCACCGAGCGGCGATGTGTCTTCTCCGAGCAGCACATCCGCGACAGTTTCAAAGAGGAGGGCATCGCGGGTAAACCATCCCGCGGTATCGAAGCTCGGCGCCATCGGCGCGGCCCCTTCGAGCGACAGCCTGCCGTGGGTTGGGCGAATGGAGAACAGCCCGCAGAAACTGCCCGGAAAGCGCGTCGAGCCGCCGGTATCGCTCCCGAGCCCGATATCCGCGAGCCCGCCAGCCACGGCCGATGCCGAACCGGAGGACGATCCGCCTGGCACGCGGTCCGGCGCCGCGGCGTTCACCGGCATGCCGAAATGGGCGTTCTTGCCGATCATCGAATAGGCGAACTCATCGCAGATCGTCTTGCCGACGAATTGCGCCCCGGCCTCGAGAAGCTGCCGGACCAGAGGCGCCGTGGTCGTGCGGACACCGGTCGCGGCGAGGAAGACCGGGCTTCCCATGCTGGTCGGATAACCGGCCACGTCGAAGAGATCCTTCACGGCCAGACGCTGCCCGGCCAATGGCCCTGTTGCCGAGGAGGCAACTGGAACGTCAGGATAGGGCATGAAAGCACGCAGCATATCGTCGGCAACAGGCATCGTCTTGTCCTCTCCAGCGAGCGATGGCGTCCGATAGAAGCAGAACTGGTCGCATCCCGCCATGGTTGAGGGAATGCGTCTGCGATCAGCCGCGACCGATCAACAGGCCGGGGCGGACTGGCACGGGTGAAAGACCGCCCAGCGCCTCACCCCGAAGACAATCGACTATATAGGACGACGATAAACTTCAACCATAAGATGCATTACTCTCTCATCGCGTGAAAGCGGCGCGACACGAGTCGGCCCCCCGATCTCCCCCACCACTGATGACGCACTAGCGAAAGAGCACGACATCACGATGTCACCATCCGGCCTCCGGACATGTTGCCGCTGCTGTCCCTTTGCGGTAGTGGAGAGGCGGGTTTCTTCAAGCCCTGTTTGTCGATCGACCGTCCGCCGAGAGGAACGTCCGTGCCGAACAACAACCGCCTCAACCCGAAAAGCCTCCTCACAGTGGGAAGCGCGATCGTTCTCGTCGCGGTTGAGCTCTTGTGCGTCGCACTTGCGGGCGGATGGGCGCTCGCGGGGCTGTTCCAGCTCGGCACCACCATCGAATACGCCTTCATGGGCCTTTTTTCCCTGCTCGCCCTGTGGGGGATCGTTACCTTCTCGCGCAACGCCCTGAAGGTCGAACCGATTTTTGGGCCGGATTCCCACGGATAATAGCCCCCCGTCACGGGTCCAGCATGGTGCGACCATGCTCACGCCACGATTGCAGGCAAAAGGGCTATCAGAACCCCGCGTTGTTCCTCAGCCCCGTTGAATCGGCTCCATGGATTCCAGCAAAGCGCTTCTCGACCGCCGCACCTTCCTCGCCTCGGCTACCGGCGCTGCCCTCGTGGCGGCCACGGGCTTCTCGTCTCGCGCCCTCGCGGCGAACGGCCTGAAACTCGGAACGGCCGAGCCTTTCTCCTATGATGGCCTGATCGCGCGGGCCAAGGATATGGCCGGGCAACCCTATGTCGCCCCCAGGCGTCCGCCCGCGGAGATCCTGGACAAGCTGACCTATGAGGAACACGGCAAGATCCATTTCAACGCGGATCATGCCCTGTTCGGGGACGGGCCCGGCCGCTATCCCGTCACGTTCTTCCATCTCGGCAAGTTCTTCCAGACTCCGGTCGCCATGCATGTCGTGGCGAAAGACGAAGCCCGGGAAATCATCTACGACGATTCCTATTTCAACATGCCGCCGGAGAGCCCCGCGCATGCCCTGCCTCCCGGCAGCGGCTTCTCCGGTTTCCGATTCCAGGAAAGCCGGCTCGACGACAAGCTCGACTGGCGGCGCAATGACTGGGTCGCCTTCCTCGGCGCGTCCTATTTCCGGGCCATCGGCGAATTGTTCCAGTATGGCCTGTCGGCCCGCGGCATCGCCATCGATGTGGCGGTCGCCGGCAAGCCTGAGGAATTTCCCGACTTCACCCATTTCTATTTCGACACCCCAGCCGAGAACGGTGATTCGGTCACCGTCTACGCGCTGCTCGATGGCCCGAGCGTCGCCGGCGCCTATCGCTTCGTGATGAGCCGCAAGGCTGGCGTCATCATGGACATCGACACCCACGTCTTCCTGCGCAAGGACGTGGCGCGCCTCGGCATCGCACCGCTGACGTCGATGTTCTGGTACTCGGAAGCCAAGAAGCCAACCGCTGTCGACTGGCGCCCCGAAGTGCACGATTCGGACGGCCTCGCGCTCTGGACAGCCACTGGCGAGCGCATCTGGCGCCCGTTGAACAATCCAGGCCGCACCAGCGTCTCCGCCTTCGGCGATGACAATCCGCGCGGCTTCGGGCTCCTGCAGCGCGACCGCGCCTTCGAACATTATTTGGACGGCGTTCACTACGAGCGCCGCCCCAGCCTCTGGGTCGAGCCGCTCGACGAATGGGGCAAGGGCGCGATCGAGCTCGTCGAGATCCCGACTGACGACGAGATCCACGACAACATCGTCGCCATGTGGGTCCCTGAGGGCGACGCCAAGGCTGGCGCAAATTACCACTACAATTATCGCCTGCACTGGCTGGCCGATGAGCCTTTCCCGACCCCGCTCGGACGCAGCATCGCGACGCGGCTCGGCAACGGCGGCCAGCCCGGCCAGCCTCGCCCGAAGGGTGTACGCAAGTTCATGGTCGAGTTCATCGGTGGGCCCCTCGCCAACCTCCCCTTCGGTGTCAAGCCGGAGGCGGTGCTCTGGGCATCCCGTGGCGAGTTTTCCTATATCTTCACGGAAGCTGTGCCCGATGACGTGCCTGGCCACTGGCGTGCGCAGTTCGACCTCACGGTCGAAGGCAGCGATCCCGTCGACATACGCCTGTTCCTCAAAGCGGGCGACAAGGTTCTGACGGAAACTTGGCTTTACCAGTACAATCCCTTCGGTAATGTCTGATTTCGACACGCGTTCCTTCGGGCGCATCCGCCGAGAGTTAGTATCGTGTCCCTACTGAACCGACGTATGCTTGGCCAGATCATGGTCGCGGGTCTCGCGGCCCAGGCGCTTGGAACAGGCGGCCTGAGCACTGCTGCCCTGGCGCAGCAGGCCGGCGGGCTGAAGTTCGGCCGGTCCCGCCCGTTTTCCTATGATTGGCTGCGCAAGCACGCGGCTGAACTTGCCGCCAAGCCCTACCAGTCTCCGCCGCGTCCTGACCCCGCGATCGTTTCCAAGATCGACTACGACGCCCACGGTAAGCTCAAGTACAAGGCGGATTACGCCCTCTTTGCCGATGGCAAGTCGCCTTTCCCCATCACCTTCATGCATGTGGGACAGTTCTTCCCCAAGACCGTGCAGATGTTCGCGGTCGCGAGCGGGAAGGCAAGGGAGATCCTCTACCAGCCCGATTATTTCACCATGGGCGCGGATCACATCGCCCAGAAGCTGGCCGCGCAGCCCTCGGCTTTCGCCGGCTTCTGGGTGCGCGAGCCCGGCAAGGACTGGGCCGACAAGGAGCCTTGGGCGACGTTCCTCGGCGCATCCTATTTCCGCGGCGTGGGTGAACTCGGCCAGGTCGGGCTGTCGGCGCGCGGCATCGCAGTCACCCCCGGCGCCGGCGTGCCGGAGGAGTTTCCCGATTTCACGGCCTTCTGGTTCGTGCCCTCGCCCGCCGACAGCGATTCCGTGACGGTCTACGCCCTGCTCGACGGGCCGAGCCTCACAGGCGCCTATCGTTTCGTCATGCACCGCACGCGCGGCGTCGTGATGGACATCGACGCGCGGCTTTTCCTGCGGCAGCCCATCACGCGGATCGGCATCGCGCCTTTGACCTCCATGTACTGGTTCTCGGAGACGGCGAAAGCGGCAGGCGTGGACTGGCGCCCGGAGGTGCACGATTCCGACGGCCTCGCGATCTGGACGGGCTCTGGCGAACGCATCTGGCGGCCGCTCAACAACCCGTCCTCCATCATGACCTCCAGTTTCCTCGACGACTCCCCGCGCGGCTTCGGCCTCATGCAGCGCGACCGCGACTTCGACAACTACCAGGACGGCGTGCGCTATCAGTTGCGGCCTTCCGCTTGGGTCGAACCCAAGGGCAAGTGGGGCAAGGGTTCCGTGCAGCTCATCGAGTTGCCGACCGACGACGAGATCCACGACAATATCGTCGCCTACTGGAACCCTGCCAAGCCGACCAAGGCAGGTGACGAGCTTGATTTCGCCTATAGCCTGCACTGGCTGGCCGACGAGCCCACTCCGTCGCCGCTCGCTCGCTGCATCGCCACGCGACTCAGTGGTGCCAATACCCCGGGACAGCAGCGCCCGGAGGGCGTGCGCCGCTTCATGGTGGAATTCTCAGGCGAGCCGCTCGCCACGCTTCCCCCGAACGTCGCACCAGATCCCGTCCTCTGGGCTTCGCGCGGAGAATTCAGCCGCGCCTTCACCCAGAGGGTGCCGGGCAGCAATCCCGGTCGTTGGCGCGCCCAGTTCGATCTGGCCGTCAATGGCACGGAACCGGTCGACATGCGCCTGTTCCTGCGCTCCGGCGACACCATCCTCAGCGAAACCTGGCTTTACCAGTACCATCCGTTCTGAGATCAGGGCGCCAGCACCCGTCGTGCGGCGCCCGCGGATCCCCAGCCATGCACAGGACACAGATTGACTCCGACGGCGCGCCGTGGTGAGTTTTGTTATGTTAGAACATTTCCCATGCTGACATCATGGCCAGACATCATCACCACCATCCCCTCGCTCTCACGCCAACGGCCTCGCTCCTGCGCCTGTCCGCCTGGCAGCGCCTTGCCATGAGCGCGGTGTTGATCGCGGCGCTATGGGCAGCGGTCGCACTGGTGACGGGATGAACGCCTTGCCCGCAGTTCCACCCTCGCCGACGGTCGCGAAGCCTGTCATCGGCTTCGACAATGTCACGTTGGGTTATGACCGGCATCCGGCCGTGCACCACCTTGACGGTGCGATAGCCACAGGCAGCCTGACGGCCATCGTGGGGCCCAACGGCGCCGGAAAATCCACGCTTCTCAAAGGCATCGTGGGCGCCTTGCGGCCGCTCGACGGCGGCATCCGGCTTGGCTGCCAACGCGCCAACATCGCCTATCTCCCGCAGGCGATGGACATCGATCGCAGCTTTCCGATCACGGTCTATGACCTCGTGGCCATGGGCCTGTGGCGGCAAGCCGGCCTGTTCGGTGGCATTGGCGGCGCCCGGCGCCGCGCGATCGAGGAAGCGGTGGCCGCGGTCGGCCTGACGGGCTTCGAGCGGCGCACGATCGGCACGCTCTCGGGCGGACAGATGCAGCGTGCCCTATTCGCGCGCCTGCTGCTCCAGGACGCGGAGGTCATCCTGCTCGATGAGCCTTTCACCGCCATCGACGCGAAGACCACGCTCGACCTCATCGACCTCGTGCACCACTGGCATCGGGAAGAGCGCACGGTCGTGGCCGTGCTGCATGATCTCGACCTCGTGCGCCGCGCCTTCCCCGAGACCCTGCTGCTGGCGCGCGAACCCGTCGCCTGGGGCGATACCCAGGAGGTGCTGGTCGCGGACAACCTGCTGCGCGCCCGCAGGATGATCGAATCGCATGATCCGGACGCGGCCTTCTGCGAACGCTCCGCGGCCTGACATGCTGTACGATCTTGTTCTCGCCCCCTTCGTCGAATTCGACTTCATGCGCCGTGCGCTCGTCGGCACGCTGGCGCTCGCCCTGGGCGCCGGCCCGGTCGGCGTCTTCCTGATGCTGCGCCGCATGAGCCTGACGGGTGACGCCATGGCCCACGCCGTGCTGCCCGGCGCGGCTGTCGGGTATCTGCTCTACGGCCTCTGGCTGCCAGCCATGACCCTCGGCGGGCTCGTCGTCGGCTTCGCGGTCGCGCTGCTGTCGGGCCTCGTGGCCCGCGTCACGGCGCTGCGCGAAGATGCCTCCCTCGCCGGCTTCTACCTGATCTCGCTGGCGCTCGGCGTCACGCTCGTTTCGTTGCGCGGCTCGAATGTCGACCTGCTCCATGTCTTGTTCGGCTCGGTGCTTGCCCTCGATGACGCAGCACTCATCCTGATCGCCGGCATCACGACAATCACGCTCATCGCGCTCGCACTGATCTATCGCCCGCTCGTGCTGGAATGCGTCGACCCGACGTTCCTCGCCTCGGTGAGCCGGGCCGGCGGGCCGAGCCATCTCATTTTTCTCGCGCTTGTCGTGCTCAATCTGGTCGGCGGCTTCCAGGCGCTCGGTACGCTTCTCGCCGTCGGGCTGATGATGCTGCCGGCAACCAGCGCCCGCCTGTGGACGTCGGAGATGACGAGCCTGCTCGTGCTGGCAACCCTGATCGGGATGCTGTCCGGCCTGGTCGGGATCATCGTCTCCTACCACTCCGGCCTGCCGACCGGCCCCTGCATCATCCTGGTCGCCGGCGCCATGCACATCGCCTCGCTCATCTTCGGGCGCGCCGGCGGGGTCATCTGGCGCCTGCTGCCGCAACGACATCTCACCGCCTGAAACTTGCGCGGCGCTCCGCCGTCGAAACGGGCGCCAGATTGCCAAAGGCCGCTTCGTTCTCCCGCAAAGCCGGCTCCGGCCGACCTGATGGCTCTGAAGGACATAAAATGCCCACGAAACGTAATGTTATATCGTTTGGAATGGCGACGCTCCTGATGGGCGCCCTCTCCCCAGCCCTCTCTCCCTCCTGGGCGGCCGACAAACCTTTGCCGGTCGTGGCGAGTTTCTCGATCCTCGGCGATTTCGTGCGCAATGTCGGCGGCGACCGGGTGTCCGTCGAGGTATTGGTCGGCCCGGACGGCGACGCCCATGTGTTCTCCCCCTCCCCCGCCGACGCCCGCAAGGTGTCGGCGGCCAAGCTCGTGGTCGTCAACGGCCTCGGCTTCGAGGGATGGATGCCGCGCCTGGTCAAATCCGCGGGCTCGAAGGCCCCGCAGGTCGTCGCGACCAAGGGCATCACGCCTCTCAGCGGTGAGGACGACGATCACGATGACCACGGCAAGGACGGCCACAAGCACAGCCATGCGCAGGGGCACGACCATGGCCCGGACGATCCGCACGCCTGGCAGTCCGTCGCCAATGCCGCGATCTATGTGCGCAACATCCGCGACGGGCTGATCGCCGCCGATCCCGAGGGCAAGGCAATCTATGAGGCGAATGCCGCGCAATATCTCGACAAGCTCTCCGCGCTCGACGCAAAGGTGAAGGCGGCGATCGCCTCCATCCCGGAAGACCGCCGCCGCGTCGTCACCTCGCACGATGCCTTTGCCTATTTCGCCAAGGCCTATGGCCTCCAGGTCCTGCCACCGCAGGGTGTTTCATCGGAGACGGAAGCGTCGGCCAGGGACGTGGCCGCGATCATCCGGCAGATCAAGGCGGAGAAGATCCCGGCGGTGTTCATCGAGAACATCACCGATCCGCGACTGATCAACCAGATCGCCAAGGAAACCGGCGCTCGGATCGGCGGCACCGTCTATTCCGACGCCCTCTCCGGGCCAAGCGAACCCGCGCCGACCTACATCGCGATGATCGAGCACAACGTGAAAGCCTTCACCGACGCGCTCAAGCCATGACAGGCACCGCTGCGGGTGCGGCCCATGGGCCCGGTGTCAAGGGCTCCATGGGGCTTGAGCCGGCCGCTGCGGGTGAATATGTAGACGCCACAGTATTCCCGACGGCCGGCGCCTTGTCCGGCCCAGATACCGGTGCGTATCCCGCCCGGTATCGTCATGAAGCGGAGCCACTATGTCGGACAAGATCCCCGTTACCGTCCTCACAGGCTATCTCGGGGCGGGCAAGACGACACTTCTGAACCGCATTCTCTCCGAGCCGCACGGCAAGAAGTTCGCCGTGGTCGTCAACGAGTTCGGCGAGGTCGGCATCGACAACGACCTCGTCGTCGGCGCCGACGAGGAAGTCTTCGAGATGAACAACGGCTGCATCTGCTGCACCGTGCGCGGCGACCTCATCCGCATCATCGACGGGCTGATGAAGCGCAAGGGCCAGTTCGACGCCATCATCGTCGAGACGACGGGCCTGGCCGATCCCGCGCCCGTCGCGCAGACCTTCTTCATGGACGAGGATGTCTCGTCCAAGACGCGGCTCGATGCCGTCGTCACGGTGGTCGATGCGAAATGGCTGACCGAGCGCCTGAAGGATGCGCCCGAGGCCAAGAACCAGGTGGCGTTCGCCGATGTCATCATCCTGAACAAGACAGACCTCGTGACCGCCGAGGAGCTTTCGGCCGTCGAGGCGCAGATCCGCGCCATCAACCCCTATGCCAAGATCCATCGTACCCAGCGCGCCGGCGTCGACATCGCCGAAGTACTCGGCCGCAATGCCTTCGATCTTGACCGGGTGCTGGAGCTCGAACCCGCCTTCCTCGAGGAGGGCCACCACCATCACCATGACGAGGACGTGCAGTCCGTCTCGTTCACCATCCCCGGCGACGTGGACCCGGCCAAGTTCATGCCCTGGGTCAACGAACTCGTGCAGCAGGAGGGGCCGAATATTCTCCGGTCCAAGGGCATCCTCGCCTTCAAGGGCGAGCCGAAGCGCTTCGTCTTCCAAGGTGTGCACATGATCCTCGACGGAGACCTGACCCAGGACTGGAAGCCGGGTGAGAAGCGGCAATCGAAGATTGTCTTCATCGGCCGCAATCTGAACCGCGAGGCCCTCAACAAGGCTTTCCTTGCCTGCGCGGCCTGATCGCTTTAGCTGTCTGCCCTGGCGACACATCCGGTCTGTTTCCTTGACGGGCCCGGTGTGCCGCCTTCCCCGTGTTGCCAGAGTTGAAGAAAAGCCATGAGCATTGCTCCGTCACAATCCCTTACCGAGCATGTCGTGGCGGTCGAGGCTGGTGCCCATGTCATCGGCGCCGGCTGGCTTGGATCGAGGGCAGCCTTCGCTCTCGCCGACGGCCAGATTCTCCTCACGGATGGCAGCGAACACACCCGTGTGGCCGCCCACCCCGGCGGGGGAATTCTCGTTTTGGCCAGCGCAGGCAAGACGCTCGTCACCGGCGGTGACGATGGACGCATCGTCGCGACCGCCGGAGATGGCGCGACCCGCGAGTGCGGCAAGGAGCCAGGCCGCTGGATCGATGCGCTTGCCTGCGGCCGCGACGGAGCGATCGCATGGAGCGCCGGCAAAGTTGTCCGCACGCTGGACGGCAAGGGCCAGATGCGCTCCTTCACGGCGCCCACAACGGCGCAGGGCCTCGCCTTCATGCCGAAGGGCTATCGCCTCGCCGTGGCGCATTACAACGGCGTCACGCTCTGGTTTCCCAATACGGATGCAACGCCGGACGTCCTCGCCTGGAAGGGCTCCCATCTCAGCGTGACCATCTCGCCGGACGGTCAATATGCGGTCACCGCGATGCAGGAGAATGCCCTGCACGGCTGGCGGCTGAGCGATCGAAAAGACATGCGGATGAGCGGCTATCCCAGCAAGACGCGCTCGCTGTCCTGGTCACATGACGGCAATTGGCTGGCGACGTCAGGGGCGGAAGCGGCCATAATCTGGCCGTTCGACAAGCAGGGCCCGATGGGGCGCGCTCCGCGCGAATGCGGCGTGCGGCCCGTCCGTGTCGCGCGCGTTGCCTTCCATCCCAAGGCGCTGGTGCTGGCCAGTGCCTATGAGGACGGCACCATCCTCCTCATCCGTCTGACCGATGCCTCCGAACTTCTGGTGCAGGACGCCACCGGTTCGCAGATCACGGCACTTGCCTGGAATGATACGGGCCGCAGTCTTGCCTTCGGCGATGAGGCCGGCAACTGCGGACTGTTCACCCTTCCGAGCTGACGCGCGATGCGGTTCGGCCTGTTCGGACGCAAGGACAAGCGCGGCGAAAATCCGGCGCTCATCGCCATCAAGGCATGGGTGCGCGAGATCGGCGGACTGCCGCAGGACACGGTGATCGCCGCCAATGAAATCATCTGCGCGGATCCCTCCTGCCCCGGCACCGAGACCGTGGTGCTGATCATGGAGCCGGGCGAGGAAACACGCGCCATCAAGATCTCGCTGACGGCCGACGAGATCACCCGCGCCGATGTCGAAGCAGCACTTGCGGCAGGGCAAGGCGAGTAAGGACCGCTTTCGGAGACGCTCGCCCCGCCCGTCTCCGCCGGGAATGCCGGCGAGAATTCTATTACTAATCGGCATTCAGCGTTTCAGCTGTCATGGCCGGGCTTACTCCGGCCATCCCGATGTATCGAGGTGCCTTTCCGGCCGGGATCACAGGAACCCGGCTGTTGCTGAGTTCCTGACCATAGCCGAAATCGGATCAATCCGATTTCGGGGACAAGCCCGGTGATGACAATGGTATCTCTTGGGCCATTCTTGAATGTCGATTGAACCTGGCCGATACCTTTCCTTAACCTCGCGTTTGAAAGATCGGGCCATGATGTCGAAAACGCCATGATCTCCAAAACGCTTGGTCTCGCTACGGGCCTGCTCGCTGCCGTCGCCGGCACGCAGGTGCCCGAGTTCGCGCAGCAATACCGCCAGCGCCTCGGCGGGGCTATCGACGAACTCAAGGCTGTGATGCAGCGTTTCGATGCGGATGCGGGCGCCTCCGGCATCGACCGGAACGAGGCCCTGAAGCGGCTGGCGGGGAGCAGCGACGGCTTCACGACGCGTCACGGCGCCAGCATGGCCCAGGTCACGGTGCGGCTGGAGCGACTGGAGGACCAGCAGCGCGCCTTTCGCGAGGCTGGCCCGCTACACCGCCTCGTCGTCCTCGCGCAGGCCGCTGACCCGGACCTCACGCGCAATACCTGGGCGGATTTCGAGCCCGCGACACCGGTGACCGCGGAGAGCTTCACGATCGGGGGGCTCGCCTTCTTCGCAGGCTACGGCTTCATCCGGGCCTTCGCGAAGCCCTTCCATCGCCGCAGGCGAAGCCCGGCGACCACACGCGCTTGAGGCCGGCTTTCAGCTCTTCGTGGGGAAAACCACGAAGAAGCCAAGGCCATCACGCGCCGGCAGTGGCAGCAGCCTCTCCACCACGCCGCGACGCTTGCCGTCCAGCAGCAGGCGCCCAACGGGCTGGAACAAGGTCTCACCGCTGGTCGCCGACGCCGGATCGATCAGGATGACGATGCTGTGCACCGGGCGGCCGCCGCGTCCTTCAAGCAGCGCAATGACATGAGCTTCGGCGTCCGGACGGACCTTGCCCCTGAGGTCGATGACTGCCTCGGCATCGTCGCGGCCCAGCCCTCCGCGCAACTTATCGGCGTAGAAGTCGTCAAAAAACGGCATCTGTCTACTCGGTCCCTGCGGGCAGTGGAACGGCGGAGAAGCTCCCGGATGCCGTTCCACCCTGCCCTGTTCACGCCATCAGGATGGCGGGGAAAAGTTGCGGATTGTCCAAAGGAAAACCCGCTATTTCCGGCAAAGCGACAATTCACGCCATCACTATGCGCTGGTTTTATCCGCGCACAATAACGTTCTTGAACTGCCAGGGATCATCGCGATCGAGATCCTCCGGAAACAGGACACCGCGATCCTCGAGCGGCGTCCAGTCCGTATAGACACCGGTGACCGGTCCGAGATAGGGTCGCTGCACCTCAAGGCACCGCCGGTAATCCATCTCATCGGCCTCCACGATGCCCCGGTCCGGGTTCTCGAGCATCCACACGATACCGGCCAGCACCGCAGAGGTGACCTGCAAGCCGGTGGCATTGTGGTAAGGCGCGAGCTTCCGCGCCTCCTCGACGGAGAGCTGTGACCCGTACCAATAGGCATTCTTGCCATGGCCGTAGAGCAGCACGCCGAGTTCGTCGATGCCGTCCAGGATCTCACTCTCTTCAAGGATCCGCCATTCCGACTGCGGCTGCCACTGCGCGCCGGCCATCTCATCGAGCGACAGCACCGCGTCGTCGCAGGGATGATAGGCATAGTGGCAGGTCGGGCGATAGGCGACCTTGTCCCCATCGCGAACCGAGAAATAGTCCGCGATCGAGATCGCCTCATTATGCGTAATGAGGAAGCCGTGCTGAGCCTGTGGCGTCGGCGTCCAGGAACGTACCCGCGTTCCGGCGCCGGGCCGCATCAGGTAGATCGCGGCACCGCAGCCTTTCTCATGATGGCGCCCTTCCGGCGGCAGTTCCTTCTCATGGGTTCCCCAGCCGAGTTCGGCCGGCTGCAGCCCCTCACCCACAAAACCCTCGACCGACCACGTGTTGACGAAAATGCCCCGCGGGCGCGGCGTCTTGGCACGCTGCGTGTCGCGTTCCGCGACATGGATGCCCTTCACGCCGACGCGCTGCATGAGACGTGCCCAGTCCTCGCGGCTCGCCGGCTCGCCGGCGTCCACGCCGAGGTCCGCCGCCACGTTGACGAGCGCCTGCTTCACCAGCCAGGACACCATGCCAGGGTTGGCACCACAGCAATTGACGGCCGTTATGCCGCCGGGCCGACGGCGACGCAGGTCGAGCAAGCTCTCTCGGAGGGCGTAATTCGACCGCTCCGCCACACCGGCGTTCGGATTGGCGTAGAATCCGGCCCAGGGCTCGACAACGGTATCGATATAGAGGGCACCGATGTCCTTGGCGAAATCCATCATGGCTACGGACGAGACATCGACCGACAGGTTCACGATCAGCCCGCGCCCCGGCCCCTGCGAGAGCAGCGGCGTGAGAATTTCCCGCAGGTTCTCGGCGGTGATGGCCCGCTCGATATAGCGCAGGCCCCGCTCGTCAGCGACCGCGCGGTTGACGCTATCGGCCGCGATGATCGTGAATTTGGCCTTGTCATGCGCGATATGCCGCTCAAGGAGTGGCAGGACACCCCGACCGATGGAGCCAAAGCCCACCAGCACGATAGGGCCGTCGAAACGGGCGTGAACAGGCCAATCTGTCATTCATTCTCTCCTGGGCCCCGAGGGCCGTTACGTGGGGTGGACGGAAGGTTGTCCAGATCCTCCGGTTGGGTAGCACATAGTCAGTCTGATAGATCACGCAGCCTGCGCAACCTCAAGTTCCATCGGCATCGGCGCCAGCTCACCGGCAGCCGCAACCAGGCCATGCCCGCCGGCGAGCGCACCAGCCCTGAGTTCGCAGGCCAGAAAACGCTCGGGCTCATAAGGGCCCGGCAGGCTCAGCGCCGCCGTCTGCACAGCGGAGAAGCCGAAACGCCGGTAGTAGGGCGCGTCGCCGACCAGTAGCACGGCACCGTGGCCGAAGGCAGCGGCGCGGCAAAGCGCCTCGCGCATGAGCGCCGTACCAAGTCCAACACCTTGGCTGTCCGCGCTCACCGCCAGCGGGCCAAGCAGCAGCGCGTCATGGCCTGACGCCGTGGTGATTGACCACAGGCGCAGCGTGCCAACGAGCGTGCCGTCGTCCTCGAGGGCACTGAGCGCCAGCCCTCCGGCCGGCAAGCGACCTTCGCGCAGGCGCTCGCAGGTCTTCATGAAGCGGCCCGGCCCGAAGGCCCGGTCAAGCAGAAGCTCGCGCGCGGGAATGTCAGCGGCGATTTCATCGCGAATCATGATCATGGTCGTGGCTCCTTCGCACACGCCGTGTGAGCGCCATCAGCCCGCTGCATCCATGCCGGCCAGCCTAGTGACGGCCGTCAGGATGCCGCGGGTCCAATGCGGTCTGATGACATCAGACCAGCGCCCGTCGTTCTTGTTCATCGTTGTGGAAATTTGGCTGCCGGACCCAGCCGGCAGCAGGCGGCGAGACCATCCGGTCGACCGCGTCCTGGATGCCCAGCGCATGGCCGGCGATGCCGGCCATGCCTGAAGCACTCTCAGATATGGTACGATCGCAGCGGCGGAAAGCCGTTGAAGGCCACCGCCGAATAGGTCGTGGTGTAGGCACCCGTACCCTCGATCAGCACCTTGTCGCCGATGGTGAGACTGACCGGCAGCGCATAGGGCGTACGCTCATAGAGCACGTCAGCCGAATCGCAGGTCGGGCCGGCGATGATGCAGTCAGTGGTCTCGTCGCCATCGCGCGGCGTGCGGATGGGATAGCGGATCGCCTCGTCCATGGTCTCCGCCAGGCCACCGAACTTGCCGATGTCCAGGTAGACCCAACGCACGTCTTCTTCTGCGCTCTTCGTCGACACCAGGACGACTTCGGCCTCGATGATGCCGGCGTTGCCCACCATGCCGCGGCCGGGCTCGATGATCGTCTCGGGAATGGCATTGCCGAAATGGCGCATCAGACCTTCGAAGATCGACGACCCGTAAGTCTCCACCGCGGGAACATCGCGCAGATACTTAGCCGGGAAACCACCGCCGAGATTGACCATCGACAGATGGATACCGCGCTCGGCGCAGGCACGGAACACACCTGCCGCCGAGGCAAGCGCCTGATCCCAGGCATGCGGATTGCCCTGCTGGGATCCGACGTGGAAGGAGACACCATAAGCCTCGAGGCCGAGATGATGGGCGTGCTCCAGCACCTCGACCGCGAGCGAGGGCTCGCAGCCGAACTTGCGGGACAGCGGCCATTCGGCGCCGGCACCGTCGCAGAGGATGCGGCAGAACACCTTCGAACCCGGAGCGGCGCGCGCGATCTTCTCGACCTCGGCCGCGCAATCGACAGCGAACAGCCGCACACCCAACTCGAAGGCACGCGCGACATCGCGCTCCTTCTTGATGGTGTTGCCGAAGGAGATGCGGTCGGGCGTCGCGCCGGCAGCCAGCGCCATCTCGATCTCCACGACCGAGGCCGTGTCGAAGGATGAGCCGAGCGAAGCGAGCAGCGAGAGCACTTCCGGCGAAGGATTGGCCTTCACCGCGTAGAACACGCGGCTGTCAGGCAGCGACCTGGCAAAAGCCATATAGTTATCGCGCACGACATCGAGATCGACGACCAGGCAGGGGCCGTCTTCGCGTCGGTTACGCAGGAATTCGCGAATGCGCTCTGTCATGGCACTCTCCCAAAAAATCAAAGGGGGCGCGTCGTGCACCCGGCATGATGCGGAGACAGCTATCCACGCCGACGCGTGGTGGAGACGCGACGACGGTGACGGCTGTTAACCGACCGTGCTGCCTTGGATTGGATGGGAAGATTCCCTCCGCACGCCCGGCAATGAAGGACAAGCCTCTTCGGTAGCCCGGGCCGGCCTTTGGAAAGCCGGCAGAGACCAAAAAAGCCCGTTCCGTCGTTGCTTTAAGCCGCGTCCCCCGCTTGAGAACGGGGTGCGCCGGTTTCGCCTCCGGCTGCCAGTCAAGTGTTCGGAACGAAGACCCGAGGGCCTGACGTTCCGGGCGGCTGTCCGGCCTCTTGTCCGGATGCCCACCGACTAGCACACGGCCACAGGCACGTGCGAAATAGGGCAGAGCGGTACATAGAGTGGTTCGCCTCTAACCTCAAGGGGCGAATGAGAAAAAACGGAAAAATTTTACGGGCGGGTGTCCTGCCCTATCACGGCCTCAAGAGGCCTTCACTATCCCGCGAAATCTGATGGAATGCGCCTCTGATTGTTATTAGATGTGCGATCATCGAAACGGTCGCTTCCAACGTTTGGGCCTTATGAAAAAACTGTCGCGCCGCCGCCTTCTCGAACTGATGTCCGCTACCGCCGTGCTCTCCCCCGCCATGGTGTTGGCCCAGACGCCTCCCGCTTCCACCGACCAGCCTTCCGGGAGCGCACCGCCGCAAACGACCCCTCAGTTCGTCTATGACGATGTGGTCCGCCGGGCGCGCGAGCTTGGAGCCGTGCCGTTCGAGCCCAATCCGCCTCCCTTGCCGGAACCGCTCTCCCGCCTGGATTATGATGGCTACCGCGACATCCGCTTCCGCCCGGAGCGTTCCCTGCTCGCGCAGGGTGGCGGACAGTTCCGCATGCAGATGTTCCATCCCGGCTTCCTGTTCAAGCGGCCGGTGACGGTCAACATCATTCGCGAGGGCGTGCCGACCCCGGTTCCTTATTCGGCTCAGCTCTTCGACTATGGACGCAACAAGTTCGACAAGCCGTTGCCGGTCAACACGGGCTTCGCCGGCTTCCGGCTTCATTACCCTCTCAACGATCCGCGTGTGCATGACGAGCTCATCGCCTTTCTCGGCGCGAGCTACTTCCGCTTCCTCGGCCGCGACCAGCGCTATGGCCTTTCCGCGCGCGGCTTGGCGATCAACGCGGGCGGCGAAGAGGAATTCCCCTTCTTCCGCGAATTCTGGATCGACAATCCCGCCCCCGGCGCGGACCGTGTCGTGATCTATGCGCTGCTCGACAGCGCATCCGTCACCGGAGCCTTCCAGTTCCTCGTCTATCCCTCGAAGGAAACTGTGGTCGACGTCACCGCGACGCTCTTTCCGCGCAAGACGATCAACAAGCTCGGCATCGCGCCGCTTACGTCGATGTATTACGTGGGTGAGAACGACCGGCGTTTCCTCGACGAGTATCGTCCCGAGCTGCATGATTCGGACGGACTGCTCATTCACTCCGGCACTGGCGAATGGATCTGGCGCCCGCTCCGCAACCCGCGCGAGCTCGCCACCTCGGCCTTCGTGGACAACAACCTGCGCGGCTTCGGCCTGCTGCAGCGCGACCGGATCTTCGAGCACTATCAGGATCTCGACCTGAACTATGAGCTCAGGCCCGGCTACTGGGTCGAGCCCCGCGGCAACTGGGGCGAAGGCCATGTCGAGCTGGTCGAGATTCCGACCAATGAGGAAACGAACGACAATATCGTCGCGAGCTGGGTGCCGCGCACCCCCGCCGAGCCCGGGCAGACGCTCGTCTACCGCTACCGCATCACTTCACTCGGCAATGCCGACCAGCTCCACCCGGGCGGACGGGCGCTGAACACCTACCAGACGAAGCCGAAGGCCGCCGGCTCGCCGGAAGAGGTGAAACCCGGCACACGACGCTTCCTGATTGATTTCGCGGGCGATGACCTGGCCTATTTCGCGCGCGATCCCAATCTCGTCGAGATCGACGCCTCCCTGTCGGCAGGGCGCGTGGTGCGCACCTATCTCGTGCCTAACCCGAAGGTGCGGGGCTTGCGCGCCGCCATCGACATTGAGGTGGAGCCCGGGCAGCAGGTGGACATCCGCGCGTTCCTCCGCTCTGGCAACCGCGCGCTGACCGAAACGTGGATCTTCCCCTGGAAGGCCGAATGAGGTGATCGCGGCGTGCATCTCGGGCGTTGCGTGACAGCGCCCGTGGACAACGCCGCGCTTGGCGCACGCAGCGGCTCCAGCGCTCGCTGAACGGCCGACTGTTCTACAGAGAAAAGTTCTGCACCTCGCGCAGCAGCGCGATGAAGGCAGCGACGCCGTGGGCGGCCGCGGCCTCCCCTTTCGCGGCCGTGGCGGCCGCTGCGTCGCCGACGACACCGGCCGGATTGAGATCTTGCGCCATCCACGCAAAGCCAGCCGGCCGTGGGTGACGCAGCCAGGTGTGGTCCCGCTCCATGTCCGCCGTGAGCGAAGGGAAGGCCATCGCCTCACCCATGCGCACCTTGTCGGGATGGAAAGCCAGCATCAGGGACGTTTCGATATCGCCGCCGTGAATGCCATGGCGGATCTCGGCCGGATCGAACAGCCCGGCGGGATACCCGAACCGCTGCCAGGATACGGTGACGACCGTCAGCCCCCAATTTGCACGCAGGCTCTGCGCCACGATGTCGACGACGGGTGAGTTCCCCCCGTGGGACGACACGATAACGAGCTTGCGGCAGCCTGCCCGATAGACACTCTCGCCTATACCGCGCCAGGCCGCGATAGCCGCTTCGGCGGACAAGGTGAGCGTGCCGGAGAAGGCAAGATGCTCCGGCGAGTGGCCGACGGTTTGAGTCGGCAGGAATGAGACTGTGAGATCAGCCGGCAAAGCGGCCACGACCCGCGCGACATAACCCTCCATGATCATCGCATCGGTGCCGAGCGGCAGATGCGGACCATGCTGCTCCACCGCTGCCACCGGCAGGATGGCCGTCACGTCTTCCATCGCCGCGCGGCCGAAATCCGTGGTCGTCAGATCCGCCCAGAAGGGAGATGGAAGCATGACCCGATCCTTTTGCTCGAACGTTTGCAATAGCGACCATTCCGATAGCACACAAGAACAGGCGGTCTTGTGGCGGCTCAGCCTGGTCAAAACGGTGCAGTCCCACGGCCGATTGTCATTGCAACGTCATCACAAGGCGCCCATTATTTCGACGGCAATATTTATGCGGCAATGCCGATCGACCTGATGATTCCGCCCGCTGAGGAGAGACCAGGCCCATGAAGCATCCCGTCGCCAAGAGCATAGGCTGGGCCCTCGTCTATGCCGCGCGCCTCCACCGCAGCCGTATCGGCGAACGGCTTTCTTCAATGGGGCTGTTTCCCGGCCAGGAGCAGGTCCTTCAGGCGCTTGCCTCCGGCGAGCCCGCAACGATGGGTGAATTGGCGGAACTCCTGCGCGTGAAGCCGCCGACGGCGTCGAAAACCGTCGCGCGCCTGGCGGCGCAAGGGCTCGTCGAGCGGCGGACAGAGCCTGGTGACGCCCGCATCATTATCGTCAGCTTGACGCGGCAAGGCCTGGAAAAAGTCGCGGCTATCGACGCCCTCTGGCGCGACACAGAGGAACAACTGCTCGACGATCTCGACAGCAAGGATCGCAAACGTGTCCGCAAGCTGCTGCGGAAAATGGCGAAAAACTTAGCCGACAAGGGATCGAGCGACAAATCGCTGCCCGGCGACGAGGATGACGACGCCGATCTGGATGATCCTGTCGCTGCATAAGTGGGAGCGAAGCGCCAGCGGTGGCCTGCCCAAGCGGCGGGCTTCCCAAGTTGAGGCTGCATGTTGCGCAGACGAGCCTTGCAGTCCGCGAAGTCGCGAACAGTGTCGCGATAGATTAATGTAACGGCATATTGGCACTTCGCTGGTCTGGATAGCAGACTCCGTCGTTCAGGAGCCGCAATCATAGCTGCGAGCCTTGTCTTGAGAGTTCGCAGCGCTGTGACCGCTTTATTGAAGCCCCACCCCGCAAAAAACGGCGAGGCGGTAACCGTGATGGCCGAGCCGGACCCGCGCAACGGTCCATCTTCCACCGCGCCGCCAGCCAGGCCAGCCCCAGTCACGGGAAGCACGCTCGTCGCCATCGGCCTTGGCCTGACGTCGGTCCTGGGCTTTGCCTGCATCGACACCTCGGCCAAGTGGCTCAACCAGTATTTCGATCCCCTGCAAACCGCCTGGGTTCGCTATTTCGGAAGCGTGATCTTCGTTCTGGCACTCTTGAACCCCTGGACGCGGCCAGGGGTGTTCCGGACCAAAGCCCCCAAACTCCAGGCGGCGCGCTCCACCCTGCTGCTCATGTCGACCGGCCTGAATTTCTTTGCGCTTGCCTATCTCGGACTGCCGGAGGTGGCAGCGATCGCCTTTTCGAGCCCGCTCATGGTGGCCTTGCTAGCCGGCCCGGTGCTCGGCGAATGGGCCGGGCCTCGCCGCCTCGCCGCCATCGCGGTGGGCTTCATCGGCGTGCTCATCATCACCCGCCCGGGGTTGGGAGGCTTCCAGCCCGCCGTGCTCCTCGCCATAGCCAGCGCCTTCTGTGGTGCCTGGTACACCCTGAGCACGCGCATGCTCGCCTCACGGGATTCGCCCGAGACCACGATGGTCTATTCCGGGGTTGTCGGTATCGTCGTGCTGACACCGATCATGCCTTTTATCTGGACGACGCCATCGTCGGCGCTTGTCTGGCTGGTGATGGCGATCTGTGGCCTTGCCGGAGCGCTGGGACACTGGTTCCTCATTCTGGCCTTCCGGCATGCGCCGGCACCGGTGATCGCGCCTTTCAGCTATACTCATCTCCTGTGGGTTACGCTGTTCAGCTATCTCATCTTCAACGCCGTGCCGGACGCCTACACCATCGTGGGCGCCGCCATCGTCGTCGCCTCCGGCCTTTATCTCATCTACCGCGAGCGCGTGATCGCGCAGCGACGGCGAGCCGCCGCGCGGTCAAACGTCATTCCTTGACCGCCCCGGTCATCGACGAGACATAGTGCTCGACGAAGAAGGAATAGAGGATCACCACCGGCAGGGAGCCGATCAGCGCCCCGGCCATCAGCGAGCCCCATTCATAGACGTCGCTGCGCACGAGTTCCGTCAGGACGCCAACCGGAACGGTCTTGTTCTCCGATGACTGGATGAAGGTGAGAGCGTAGATGAATTCGTTCCACGACAGCGTGAAGGCAAAGATTCCAGCCGAAATGAGGCCAGGAATGGAGAGAGGCAGAAGGATCCGCGTCAGGATCTGCCAGCGCGAGGCCCCGTCGATCAGCGCACATTCCTCCAGCTCATAAGGAATGGAGCGGAAATATCCCATCAGAAGCCACGTGCAGAACGGCACGAGGAAGGTGGGATAAGTGAAGATCAGGGCGAGCTTGGTGTCGTAGATTCCGAAGCCGAAGACCATCAGGGCAAGCGGAATGAACAGGATCGACGGCGGCACGAGATAGGCGAGGAAGATGGCAAGCCCCACGACTTTCGCACCCGTGAAACGCAGCCGCTCGATCGCATAGGCCGCGAACACCGAAGTCGCCAGCGAGACGAAGGTCGCGGCCACGGAGATGACAACAGTGTTCCAGAGCCAACCTGGATACGAGGTCTCGAACAGAAGATAGCGGATGTGATCGAATGTTGGCCCCACAACCCAGAATGGGCTGTAGTTGTTGTAGTCCGTGAGCTGATAATTGGGCTTAATCGCCGTGATCGCCATCCAATAAAATGGAAATAGAAGAACGATCATGAAGACGAAAAGCGGCAGATAAACCAGTGCAACCCGACGTGGCAACCGGTCGAGATAGCGCATACCGCCTTCATCGCCGGTCTCTGATGCTGAAATCTTGGCGGCTGATGCAACGGCCATCGGCTTCACCTTTCTTCAAATCCGGAGCATTTCCGCTGGCCCGAAACCGCGAAAACGCCCGATCTCTTCGCTTCTATGCGGCTCTGGAAAAGCCGCTTCGCATTTTTCAAGGACATGTCCTTGAACACCGCGCGCGTCATCAGTCAGCCCCGCCCTGTTGCCAGCGGCGACGCTGCAGGCCGAAATAGCTGAACAGGATGGCCGTTAGCAGGAAGGGGATCATGGCGACCGCAATCGCCGCGCCCTCACCGAGCAGGCCACCCGGAATGGCGCGCTGGAAGCTCAGCGTTGCCATCAGATGCGTGGCATTCAGTGGACCGCCACGAGTGAGCACGTAGATGAGCTGGAAATCGGTGAAGGTGAACAGCACCGAGAAGGTCATCACCACGGCGATGATGGGTGTCAGCATCGGCAGGGTGATGTTGCGGAAGCGTTGCCAGCCGGATGCCCCGTCGAGGGTCGCCGCCTCATGCAGGGATTGCGGGATAGTCTGCAGGCCGGCCAGAAGCGAAATCGCCACGAAGGGAATGCCGCGCCAGACATTGGCGGCGATCACCGAGGCCCGCGCATTGGTGGAATCGCCGAGGAAATTGATGGGCGTGTCGATCAGGCCGATCTTGATGAGCAGCCACGAGATGATCGAGAACTGCGCGTCGAAGATCCACCAGAAGGCAATGGCTGACAGCACGGTGGGCACCACCCACGGCAGCAGCACGATAGCGCGGAAGAAGGCCTTGAACGGCAGATGCTCGTTCAGGATCAGCGCAAGCCACAGACCCAGCGCGAATTTCAGGATCGACGCGGCGACGGTGTAGAGGACAGTGTTGAACACCGACAACCAGAACACGTGGTCGCCCCAAAGCGATATGTAGTTCTCCAGACCGATGAAGACCCCTGCCCGGCCAATACGTGTGTCGGTAAAGGCGAGCCACACGCCGAGCCCGAGCGGATAGGTGAGAAACACCAGGAGAAAGACTGCGGCGGGAAGCATGAACAGGAGGCCAAGGACATTTCGCCCCTGGCTGAGATCGAACAGTCGCGTCGGCCTCCCCGCCTCGCTTCTGGTGATGGCGATACTCATGTGTCGCTCCTTGAATTCGTCCTGTCGGCCAGAGCCATTCGGTTGGGAGCCGGAGCGTCGGCTCACCGGCCATTCACGCGCACTTGCCGCCCAGGGCCGCTGTGTCGTCCAGTAAGGCTGGATCAAGCGCGCAGAGACATAGGGTTAGCCGCGCCGCCCGCCCGCGGCACGCCTCAAGTGAGACAGCAATCCTACCGTCGTTCGCGGGGGCGCAACGGCCCCCGCTTCTTTCGCCAATCAGCGAAACGCGTCCGCCTCAGACCTTGTAGTAGCGGTTGGCGCGGGTCTCGGCACGCTTGGCGGCCTCTTCAGGCGTCCGCTGGCCGGTCGCTGCCTCCGCCACCATGTCGACCACAATGTAATCGGCCATACAGGCAGCCGAAGCATAGCCGAGCGGGCCGGCATAGCCATTAGGCCGGAGCGTCTCCGAAGCCAGCGCATAGGGCGCGTGGATAGGCGTGGACGTCCAGACCGGATTGGAGGCGAAAGCCTTCAGCGGCTGGCAGCAATAGGCGCTGGCGCCGGTGATCCAGGCGTCAAACTGCGGCTTGTCATACATGAACTGGAGATAGGCGAGCGCGGCCTTCGGGAACTTCGAATATTTGAAGATCACCGCTGATGTCGTCTGATGCAGTTCGACCTTCTTGCCCACGGGACCGACAGGGAAGTTGGTGGTGCGAATATCCGCAGCCATGTCCTTCAGCTTCGCGTCGTTGGCGGCCGCGTAGTAGAGCGACACGCCGTTGGCGGTCACCGAGATCTCGCCGGCGAGGAAGGCGCGGTTGTTGTTGACGTCGAGCCAGCTCTCCGTACCCGCGATGAAGGTGGGATAGAGTTCGCGCACGAATTTCAGCGCGGCGATCGTCTCGGGACTATTGATGACGACCTTGCCGCTCTCATCCACCATCTTGCCGCCATGGCTCCACAGCACCCAATGGCAGAAGTTGTTGCCGTCACCGACGCCGTGGCCCAGCGTGAATCCCACCGGGTGCCCCTTGGCCTTCAAGGCCTTGCACATCTCGAGGAATGCGTCTGTCTTGTCGGGGAAGGTGGAGAAGCCAGCTTCCTTGACCCAGCTGTCGCGATAGCAGACCGCATTGCCAATGGCCGCCAGCGGTACGGCGATGAAGCGCCCGTCACGCTTGGCGTAGCCTTCCAGGCCCTCGTACCAGCCACCATACTTGGTGCCGAGCGCATTGGCGAAGTCTGTTACATCGAGCAGCTTGTCGGGATACTGCTGAGCATCGTCGAACCACACCCAGACAATGTCCGGACCCGACCCGACATTGGCGGCAACCGCGGCCTTGGGGCGGATGTCCTCCCAGCTTTCCTTGTCGATACGAACCTCGACCCCCGTCGCCTCCGTAAATTTCTTGGTATTGGCGAGCCAGGCGTCTTCCTCGCCTTTCACAAATGGCGACCAGCGCAAAACGCGCAGCGATGCTCCCTTCTCCGGCTCGTAGTTAGAACTTTGTGCAAATGATGGGGTGCCGAGCAACGGCAACCCTGCGGCGCTCGCGGCCAAGCCGCCACCCGCAATCATGAGATCGCGCCTTGAAATCGTCATCAGCTTTTCCTCCACGGAAAGCAGCCGTTTCAAGCCGGCGCCGCCTGCCCTCCCCAATTCTTGAAATTCTCCGCGCCGGCAATTCCTTTCCCAATGCTGTTGGAAGCCCCAGAGCCCAGCTTGAACCACGCTCTGCCTGGTGTTCCAGGTTCAGGCGCACACATGCATCGCGCTCTACGCGTAAAGGTCCTCCTATGATGTCCGACAGGCACACCCGTGCAGGTCTCGCTCGCCAAGAAAGACCAAAAAAACTAGCGAAGACGGTACCTGCCAAGAAAAAGGGCACCGCGTTGTCGCGATGCCCCTTGTTGCCTCAGATCCGGTTGCCCGTTTCCTGATCGAACAGGTGAACGAGGGCGGGGTCGGGAGACAGGGGAAGCCTGTCCCCGGGACCGACCGTCACGCGCTCACGGAACACACCCACGATATCCTGCCCGCCGAGCTTGGCGAAGACCTGGGTTTCCGAACCGGTTGGCTCGACGACCGCGACCTCGGCAGGAATACCCTTCTCGGAATCGATGATGAAGTGCTCCGGGCGGATGCCGTAGACCACAGGACGCCCGTCGGACCCCTGTGGAACCTCCTTCACCGGCAGCGAAACACCACCTTCAGTGACAACACGCGGGGTCCCGTCGGAAACGATCTTGCCCTTGATGAAGTTCATCGAAGGCGAACCGATGAAGCCGGCCACGAACAGATTCGCAGGACGGTCATAGAGATCGAGCGGCGCGCCCATCTGCTCGACGATGCCGTCGTGCATCACGACGATCTTGTCGGCCATGGTCATGGCCTCGATCTGGTCGTGGGTCACGTAGACCGTCGTGGTCTTGAGCCGCTGGTGCAGCTCCTTGATCTCCGTGCGCATCTGGACGCGCAGCTTGGCGTCGAGGTTCGACAGCGGCTCGTCGAAGAGGAAGACCTGCGGATCGCGCACGATGGCGCGGCCCATGGCGACGCGCTGACGCTGGCCGCCCGAGAGCTGACGCGGATAGCGATCCAGCAGCTTGGTCAGGCCCAGGATCTCCGCGGCGCGGTTCACACGCTGCTGGATCTCAGCCTTGGGGGCATTCTTGAGCTTCAGCGAAAAGCCCATGTTGTCCGCAACGGTCATGTGCGGATACAGGGCGTAGTTCTGGAACACCATGGCGATGTCGCGCTCTTTCGGCGGGACATTGTTCACCACGCGTTCGCCGATGCGGATCTCGCCGCCCGTAACGCTCTCAAGGCCAGCGACCATGCGCAGGAGGGTCGACTTGCCGCAGCCGGACGGTCCGACCAAAATGACGAATTCGCCGTCCGTGATATCAATCGATACCCCGTGGATGACAGGCGTCGCGCCATAGGCCTTACGGACCTCTCTGATTTCTACGGATGCCATCTTTGACTGCTTCCTCCACTTGCCGCTGTTACGGCCGCGTTTCGCTGGGCCTTCTCAAGAGAAGACCATACATGCACCACGCATGCCCATGCTAGGGATCATGCAATGGCTAGGCTAGCTATCACAACGACGAATTTCAATAATCTGACAAATCTGCCTACAGCGCTTTCCGCGCGACAGGAATCAGGCGATCCGTGGGACTCGCGCCAGGCTCGAAGTTTGGGCATGGTGCGGTCGGCAAGACCAGGATTCATGGGTTTGAAGCCTGCCCAGGGTCACGGCCCGATGTAATCCCAAACGCGTCAACGAGGAGACGATCAGTGAGTGAGGTAACGACGAACGGTGGAGCAGGTGCCGTGGAGCTTTTGATGACCGCACCCTTGCAGCCTATCGTGGCCAAGAGCCTGAGCGGTCGCTTCACGGTCCACAACCTTTGGGAGGCTGCCGACCAAGACGCCCTGCTCGCTGATATCGGCGGTCGCATTCGCGGTATCGCCGCCGGCAGCGCGGTCAACGCGGCACTCATCGACAAGCTGCCCGCTCTCGAGATCATTTCAAGCTTCGGTGTCGGCTACGACAAGATCGACGCCGCCCATGCCGCCAAGAAAGGCGTCCTCGTCACCAATACGCCGGACGTGCTGAGCGACGAAGTCGCCGACCTCGCCCTCGGTCTCCTGCTGTCCACTGTCCGCGAGCTTCCCCAGGCCGATCGCTATCTGCGGGCCGGCCACTGGCTGGAGAAGGCCTATCCACTCACCGCGACACTGGCCAGCCGGAAAGTCGGCATCCTCGGCCTCGGCCGCATCGGCAAGGCCATCGCGAAGCGCTGCGAAGCCTTCAACCTTTCGGTCGCCTATCACGGCCGCAAGCCGCAAGGCGACGTGCCCTACGAATATTTCGATAGCCTGGTCGGCCTCGCCAAGGCCGTCGACATCCTGATCGTGGTCATTCCCGGCGGCAAGGAGACGGACAAGATCGTCAATGCCGAAGTCCTCACGGCGCTCGGATCGAACGGCATCCTCATCAATGTCGCACGCGGCACCGTCATCGATGAAAAGGCGCTCATCAAGGCTCTGGCTGACGGCACCATCCTGTCGGCCGGTCTCGACGTCTTCGAGAAAGAGCCGGATGTCCCCGCGGAACTCATCGCCATGGACCATGTGGTGCTGCTGCCGCATGTCGGCTCGGCGACCCACCACACCCGCGACGCCATGGGTCAGCTCGTCGTGGACAACATCGTCTCATGGTTCGCGGGCAAAGGACCGGTGACGCCGGTCGTGGAGACACCGTGGCCCCGGAAGGGCTGATCAAGACAAGAAAGCCGGGCGGAAGGTCCGCCCGGCTTGTCCCCGCCGCCACACGAGGCGGCAAAAAGGGTCAAAGCGCGAAGCCACCGTCAGCCAGATGCACCTGGCCTGTGGTGTAACTCGCCTCGTCCGAGGCGAGATAGACGGCGAGCCAACCGATTTCGTCAGCCGTGCCGAGCCGCGCCATCGGCTGGCGATCGATGAAGGCCTGCCGTACCGCCTCGATGGTCTGGTTTGTCTGTGCGGCCAGGGATGCGATGCGATCGTCCAGCGAGGGCGATTCGATGGTGCCCGGGCAAATCGCGTTGGCACGGATGCCGCGCTTGATGAAATCCGCCGCGACCGCTTTGGTCAGGCCGACGACCGCAGCCTTCGAGGCCCCATAGACATAGCGATTGGGGATGCCGCGCACGGACGAGGCGCCGGATGCGATATTGATGATCGAGCCCTTGCCCTTCTCCAACATGCCCGGGATGAAGGCGCGGATGGTCCTGTGCATGGACTTGACGTTCAAATCGAACGAAAAATCCCAGTCCGCTTCCGAACATTCGAGCACGCTGCCGTGGTGCACGAAGCCTGCGGCGTTCAGGAGCACGTCGATCGGCCCGATCTCTTTGGCCAGAGCCTCGACGGCCTCAGTCGATCGGACGTCGAGCGGACGGCAGGTCGCTTCGTCGAGACCCGCCAGCTTGGCAGCATCGAGATCGGTCGCAATGACCGTTGCGCCCTCGCGCGCGAACAACGCGGCACATGATCGGCCGATCCCCTGGCCGGCAGCTGTCACCAGACACACTTTGTTCGAAAGACGTCCCGCCATTCCCAGTCTCCTCCCCATCTCACGATGTAGCCAGTGTCTTCGCCATATGCACGAGGACACGGTCCGGCATTATCTCTTCCCGTTCAGTCACAAAGCCCGCCCTCGCGTACCAAGCTACATTGTCGGCGAGCGCCCGCCCGGTACATAGTCGCAGGCATGGGAGCTTCAGGGCGCGCGCCCGCACCAGCGCATGGGCCAGCAGCGCCTTCCCCACGCCCCTCCCCTGGAAAGCGGGGTCGGTCGCGATACTCCATATGAAGAGATCGTCTTGTCGCGGCGTCAGGATAAGCGCGCCGGCGAGCCGTTCCCCCATAAGGGCGAGCCATATCTCCCACGTCTCGCCATCGGCAAAGATTGCATCATAGTCGGCGAGCAGAGGCAGCGGCTCGGCATGGAGCAGCTCCCTGTTCCGGGCAAAGGCCGCGTGCTGCAGGGCGAGCGCCGCCGCATGGTCGGTGGTGGTCGCCAAGCGTACGGCGAGGCCGTTCACTGGCTTTCCCGGATCGCCGCCAGCGAACGGAGCTGCATGCCCTTCGCATCGAAATTGCCGGGGTCGAGCCAAGCCGCGAAGGCTGCGCGGCAGGCTGGCCATTCGCTGTCGAGCATGGCGAACCATGCGGTGTCGCGATTCCGCCCCTTCACGATCATATGCTGGCGAAAAATCCCCTCGAAGGTGAAGCCAAAACGCTGCGCCGCCCGCCGCGAAGGGGCGTTCAGGGCGTTGCACTTCCATTCGAAACGGCGATAGCCGAGTCTATCGAAGACGTAGCCCGCGAGCAGGGCGATCGCCTCGGTCGCCATGGGTGTCCGCTGCAGAAGCGGCGAGAACAGCACATTGCCGACTTCGATGACACCCTGCTGCGGGCGGATCTCCATCAGCGACGCCCACCCCACCGCCTTACCCGTGCCGGCATCGACCACCACATAGCACAGCGGATCAGGTCTCGCTTCGCGCTCCGCCACATAGGCCGTGAAACTCGCCTCATCGGCGAACGGCTCCTGCATGAGATAGTCCCATAGCCGATCGTGACCGGCCAGCGCCCGCCAGAGATCCGCCGCATGGCGTGCCGTATCGAGGGGCTCCAGACGACAATAGCGGCCAGGCAGAACCACTCGCTGGGGAGCACCCTCGGCGGGTTGAACCGCGGACCCCGCATCTATGCCCGACGATGTCATGCCTTGCGGCGCCCCTTGGCAAGGTCCTGCCGGAAGAAGCCGTTGATCTCCGGGAACGGAACAGCTGCGCCATAGATCTCCAGGCTGCCCTGCGACAGCTTGCGCGCGGACTGCATGAAGCTGCCCCAAGCCACGCGGCAAAGACCAGAACCACCGCTGATGCACCTTACGCCGAGGTCCTCCAGCTCCTTCATGGTGAAGGGCGCGTGACTCGGCACGAGGATCTGCAAGGTCTTCGGCGCTATGGCCTTGACCAGCGTCGCGATCTGCTCGCGCGAAAGAATTCCCTGCGCGTAGAGGCAATCGGCTCCCGCCTCGGCATAGGCGACGAGACGGCGCAAAGCGTCGTCGAAGGCATCCTCAGCAACCTGGAGGCTCTCTGTCGATGCTGTCAGGACGGCGCCCGCCGCGACATCGTCGATCGCCGACCGAGCCGCAGCAATACGCTCGGCTGCGAGCTCGACAGGATAGAGGCGACGATTGGCATCATTCGTCAGGTCTTCGAGCGTCAGGCCGGCGGCACCTGTCGCCATGCACAGGCGCACGTTTGAGGCGACACCTTCAGGCTCATGGGCATAGCCGGCCTCGAAATCCGCGCTGACAGGCAGATGCGTCGCATCCACGATCTCCCGGATGTGATCAAGCATCATGTCCCGGGGCACCGCCCATTCCGTGTCGGGAAACCCTTGCGAGAATGCGATGCCCGCGCTGGTCGTCGACAGGGCCTTGAAGCCGAGGTGCTGGAGATAGCGCGCCGTGCCGATGTCCCATGGATGCGGCATGACGAAGATGCCGTTCGTCTCATGGAGCTTGCGCAAAGTCCGGCGCCGCTGCTGAACGGTTGTGGTCACGGCCCCCTCCCACATTGTGTGTCGCTTCGACCGATTCGTCCGTGACGATCGGTGCTTCAATGAAGAGACGCGACCGGCGCGAGCCGCAGCGCATCCCTGTAACGCGACAAGCGCCCCGCCTGACGCTGCCTACCCACGGATGAAGCACAGCTCCAAGCCCGCAGCAACACCATCAGGACAAGGGCGCCTTGCACTGGGCGCGCAACTCGTTACGAGACCTACAGGCAAAACCTTTGGCCACCGCGGGCGCACGCGCCCGCGGCATGGCCGATGCGGTCAGTGGTTATCGCGCGGAACGCCGTAGGTCTCGGCAACCCGCTGGTATTTGACCGCGGGTTTCAGCACCATCCCCTCGGACAATTGATCCACGATGCCGCGCTGGATTTCCTGCCACGGCGTCTGGCTGCCGGGGTACTTGTAGCCTCCCGCCTTCGCCAGCGCCTCATGCCGCTCCGCCACTTCCGCGTCAGAGATGAGGATGTTGGCGCTGCGCTTCTCCAGATCGATGCGCACCCTGTCGCCGGTTTTGAGAATAGCGAGGCCACCGCCGGCGGCCGCCTCCGGCGAGGCATTGAGGATCGACGGCGAACCCGAGGTGCCCGATTGACGGCCATCGCCGATGCAGGGCAGCGACGTGATGCCCCGCTTCAGGAGATAGGCCGGCGCCTGCATGTTCACGACCTCAGCCGCGCCGGGATAGCCGATCGGCCCGGCGCCGCGCATGAACAGGACGGAATGCTCGTCGATACCCAGCGATTCGTCATCGATGAGCTTGTGATACTGCTCCGGGCCGTCGAAGACGAAGGCCTTGCCCTCGAAGGCGTTGAGATCGTTCGGGTTCTTCAGGTAGCGATCGCGGAATTCATCCGAGATGACGCTGGTCTTCATGATGGCGGAATCGAACAGGTTGCCCGACAGCACGATGAAGCCGGCATCCTGCATCAGCGCCGTCTCGAAGCTGCGGATCACGTCGGCGTCCGTCGCTGCGCGGTCACGGCAATTGTCACCGATGGCGCGGCCGTTGACGGTCAATGCGTTTTCGTGGATGAGCCCATGCTTCATCAGCTCGTTGACGACCGCGGGCACCCCGCCGGCGCGGTGGTACTCCTCGCCGAGGTACTTCCCGGCCGGCTGGAGATTGACCAGGAGCGGCACCTCGTGGCCGACGGTCTCCCAGTCCTTCACATTGAGCTCAACACCGATGTGCCTGGCAATGGCATTGATGTGAACAGGGGCGTTTGTCGAGCCGCCGATGGCCGAATTCACCACGATCACGTTCTCGAAGGCCTCGCGCGTCATGATGTCTGAGGGCTTCAGATCCTCCCACACCATCTCGACGATCCGCTTTCCGGTCTCGTAGGCGATCTGGCCACGCTCACGGTAGGGCGCCGGGATCGCCGCGCAGCCCGGCAGGCTCATCCCGAGCGCCTCGGCCAGCGAATTCATCGTAGAAGCCGTGCCCATGGTGTTGCAGTGGCCGACCGACGGGGCCGATGACGCCACGAGCTCGATGAACTGCTCGTAGTCGAGCTTGCCTTCCGCCAGGAGCTCGCGCGCCTTCCACACGACGGTGCCGGAACCGGTGCGCTCGCCGTGGAACCAGCCGTTCAGCATAGGTCCGCCGGACAGCACGATGGAGGGAATGTTCACCGTCGCCGCCGCCATGATGCAGGCGGGTGTCGTCTTGTCGCAACCTGTGGTCAGCACCACGCCGTCGAGCGGATAGCCGTAAAGCACCTCAACAAGGCCGAGATAGGCGAGATTGCGATCCAGCGAGGCTGTGGGGCGCTTGCCCGTTTCCTGGATCGGATGGACGGGGAATTCCATGACCACGCCGCCAGCGGCCAGGATGCCCTCACGGGTGCGCTTGGCGAGTTCGATGTGATGGCGGTTGCAGGGCGAAAGATCCGACCCGGTCTGCGCAATGCCGATGATCGGCTTGCCCGACTGCAGCTCCTCGCGCGTCAGACCATAGTTGAGATAGCGCTCGAGATAGAGCGCCGTCATCCCCGGATTGTCGGGATTGTTGAACCATTGCCGCGAACGCAGCTTCGTTTTGTCCTGTCCGGAATTGCTCATCGCCAAGACCTCCCACATCTGCAGTACATCCCACACGCCTGGGCGCTGGGACCGCTGATTTGATTTGCTCTAAAAATCATCATCAGAAATGGCGACCAAAATCAATCGTCTGACGATTGCATGGGACACAAGGCTCGAATGACGTGGGAGCCCTGGCCGCATGATCGGCGTGTTCATCGCAACCCCAGGAACAGGTACAGCGGATTGAAACCCTGCCCGTGGCGCGCTACGCCTGATCAACAGGAGGACAACGCATGCCCACGATCGTTCCGGCTTTTGCCCGCATTGGTGAAGAAAATGCTTTCGCTGTCCTGGCCCGCGCCACAGCGCTTGCTGCGGAAGGCCGCGACATCATCAACCTGGGTATCGGCCAACCGGATTTCCCAACGCCGCCGCATATTGTCGAGGCCGCCATCAAGGCCCTGCGCGATGGCCACCACGGCTACACGCCGGCCACCGGCATCCTGCCGCTGCGCGAGGGCGTCGCCGCGGATATCCACCGCCGCCTCGGGGTAACGGTTTCGCCGGACAACGTGCTGATCGTGCCGGGCGGGAAGGTCACCATGTTCGCGGCGATCCTGATGTTCGGCGAACCCGGCGCGGAGATCCTTTATCCCGATCCCGGCTTCCCGATCTATCGCTCGATGATCGAGTTCACCGGCGCCACGCCCGTGCCGGTCCCCATCCGCGAGGAGAACGGCTTTGCCTTTTCGGCCGAGGAGACGCTCGGCCTGATCACCGCCAAGACGCGGCTGCTGATCCTCAATTCGCCGGCCAATCCGACAGGCGGTGTCACGCCGAAGGGTGAGATCGACAAGCTGGTCGCCGGTCTCGCCCGCCATCCCGATGTCGCCATCATGTCGGACGAAATCTACGGACAGATGGTCTATGACGGCGAACAGCATGTCTCGCTGCTCACCTATCCCGAGATCAGGGATCGCCTGATCCTTCTCGACGGCTGGTCCAAGACCTATGCCATGACCGGCTGGCGCATGGGCTTTTCGGTCTGGCCGGCGCCCTTGCTCGATGCGGCCCGCAAGCTCGCCGTGAACTCCTATTCCTGCGTTAATGCAGCGGCCCAATGGGCGGGGCTTGCCGCCCTGACCGGACCGCAGGACTGCGTCACGGAGATGGTCGCCGAGTTCGACAAGCGCCGCCGCATCGTGGTGGAGGGCCTCAACAGCCTGCCCGATGTCAGCGCGGCCACACCCAAGGGGGCGTTCTATGCCTTCCCCAACATCTCCCGCACCGGCTGGAAGGCGAAGCCCCTCGCCAATGCCTTGCTGGATAAGGCAGGCGTCGCGGTCATCGGCGGACCGGATTTCGGCATTCTCGGCGAGGGCTATATTCGCCTGTCCTACGCCAATTCAGCCGAGAACATCCGCAAAGCGCTCGACCGGATGGGCGAATTCCTGAGCGAGAATCGGCCGGGGTGAAGCTGCAGGTCTAAAGCCGCCGAAGGGAGAAACGCCGGCGTCCCCTCTCCCAGTGGGAGAGGGGCAGGGTGAGGGGCTGCCTACGATTGGCACGCCGAGCCCCCTCACCCGGCGCTCCGCGCCGACCTCTCCCGCCGGGAGAGGTGGCAAGCGCCAGATGCCGGCTCAGTCGGGCAGCCTTGAGAGCCCCAAAAGGAACGCCCTGGGCTCACACTTTCACGCTCGCCGCAGCCGTGTCGAGATGCGCGACGAGCGACGGGTCGAGGGCCAGCGCCTCGCTCAGCTCCTTGAGGAAGCGTGCTTCCTCGGGCGTGTCAGGCTCGATGGCGAGGCGCGCCGCCGCATAGATCTGCGCGCCGATCTCCGGCGTCGTAGCCGCCGCCGCGAGGGTCGTGATGCTGGCGGGGTTCGAAAACTCCGTGTCCAGGAACCGCGAGGCTTCCATGTCGAAGCCCGCCTGCTGGAGCCCACCAACGATCCGCCCGCGTTCCTCAGGGTCGATATGCCCGTCGGAGGCCGCCGCCGCGATCATGGCGCGCACCAGGACAAGCGCCGTATCCTGCGACGCCGTGCTGGCATCGAAAGCCGTGCCGGTCGGGGCGGGCAGTGCCGGAATGGTGGCGGCCACTTCGCTTTGCGCGGGCTGCCCGTTTTGCCACCCCTGGTAGGCCTTGTAGGCGAGAGTGGCGATAAGGCCTAGTCCACCAACCTTTGCAGCGGAGGTCGCCACGTTGCGCCCGGATTTGGAGCCGAGCAGCAGGCCCGCAAGGCCACCCATCACGGCGCTCGCCGCGTTTTGTCCAGCCGGGCTCTGCAGGAAATCGCGTGCCTTGGCGACGAGATCGCCGACATTCGGCGTGCCCGCGGCACCGGGAAGGCCCGGAATGCCAGAGCTGGAGCCGGCGGGACCGGCCTGCGTGGGCTGGCCTGCCCCTCCGAGCTGACTGAGAACCGATCCAAGGAGACCACCAAGGCCGGCGCTGGCATCGGGGCCGAGATCGGGGCCCGATGCCCCGGATGTGGCCGGCCCTGTAGCTGAGCCTTTGGTCGAACCTTGAGGGCCCTGGGATGAGGCCGAGGCTACGAGGACGTCGAGAAGCTTCTTGGCGTCGAACATGGTCGTCTCCGGTTCACTGTCCGGAGAAAGTAGGGTGCCATGCAGCAAAGTGCCAGAGTTTCCGAGGCTGTTGACAGGCGAATATTGCCCCGCGCCTGCCCTAGTTCGTCGTAGATCCGCCCGACATCGCGTCCGACCCTAGAACCTTATCAGATCCGGAAACCTGCCGGCTGTCCTTGCGTCGAGCCCGCCTTTTCTCGCGCCAGTCGGCCAGATTGGCGATCATCATCAGCGCGGCCGGCGTGACGACGAGGGTCAGCACCGTGGCAAAGCCGAGGCCGAAAACGATCGCCGTCGACAGGTGCACCCACCACTGCGTCGACGGTGCGCCGATGGACACATCCCGCGTCACGAAGTCCAGATTGATACCGAAGGCGATGGCGAGCACACCGAGCACCGCCGTCACGGCCGTCAGCACGACCGGGCGGGCGCGCTCGCGGCAGGTCTCGATGATCGCGTCATAGGCGTTCACGCCCTCCGCCCGGAGCCGGTCATAGGTGTCGATGAGAACGATATTGTTGTTCACGATGACACCGGCATTGGCGATGATGCCGATGCCGGTCATCACCACGCCGAAGGCCTGGCCCATGACCATGAGCCCGATGAGCACGCCGATCGTCGACAAGACCACCGCCGACAGCACCAGGAAGACGCTGGAGAACTTGTTGAACTGGGCGAGCAGGATCGCGAAGATCAGGAACATCGCGGCCGCAAAGGCTTTCATGAGGAAGGCGCCGGCCTTCTCGCGCTCCTCATCCTCACCCTTGAGCTTGAACGAAACGCCCTGCCCCAGTTCCGTCTTCGCGAGCTCCTGCATGACGGCTTGCTGCACGGCCGCTGTCTGCACACCTTCGGCGACGTTCGCAGTCACCGTGACGACGCGGCGCGCGGCGACACGGTTGATAAGGCCGACCTTCTTTTCCGGCTGGCGCACTACGAAATTGCCAATCGGCACAGCACCCGACGCCGTATTGACCTGGAGGTCGTCAAGCTGATCGAGGCTGCGCCTTTCTTCCGGGAAGCGCACGAGAATATCGACGGATTTATCCGTGTCATTGGGTCGGTATTCAGCGACCTTGACACCATTGGTCACGAGCTGGACAGCCGTGCCGACGACTGTCGGATTGGCGCCAAACTTGGCGGCCTCAGCCTTGTCGACCTCGAGCCGCCAGTCGATACCCGGCAGGGGCAGGCCATCGTCGACATCGCGCGTGTCTGAACGGGCCCGCAGGATTGCAGCCGCCTTCTGAGCCGCCGGAAAGAGCTTGTCGGGATCCAGCGACGTGATTTGCAGCGTGATGGGCTTGCCCGTCGGCGGGCCGGCGCGAGGCTGGGTGACCTCGATGATCACACCGGGAATATCCTTCGTGCGCTCGCGCAATTCCTCCATGATCAGATGAGCGGGCCGGCGCTTCTGCCAGTCGACAAACTCGAACTGCACGGTGCCGACCGTATCCTCGGTGACCTCGTCGGAACCGCGCTGCCCCTCGCCCGAGCGGGCATAGATGGTGCCGAGCTCCGGCAGGTTGAGCAGGCGCGCCTCGACCTCCCGCACCAGCTTGTCCTTCTCGGCGATGGAGAGATTGCCGCGGGCGCGCACCTGGACGAGGCCGTAGTCCGGCTCGACGGAAGGAAAGAACTCCACGCCGTTGCCATAGCGCGCGTAGGCTGCGATGACCGTTACCAGCAAAGCGGCTGCAAGGCCGAGAGTCGACAGCGGATGGCGAAGCGACAGGCGAACCACCCGCATATAAAGCCCGCGATCAGCCACGCGCTCGTCATGCACCTCGCTCGCCCGCCCGAGCATGGCGCCAAGTGTCGGCGTGAAGAACAGCGCGACCACCAGCGATGCCGACAGGGTCGCGATCAGCGTCAGCGGCATGTATTTCATGAACTCGCCGACGATGCCCGGCCAGAACAGCAGCGGCGAGAAGGCTGCCACGCGCGTCGCCGTCGCGGCGATGACGGGACCCGCCATGCGCTTGGAAGCCAAGGAATAGGCCTCCCGCGCAGGCATTCCCGCCGCCATGCGGCGTTCGGCGAATTCCGACACGATGATCGCATCATCGACCAGCATGCCGACCGCCAGGATCAGCGAGAACAGGACGACGATATTCACGGTCAGGCCCGCGAGCTGCAGGCCCAGGATGCCCGCAAGGAAGGACGCGGGGATGGCGATGCCGATGAACAGCGAGGCGCGCCCGCCGAGGAACAGCAGCATGATGATGATGACGAGCAGAACGGCGGTGATCACGCTGTTCTGCAATTCATGCAGCATCGACCGGATCTCTTTGGATTTGTCCTGCGTGAACGTCACCTGCACAGTCGACGGCCAGGTGGCGTGCAGGCCTTCCACGACCTTCTTCACCGCGTCCACGGTTTCGATAAGGTTGGATCCCGTGCGTTTGACCACTTCGATAGCGATGGCCGACTTGCCGTTGACGCGTGTGATCGACACCGCATCCTTGAACGTCGGGCGGACTTCCGCCACGTCACCGAGCGTCACCACGGCCGCCCCGGAGGCCGCTATCGGGAATTTCAGAATGTCTTCCGGCTTCTCGATCAAAGCTGGGACCTTCACCGCAAAGCGACCGGACGTTCCCTCCAGCGCGCCGGCCGCGACGAGGCTGTTGCCGGCAGAGAAAGAGGCAATGAGATCGTTGAGCGAAATGCCGTAGCTCTTCATGAGCATAGGCTCGGCGATAATTTCGACCGCTTCGTCGCGCGCACCGCGCAGATCGGCTGTCAAAACTCCCGGCACCTGCTCGATGGCGCTCTTGGCATCACGGGCCAATCGCAGCAGTGTCCGCTCCGGCACGTCGCCGCCCAGCGCCACGACAAGAACGGGGAAGAGGCTGAGATTGACCTCCTGCACGATCGGCTCATCCGCGTCGCGCGGCAGATCGCGCTTCGCCTGATCGACCTTGGCGCGCACATCCGCCAGCGCGGCATCGGAATTGAAGCCAGCCTCGAACTCGACCAGCACATAGCCGCCCCCCTCATAGGCGGCGGCACTCATCTCCTTGACGTTGGACACCGATTTCAGCTGCGTCTCCAGCGGCCGCAGGATCAGTCGCTCGGAATCCTCCGGGCTGATACCCCGCTGCGTGACATTGACGTAGATGATCGGCACCCGAACGTCGGGCTCGGATTCCTTCGGAATGTTGACATAAGCGGACCAGCCCGCCAGGAGCAGGAACACGAGAATCGAGAGCGTCAGGCGCGCGTGCGATATCGCGTAGTCAACGGGATTGGCCATCGGGGTCCTGGAGAATGCTCAGGCCCACGAGGCCCGGCATCCGTCTCCACCTTCTTGATCAGAACAGCGCAGTCCGAGCGGAAAAGGCCCGGACCATTACCTCATGTCCGCCCCGTGCCTCCGGGGCGGGAGCCGTCGCTACATCTTGGCGAGCGTTCCAGCCTGCACGGTCTCCACCACCTCGCCTTCCTTGACGAAGTCCTGGCCCTGCACGATGACCGCCGCGCCGTCTGGAACACCCTTGAGCCAGACCTGGTCACGGCCGTCCTGGACGATGATGACCTCCGAAAAGGCAACCACGCCGTCTTTGCCGACCGAGCGCACCCCGAGACGCCCCTCATTCGAAAACGTCAGGGCCGACCGCGGCACCTTGGTCGCGGGGACGGGTGCGAGATCGAGCATCACCTCGCAGGTCACGCCGTCGGGAATGGCGCCTTTGGGATTGGCGAGCTCCACGTCGATCCGGTAGGTGCGCGTCTGCGGGCTCGCCGTCGCGGATACGAACCGCACCTTGCCGTCCACCGCACCGCCCGAAATCAGGCGCACGGTCGCCTTGTCGCCGACCTTGATACCCGCCAGCTGGCGTTCCGCCACCTCGACGACCGCCAGCATGGGATCCATGGAGACCACATCGGCGACCGCCGCCCCCACCTGCAAAGCCTGCCCGTTCTCGATCGGCACCGCATTCACGATGCCATCGATCGGCGCGCGCACCCTGCTCTTGTCACGCTCCGCTTCGGCCTGGGCAAGGCTCGCCTCGGCAGCGCGCAACTCGGCTTGCAGTGAAGGCTTCTGCAGCGAGGCCATATTGCCTTGCTCGATGAGCGTGAGCCTTGCTTTCAATTCGGCGCGGCGCTGTTCCAACCTGGCGCTGGCCTGAGCGACCATCGCCTCGCGCGCCTCGTCCGAGAGCACGGCCATGACGTCGCCTGTCTTGACGACGGAACCACGGCGCACCTTGAGATCGATGACCGTGCCGTTGGCGCGTGCCGCCACCGTCACACGACGATCAGCCTCGGTGCGTCCGGACAGCACGATGCGACGCGCGTGCTTCTCCTCGCGGGTCTCCACCACCGACACACGGAATCGCGGGGTGGCCTTGGTCGCGGCCGCCTCAGTCTTCTCCCCCTGGGGGTGCTCCCGGCCGATGACTCCGGAACCGATCCAGGCTCCGGCTCCGAGAATAACGGCCACGGCGATTATGTGACTTACTTTCATCGATCTGTCTCAGCGGCCAGGAGAATGCCCTCGGACGGGAGATGCGAGACCCCGCCTTGCGGTATGTCCCCTCGCAAGACGCCGCCGATGACACAAAGAAGAGCTTGGATTTCGTTATCTGCATCGAAGTCGGGGAAAAGGGCGCGGCGTAGAAACAAACCGTTGCTCATGCTCATGATGAGCCGTGCCGTTGCGACGGCGTCAACGCCTTCAGCCACTTCGCCGCGATCCCGACCGGCCGCGATCAGACGCTGGATGCCATCCATGAGATCGCTGTCAAGGGTCGCATTCGCCGCCGCAATGGCCGGATTGACGGTGGCCTCGGACCAGATCTGCACGCAAAGCACGGCCTTGGAACGTGGCGCTTCCTCGAAATGCTTGCGCGCCAGAGCCCGCAAGACGACTTCAAGCCGTTCCGCCTGGGCAAAGCTCTCGAAATCCTCGCGCAGCATCGCACGGTCGCGCTCGACCAGCCCCGTGACAATGGCGTCCTTGGATGGGAAATAACGATAGAGATTGCCAGGGCTCATGCCCGCTTCGCGTGCAACATCCTGAACGGTGGTGCGATGAAACCCCGCCTGCGTGAATGAGCGCTCCGCAGCATCCAGGATGCGTTCGCGCCGATCGCTGTGATCTAATTGAACGTCGGACAATGGCGCACCAGCGAGAATGAACGTTTATTCTCACGAAATGCGCCACGTTCTGCCCTTTGTCAAGACCTGCTCGTTGTCAGGAGCGGCAGCCGCTCGGCGATACCGGTCCGCAGACCACACGACACACATAAAGGACGCGACGTGAACCCACGTCGCATCCTGCTTCCGTCACTTTTCCAAAGTGTTAACGGCTGGCGCGCGAGGAGCCCGAACGATCGAGGATGGCCTGCCACTCGGGCTCAAGGCCGAATTCGTGAGCGGACTGCACGGCCAAAGTATGCGCGAGCCGGGTGCGCGCACGGTTCACGCGGCTCTTGATGGTGCCGAGCGCACAACCGCAGATTGCTGCTGCTTCTTCATAGGAAAGGCCAGCTCCTCCCACAAGGACGAGAGCCTCACGCTGATCATCGGGCAATTCATCAAGAGCCTGGCGGAAATCCCGCAGGTTCATATGTCCGTCCTGCGGCGGCGGCGAGGCCTGGGTGGCCGCGATGCGGCCTTCCACATCCTCGACCTCGCGGCTGCGCTTGCGATACTCCGAATAGAAGACGTTGCGCAGGATCGTATAGAGCCAGGCCACCATGTTCGTGCCCTCGGTGAAGGACGACAGATTGGCCCATGCGCGGATCAGCGTTTCCTGGACGAGATCATCGGCCCGCTCCGGATTCCCGCATAGGGATATCGCGAAGGCGCGCAGATTGGGGATAGCTTTCAGCAGATCCTTTTTAACATTCGCACTCGCCTCCATCATTCCTGCCCTTCCCTGCGGTCGAGCTTGTCCAACAGCTCAAGAAAGCGATCTGGTACAGGCTGCTCAAGTGTTGTCCGATAGAGGTCCGTGAGCCGTTCGGCAAATTGGGCACTCGGTCCCCGCAACGCGGGAGAAAGCGAGGTGCCTATCCCGTCAAGCGCTATTGTTGAATGAGCCATGCGCGCGCCCCGTTCGCACTCAGGTGCTGGCCCCTCTTGTTTCATACCGCCGTCGATACGGTTCCCGGGATGCAACTCCTGCGTCTCTTCGTCTGCAGAGCGACGCGCCCCCATATTGCTTCACTCCACTAACATTCAGCCACCGATACCAGAGAGGCTGACCTCAAACCTGTCGCGAGACCCAGGCCAAACATTCTTCGCCTTTCAAGAACGCGAAGCTTTGCCAATGGTTCCACTCCAAATCCAGGGCGACAGCGGAGAAATTACTCTGCCCGCATCACCAAGCAGTTAGACGAAAACGAGAATTTTTCGGGTTTCTGTCCATGGATCGCCCTCCAGGCATTTGCAGCCGACGCTGTGGTATACTGACGCTAACAACGCAGGCGCCAGGGCAACCTTCTCCCCCGAGCACCTCCTGCGGCGAAAGCCCTTTATGGTATCTATATACCATCCGACATAAAGCGCGCTGCCGAGCGGAACTTCCAGGCTGAGACCTCGGCATTCCATAGAAAAAATAAAACCTCACTTGTTTTACTATAATTGCCGCATTTCGCATATTCGGGAACTTCATTTGTGGGTCAGTGTTTCTTTGACGAGGCCCGTTCAGCAAGGCTGACTATTGATAATCAGGCCACCGCCGCGAAAACGCTTGTGCACGAGCCGCCAGGAGAAAAACAGAATATTTCTACAACAAAGGAATATACCATGATTAGCTGGGCAATAACATTTCTGGTTATCGCACTTATTGCTGCGGTACTTGGTTTCGGCGGAATCGCCGGAACGGCTATTTCGATTGCACAGATCATATTCTACGTGGCAATCGTTCTCTTCATCATTTCGGCGATTGTCAGCATCCTGCGCGGACGGCAGTCGCCCCTTTAGGTATCGAGAAGCCGCGTCGATCGGGATCTGGAGCAACCTCCACTAACGCTTGGAGACGTCAATCTCAGCGGAGGGAGCCCCAGGTCTCGCCTCGCGTGCATGGTACCACGCCGTTTGGAGCGCTAGCGGCCCGAGATCCCTGCAAATTACGCGGAATGCCTGCCGCTGATGCGGAAGCTCCTCGCAGGCCTGTCTTCCAAAGGTTCACCCGTCCCATGAACGCTATCCAACGGAATAAGTATAGCCCGTTCCGTTGAATCGCCGGATGCCACCTCCTGTGCTGACAGCTGCCGGACATACGCGCGTGTGAGACGCCCGCGCAGATGAGACAGGTGGACAACCGTATTCGCTGGCCGGACGGAAACGGCAAGCCGCAACATATCCCCTTCGACGAAGGCACCAACCCTAACCTTCATCGGCGCGGACGACTCGGAGGTGCCAGCGCGAACCGCGTCGAGGTAGGCGGGCAGCATCGCGGCCAGATAAAGACCGATCCCGATCGCCCGATCGAGATCAATCCGGGTCGTGACAGGCGGAACCTCCACCACGACGTGGGCTGGTGCGAGATCCGCCGTGCGCCGCAACCCATCGACGATATCGTAAAGGAGTTCCGCGACCGGGGCATCACCCATCTCGCCATAGCTATAGCCCACACGGTAGGCCACGGCCATGGCGTTCACATGATCCTCGATGAAGCGGACGTCATCGCGCTCCCTGTCCGGGAGGCTTTGCTTGTGCAGGCTCAAGAGCGAAACGATGACCTGGAAATTGTTTTTCACCCGATGGTGCAGTTCCCGCAGCAATCGCTCCTTGTCATCGATCGCCGAACTCAGTTCGGTCGCGTGATGGGCGATGTTATCGGCCATATGGTTGAAGGCATAGCCAAGCTCCCCGAGCTCCCGCGGCGCCCGATCCAGACGCAGGGCACGGACCGAATAGCGCCCGCTGCCATACACCCTCGTGACGCGCTGGAGATAGACGATCCATTGGATCACAAGACGATCCACGGCCAACAGCGCTCCCACTCCCGCAGCGCCCATCATCAGAACCGGCGGCAACAGTGTCACCCACAGAATGTTCTGCTCGGCAGCGAAAAACGCACTTTCCGGATAGCCCACCAGCAGCGCAACGCCGGTGCGCGCAAGCGGCACTTTGAAATAGCGAAAGCTGTGGCCGGAGATGGAGGTCCCTGCGGCCGTTGCACTGTCGAACGGCATTGCCGGTAGCCAGCGCTCCGGCAAGCTCTCCGATCGCCATTCCGCCAGGATCGTTCCATCCGCCCCGAACAGCGCCGCTCCATGCGCAATGTCCATGGAATGCGCGCTCAACTCAGCGATGATGCGCTCTCTGGTCAGGAGCACCAGCAGCAGACTGTCGTTGCTCGAGTCGGTTGGAACAGCCGCCAGGAGATAGCCATCCGGGGGAATTTTGAGACCGCTGGCCTTCAGGATCGCCTCAGCGTCGGTGTTGTCGAGCCGCTCCAATACAAGCGGCGCACCGCTCGACAGCCCCTCGGTGATAGTCGTGAGGCGTCCCGGTGAAACGAGGCGCGCAAAGGCCTCCTCCGGCACGCCAACCGTGCAGGCTATGCTCCCCTGGTTGACCACCGCCCCACCGACGTAACTCGGCTGCGTGCCGATGATAGATCCAAGCTCGCGGTTGCATGCCGTCGTGGCCTCGTTAGCCCCCTTGTTGGCATCAAGGCCGGCGCTCGCGAGGATCATATCCCGCAGCGACTCGTTGACCTGGAGAGCCATTGCAGATGCCGCCCGTGTCGCGTTCGCCACCTTCTCATCGCGGAGAGCGCTCACATTCGTCAGGATCCACACGAAGGCAAGGATCACAGCGGGTAAAAGAACAAAGCCGAGGGTAACGACAATCCTGCTGCGAAGGCTACGACCAAATGTCATGGTGGGTCTCGGCGTATCGCGACGCCGCATCCAGCGCGCATGGACCCGCATCCGTTTTGACGGTCTCGGACCAGCCGATCCGACCTGTACTTATGGATGAAGCGGCCTCGGCGCATGCGAGCCTATATCCTTCGATCTCGAGGCTCCCCGCGCCGCCATCAGATGTCAGCCGCACATGCTACATACGAAATCTAAGTCGAAACATCACGAGCATGGAGATGGATAGATATCATCAATAGATGTCACTTCGACCGCGTTTTCTCATCCAGATCTTGAAGAAGCTTTAAGAACCGCTCCGGCGTGGCTTCATTCAGCACGTCATCATACAGAGATCGCAATTGTAGCCCAATCTGATCCTGCACAGAGTGCTTCTCGCCGTCGCCACCACGTTCAGCCGGTATTGGCGTGTTAGCCGAATGCTCAGGTGCGCTCTTCTCAGCCGGCGCAGTCCGCGCAACTCGCGGACGTTCCTCCCGGTCCATCAGCACCTCCACCGCATGTCAACAACCACCCTATTACCAAACCGGGATGAACCCTGGTGCCGAATTAAACGCAACGGCTTCGCAAAGGTTCCAGATCATCGGAACTTCTTAGTGAAAGCAGCGTTCTAAAATCGGATCGCGCGTCATACTACCCCCTCGCGCTAGCACACGCGTTGCCGTTACACTGGTTTTACGTCTCGTGACTCATGATAAGTCTGAACGCAAGGAAAAAGGGTTCGTTCATGTCCCTCTCTCAGGCGATTGCACCACATCTGCCATATCTGCGCCGATTTGCGCGCGCCCTGTCTGGCACCCAAAGTGGTGGTGATGCCTATGCCGTTGCCACGCTGGAAGCCATCATGGCGGATCCGGCGGAGATCGACGACGCGCAAGATCTTCGCGTTGCGCTCTTTCGTATTCTATTACGTGTCTGGAACTCGGTCCCCCTCAACGAAACGGCCCACGCCGGCTCTGCCATGGACATCGAACCCACCATGGACGCCGAGGCCAATGTCCAGCGCAGGCTCGAGGCGCTTCCTCCGCGGCCCCGTCTCGCCTTCCTTCTCCAGGCAGTGGAAGGCCTTTCTGTTCAGAGGATCGCCGAGACTCTCAATTGCAGCCAGCAGGAAGTCGCCGGGCTTCTGGAGCAGGCAAGCAAAGACATATCCGATCAACTCGCCACAGATATCCTGATTATCGAAGATGAGCCCATCATCGCGATGGATCTCGAGGCTCTTGTGGAAAGCCTTGGTCATCGCGTGACCAATATCGCCCGCACCCATCGGGAAGCTGTCAGCGCCATCGCGATACAGAAGCCGGGCCTAGTCCTCGCCGATATTCAACTTGCCGACGGCAGCTCCGGGATCGACGCCGTGAATGACATCCTCTCGGAAATTGAAATTCCCGTGATTTTTATCACGGCTTACCCCGAGCGGCTGCTGACCGGCCTGCGGCCAGAGCCGACATTCCTCGTCACCAAGCCCTTCAATGCGGATGCGGTGAAGGCGATCATCAGCCAGGCGCTCTTCTTCGACCGTCGCTCCCATCGCGCCGATGCCATCGCCGCCAATGGATAAGTAAAGGATGGGTCCGTTTCGCGACGGATGCCTTCCGATCGCTTGCCCTAACAAGTTCGCCCCCGGATCAGCTCCGGGGGCGAATGTCTTTCCGCAGATCGTTTGGTTGGAAGCCCGGGAAAAGTATAGGAAGCCGCGCTATAACGCGTTCGCAGTCACTTCTTCTTCTCGAGAAGGCGTCCCCCGACAAAACCGGCCAAGGCGGCCACCAGCGTCAGCTGGAACGGGGTCAACGACTTGACGATGTCTTGCGTTCCAAGGAGCGCGAGCTCCTCGGCGGACAGGCCGCTGCTGGGCTGACGACCTTGGCCGGCGCCCGGAGTAGCGCCCGGAGTTCCTGCCAGCCCGACCTGGGCGGCAGCTTCCACCCTCACGCCTCGCGACGGCTTCGCGCTGCCCTGCGCGGACGAACGGCGATTGACGAGCATCCGGACAGCGAGCGCGACCAAGGCGGCGGCGAAAAACACGCCTGCCATGATGGCCGTTGCCTGGATGAAACCATAGCGCAGGCTCAGCCAATGCGTTGCCGAGACCATACCGAAGATCAGGGCGATCACCATAAGCAGCACGACCAGCGCCAGCAACACGACATCAATCATCGTGCGGCGGGCCGCTTCCTGGATCGGTGCAATCGCCCCGGCAGCGAATTGCCTGAGGAGCCCGATCATTACTTGCGGCTCAGAAGGCCCAACACCAGGCCGATGCCACCAGCGATCAGCACAGCCGTCAGGGGATTACGCTCGATATTCGATTCAAGTTCAGTTGCAGCGTTGCGAACGCCATGTTGCGCGTCCGACGCGATTTGGCGTCCAGTACGGGCGACATCGTCGGCAACCGAATTGACCCGGCCGGCGACCGCCTCCGCAGCTCGGCCCACCGATGTCCTCAACTGAGCCGCCGCGTTATCCGTCTCGCGCTGGACGAGTTGCGCGATGCTATCGGATAGCTGCGTGATATCCTCGCGAAGCTTGGCGATCTCGGCGCCATACTCCCCTTCAGTCGGCTTGGTGGCCATTAGCTACTCCTCAGTAATAATTCATATTCTTATTCGCACGACGCGGGAGATCAACGCCGAAGCGCAAACGTAGTGAAGATCGAGGAGTTTTCGATTGCTTCACCCGGCGATTGGCGCGACCAACGCAAATCCCACCGCATCGACGCGACCCTCAATCCTGCTGAAGGGCAATCCGCATCGGGACAGACGGCGGCTTACGCAGATTGCGCGCCGCCGCCCAAGTCAGTCAGCCTGCCCTGCAGACCGACAGCCCGGGCGCTTTAGCGCATCACATATCCCGAAAATCGGGCGCCCCTTCGGACCCGGCTCTAGTGGGTTCTTTTGAGCCAGTCATCGATCTGCCGCTCGGCTTCGTCCTTCGCGACGCCATAGCGCTCTTGCAGCTTTCCGGCGAGTTCCGTGCGTTTACCCTGCACGACATCCAGATCGTCGTTGGTGAGCTTGCCCCACTGCTGTTGCAAATTCCCCTTGAACTGCTTCCAGTTACCTTCAACGCGATCCCAATTCATATCACACTCCTCTATAGTAATGACTATGAGAGGAACGAGCTGGGCCTCGGGAAGTTCCACGCTTTCGTCTCGACGCTACCCGACAGTGATACAACTGCGGGTAGGCCCGCGATGACGATAAACACCGCGAACTCCCACCCAGGGGAGACGCTTTGAAACAGTGCGCTCCCCCTCCAGACCTTGGAATGACTGTCAGCCTCCAGCCGCAGACTTGGCAGGGGGCGCGACGGGCTCACCCTCCGCTGCCATGTCGTCCTTCGTCGCCGCGCCGGCTTTCTCGGCAACAGGCTTCTTCGTCTTCGTCTGCGCCTCCGCGGAGGCCGCTTTTTTGGGCGACGCCTTGCTCGTCCCGGATTTGGCGGCCGCCTTTGCGGCGGGCTTCTTCGCGGCAGGCTTCTTGGCCGCTGGCTTCTTAGCGGCAACCTTGCGCCCGCCCTTCTTGCCGCCACCAGCTTCCCGGCGGGCTTTCAGCAATGTGAGCGCTTCCTCGAGCGTCACCGCGTCGCTCTCGGTGCCCTTGGGCAAGGTCGCATTCGTCTCGCCATCGGTAACATAGGGCCCATAGCGACCGGCCTTGACGACAATCGACTTGCCGCTCTCCGGATCATCCCCGAGCGGACGGCCGGGGTCGTTGGAGCCCCTGCGGCCGCCACCCTGCTCCTTGGCGACGATGAGATCGATGGCCCGGTTGGCACCGATCTCCAGCACGTCATCATCCCGGCCGATATTGGCGTAGGTCTTCTCGTGCTGCACATAGGGACCGAAACGGCCGATATTGGCCAGGATCGGCTTGCCCGTCTCGGGATGCGTCGCGACTTCTCGCGGCAGGGACAGCAGCTTCAACGCCATCTCGAGGCTCACGGTGTCCGGCGCTGTGCCCTTCGGCAGGGTCTGGCGCTTGGGCTTCTCCCCCTCTCCCAGTTGCACATAGGGGCCATAGCGGCCGTCACGAAGGGTGACCTCGAGGTCGGTGGCCGGATCACGACCAAGCACCTTCGGCCCCCCGCCCGCTTCGCCGGCACCCTCCGCGTCGCCATTGCCTCCGGCCGCGAGCTGGCGGGTATAGCGACATTCCGGATAATTCGAGCAGCCGACGAACGAGCCGAACTTGCCGAGCTTGAGCGAGAGCCGGCCCGCGCCGCAGGAGGGGCATAGGCGTGGATCGCCGCCATCGGCGCGCGCCGGAAAGATATGCGGCCCGAGCTCCTCGTTGAGGGCGTCGAGCACCTCCGTCATGCGCAGGCTCTTGGTCTCATCCACCGCGACGATGAAGTCGCGCCAGAAATCCCGGAGCACGGCCTTCCAGTCGATCTCGTGGTTGGAGACCTGGTCGAGCTTCTCCTCCAGATCCGCAGTGAAGTCGTATTCCACATAGCGGCGGAAGAAGCTTTCGAGGAACGCTGTGACGATGCGTCCCTTGTCGTCGGGCACGAGGCGCTTCTTGTCGAGGCTGACATACTCGCGCTCGCGCAGCACCGCGAGCACGGCAGCATAGGTCGAGGGCCGGCCGATGCCGAGCTCTTCCATACGCTTGACAAGGCTCGCCTCGGTGAAGCGCGGCGGCGGCTCGGTGAAATGCTGGGTGGCGCGGATCTCGCGCTTTTCCAGGCTCTCGCCGGCCTTCATCGCCGGCAGGCGGCCGCCGTCCTCATCCGCCTCGTCGTCCTTGCCTTCCTGGTAGAGTTTCAGGAAGCCGTCGAACACCACGACCTGGCCGGTCGCGCGCAGATCGAGCACACGGGCGCCCACCTTGGCCGCGATATCGACGGTGGTGCGCTCGAAGGTCGCCGATTCCATCTGACTCGCGATGGTTCGGGTCCAGATCAGATCGTAGAGCCGGGCCTGGTCGGCATCGAGATAGCGGCGCACGTCCGCCGGCAGCCGCGAGAGATCGGTGGGGCGCACCGCCTCGTGCGCCTCCTGGGCGTTCTTGGCCTTCACGCTGTATTTGCGCGGCTGCGCCGGCACATAGCGGTCGCCGAATTCCTGGCCGATGACGCTGCGCGTCGAGGCGATCGCCTCGGGCGCCATATCGACACCGTCGGTTCGCATATAGGTGATCAGACCAACCGTCTCGCCGCCGATCTCCACGCCCTCGTAGAGCTTCTGCGCGATCTGCATGGTCCGCGCAGGCGCGAGCCCCAGCTTGCGCGACGCTTCCTGCTGCAGGGTGGACGTGGTGAACGGTGGCTGCGGATGCCGCTTGGCGGGCTTGGCCTCCACGCTGACGACCTGGAACGTAGCCGCCTCAAGATCGCGTTTGAAAGCTGCCGCTTCCTCGCCCTTGCCGATGTCGAGCCGGCTTATTTTCTGGCCGTCGGCGCCAACGAGCCGCGCCTCGAAAGTCGCGCCCTGGGTGGTCGCGAGCAAGGCGATCAGCGACCAGTATTCGCGCGCCACGAAGGTCTCGATCTCACGCTCGCGGTCACAGACCAGCCTGAGCGCCACCGATTGCACCCGCCCCGCCGAGCGGGCGCCGGGCAGTTTGCGCCACAGCACCGGCGAAAGGGTAAAACCGACGAGGTAGTCGAGCGCCCGGCGCGCGAGATAGGCATCGACCAGCGCCTGGTCGATTTGCCGGGGATGCGCCATCGCGTCGAGAACAGCATCCTTGGTGATCGCGTTGAAGGTCACGCGCTCGATCGGAATGCCACGCAGAGCTTTTTTTTCACCCAGCGCCTCAACCACGTGCCAGGAAATAGCCTCTCCCTCGCGATCGGGGTCGGTGGCGAGGATCAGCTTGTCAGCCCCTTTCACCGCGCGGATAATCTCCGACATGCGCTTGGCGCCGCGGTCCTCCAGCTCCCAGATCATCGCGAAATCGGCATCGGGATCAACCGAGCCGTCCTTGGCCGGCAGATCGCGGATATGCCCAAAGGATGCCAGAACCTCGTAGCCACTACCCAGATACTTATTGATTGTCTTGGCTTTGGCCGGAGATTCGACGACAACGACCTTCATGAATAAGAGTCCTTGGCAAAGACAGGATTTTGAAACGCGACCCGGCAGGGACTGGACAGCGATGGGTCCTAAGTGGGTGAAACAGTCCTACAAGTCAAATTCCGCGGAAACGCGTCAGATCAAAAAAACTGCAAAAAGGTTGGCGGAACGCACGCCGTCCCCTCTTACAAACACATGCGGCATCCCCTTGGCATACTTATCAAGCGGCGTCGCTGTCGCACAATGCGGCCATGCCCTCCATATTCACACGGCGATGGAATGCTCCTCGCCCTGCTAGGCCGAAGCTGCACGGCATTGACGTAGCCCGCCTCGCCACTACCCTGAGACCCCACACGCACTCCTGAGGGAACCACGGTCCATGGCAGACAGCAAGCAGCCCGCGCCGATCGTCCGGCAACAGTCGCCGCTGAATGTCGAGTACCCCTTCTCCAGATTATCAGACTGGCTGATCCCCAGTGATCAGTTCTACATCCGAAACCACTTCCGCATGCCGGGATTGGCCGCGACAGACTGGCGCCTCGCCGTTACAGGGGCGGTCGACACGCCGCTTTCGCTCGATCTCGATGCGCTGAAGGCCTTGCCGAAGGCGGAATTCGCAGCCGTCATGGAATGCGCGGGCAACGGCCGCGTCTTCTATGAACCCGCCAGGGAGGGGCTGCAATGGCAGGACGGCGCCGTAGGCAACGCGCTCTGGTCCGGTGTGCTGCTGCGTGATGTGCTGGCTCTTGCCGGCGTCCGGAGGAGTGCGGTCGAGGTCGTACTGGTCGGCGCGGATCGCGGGCTGGTCGACGCCGGCAAGAAGACCGCGTCACCCGGAGAGATCGCTTTCGCGCGCAGCCTGCCCGTCACCAAGGCCCTGTCAGACAGCGCGCTCCTTGCCTATGCCATGAACAACGAACCGCTCATGCCCGAACACGGCTTCCCGCTGCGGGCGGCGGTCGGCGGCTGGTATGGAATGGCCTGGATCAAGTGGCTGGTCGAGATCCGCGTGGTCGAGCAACCCTTCACCGGCTACTGGCAGACGCGAGACTATATCCAATGGGATCGGACGCTCGGCGAGCCCATGGTCGCGCCGCTGACGACGATGAACGTCAAGTCGCAGATCGCCCAGCCCGTCAATGGCGCCGTCGTGGAAGCCGGCCGCCCCCTGCGCATCCATGGCGCGGCCTGGGCGGGTGAGGCTGGCCTCGGCCTCGTCGAGGTCGCCACCGGCGAACATGCGCCCTGGCAGGACGCGACCCTGCTAGGTCCGGCCTCGCCGCATGGCTGGCGCCTGTGGGAATACACATGGACGCCGCCTGCCCCTGGCCGCTACCATCTCAAGTCCCGCGCCACGGACGCCCTCGGCAACCGCCAACCTGAAACACCGCAGCCGGACCGCGAGAGCTATGCGGCCAATTGGGTCATTCCGGTCGTCGTCGAAGCGACGGCCGGCCCCGAAGAGCCGGCCGACAATTTCGTGATATGAGGGTGAGGCCGCGCCGACGGTGTTTTGCCGCGCTGGCCTACCCGTGAGAAGCCTGCGCGGCTGCTGGCCTACATGGTGGATGTCGTTCCGGCCTTGGGCGGCGCCACCAACGAGAACACCACGCCCTGGGGATCGAGCGCCTGGATGATCCAGGCGCCGCCGGGCACCTCCATTGGCCCGTTGATGACCTGTCCGCCACCAGCCTTGACCCTGTCGACGGCCGCGTCGATGTCTTCGACATTGAAATAGAAGGTCCAGAAGGGAGAGGGAACAGCCGGTGGCTTGTCCATCATCCCTCCGACGGCATGGCTGCCATAGGCAAAGAGCTGGTATATGCCCATCGCCCCCATATCGAGACTCTCGTCCTTCGTCCAGCCGAACAGGCCGGAATAGAACGCGAGCGCCGCCTTATGATCGGTCGTCAGCAACTCATGCCAGCCGACATGGCCGTTGGCGCCCGGCGCCGCATCGGGCTGTTCCTCCCCCTGGCCCTTGAACAGGGTGAAAACCGCGCCCTGGGGATCCGCGACAACGGCGAAGCGCCCGACTTCGGGAATGTCCTCCGGCGCGCGGTAGATCTTGCCGCCAGCCTTCGCGACGGCATCCGCCTTGGCATCGACGTCCTCGACGCCGATGTAGCCCATCCACCCCGGCTTGGCGCCGGCATCGCAAGCCGCCTGCGGCAAGGTCATCAAGCCGCCAATGGGCAGCTCTCCGGCATGCAGGATGGTGTATGCGAAATCGACCATGCCGGAATCCTGCATCGTCCAGCCGACGACGTTCTTATAAAACGTCTCCGCAGCCGCCTTGTCGCTGGTGGCCAACTCATACCAGACGAACTTGCCCTTTGAACCCGCCATCGCATGTCCTCCCTTACGGAAACGTCTCACGGAAACGTGTGAAATCACGCCTTGCGTCGATAGTGCGCCGTCATGACCGGCTTCCACGTTCCATCCTCGGCAAGGACCCGGGATGACAGCGTGCGGTTACTATCGTCCTCAATTGTGATGACATCCTGATAGCGCGCGCTCTTGGTCGGATCCTCGAAAGCAGGCCCGACCGTATCGAGCGTCAGGACCTTGCCTGTCGGATCGAGCGTGCCCTCGTAGACCCAGAGATGCGCCATCATCGAGCCGACCCAGGTTCCGACATACCGCTTCTTGGCCGGATCGTAACCAACGGTCAGCTGGGTCGTCGCTTTTCCGCCACCCGGCATCTCGCCGGTGCCCTCCGAGATCAGCCAGACGCCATGAAGCATGCGCGTCGTCTCGGACCAAGGCGCGGATGGAGCCTCGGAGCTGTCCTCACAGGAGGGCATGGATACGGTCCACTCACCGACGAGCTGCTCGAGCCAGCGGTGTTCTTTCTGCGGTTCGGCTTTCATGGGCTTGCTGATCCTTGTGAATGGCAACAGGTGGATTGCAAGGAGGGACCGTATTCATCGTGACGACGCACGAAATCCATGCCGGTCTTTTCGTTGCGCCCCTTCGGCGCACGATCGAGCACCATCATGGCGCCCAGGAGTTCCTCAAGGCCTCGCGCGTAACCGGAATAGGTGTGGAACACGTCCCCGGCTTCATTTTTCGTGAAAGCGCTCAGCCCGTGGAGTTCATCCAGATCCCCGAACGGAGACATCGTACCAAAGTTGTAGAATATATTGCCGCTGGAGATCTCATCCGGCGAAAACGAGACATGATAGTCGAAGTTGAAGTCGCTGTTGTAGGACGACACCCATGGCAGATGCCAACCCATGCGCTGCTTGTAAGCCTGCAGCTTCTCAAGAGGAGCACGCGACACCAGCGTCAAGCTCACGTCATGATGTTCCAGATGGGGCAAGGCACCTTCGAGATGGTCCGCCAGGAACGAGCAGCTGGGGCAGCCAGCCTCCCAGTCCGGCCCGAACATGAAGTGATAAATGACGAGCTGACTGCGCCCGGCGAACAGTTCGCCCAGGGTCTTCGGCCCCTCCGGGCTATCAAAGACATAGGCCTTGTCGACCTTCGTCCACGGCAGCGCCAGCCGCGCGGCGTTGACCGCGTCGCGCAGCCGCGTCATCTCCTTTTCCTTCTCTAACAGGGCCTTGCGTGCGGTGAGCCATTCATCACGAGATACGACAGGATTGCCTTGCATTGCGGCCTCCTTGCAGCAGATATCAGCTTATGGCTTGACAAGTATGTTGATATCAACATTATTGTGTCATGTCAAAGCACGTCGAGATCCCGTTTGAAACGACAATTCTGGTGCGAGATACGTGCCTGTGCCTGCATGTGCAGCGCGCGGCCCGCGCATTGGCACGGCGTTTCGACGAGGCTCTCCGACCTCTTGGACTAACGAACGGGCAGTTCTCGTTGCTGATGTCGCTGAATCGGCCGCTTCCACCGACGATCGGTTCCGTGGCTTCGCTTCTGGCGATGGACCGGACAACACTGACGGCTGCCCTGAAACCCCTCGAGCGGCGCGAGCTCATCACGATCGCGCCGGACCCGAGGGATAAGCGCAGCCGCCTTCTGTCGCTGACCGCGGGTGGCAAGACCTTGCTGGCAGAGGCAGTCCCGATCTGGCAACGCGAACATGCCCTTGTTGACGCCTTGCTTGGCGAAGGCGGTCCCGAGCGTCTTCGCAACGACCTCGGCCGAATTGCCTGATGGCGTCGCGCCAAGAGCATAAGCGGCACGCAGCCCGGTCTGGACGGCTTGCCGGCTCCAAGTATTACCCTGATGCACGGGACTCCGAAACGCCGAACGCCTTTCGATAGCCGAACTCAAGTTCATCTCACTTCGCGGACACAACCAATCGAATATCGCCGCGGATACAGATATAGACGACCCAATCGCCCTATAGACAAAATCTGGAAGGAAACCTCATGGTCAAGAGCATATTTGTAAATGTACCCGTCAAGAACCTTGATTCTTCGATTTCTTTCTTCAAATCACTTGGCTTCACATTCAACGCTCAGTTCACGGATGAAACCGCCTCCTGCATGGTCATGAGCGACACGATCTATGCGATGTTGTTGACTGAGGCAAAATTCAAGGAATTCACACCACGCAACATCTGTGACACGTCAAAGGATGTCGAGGTGTTGATCGCCCTGTCCCTGGAAAATCGCGAGGCGGTCGATGCTTTGGTGAGCAAGGCGGTCGCGGCGGGCGGCAAGACCTATAGCGAGCCCAAAGATTACGGTTTCATGTATCAGCACGCTTTCCAGGATCTCGACGGTCACGCCTGGGAAGTCTTCTACATGGACCCGAGCTTCGTCCAGCCAACCTGAGATTTACGCTTTCATGCATCTCGCGGCGTCATGCAAGGTTGCCGTGTGGCAGCCTTGCGTGACGCGTGCGCATTCCCGAGCATCCGCGCAGTCTCGCCGCCCCCTTCGCGCCGCGAACGGTCAGCGCAGGCGGGCATCAAGGCGGTCCCGCATCCAGTCGCCAATCAGGCTGACGGACAAGGTGGTGAGGACGATGACGGCACCGGGCACGGCCGCCATCCACCAGGCGAGCACGATGTAGTTGCGGCTCTCGTTGACCAGCAGGCCGAGCGAGGTCAGCGGCGGCTGCACGCCGAGACCGAGGAAGCTGAGACCGGTCTCCAGCAGGATGATCTCGGGGAAGTTGAGCGTCATCTGGACGATCAGCGCCCCGACGATATTCGGCAGAATATGCCTGGCATAGATGCGCGGCGAGCCGGCGCCTAGCGCCCGCAGAGCCCCTGCGTAGCCGGCCGTCTCGGCGTCGAGCACGAGCCCGCGCGCGAGCCGGGCATAACGCTCCCAGCCGGCAAAGCCGACGATGATGACGAGCAGCCAGAAGCTCTTGCCGAAGAAGGCGACGACCGTGATGGCGAAGATGATGAAGGGGAGCGAGGCCTGGATGTCGACGAGCATCATGATCGCCTCCTCCCACCAGCCGCGCAGCCGTGCTGCCAGCATGCCGAGCGAGACGCCTATGAGCATGCCGAGGAGCGTGCCGAAGAGCGCGATGATGATGGAGAAACGGATGCCATAGAGCACCCGGCTGAAGACGTCGCGGCCGAGATGATCGCTGCCGAAAAGGAAGGGATTATCATAGCCGAGGATGGCCGGCGGCTTCAGGCGCAGGAGAGGCTGCTGCTCTGCATAGCCGAAGGGTGCGATGACCGGCGCCGCAATCGAGGCGACGAGGATCACGGCGATCCAGAGGAAGGCGACCACGATCGCCGCCGGCAGGGGCTTGCCCCGGCGCCGGCCGAAACGGAGGCCGCGGCCCAGATCGATGACGCTCATGTCAGTGCCGCCTGCGGATTTTCGGATTGAGGAAGCCATAAGCCAGGTCGACGGACAGATTGGCCAGCGTCATCGTCGTGGCGAAGAGCATCACCAGGGCCTGCACGACAGCGAGATCACGCAGGCCGACGACATCGACAAGCAGCCGCCCGACGCCCGGCCAGCCGAAGACCTGCTCGACGATGATGGAGCCGCCGACGAGGCCGCCGAGCGAAAAGCCGATGATGGTGACGATCGGGACCGCCGCATTAGGCAGGACATGGTTGAGGATGGCCTGTCCGCGCGTCTCACCCGCCGCCATCGCCGCGCGGACATAGGGTTGTTCAAGCACCTCGAGCACGGCGGAGCGCGTGAACCGCGCGATGACCGCCGCGCCGGAAAAGCCGAGCGTGATGACCGGCATGACGAGATGAGCGGGCGTCGCGCTGCCCGAACTCGGCAAGAGGCGCAACCCCACCGCCAGGAAGAAGATGAGCGTTACCCCGAGCACGAAATTCGGCAGGCTGTAGCCGAGCGAGCAGAACAGCATCATCACCTGATCAAGCGGCCGGCCACGATTGAGCGCGGCAATGATCCCTCCGGGAATGCCGATCGCCATTACGAGCGCGAAGGCCGTTCCGGTCAGGGTCAAGGTGGCGGGCAGCCGCTCCAGCACCACGGTCAGCGCCTCTCGCCCGTTGGCGAGCGAGCGCCCGAAATCGCCCTGCACCAGATTGGTGATGTAGACGACATATTGCGTCCAAAGAGTCTGGTCGAGCCCCCAGCGGGCCCGGAAAAGCGCGATCACCTCCTCCGTCGCATTATCCGGCAGGAGTTCGCGGGCGGGATCGCCCGTCAGGCGCATGAAGACGAAGGCGAAGGTCATCACCGCCCAGAGGGTGATGATGGCCCGCACAATCTTGATGATCGCGAATCCGAACATGGCGCGTCAGTCGCGAAAGGTGATCACGAGCGGCTGATGGTCGGAGGCATCGGCGTCGCGCAGCACCTCGGCCGACGCGACCTTGGCCCTGAGGCCCGGCGTGACCATGATGTAATCGATGCGCTTGCCGGTCTTGGCCTCCCAGTCGAGATAGATGGTGTCGCCCTCGTTCTCGGCATGGCTGGCGGCGACCCAGGCATCGCAGAAGCAGTCGGGCGGGTTGAGGCGGCCATACATGCCGCTGGTCGGGCCGACGAGGAGCTCGTAGACGGGACTGTCCGGCGTCAGATTGAGATCACCCATCAGGATCGCCTCGGTGGGCACCGCCGGCGGCGGCTCTTCCAGCCACGTGGTGTCGGGGTGCCCGCCCGCCGATACCGGGCCGTCGTTCCGGGCACGGCGATGCACGTCGAGCGTCACCTGCGCGTGGATCAGCCGCTCCTCATCGCACAGATGCGAGAAATGGCTGGAATAGACCCGGATGAGCCCGAGCGGCGTTTCGATCGTCGCTTCCGTCACGCCGCGCTGGATGGCGTGGGCCGCGAGCGGCGTCAGCTTTGGAAACAGGAACGTGCGCGTGGTGATGATCGGCCAGCGCGAGAGGATGGCATTGCCGAACTGGCGACGGACATGCCGGCCGCCGAGACGCTTGTCGATGTCGACCGTCGCGCCGTAGACGGCGTGGTAGTCGCCAAGGCGTTCCACGATGCGCTCGACCTGGTGGATATTGCCCGAGCGCTCCCAATAGGCCTCGATCTCCTGCAGGCCGATGATGTCGGCGCCGACGAGCACATCGGCAACCCGATCGATGTCATAGCGCCCATCGCGCCCCTTGCCGTACTGGATGTTGTAAGTGACGACGCGCATCGGGATGCCTCTTTCCGTGGACTATGGCTATGGTGGTCAGGCCCGGGCCTGCCACAGCGGCGGATCTGCCGGCACAAGTGTGGGTGCTATGGCCGCGTCCTCGGCAGCGGGAGCGGCGAAGTGGCAAGCGGCCGATTGGCCTCCCCCGACGACGGCCAGCGCGGGCCTGTCCCTGCGGCAAACATCCTGCGCCAGGGCGCAGCGGGGATGGAAGGGGCAGCCAGCGGGGATGGCGGCCGGGCTCGGGGGCTCTCCGGCCAGCCGCACGCGCTGACGCCGCGCTCCCAGGACCACACGCGGCACGGAAGACACCAACGCGCGGGTATAGGGATGGGCGGGCGCCGCGAAGACCGTCGCGATCGGCCCCTCCTCCACCACGCGGCCGAGATACATGACGGCGATGCGGTCCGCGATATGGCGCACGACCCTGAGGTCATGGGAAATGAACACCGAGGCAAAGCCGCGCTGACGCTGCAGGCTCCGAATGAGCGCGATGATCTGCGCCTGGACGGACACGTCGAGCGCCGAAACCGGCTCGTCGAACACGACGAAATCCGGCTCCGTCGCAAGCGCCCGCGCCATCACCACGCGCTGGCGCTGGCCGCCGGACAGCTGGTGGGGAAAACGCTCCGCAAGGGCGGGCGCGAGGCCGACATCGGCGAGAAGCTGCTCGATGGGCGGCGCGCTGGCAGGCACGTCCGTACGATGAATGCGGAATGGCTCGAGGATCTGCTGACCGATCGTCATGCGCGGATCGAGCGCCGCCAGCGTGTTCTGGAAGACGAGCTGCATGCGCGCCCTGAGATGCCGGAGCCGGCGCTCCCCCAATCCCGCGAGATCCTGCCCGTCGAACAGTACCTGCCCCTGGGTCGGGGGCTCCAGGCCGAGCAAGAGACGGCCGAGCGTGCTCTTGCCGCAGCCGCTCTCACCCACGATGGCCAATGTTTCCCCGCGCCGGATGGCAAGGTCCACATGGCCGACGGCGGCGACGGTGCGGCGCGGCCCGAGCCAGCCGCCGGCGCCGAAGGTCCGGCCGATACCCCGCGCCTCGACAAGGGCGCCGGCCGACCTGGTCCCGTCATCCTGGATTCCGCGATCAACAGATCTCCCAGAATCAACCGACATGGCGGCGCTCCTCAGAGGATACGCCGGCCCTGGGCAACGAAAGACTCGGGCTGGATAGGCTTGGGCTGGGCAGGCTCGGGCTGGGCAGCAGGACGGAGGCATCCGTGGATGCGATCCGTGTCGCCATCGTCCCGAGACCGAGTGGCATGCGCGGCTCGCTGCGATGGCAGGCCGCGCGATGGCTGCCGCTAACGACAACCGACGGCGGACGTTGCGCGCAAAGCGGAATGGCATCCCGGCAGCGCGGCTGGAAGGGACAGCCGGTGCCGGCGGCAAGGCGATCGCCCGGCGAGCCGGGAATAGGATGCGGCGGTTCCGACCGTGCGAGATCGGGCATCGCGGCCAGAAGCGCCTGGGTGTAGGGGTGCCATGATGCGCCCAGCACGTCGGCCGCCTCCCCCGTCTCCATCACGGAGCCGCCATAAAGCACGACCACGCGCTGCGCCATCTCCGCGACGACGCCGAGGTCGTGGGTGATGAGCAGCACGCCGAGCCCCGTCTCCGCCTGGAGATCTTCGAGAAGGTCGAGGATCTGCGCCTGCGTCGTCACGTCGAGCGCGGTCGTCGGCTCGTCGGCGATGAGGAACTGCGGTCCGGCGGCGAGCGCCCCGGCGATCATCACCCGCTGGGCCATGCCCCCGGAGAGTTCATGCGGATAGGCGCCCATGACGCGGCCGGGATCACCAAGGCCGACGCGCGCCAGCATGTCGGCGGCAGCCGTCTCAGCCGCGCGCCGGCTCGTGGCGCCATAGCGCCGGAACTGGCCGGTGAGATAGCGCCCCACCGTCCAGCGTGGGTCGAGCGAGGCCTGCGGATCCTGGAAGATGGCCCCGATCTGCCGCCCGCGCACCGCCGCGTGGGGGCCGGCCAGATCCGTCACGTCAATACCATTGAGACGCACCCGGCCGCCGAGCCGCGTGATGCCACGCGGCAGGAGGCCGAGAATGGCGAGCGCCGTCAGGCTCTTGCCGGAGCCACTTTCCCCGACGAGGGCAACGATCTCGCCGCTCGACACGGCGAGGTCGACACCATTGACGAGGATATCTCCGGCCGCCGAGGCAAGGGTGAGCCCCTCGACCTCGACGCGCACTGTCGAGCGCTCGGCCATGCCCAAACTCATCCCGCGAAGGAGAGATTATAAGGCCGCAGATCCATGAACTCGAAGCTGACAGGCTTCCAGTTGATGTCCCGGCGGATGCCATAGATCTCGACCGGACGATAGAGCACCGCGCCGGGCGCCTCGTCCTCCCAGATGTCGAGCAGGCGCTGGAAGGCGCCGCGGCGATCGTCGCCATCGGGCATGCTCGCGACCTGCGCGGCGAGATCGTTGAAGGCCTGGGGGGCCTTCCAGCCGTGGACAGTCTGCACGGAGCCCTTCGGACCCCAGTCGCTTGGCAGCGGCGTCGCCGCGTCGGGCATCTGGAAGCCGTTCGACCAGTTGCGGATCTGGAGGCCCGGCGCCAGCACCTGGCTCCACTGGTCGAGAATCTCCATCCGTGCGTTGATACCGACGGCCTTCCACATCTCCAGCATCATCTGGATCGCCGCGTTGGAGTTCACATAGTAATCGTTCAACGTGCGGAAGGTGATCGGCTCGCCCTTGTAGCCCGCCGCTTTCACCAGCTCGCGCGCCGCGGCCGGATCATGCTTGAAGCCCGGGCGCTTCGGGTCATAGACCACGCCATATTGCGGGATCTGGAAGCCGTTGGTGATGCCGGCGAGACCGCCCCACAGCGTCTTGTTGATCAGGTCGCGGTCGATGCTGAGGTTGAGGGCCTGGCGCATGCGCTTGTCGGACAGGGCCGGCGCGTCCGACTGATACACGACGAGATGCACGTTCTCGATCTGCGACGAGCGCGCTTCGACGTGGGATTGGGAAGCCAGCAGCGGCAGGTTGTCCGGCGTCAGGGCGCAGGCGACGTCATAGTCGCCGCTGATGAGGCCGGCGGCGCGGGTGGCGACTTCCGGCACGACCTGGAAGGTGACGCGCGAGGCTGTCGGGCGCCCGAGATAGTAATCGTCGAAGGCTTCGAGAACGACGCGGTCGCCGGGGATGAATTCGACGAGCTTGTAGGGGCCCGTACCGACCGGCTTCAGGCCGAAGGCCTCCGGTCCCTGCTCACGATAGAGCTTCTCCGGAACGACCCAGGAGATCCACGACGCGAGGCGCTTCTCCAGGCTGAAGTCGTCGGCCTTGGTCTTGAAGCGCACGGTCTTGTCGTCGATCGCTTCCACGCTCTCGAAATTCGCGGAAAACAGCGGGCCGCGCGGCACCATCGGCTTGGCGCCCCAGGCGCGATCGGCCGAGAAGGTGAACGCCACATCCTTGGCGGTGACCACATCGCCGTTGTGGAACTTGATGCCGTCGGCAATGGTCACGGTGAGCGTGCGCGCATCCTCACGCTTCCACGATTTGGCGATCGCCGGCACCAGCGCCGTTGCCGAGCCGGAGCCGTCGGCAAAGAAATCGCGCCGGATGAGCGTATCGAAAATCGCGTTCGTGACGCGATTGCCGATATTGCCAATGGCATTGACAGGCTCAAGCGTGACCGGCAGCCCCTGAACCGCGATGCGCAGTTCCGGGCGCTTGGCCTGCGCCGACACTCCGGTGGCCGCGAGCGTGGCAGCAGCGGCGCTTCCCGCCATGAATGAACGACGTGACAGATCCAGCATATCCATATCCTTTGGATAGATATATATTGGGTATTAACTTAGATCATCTATGAATCAATTTTGTGACAAGATATAATTCCACCGCATAAAATCGAAATTTTCATCTACTTTATGCATCACTTCAAGTATAAATACATATTTATTATTTGTATTTATCTATGAAGTCCTCAGCCGCCATGGTGCGAAAATCGGGCAGCGCCTGATGCAATCTCTCGTGCGGCCAGTCCCACCAGGCAAGGTCCAGCAAGGCTTGCGCCACGCCATCGGGGAACCGCTGGCGGATTGTCTTCGCAGGCACGCCGACGGCGATCGCGAAATCGGGAATGTCACGCGTCACGACCGCATTCGAGCCGACAACCGCGCCCGTCCCGATCGTCACGCCCGGCATGACGACCGCGCCATGGCCGATCCACGTGTCGTGGCCGATCGTGATGCGGCTGTCGGCCCGCCAGTCGAAGAAGTCGGCATCGTCGGTCTCACCGTCGAAATACCAGCTCGACCGATAGGAAAAGTGGTGCAGAGAGGCGCGATCCATGGGATGCATGCTGGCGTAGATGCGCACATGCGCGGCGATATTGGAAAACTTGCCAATATCCGCATAGGCGATCTGCGTGCCCTCGACAGCATAGGAATAGTCACCCATGCGCGAGAACGCGACATGGCACCGGGCGCCGATCTCGACATAACGGCCCAATTCGCTGTCCTTGACCGCGGCGGTCGGATGGATCAGCGCCGTTTCGGACAATTTGGTCATGCAGCCCTCTGAAACTGTGCGACTTCAAACAGGCGATCAGCGACGGCATCGCGCACTTCCGCGTCGTGGAAGATGCCGACGACAGCGGTGCCCTTCGCCTTGGCCTCGCGGATCAGCGCGATCACGGTCTGGCGATTGGCGGCATCGAGCGAGGCCGTCGGCTCGTCAAGGAGAAGAACGGGATAGTCGACAACGAAGCTGCGGGCGATATTGACCCGCTGCTGCTCACCACCGGAGAAGGTCGCCGGAGCCAGCGACCATAGCCGCCGCGGTATATTCAGCCGGCTAAGGAGATCGCCGGCGCGCGCCTCGGCCTGCTCGCGCGCCACGCCGCGCATCTGCGCTGGATCAGCGACGATGTCGAGCGTCGAGACGCGCGGGATCACGCGCAGGAACTGGCTGACATAGCCCATCGTGCGGCGGCGAACCTCCACCACGCGCCAGGGTTCGGCACTGGCGAGATCGACGGTCGCGCCGTCGTGCATCACTAGTATCTGGCCGCCATCCGGTTTGTAGTTGGCATAGAGCGAGCGCAGCAGGGTCGATTTGCCTGCACCGGACGGCCCGTGCAGACACACGCATTCACCGGCATGAACCTTCATATCGAGATCCGCGAATACTGGTATTCGCACGCCTCCCTGCGTGTGAAGGATGAAACTCTTGCTGAGTGCCCTGACGTCTATTCTCGTCGTCATCATAACAATCCCTGCGGCGTTCACGCCTGCAACACGGATGAGACCAAAAGCTGCGTGTAGGGATGGTGAGGATCGTCGAGCACCTGGTCGGTGAGCCCCTCCTCCACCACGTCGCCGCGCCACATCACCATCAGGCGGTCGGCCAGCAGCCGCACCACCGCGAGATCATGGGTCACCACCACGGCCGCGATGCCGAGGTCGCGCACCAGCCCGCGCAGGAGATCGAGCAGGCGCGCCTGCACCGAGACGTCGAGGCCGCCGGTCGGCTCATCCATGAAGACGAGGCGCGGCCGCGTCACCAGGTTGCGGGCGATCTGCAGGCGCTGCTGCATGCCGCCGGAAAAGACGCGCGGCTTGTCATCGATACGTCCGACGTCGATCTCGACCCGAGCCAGCCAGTCCTCGGCTTCCCGGCGGATATCGCCGTAGTGGCGCGCGCCGATGGCCATCGGCCGCTCGCCGATATTGCCGCCGGCACTCACCGCCATGCGAAGCCCGTCACGCGGGTTCTGGTGAACGAAGCCCCAGTCGGTGCGCATCAGCATGCGCCGCTCGGGCTCGGACAAGGTGAGAATATCGACAAGCGGCGCATCGCCGCCGCCGCGCCGCAGGTCATAGGCCACCGAGCCGCCATCCGGGGCCAGTCTGCCCGAGATGCAATTCAGCAGGGTCGACTTGCCGGAACCGGATTCACCGACGATGCCGATGACCTCGCCGGGATAAAGCGTGAGGTCGATGTTCCGGCAAGCGACCGTGCGCCCGAAGGTCTTGTTGAGACCTTCCACCTTCAACAGCGGCTTGCGACTAGCGGACACCGCCGAAGGTTGGCTATCCGCCTTCTGAAGCACGGCGACAGTCATGGCGTCACCTCCGAGGCGAGCGCATCGGCCACATCGGGCTGCTCGCCGACATGGCCCTCGGCCCGGCGCTGGCCGCAATAATCCGTGTCGGAGCAGACGAACATGCGCTTGCCCTTGTCATCGAGCACCACCTCATCGAGGTAGCTGTCCGTGGCGCCGCAGAGCGCGCAGGCGCCGTCCCAGCGCTGGACCGTGAAGGGATGATCGTCGAAATCGAGGCTCTTCACGCTGGTATACGGCGGGATCGCGTAGATGCGCTTCTCGCGACCAGCACCGAAGAGCTGGATCGCCGGATTATCCTGCATCTTGGGATTGTCGAATTTCGGGATCGGCGAGGGCGCGGTGAGATAGCGGCCGTTGACGATGACGGGATAGTCGTAGGTCGTCGCGATATGGCCGAACTGAGCGATGTCCTCGTAGAGCTTCACCTGCATCAGCCCGTATTCGCCATAGGCGTGCATCTTGCGCGTCTCGGTCTCGCGGGGCTCCAGCCGGCGCAGCGGCTCGGGCTGCGGCACCTGGTAGACGAGGATCTGCCCCTCGAGCAAGGGCGCCTCCGGAATACGGTGGCGCGTCTGGATGATGGTGGCGTCCGTCGTCGATTCGGTTGTCGCGACATCGGCGACACGCTCGAAGAACCTGCGGATCGACACCGCATTCGTGGTGTCGTCGGCGCCCTGGTCGATCACCTTGAGAACGTCCTGCGGCCCGATGATGCTGGCCGTAACCTGGATACCGCCGGTGCCCCAGCCATAGGCCAGCGGCATTTCGCGGCCGCCGAACGGCACCTGGTAACCGGGAATGGCAAGCGCCTTCAAAAGCGTCCGCCGGATCATCCGCTTGGTCTGTTCGTCCAGATAGGCGAAGTTGTAGTCGCTGGTCATTCCGCGGCCTCCTGCGGTTCGACCCGCGCCTGCTCCGCCCGCATCTTTCGCACGAGTTCAAGCTCCGCCTGGAAATCCACGTAGTGGGGCAGCTTGAAATGGGTGACGAAGCCGACGGCCTCCACATTGTCTGTATGCGAGAGGACGAATTCGTCGTCCTGGGCGGGATAGAGCGCATCCTCGCCCAGCTCCCTGCAGCGCAGCGCCCGGTCGACCAGCGACATGGCCATGGCCTTGCGCTCGCAATGTCCGAAGCTCAGCCCATAGCCGCGCGTGAACTGCGGCGGTTTCTCCGCCGAGCCTTTGAACTGGTTGATCATCTGGCATTCGGTGACGGTGATCTCGCCGATGTCGATGGGAAAGCCGAGCTCTTCCGGCACGATCTCGACGGATACCTCACCCAGCCGCAATTCACCCACGAAGGGGTGGCTGCCGCCATAACCGCGTGTCGTCGAGTAGGCGAGTCCCAGCACAAAGCCCTCGTCGCCCCGGGCGAGGTTCTGCAGCCGCTGGTCGCGGCCAGCGGGAAAGGACATGGGATCGCGGGTGACGTCGAAGACCGGCTCGCCTTCCCGGTCAGCGACCTCCTCCTCGATCAGGCCCTCATGGGCGAGAATATCGAGCACCGGCAACATGGTCTCCGGCAAGGGCGTTTCGGCTTGCTGGGCCTGCGGCGCCTTGTTGCCCTCGGCCGCCAGCGCGAAATCGAGCAGGCGATGGGTGTAATCGTAGGTCGGGCCGAGAACCTGCCCGCCGGGCATGTCCTTGTAGGTGGCCGAGATGCGGCGGCGCACGGCCATATCAGCCGTTTCGATGGGCCGGGACACCGCAATGCGCGGCAAGGTGGTGCGATAGGCGCGCAGAAGGAAAATGGCCTCCACGCTGTCGCCTTGGGCCTGTTTCAGCGCCAGCGCCGCCAGTTCGGGATCGTAGACCGAGCCCTCGTTCATGACGCGATCGACGGCCAGGCGGAACTGCTCGGTGATCTGCGCGAGGCTGAGTTCGGCGATCGCGGGGTCCCCGCGACGCTCCTCCGCCACAAGCTTGTGGGAATTCAGGATAGCGCGCTCGCCACCCTTCACCGCGACATACATGGCTACTCCTTGACCGCGATGCCCCGGGGCAGACCCAAGACCGCATCGTCGCACGCAAAAAGGACGTCTACACCGAGCGGATAAAGTCCCTGATTGAGCGCCCAATCCTCCCAGAACCAGTCCGGCAGGCCAGCGACCGCAACCGTCCGGCGGCGGAGAATGCCCGGCCCGGACCAATGGCGCCGCGGCCCTTCAGTCAGAGAAGGCACGGCGACGACCAGGGTGGCGGAACGATCGGGATAACGCTCGTCACCCGCCGCAAAGGCGGCGAGGCGTGGCATGGTCACCGCATCGCCGATCAGCGCGAAACGCGCCTCCGCCGGTTCGGCCACAATAGGTGCGCCGCAATGGAAACGCAGATACGTCGATACCGCCTCGCTCGTCAGCGCGGCATCACACCAGACGGGCGTGTCGAGGTCGCATAGCGTCAGCGCCACCGCAGCCATCGCCGGGTTGACCCCCTCGGGCGTACCCGGCCTGTGCGCGAGATGTTCGACCGCGCCGGGATAGGCGATGGCGTTCAGCACATTGCGGAATACGGACTGGCTGTCGAAAACCGGATTGGAGAAGCCAGGCTCAAGTCCAGCCGTGTCGAATGCAAGCGTCATTGCGGATTGTCTCCCCGTACCATCGTGAAGAACTCGACCTTGGTCGACGCCGCCTTGCGGCTGCGGGCATCGCGCCGTGCCGCCTGCGCCGCCGCGAGCGGCGCAAGAACGACCTTTTCCAGGTCGGCGTGGCGCTCCGGCACCTGCAACAGCGCATCGAGAATCGCAGCAATCTCCGCGCGGCGGCGATCGCGCCCCTGCACATAGCCGAGGCCAACCGTGCCATCGGCGAGTTGCAGGGCACAACGGGTCACCGTCATCTCACCGAGATTGAAGGCATTGCCGCTGCCACCGGCGCGGCCCTGCACCATGACGAGGCCGATCTCGGGCTGACGCAGGAACCGATGCTCCGGGCATTCCGGCACATGCGCGAAAGCGGCCTCGAGCTCGTCGCGTGGCGCGCGCGCGAGCACGCCCAGCCACGATCGCCTTGCCTCAACCCTGTCGTCATCGCCCTGCCCGACTGCCCTCATGCTCGTCATCCGCGTCGATCGCCTCCGCAAATCCTCAGGCTTGGGCACCGAAGCAGAGCCTCGCCTGGTCCGCACGCCTGTCCTGGAAAGACATATCTTCTTTGAAAGGTCCGTACCTTTCATATAACATGCGGATATCTACGCCGCCAATATATCATTTCAATGACGTTGCGGCCTGATACGCGATCGGACTATGGGTGGCATGTATACGCGTGTCATATCGCAACAGTACGACATGGCGCGCGAGCCACCCCGCGCGGGGCAAAACGGACCGAAACGACATGGAAGCATCGCCGGCCAGAGACGGCTCCCCCAAGGCGCGGAAGGCAGCCCCTCCCCTGTGGCAGAAGGTTGCGACGGCCCTGCGTACCGAGATTCGCGATCAGACATTGAAGCCCGGCGAGCAGATCATGCCGGAGGCAGCACTCTCCGAGCACTTCTCCGTCAGCCGCTTCACGACCCGCAGGGCGCTCGCCGAACTTGAGAAGGAAGGGCTCATCCGCATCGAACACGGCCGGGGCCTCTTCGTCGCCGAAGACACCGTGCCCTATGCGGTGGGCGAGCGGACGCGTTTCACCGACAACATGCGCCGCTTCAACATCGCCGGGGACCGCGAGATCCTCTCGACCGCCATCGAAACGGCCGATCCGCTCGTCTGCGAGCGGCTGGAGTTGGCACGCGGCGCGGATGTCCTCGTCATCGACACCTTGTCCTCGGTTGACGGGCGCCCCATGGGTCTCAGCCAGAATTTCTATCCGGCCGACCGGTTCCGTGGTCTCGATACCGTGTTGCGCGAGACGGTCTCCCATACCAAGGCCCTGCAGGCCTTCGGCGTCCACGACTACACACGCAAATGCACGTGGATCATCAGCCGGATGCCGACAGCCCGCGAGGCTCGTTTCTTGAAGATCGCGCGAACCCGGCCGATTCTCGAGACGCAGAAGGTCGACATCGACGCCAATGGCCGCCCCATCGCTTTCGGCATCAGCGCCAACTGCGGCGATCGCATGCAGATCATCATTGAGTAGCCCGTCTCGCGGCCCACACCGTCAGCTTCGCTGCCGACCATCCGACGAAGTATTTAGCCAGAATAATGTTAGCCAGCGCAATTTCATCAACAATATACACAGCCAGTGAGAGCCGGCATGGAAAGCACGATCCCAGCCTGTCACTGAATTGTTGCACGACATCCTTATAGGCTATTCATCAACGTAGCCTGGAGGCTGCGGGATCAACTGCGGCTCACGGTGTTGGCGTCCGCAGCCACCGCTGCATCATGCGGCATTCATGATCGTCCCGGCTGCGGCGGCCGATCTCTGAGACAACAGAGATGGTCAGGCGTGGCGGATAGTTTTTCTTGCTGCGGAGGTGTTCTTGCTCAGCATTCGCGATGTCTCGCGCCAGTTTGCAACGAAGACGGCCGTCGACAACGTCTCGCTGGACATTGAATCCGGTGGCTTTATCGGAGTCATCGGGCGTTCCGGCGCAGGAAAATCGACCCTGCTGCGCATGATCAATCGCCTTGTCGACCCGACGAGCGGCCGCATTTTCTTCAATGGCGTCGATGTCACCGGCCTGCATGGCCGCGAACTCCGCCGATGGCGCCAATCCGCCGCGATGATCTTTCAGCAGTTCAACCTTTCCGGCCGGCTCGATGTGCTCACCAATGTGCTCATGGGCCGGCTTAATCATGTTCCGGCCCCGCGCGCTGTGCTGAAGTTGTGGTCCGAGGAAGACAAGGCCATCGCGCTGTCGGCACTTGAACAGTTCGATATAGCGGGCCTCGCAGCTCAACGGGCCGAAAGCCTGTCCGGCGGCCAGCAGCAGCGTGTCGCAATCGCCCGGGCCCTGGTGCAGGAGCCGCAGATCGTCCTCGCCGACGAACCGGTCGCCTCGCTTGATCCGCGCAACACCAAGATCGTCATGGACGCGCTACTGCGCATCAACAAGCACTACGGCATCACCGTCCTGTGCAACCTGCATTCGCTCGATCTCGCACGGACCTATTGCGATCGCCTCATCGGCATCGCCGCTGGCCGGGTCGTCTTCGACGGCGCGCCGGAAGCGCTGACAGAAGATGTGGCGCGCGATCTCTACGGACTTGAGGCCGAGGAAGTGCTCGGAAAAACCGCCGCCGTACCGCGACCGCAGGCCGCGATGGCGAGCGCGATATCCATCCCGGCCTGATTGTCCGGACCTTGGTCGATTGCACTTCAGTCGCTCGTGTATCGCCGCTGGAAAGCCCGAAAACGCCAAACGTTTGCGTACGAAATTCGCGGTCAGCTCCCGCGAATACAGCCGAATACGTATCGTATCTGCACAATTAGATCTGATCGGAGATCACAATGTTCAACCGTCGTCTCGTTATCGCGGCCGCCGTCGGCCTCTTTACCACGGGTGCCGCCTTCGCGCAGGATTGGAAAGCCCAGTATCCGGAACTCACCTTCGCGATCATTCCGGCCGAGAATGCCTCGGGCGTAACCGAGCGCTACAACCCGCTGATGACGTATCTTTCCAAGGAACTCGGCGTTCCTGTGAAGCTGCGCATCGCCAATGACTACGCGGCGGTCATCGAAGGCCAGCGCTCCGGCAACATCCACATCGCCTCCTACGGCCCCTCCTCCTTCGCCCGCGCGTTGATGACCGGCGTGAACACGGAAGCCTTCGCGATCGAGACAAACCTCGACGGCACGAAGGGCTACTACTCGGTGTTCTATGTGAAGAAGGACAGCCCCTACCAGAAGATCGAAGATCTGAAGGGCAAGAACCTCGGCCTCGTCGACCCGAACTCCACCTCCGGCAACAACGTTCCGCGCTTTGCCCTTGACCAGATGAAGATCGACCCCGCCGCCTTCTTCGGCAAGGTTGTCTACACCGGCAGCCACGAGAACGCCGTCATCGCCCTGAACCAGGGCACCGTCGACGTCGCCGCCAACTGGTGGAACGACGAGCAGGAATCGAACCTCCTGCGCATGGCCCGCAAGAACATGGTCAATGCGGACGATTTCCGCATCATTTTCAAGTCCGAGCAGATCGTGAACTCGCCGATGGCCATGCTCTCGACCCTGCCGCCGGACCTGAAGACCAAGATCCGCCAGGCGTTCATGGACATCCAGACGAAGGACAAGGCCGCCTTCGACAAGATCTATGACGGCAAGCAAGGCCCCTGGCAGCCGGTCGACAATGCTGCCTACAAGCCGATCATCGAGCTGAACAGCTTCGTGGACAGCCTCCGCAAGAAGTCGAGCTGACGGGACGCTGCCCGATCGGGCAACGCACCCGTCATCCGTGCATGAGCCCTTGAGGTTCATGCACGGGGAAGCCGCTCTTCATCGGGGCCATCGCGCCCCGATGAATTGACATGATTGCAGATTGGTCATGACCGCATCCGTACCCATCCTGCCGCCGGCGCAGAGCCAGGCGCTCGCCCTCCGGTATGACCAGGACCTTGCGGCCCGGCGCCGCCGCGTCATGCTCGGCATCGCGATTTTCATCGCTGCCATGGCGACCTCGGGGTGGATGACGGATGTCGATCTCGGCAAACTCTTCCAGAACATCGGCGCCTTCGCCTCCTATATCGTCCGGCTTGCCCATCTTTCGAATGGCGAGCCCGTCTGGACGGACTTCGGCGAGTGGTTCTGGGGCCTCGGCAAGTGGACCCGCCTCCTCGGCGAGACGCTGATCATCGCCTATCTCGGCACGGCGCTCGGCGCCGTCTGCGCGTTTATCCTGAGCTTTCCCGCCGCCCTCAATCTCACGCCATCCCCGCGCATTCGCTTCGTGGCGCGACGCTTCCTGGAATTCTGCCGCAGCGTCCCCGAAATCGTCTTCGCGCTCGTCTTCGTCATCGCCTTCGGCCTCGGCCCCATACCGGGCGTGCTGGCCCTCGCCATCCACGGCACCGGGGCACTCGGCAAACTGTTCTCGGAAATCGTCGAGAACATCGAAATGGCCCCGGTCGAGGGCATCCGCGCCACCGGCGCCGGCCGCATCGCCGTCATCCGCTTCGCGGTACTCCCACAGGTCCTGTCGGGCTTCGTCAGCTACACCCTGCTGCGTTTCGAGATCAACGTCCGCAGCGCCGCGGTGATGGGCTTCGTGGGCGCGGGCGGCATCGGCCAGGACCTCCTGGAAGCCATCCGCAAGTTCTATTATTCGGATGTCAGCGCGATCCTTATCCTGATCATCATAACCGTGATGGTGATCGACATGGTCACCGAGCGCATCCGCCATGCGCTGACGGGAATGCCCTCATGAACGCGCCCTCATCGCTCCCCCGCGGCGCCCATAGCCCGAGCAAAGTCAATCGCTTGCGCGAGGATGCCCTGCGCGAGCTGCCGCAACTGCGCACCCGGCATGCCGAGGCTTTCCGCCGCGTGACACGCAACGGCGTCCTCGGCGTTATGCTCGCTGCCGTGCTGCTCGCCATTTTCATATACGGTTTCGCGGAACTTGGCTTCTCCTTCGCAAAAATGATCGCGGGCCTCGATCAGCTCGGCAAGTTCGTCGTTCTCATGTGGCCGCCAACACCCGGCACCATGAGCCGCTTTCTCCTGTTCCTGCACGCCCTTGGCGAAACGGTCGCGATCGCCGCGCTTGGAACGGTGCTGGCGGCATGCATCGCCCTTCCCTTCGGGTTCCTGGCCGCCAAGAATGTCGTCGCCAACCGCGTCGTCCATTTCCTGTCGCGCCGCCTGCTCGACACGGTTCGGGGCGTCGATACGCTAATCTGGGCCCTGCTGTGGGTGAATGTCGTCGGGCTCGGCCCCTTTGCCGGCGTCCTCGCCATCATGTGCTCCGATACCGGCGCCCTCGGGAAGCTTTTCTCCGAGGCGATCGAAACAGCGAGCCGCCGGCCGGTGGAAGGCGTCATGTCGGCGGGGGGCGGGCGGTTGGCGGCCGTGCGTTTCGGCATCCTTCCTCAGGTGCTGCCCGTGTTTGCGAGCCAGGTGCTCTATTTCTTCGAATCCAATACGCGTTCGGCCACCATCATAGGTATTGTCGGCGCAGGGGGAATCGGGCTTCATCTATCCGAGCAAATTCGCACGCTCGAATGGCAGCATGTGGCATTCCTCGTCATTCTCATCCTGGCGACGGTTGCTATCATCGACACGCTTTCCACACGGCTGCGAACCGCGATCATCGGCGCGCGACCAGCAGCCGTATGAGGGTGCGCGACAGCAACCGGCTGTCGGCACCGGCCGTAACAAGTGAGCGACGAATACCCTTGACCCACCCCGCGCGGTGGGCGAAAGCCTTTTCTAGAGAGTTCCATGAACAAGCACGTTCCGCCCACCCTCTCCACCGGCTCGCTTTCGCTGGCCGCCCGTCGCCTCGTCCTCGCCGACCGCGAGATCGCGGGAACCATTCATGTGGAGCGGGGTCTCATCGTCGGCATCGAGCAGGATGTGATCGCGAAAGGCGCGATCGACTGTGGCGATGACCTCCTGATCCCGGGCCTCGTCGAGCTGCACACCGACCATCTGGAGCCTCATTTCACGCCGCGCCCGAAGGTCAACTGGGATTCCTTCTCCGCCGTCTTCTCCTATGACGCACAGATCGCCGCGGCTGGCATCACCACGGTGCTCGACAGCCTGCGCGTCGGCCGCGACTTCGACAACGCGAAGGGAGCTGGCTCGGCGCTGTTCGAACTCGGTCAGGCCATCGCGCGGGCGCGCGGCACTGGCCTCCTGCGCGCGGACCATTACACCCATCTGCGGTGTGAAATCCCCTGCGAGGGCATGGTGGACGACGCGCGCCAATATCTCGCGAATTTCGACGTCCGGCTGATGTCGCTCATGGATCATACGCCGGGCGAGCGCCAGTTCCGGGACGAGGAAAAGCTGCGCAACTACTACCGCGGCAAGACCACGAAGACCGAAGCCGATCTTGACGAATACTTCGCCGAACGCAAGCGCTACGCGAAATTGTACGCCGCCGGCAATAAGGAGGGGATCGTCGCCCTCGCCAAGGCGAATGGCATTGCCATGGCGAGCCATGATGACACCACCGAGGACCATGTCGCCGAATCGCTTTCGCTCGGCGTGGCGGTGGCCGAATTCCCCACCACCCTGGAAGCCGCGGCGGCTTCCCACGGCGCCGGCCTGTCGGTGCTGATGGGCGCGCCGAATGTGCTGCTCGGCGGCTCCCATTCGGGCAATGTCTCGGCCCGCCATCTCGCTGAAGAGGGGCTGCTGGACATCCTGTCGTCGGACTATGTCCCCGCGAGCCTGCTGGCCGGCGCGATGGCACTTGCCGACGTACCCGCCGTCGGGGGTGTTCCCGGCGCCATCCGCCTGGTCACGAAAACCCCGGCGGAGGTTGCTGGCTTCGCCGACCGGGGCGAGATCGCTGTCGGCAAGCGAGCCGACCTTTTGCTCGTGGCGCAGGTCGATGGATATCCTGTTGTCCGCGAGGTCTATCGGCAGGGCAACCGGGTCGCGTAACCATGGATGGCGAAACGGACGTGAGCGTGAGATCGCAAGAGGGCAGCGCACCGCGGGAGCGCATCGGCCCCGGCCGCCTGGTGCTCGTGGTCGGCCCGAGCGGCGCCGGCAAGGACAGTGTCCTGCGCGGTGCCCGTGAGCGCCTTGCCGGCGACGCCCGCTATGTCTTTCCCCGCCGCAGCGTGACACGCCCCCCTTCCGCCGATGAGGACAATCTCAGCCTGAACGAGGATGCCTTCGTCGCCCTCATCGACGCGGACGCCTTCGCGCTGCACTGGCGCGCCCATGGTCATCGCTACGGCGTGCCCCGGGCGATCGACACTGCCCTCGCCCAGGGTGCGACAGTCATCTGCAACGTCTCGCGTACGGTTCTGGATGCGGCGCGGCTGCGCTACCGGCACGTGACAGTGGTGGGCATAACCGCCTCGCGCGATGTTCTGGCCGCGCGCATCTTCGGCCGCGCCCGGGAAAGCGAGAACGAGGCGACAAAACGGCTGGACCGGGCCGTCGCGCTGCCAACCGTCCATGTCGATGTGGAGATCGACAACGGCGGCGCGCTCGAGGATGCCATAACGGCTTTCGTCACCGTCGTCGCACGGCCGAACTGAGGCCGCGACGAAAAGCCATTCACATAAGATCAGTATGGCCGGGGCAAGCCCGGCCATGACATCTGTGGCGCGATAAGGTCGCTGCAGCCTATGCCAGCGGCATCGCCGCATGTGGCACGTAGGGCGCCTCGAGCTGTGCGATCTCCTCGGGCGTGAGCTTCAGCGACAGCGCGGCGATGGCATCCTCGAAATGTCCGGGCTTCGAAGCGCCGATGATGGGAGCCGACACGCCCGGCTTCTGGATGACCCACGCGAGGGCTACCTGGGCGCGCGGCACGCCACGCGCGGCGGCAACTTCGGCAACCCGCTCGACCACCTTGCGGTCGGCCTCCACGGTCACGTCGTAGAGGCGGTGCATCACACGGTCCGTGCGCGTGCGCTCTGTCTCTTCGTTCCAATCACGCGTCAGGCGCCCCCGGGCCATCGGGCTCCAGGGAATGAGCCCAACGCCCTGGTCCTGGCAAAGCGGCAGCATCTCCCGCTCCTCTTCGCGATAGAGCAGGTTGAGATGGTTCTGCATGGTCACGAAACGGGTCCAGCCGTTGCTCTTGGCAATGTGCTGCGCCTTGGCGAAACGCCATGCCTGCATCGACGACGCCCCGATATAGCGCGCCTTGCCCGCCTTCACGACGTCATGCAGGGCCTCCATGATCTCCTCCGCCTCCACATTCGGGTCCCAGCGGTGGATCTGATAGAGATCGACATAGTCCATGCCGAGGCGGCGCAGGCTCTGGTCGATCTCCGTCATGATCGCCTTGCGCGACAGGCCGGCGCCATTGGGGCCGGGGCGCATGCGATTGAAGACCTTGGTCGCCACCACGATCTCGTCGCGACGCGTCAAGTCCTTCAGCGCGCGACCGACGATCTCCTCCGAGGTGCCGTCGGAATAGACATTCGCCGTGTCGAAGAAGTTGATGCCGGCTTCCACGGCTTTGCGCAGCAACGGCTTGCTTTCATCCTCCGGCAGGGTCCAGCTGTGATCGCCCCTGTTCGGGTCGCCGTAGGTCATGCACCCGAGGCACAGACGCGAGATCTCGGTGCCCGTCGTACCCAATCTGCCATATTGCATCGCGCGGTCCTCCCGTACGGGGCCGTTGCCCTGTGGCTCTCGATCGGCGGGCGCAGTGACGTCCCGCCGCCATCGATCGGCACGATATTCCTTGCGGCCGGGAATATCGAGCGCGGGGGCTTCATAGCGGCGATGCGATCCCGGCGGCCAATATAGCTTGACCTATGTCATATCCCTGAAATCACACCGGTGGATTTATAGGACCAAATTCCAATGTGACGACGGTCTCGTGATAAGGACTACTTATTTTGCGGCAGACGTTTGCCTACCGCATGGATATGATCAGGACGTGAGGATACCATGAGTGGGAGTATAGAGTTGGACGTGATGCCCAGCGATGCGGACCACTCGGATGACAGCACCCCGAAATCTCCGGCAGGCGAACCTCCGCGGGAGATCGAGCTGAAGCTGCTGGCACCTCCCGGCGTACTCAATCAAATCCATGACGCGCCGATCATCGTGCAACACGCCCGGAACAAGGGCAGCGTCCGGCATCTGGAAGCCGTTTACTTCGACACACCGGACCATAAACTCTCCGCGCATGGCGTTTCTTTGCGGGTGCGGCGCAGTGGCAAGCGGTGCATCCAGACCATCAAGCTGCCGCCCGACGTCAGCCAGCTGAGCCGCGCGGAATGGGAAACCCCGGTGTCCGGGATGGAGCCTGAACTCGGCCTGTTCCCGCTCGCCGAGATCGGTGGTCCTGTCGAAAGTCTTGCAGCCGGCGAGATTGCGCCCGTGTTCACAACGCGGGTGCGTCGGTCGACGCGCATCATCACGCTTCCAAACGCAACGGTCGAGCTGGCTTTCGATGAAGGCACCATCGAGGCCGGAGAAAAACGGGCCCCGCTCAGCGAGATCGAACTGGAGCTGAAGGGCGGCGATATCGGCGCGCTCTACGACTTCGGGCTCGCGCTGCTCGACCTCGCCCCCCTCCAGTTCGGCACGGAGAGCAAGGCCGAACGCGGCTATGCGCTGGCGCTCAGCACCGCCCCGGCGGCGACGCGCGCAGCCGCGTCCGACCTCCGTCCGGAGGATAGCGTCGACGCCGCCATCGCCAAGCTGGTGATGGGATGCCATGCGCATATGGCCCGCAACACGGCGGCAGCCGCGCATGGCCAGACGCAGGAAGGCGTCCATCAGATGCGCGTCGCCCTGCGGCGCATGCGCACCGCGCTGTCCCTGTTCCACCGCGAGATTCCGGCCCCTTGCCTGACGAACCTCTCGGCGGATGCCAAGGCCATCGCGCGATCGCTCGGTGACGCGCGCAACTGGGACGTGTTCTGCACGTCGACCGTGCAGACCATCGCGGATCTGGATCTACCCGGTTTCGACGCCGAGGCGCTACGCTCGGCGGCCGAGCCCATTCGCCAGCAAAGCTACACCGATGTGCGCACCATGCTGGCCGCGCAGCAGACGAACCGCTTCTCATTGTCACTCGGGCGGATCGTGGCGCGGCGAGCCTGGCGCAACGACATCGATAGCGAGACCTTGACCATCCTCACCGAGCCGGTCGCCGCGCTCGCCGAGCGCGCGCTCTCGCGCCTGCATCGCAAGGCCCTGAAACAGGGCTCCGGCTTTAGCGAGCTGGAACCGGAAGCCCGGCACGGCCTGCGCCTGACGTTAAAGAAACTGCGTTACGCCACGGAGTTCTTCCTGCCGCTTTTCGAGGATGGCGGCCGCGCCAAGGCCTATCTCAAACGGCTTGCGAAATTGCAGGACGCGTTAGGCGTCGACAATGATGTCACCACGACGGAACAGCTTCTCGACGCCGTCGTCGCGCGATCACGCGAACCGGGCGTTCATCGGGGCATCGGGCTCATGAGCGGCTGGCTGGCGCGCGACCGCATCGAGGCGATGAAGTCGCTGAGCAGCCGGTGGAAAGCCTTCAAGGGAGCCGAGCCGTTCTGGAAGAGCTGATATCCATCATCAGAGATTGATGGGAATATGGGTCACGAGCGCGTAGCTCATGACAAGCAGCGCGGCCATGGAAGCCAGCACCGCGACGGTGGCGCGCAGGCCGGTCTTGCGCAGGCTGGCGAAATTCACGCCAAGCCCGAGCGCCGCCATCGCCAAGACGGTGAAGACCGTCGCGGTCTGGCGGATCACCGGGATAATGGCATCGGGGATGATGCCGAGGGACCGTGCAACACTGAGCACGGCAAAGCCGATCACGAACCAGGGCACCAGTTTGAAGAAGGACAGGCGCACCGCCCCCTGACCGGTATCCCGGGACGCGAGCGCGGCAGCAAAGACCACCGGCCCGAGCATCAATACCCGGATGAGTTTTACCAAGGTGCCGATCTGCGCGCTGACCAGGCCGACAGGCATCGTCGCGGCGAGCACCTGCGGCACCGCGTAGACGGTCAGGCCCGCCATGGCGCCGTATTGAAGTTCTGTCATCCCGAGAAGCGGAACGCTGAGCGGCAGCAACAACACCATGACGACGCCGAGCAGCGCCGTGAAGGCGACCGCCGCCGCCACGTCATTGCCGTCGGCCCGCATGACCGACGCGACGGCCGCAATCGCCGAATTACCACAGATGGAATTGCCGCAGGCGACCAGCACCGCCATGGTATGCGGCAATCCGGAAAGGCGGCTGAGTGCGTAGCTGACGAAAAGCGAGCAAACCACCACAGCCGCGATGCCGATCAACAGCGGCCCTCCCGCGGCGATGATAGACGTCGCGCTCAGCGATGCGCCCAGCATCATGACCGCCACTTCGAGCAAGGTTTTGGCGCTGAACTGGATGCCGGGGGCGAAAACTTTACCCGGTGACCACACGGCCCGGATCCCGGCGCCCATCAAGATCGCAAGGACGAGCGCCTCGATATAAGGGTGCCCACTGATGCGGTATTCGACCGCCTCGATCACCCAAGCGATGATCCCGATGGCCGCGCATAGCGCGACCCCTGGCAGGACAGTGAAGGCGGGAAGCTGGCGCCGATCCGACGCGAGCGCAGACACGAACGAGACCATGCCCCTAATGTGAGTTGATTTCACCGGGATGCAAACGCATAGTTTTCATCCCGACATGAGTTTAATTCATATGGATGCGCCATGGCGCTCAATCTGCACCTTCTGCGTCTGTTCACGACTGTCGCCCAATGCGAGAGCTTTTCGCGTGCCGGCGACGCACTGGCTATCAGCCAGTCCGCCGTCTCGAAGGGTGTGCGTGAATTCGAACGACAGGTGGGCGTCGCGCTGCTCGACCGCACCCGCGGCAGTGTCGTTCTGACAGATGCCGGCCAGGCCCTGCTCCACCACGCAAAGCTTCTCTTCACCATCGAGCGCGGAGCGGAGGCCGAGCTGCAAGCCTTCCGCGGCATCGAGCGTGGCGGCCTGCATATTGGTGCCAGCACGACGATCGCGACCTATATCCTCCCCCCTGTCCTCGGCCTGTTCCATGAAGCGCATCCGACGATCCAGTTGCGGTTGACGAGCGCGAACACGCGCGACATCGCAAATCTGCTGACCTCCCGTTCCATCGATCTCGCCTTCGTGGAGGGGCCCGTGGATCTTCCCGGCCTGACACTCTCACCGTGGCGCGTCGACGAATTGGTGATCGTCTCGGCCCCCTCCCACCCCCTCGCCATGGCACGGAGGGCGACAGCGCGGGATCTGGCCCAACACCGTCACATCGTCCGCGAACACGGCTCCGGCACCCGCGACGTCGTTGAAAGCGCGCTCCGCGATCTCGGCGTCATACCCGCCGAGACCATGGAGGTGGACAGCACCGCGGCCATCATGCAGGCGGTCGCGGCGGGGCTCGGAATCGCAGTGATTTCCCGGACGGCCGCGGCCGACATGCTCGCGCTGGGGAAGTTGCAGATCATCAATGTCCCGGGGGTGACTATCGGACGTTCGTTGAACCGCCTCACCGTCGCCGGGCGCCCCCTGTCATCCGCCGCGCTGATGTTCGATCGCTTCGCCGCCCGATCCGATGTCGGCGGCCAAAAACAACAGATTGATTATGTTATTTAAATAAATATACAAATATGATTGACTGTGTGGAGAATTAACCGCGCGGCTCCGCATGATCCTGACACTCAAGCACAATCTCATCAGACTGTTGAGCTTGGCCTTTGAGCCTCCCGCCGCCGCTGCGACGAGTCCATTCGACCGCTGGACCGGGCAACGGTTGACGATCGTCGCAGTCGGCGAAGCGGAACTGACCGTCAAGGACGGACGGGGCGCGATCGACACGCTTCCCCTCAGCTACGGGCTGCAGCAGGCCCTCGCCAATGTCATGCATGATACGGGCCGCGACACACCCGCCGGCTTGGTTCTCCTGCGCGAGCCCTTCGATGTGGATGGCCTGCCCTTCTGGCAATGGGCCGTGCTGCCGCATCCGCTGGAACTGTGAAGCTCCCGCCTCAGGCATCTTTTTGCAGCCCAGTGGTTCCAGCGCGCATCGCTGCGGAGCCCAAGCGTTCACTCTTGACATGCCTGCCAGGAATGCGGACCACATGACGCGGAAAGCCACCGGGGTGGTTTTACGGGTTTGAATGTCCTGGGCACGCGTGCCATCACAGGACGTGAAATTCAAACCCATCAAACTCGGCTGTCGGCTCCGGCAGCCAGAGAGGATGCCGCGCAATGCAACGGATCACCGTGACGATTGACGACGACCTCCTGGCCGGGATCGACGCCTTCTGCGAACGCAAGGGATACCAGAGCCGCTCCGAGGCGTTGCGTGATGTCATCCGCGCCGAGTTCTCGCGCAAGGAAACCCTGGAGGAGGCCTTGCCGCCCAGCAAGGCGCAGGGCCACGGCGTTCTTTCCTACGTGTATGATCACCACACGCGCGCCCTGGCGAGCCGTCTGACTTCGAATCACCACGACCATTCGGATCTGTCGGTCGCGACGATGCACGTGCACGTCGACCACGACCTCTGCCTCGAGGTGTCAATTCTCAAGGGCACCGTCCACGCCATGCAGCATTTTGCCGACAGCGTTTCGAGCCAGCGTGGCGTGCGCCATGGCCATCTTCATGTGATGCCAGCCGGCTCGGACGAAGCACACGAGCACGGGCATGGGCATGGGCACGCTCACACCCATCCCGCCGGCCTCGAAGGCCATCATCATCACGACGATTGATAGAGGGCGCCTCGGCGCGCCGAGCTGCGCGCGAGCCGGCGCAAGCTCATTAAATACTGTGCTTCAATGCTATTTCGATCAGCATCGCTAAATCCCGATTGCGCCAGCAGTATGATGTTTCTATAAAATCATCATACTTGAGTGTGGCAGCGACAGGCGGGGCTCAGCAATGCGCAAGTTATTCCGATCGCTCGGCGGGGTCGGTTTTGCACTGGCGGCCGTTTGCGTGACGCCCGCCCAGACGGCGCAGGCTCAGACGCTCAATTTCTCCTGGCCGCAGAACGTCGGCCCACTCAACCCCCATCTCTATTCACCCAATCAGATGTTCGCGCAGGCGATGGTCTATGAGCCGCTCGTCCGCTACCAGGCGGACGGCAAGGTCATTCCGTGGCTCGCGCAGTCGTGGGATATCTCCGAGGACGGCAGGACCTACACCTTCAAGCTGCGGCCCGGCGTCAAGTTCTCAAACGGCGAACCTTTCAACGCGGAGGCGGCGGTCGCCAATTTCGACGCGGTTCTCGCCAACCGCAAGCGGCACGCCTGGCTCGAACTCGCCAACCAGATCGTGAAGGCCGAGGCACTCGACGAAGGGACGCTGCGGCTGACGCTGAAGGATGCCTATTACCCGGTCTTGCAGGAACTCGCCCTCCCCCGGCCGTTCCGGTTCGTTGCGCCCTCGCAGTTCGGCGAGAAGGGCGGCACGATGGACGGCATCAAGGCACCGATCGGCACAGGTCCCTGGACGCTCGATGCGATCAGCCTCGGCGAACATGACATCTTCAAGCGCAGCGCCAACTACTGGGGCGACAAGCCGGCCTTCGAGCAGGTCGTCGTCAAGGTCATTCCCGATCCCAACACCCGCGCCATCGCCCTCGAGACCGGCGAGATCGACCTGATCTACGGGGCCGACGGCCCGATCTCGCCGGACACCTTCGCGCGATTCGCGCAAGGCAAGACCTACAGCGCCCGCCTCTCCGAACCGCTGGAGACGCGGCCGCTCGCCATCAACACCAACCGGGCGCCGACCAACGAACTTGCCGTGCGACAGGCGATCAACCATGCCGTCGACAAGGACACGATGATCAAGACGGTGCTCTACGGCACCCAGAAGCGCGCCGACACCCTGTTCGCGCCCAATGTGCCCTATGCCGACATCGGCCTGAAGCCTTATGCGTTCGACCCGGCCCAGGCGGCTGCGATTCTCGACAAGGCGGGCTGGGTGCTGGCGCCCGGCCAGCCGATCCGTGTGAAGGACGGCAAGCCGCTCTCGGTCGAGCTGAACTATGTCGGTCCGGACGCGGTGGCGAAATCCATGGCGGAGGTGATTCAGGCGGATCTGCGCAAGGTCGGCATCGACGCCGTCCTCGTCGGCGAAGAGGAGAGCAGCGTCTATGCCCGCCAGCGCGACGGGCGCTTCGGCATGATCTTCAATCGCACCTGGGGCGCGCCCTACGACCCGCATGCCTTCCTCAGCTCCATGCGGCTGCCCTCGCACGCGGATTACCAGGCGCAACTCGGCCTGCCGAACAAGGCGGAGATCGATGCCGACATCGGCGCCGCGCTCATCTCGACGGATGAGGAGAAGCGCCGGACGCTCTACGCGAAGATCCTCACCAGTCTTCACGATCAGGCCGTCTATCTGCCGCTGACCTACGTGACGGCGATCGCTGTCGCCAAACCGGCGCTGGGCGAGATCCCCTTCGGGGCCATGTCGAGCGAGATCCCGTTCGACAAGATCAAGCCTGCAAACCGCTGAGCCGCGCCCGATGGCTTCCTTCATCGTCAGGCGTATCCTGCTCCTCGTTCCGATGCTGCTAGGCGCCTCGCTCGTCATCTTCCTGATGCTGAGGCTGGGGCCAAGCGACCCCGCCCTCGACTATCTCCGGCTGTCGCGTATCCCGCCGACCGACCAGGCCCTTGTCGAAGCACGCACCATGCTTGGCTTGGACAAGCCCCTGCTGACGCAATATGTCCTCTGGCTGTGGGACGCGCTGAGGCTCGATTTCGGCACATCCTATGCCTTGCAGCGCCCTGTCTTGCCGGAGGTGCTGCATTTCCTGCCCGCGACGCTGCAACTCGCCGGCATCGCGCTCGCCTTCACGCTCCTCGTCTCCGTGCCGCTCGGCATGTGGGCCGCCCGGCATCGCGACAAATGGCCGGATCAGGTGGTGCGCGGCATCGCCTTCCTCGGCGTCTCGATGCCCAACTTCTGGCTCGGTTTCCTGCTCGTGCTGCTCTTCTCGCTGCAACTCGGATGGCTGCCGCCGATGGGCCGGGGCACCCCCGCTCATCTCATCATGCCGGTGATCGCCATCTGCTTCATGTCGCTGGCCATCAACGCGCGGCTCTTAAGGGCCAGCATGCTGGAGGTCGCCGGGCAGCGGCATGTATACTACGCGCGCCTCAGGGGCCTCAGCGACGGCAAGGTCGAGCGCGGCCATGTGCTGCGCAACGCGATCCTGCCGATCATTACCGCGACCGGCATGCATGCGGGTGAACTCATCGGCGGCACGCTGGTGATCGAAAGCGTGTTCGGCTGGCCGGGCCTCGGCCGCTATGCCGTCTCGGCCATATTCAACCGCGACTATCCCGTCATCCAGTGCTTCACACTCATGATGGTGCTGATCTTCGTGCTGTGTAACCTCCTCGTCGACATCTTCTATGCCTGGGCCGATCCACGCATCCGCCTCAACGCCGGGAGTGCGGAATGACCGCGATCGTCGAGCACGAAGGCCCGGCCGTCGCATCGCCGCGCGGCTTCTTCGCCAGCATGCGCTGGAGTTCGCGCATCGCCTGCGGGCTCGTCGCCATCCTCCTCCTGGCGGCCATCGCCGCGCCCCTGATCGCGCCCTATGATCCGAACGCGGTCGACTTGCCCGGGCGTCTGCAGGGGCCTAGCCTCGCCCATTGGATGGGCACCGATCATCTCGGCCGCGACATGCTCTCCCGCCTGATCCACGGGTCCCGCGTCTCGCTCGGCGCGGTCGCCATTGCACTCTCGGGCATCATCGCGCTCGGCATCGTCATCGGCGGTACCTCCGCCGTGCTGGGCGGCCGTGCCGACCAGCTCATCATGCGCTGCTGCGACGTGTTCCTGACGTTCCCGACCATCGTGCTGGCCCTGTTCATGGTCGGCATGCTGGGCACGGGCCTCGTCAACGTGATCATCGCGATCGTGCTCTCGCACTGGGCCTGGTACGCGCGCATCGTGCGTGGGCTCGTTCTCTCCTTCAAGCGCCGCGATTTCATTCTGGCGGCGCGTGTTGCCGGCGCCAGCCGCACGCGCATCTTCATCGAGCATCTGCTGCCGCCGACCTTTGCCCAGCTCGTCGTGCTGGCGACGCTCGACATCGGCCATATCATGCTGCACGTCTCCGGCCTGTCGTTCCTCGGCCTCGGCGTGATGGCGCCGACAGCGGAATGGGGCGTCATGATCAACGACGCGCGGCAGTTCGTCTGGACGGAGCCAATGCTGCTGTTCTGGCCGGGATTTGCGCTGTTCGTGGCGGTCGCGGCGTTCAATCTCGCGGGCGACGCCATTCGCGACAAGCTGGATCCGCATCTCGCGGCGGAGCACCAGCACTGATGCCGACGCTCGCCATCGAAGACCTCACCATCACGACGCATCGGCACGGCCGGGAGATCGCCCTCGTCGACGGGCTCACGCTTACCCTGGAGACAGGGCGAATCCTCGCGCTGGTGGGGCCAAGCGGTTCTGGCAAATCCCTGACGGCAAGCGGCGCGCAGGGCGTGCTGCCGGCCGGGGTAAACCGCCGGACCGGTCGTATCCTGCTGGATGGAGAGGAAAAGCCGGCCGCGTCGCTGCGCGGACGCACCATCGCCACCATCATGCAGAACCCGCGCAGCGCCTTCAATCCGGTGAGAACCATGCGCGCCCACGCGATGGAAACGCTGGCCGCCGTGGGCCACCGGGATGCCCGCTCCGAGAACGCGGTGCGTGAGACTATGGCGGAGGTCGGTCTCGACGATCCCGCGCGGATCCTAGAGCTTCATCCGTTCGAGATGAGCGGCGGCATGCTCCAGCGCATGATGATCGCGCTCGCACTCTTGTCCCGTGCACCGTTTCTCTTCGCCGACGAGCCGACGACGGACATCGACCTCGTGGTGCAGGCGCGCCTGCTCGATCTCATCGAACGTGTCGCCCGGGACCGCAATCTCGGCGTCCTGCTCATCACCCACGACATGGGCGTGGTGGCACGGCTCGCCGATGACATGGCCGTCATGAGCGCGGGCCGGATCGTCGAACGCGGCTCGGTGCGCGCGATCTTCGACGCGCCGGCGCATCCGGTCACCCAGAGCCTCATCGCCGCGCATCTGGCGCTCTATGTCGACGAGGAGGTGGCGTGACGGCTTTGATCGAAGCGCGCGGTATCGGCCGCAGCTATCGCAGCTTTTCGCTGGTCGGCCGCTCGGCGCCCAAGACGGTGCTCGATGGCGTCGACCTGGCGATCCAGCCTGGCGAGACGCTTGGCCTGCTCGGCCGCAGCGGCTGTGGAAAGAGTACGCTGGGGCGGCTCATCCTTGGCCTGGAGAAGCCGGACCGGGGCGATATCCGCTTCAAGGGCACGGCGCTCAGCGCGCTCGACGGCGAGGCCATGCTCGCTTTCCGCCGCGCTGTCCAGGTGGTGTTCCAGGACTCGCTGGAAGCCGTGAACCCGCGCCACAGCGTCGAACGCATCGTCGCCGAGCCCCTGCGCCACCTTACCGACCTTGACGAGCGCCAGCGGGCCGCGCGCGTCCGCGAGCTCCTTGTCGAAGTGGGGCTTGCACCGGATGATGCCGAAAAGCTGCCCGTGCAGATGAGCGGCGGACAGTTGCAGCGTGTCTGCATCGCCCGGGCGCTGGCGCCGCAGCCCGAGCTCATCGTGCTGGACGAGGCGGTGTCGAACCTCGACCTCGTGCTGCAGATCCAGACCATCGACCTGTTCAAGCAGATCCAGGCGGCGCGCGGCACGGCCTTTCTCTTCGTCACCCACGACCTCAGGCTCGTCCACCGCTTCTGCGAACGCGTGATCGTCATGGATGGAGGCCGCATCGTCGAGAACGTCCCGGTGACCCGGCCGCTTCACTTCACCCACCCGGCCGCGCGCGCTCTGCAAGGGGCAGTCCTGCCTGCACGGCCGGCTCAACGTCACGAGCAGCGGACATACTGACCGGTCATGCCGTGGCGTTGATTGGCCGGAGTCGACGCGAGGCGACGTGAATGCGGCTCAGCCGAGTGCCGCCAGCCCCGCGCGGGCCGCGGCGATGTCGGTCTCCGCATCCCCACCGCTGACGCCGATGCCGCCTGCGGCACCGCCCTCGACTGCGATCGGCAATCCCCCGGGCAAGGGCGACAGCCGTCCGCCGAACTGGATATTGGCCCCGAAGCCCGGCTGGCCGGGCTGCACAACGGCAGCGAGTTCATGGGTCGCGCGCTGATGAGCCGCCGCCGTCCACGCCTTGTTGATGGCCATCTCGACGGTCGTCAGCCGCGCCCGGTCGTCGCGCAGGAGGACAAGCGGCGTGCCGGTCGTGTCGACCACGCAGACCGCGAGCGCATGACCGCGCCCGGCGCCCGCCTCGAGCGCCGCCGACGCGACCTTCAAGGCCTCAGTCGTCTCAATGCTGAGTATCTGTCGCATCGCAATCGCCTTATTGACCGACCGCGAGGCCGGACGTCACGTCGAACCAGCGCGTGCGGCCCGGGTGGGACGCCTTGAGACCCACAGTCTCGCCGGGCTGGGTCGTGACTTCGGCCGGCAGGAAGGCGGTGACGAGCGTCTCACCGATATCGGCACGCATCAGGCAGCGTGAGCCGAGGAACTCGACCGTCCGCACCACCCCGGTCAGCTCGGCCTCATCAGCCGGGCAAAGCACAAGATCTTCCGGCCGGATGCCGGCACACAACCCGCCGGGCCCAGCCTTCACGGTCGGCGGAAGCGCGATCGCGACGCCAGCCGCGCGCAACCGGCCATCGCCGATATCGCCGTTCAGGATATTCATGCCTGGCTCGCCGAGAAAGCGCGCGACGAACAGATTGGCCGGCCGGTCGTAAAGCTCCCGTGGCGCCCCCACCTGCTCGATGCGCCCGGCCGACATCACGGCGATGATGTCCGACAGCGTCATCGCCTCACCCTGATCGTGGGTGACATAGAGCATGGTGGCGCCGAGCCGCTGGTGGAGATCCTTCAGCTCGGAGCGCATCTGCACCCTGAGCTGCTGGTCGAGGTTCGAGAGCGGCTCATCCAGGAGATAGATGGTCGGCGTGCGCACCATCGCCCGCCCCAATGCCACGCGCTGGCGCTGGCCGCCGGAGATCTCCCGGGGGAAGCGCTCCAGCAGCTTGTCGAGGCCGAGCATCCTTGCGGCATCCGTCACCTTGCGGTTGACCTCGGTCTCGGTGGTGCGCCGGCGCTTCGCCCGCAGGGGAAAGGCGATGTTCTCGAAGATCGTGAGATGCGGATAGAGCGCGTAGGACTGGAACACCATGGCGATGTCCCGGTCCGCCGGCGGCACCGTCGTCACGTCCTTGTCGCCGATGTAGATATGCCCCTGGCTCGGCAGCTCCAACCCGGCGATCATGCTGAGCGTCGTCGACTTCCCGCAGCCGGAGGGGCCGAGAAGCGTCACGAATTGTCCCGGTGCGATGGTGAGGTTGACATCGCCGACCGCCGTGACCGAACCGAAGCGCTTGGCGACATCGACGAAGCGGACCGAACGCGCGGAGGCGCCGACGGCGCGTGATGCGATATCCTGGCTGTGCACGTTCATTCCTTGGCTCTCACATTGCGGAATAGCGTCTTGGCGGAATAGCGCCTTGGCAGAATGGCCATTGGCAGAATTGCGTCTTGCGGCATGTCATCTCGAATGGGGGGCATCTCGAATGACGGGTCGCTCCGGCATCCGCCGGGTCACCCCTTCACCGAACCTTCCGAGAAGCCGCCGATCAGATAACGTCGATAGACGAGGAAGAGGACGACGGGTGGCAGCGTGGCGATGACCACCCCGGCCATCAGCGCCCCCCAGTCCCGGCCGTGGAAGCCCTGGAAGAAGATGAGGGCAACCGGCAACGTCCTGAGATCGGGCGATTCCACCATGGTCGTGGCAGTGATGTAGTCGTTCCAGGCATAGAGGAAGCCGAAGGCGGACGCCGCGATCAGAGCCGGCCGCGCCCCGGGGATGATGACCTTCCACACCGCCTCCAGACGTGAATAGCCATCGACCAGCGCGGCCTGTTCAAGCTCGCGCGGCACCGTGGCGAAATGCGCCCGCGTCATCCAAACGGCGAAGGGAATGACATGGGCGGCATAGAGGATCGGCAAGGCGAGGCGCGTATCGAAGATCCCCAGCCGCACGAAGATCACCTGCGTCGGCAGGAGCAGCGCATAGCTCGGAATCGACATGACACCCATGAACAACACGAGCAGGGCGCGCTTACCGGCCACGGGATAACGCACCAGCGCATAGCCGGCCGTGCCGCCTACGGCGACCGCGAAGGCCACCGCCACCACGGTGTAGAAGGCGCTGTTGAGGAAGCTCCACTGGACGCCTTCCGCGAGGAGGCGCTGGAAATGCATCAGCGTGGGCTCATCAGGGATGAGACGCGGCGGGACCGCGAAGATGTGGTTGTCGGACTTCAGGGACGTGGACAGTGCCCAGATGATCGGGCCGAGTACCACGACGGAGGCAATCGCCGACGCCGCGAGAAGGGCCGCGCGGCCGGATAGGCGCACGCTCTGGTTCATGCTTCACCGCCCTTCTTGTTGCCGAGGAGTTGGACATAGCCGACGATGAGCACGAGATTGATCAGGAACATCACAACGGCGATGGCGTTGCCGCGCCCCTGGTCCAGCTCGACGAAGCCGGTGAGGTAGAGCTGGTAGGCGAGCGTCGTCGTGGAGCGGATCGGGCCGCCGGACGTCAGCCCGATGATGACCTGGACCTCGTTGAAGTAACTGATCGTTAGCATCGACAGGACGATGAGGATCGATGGCGCGAGCAGCGGCACGGTGATGCGCGAAAAACGCTCGAAGGCGGTGTGGCCATCGACCGCGGCGGCCTTGTAGAGGTCCTTCGGGATCTGGCCGAGACCCGCCGTGAGGATGATGGCGGCAAAGGCAAAAGTCCGCCACACCGCGACCGCGATCACCGTCGGCATCGCCCAGGTCGGATTGGACAGGAGATTGGCGGGCGGCATCCCGAAGGTGGCGAGAATGGACGCGAAGAGACCGCCCGGCGAAGGCAGGAGGATCCACTTCCACAGGAGCGCGACGACGATCGGGCTCATTGCCCACGGCACCAGCAGGATGGTGAGCAGGATGCGGCCGCGCGCGCCGAGCTCACGAACCGCCAGCGCCGCGAGCAGCGCCAGCGGTACCGCGAGCGCGAGCGCCCCGAAGGTAAAGATGAGCGACCGGCCAATCGCCTCCCAGGTTACGGGATCAGCGAAGAGCGCCCGGAAATTGTCGAGCCCGGCGAAGCCTTCGTCTCCGAAGAAGAAGATCTTGCGCAGGCTCGAATAGAAGCCGAAGAACGCCGGCAGTATATTGACGGCGATGACGACGAATACCGCCGGACCAACCAGCGTCGTCCCGACGCGGCGCCCGGCGCGCGCCGCATCCTCGATCGATCGGGTGAATGTTGTCGTACCAGACGCTGGAACGCTGACCATCTGTCGCGGCTTCCTACCAGTTGAGCGACGTCTTGGCGCGGCTGAGGATCGTCTCGACCTTCTCGTCCGTGCCGATGATCTCTTGCAGAGACGTATTGAGCACAGCGAAGATCTTGGTGACGTCAGGCACGCGCTGCGGGAAGACGAAGGCACCCTTGCCCGACAGGAGCTCGTAGAAATTCCGCGTGATGGCGGCCTCGGGCTTCTCGAACCACGGGTCCTTCATAACGGAACGCCGATCGGGAATGAGGCTCGCATCCCTGGCCCAGCGCATCGACGCCTCGGGCGTGTACATCGATTCCAGGAAGGCGACAGCCGCCTCCTTATTTTGCGAGGTGGCGGCAAGGCCGACCGTCCAATAAGGCCCAAGGAGCACGGCCGGCGGGCGCCCGCCGAAGGACGGCCAGGCGGAAATCGCCAGTTCCTTCGGGTCGTAGCCGGCGGCGATCTTCTGATATTGCTGGAAGCGCGGCGCGAAGGCCTGCGCCATGGCGAAGCGGCCAGCGGCGAACTGGTCCTGGATATCGTCACCCATGGCGTTCAGCAGGGTCTTCGACACCGCACCGTTTGCCACCAGCGTCCGCACCACATTGGCCGTCTCGATCGCCTGCGCGCCTGTGAGATCGATGCGCCCGGTCGCCTTGTCGAAAATCTCCGGGCCAAAACCGGTCATGATGTTGATGAAGGCCGACACGCTGTTGTCGCTCGTCGGCAGGCCCAAGGCAATGCGATCGCCCTTCGTGAGCTTGCCGGCCGCGTCGGTGAAGGTGTCCCAGGCAAGCGGCGGCGCATCGAGGCCGATCTCCCGCAAGGCGTCCTTCCGATAGAAGATGATCTGCGCGGGCGATGGCCAGATGGGCAACGACACGCGCTTGCCGTCGAAGACCGCCTTCTGCGTGAAGACATCGAACATGTCCGGCAGCGCGTCACGCTTGAAATCCGGCGTCAGCACCTCGTTCAGATCCGCAAGTCCTTTACGGTCGACCACGAGGCTGAGGAAGGTGTCGCGCAGCCACACGAGATCCGGGGCGCGCTTCTGCGCGACCGCGGCCACGAATTTTGTTTCCAGCTCCTGGAACGGCTGCGGCTCGACGACAACTTTGACCTTGTTCTTGGCCTCGAATTCGTCGATCAGCGCCTTGAAGACCTTCTCGCGCGGAGATTGTCCTTCCGCGCTCATGAAAGTCCAGATGCGGACGCTGCCCGCACCTTGTGCGAACCCCGCCCGCGAGAGGAACGGCATTGCGACACCCGCCGCAAGCCCGCCCTTGAGCGCTGATCGGCGATCGATCAGCCTGGATCCTATCCCTGTCATTTCCCCATGTCCTCCCTGACGGACAGCTTATCTACCTGTCTGACTACTTTGAGACCTGCGCGCGCTACAGGCGCAACGTTCCGAGAAAGCGCGCCCGGCCATTCAACAGATGCCGGCGGAGAGCGAAGCGCGCCTGGTCGGGCTTGCGTTCCGTGATCGCGTTGATGATCTCGCCGTGCTCGGCCGCGATGATTTCCCGGCGTTCACTGAGCGTGAGAATGCCGCGCTCCCCCGTCTGCCCGCTCCAGCGAAAGATGTGATTGGCCAGCGCACTCACGCCGTCCAGAAGCTTCCCGTTATGGGCTGCCACGGCGATGGACCGGTGAAATTCGGCGTCCTCGGCCTGGCCATGCTCGCTCGCGAGCTTGGCCATCAAGGCCTCTTGCGCGGCATGAATCCGAGCCAAATCAGCGTCATCGCGCCGCTCGGCCGCCAGTGCCGCGACCTCGCTCTCGAGAGCGACGCGGAACTCTTGCCAGTCGATGAGGTCCTGAACCGAATCGATCGCCGAGAGGCGAACGAGCTCCGCCGGCAAACCACGCGCCGTGAAGGTGCCGGAGCCGCGGCGCGAGACCGCCCGCCCCTCCGCCCTGAGGCGGGCCAAGGCCTCACGAATGCTGGCCCGCGACAAACCAAAGCGCTCCACGAATTCGCTCTCCGACGGCAGCCGGCTGCCTTCGGGCACGTTCTCACGCTCGATGTAGGCGACGAGATGCCTGTAGGCCGCATCGACCCGGCTCTCCTGCTCGCTGATATCGGACATTGACGCGCTCCAAGTTATCGGACTACAACAATACTAGTCAGACAGATCGGCGTTGACAAGTGCCTTTGCACAGAACCGACAAACGCCGCGGACGGAGACCGCCCACCATGAGCACACAGACGGCAGCACGGCCAGGCAGCCGCATAACACGCGTCGAGATTCACGAATTTGAGTATAAAGTTGAAGGCCTTGGCCGTGATGCCAGCGGCAACCGCTGCGTCATGAAAGGCGCCACCAGCGAGGTGCCCTCCTTCGCCTTGTCGATTGAAACGGCCGACGGGCAGCGGGGTGAATATTGCACGGCGCATAGCGGCAAGAACGGCGTTCTTGTCGGACAGGTTCGCGGCCTCGCCGCGCATATCCTGGGCGAGGACGCGGAAGCGCGCGAGGCCATCTACAACAAGCTCAAGCGCATGCACCGGCATTTCATGGCCGTCGGGCATTCCGCGCTCGATATCGCGCTCTGGGATCTCGCCGGCAAATCCGTCGGCAAGCCTGTCTGGCGGCTGCTCGGCGGCTATCGCACGCGCCTGCCCACCTATGCGAGCACCCTTAACGGCGGCCGCGCCGGCATCCTCGACAGCAAGGAGGCCTATGCCGACTTTGCCGAGGAATGCCTGGAGCTCGGCTTCCGCGGCTACAAGATCCATGGCTGGGGCGAAGGCGACCGGCACGAGGAAGCGGAGAACCTGCTCCACTGCGCGGCCCGCGTCGGCGACAAGATGACCCTGATGTACGACGCCGCCAGCGAGCTGAAGACCTTCGCCGATGCCATCTATGTCGGCAAGGCCTGCGACGAGGGCAACTACTACTGGTACGAGGACCCCTTCATGGACGCGGGCTGGTCACCGCATGCCGCGCGCCAGCTCAAGGAGCATGTGAAGACACCGCTGCTGCTGACCGAGCACGTGCGTGGCCTTGAAGCCAAGGTGCCGTGGCTGACCGATCGCGCCACGGATTTCATCCGCACCGATCCCGACTACGACATGGGCATCACCGGCGCGATGAAGATCGCCCATCTCGCCGAGGCCTTCGGTCTCGATTGCGAGATCCATGCCGCCGGCCCCTCGCAGCGCCATTGCATGGCCGCGATGCGCAACAGCAACTGGTACGAGCTGTCGCTGGTCGCGCCGGGCGTGCGCAACCCGATGCCGCCCGTCTTCGGCTCCGGCTACAGCGACGAACTCGAGGCGATCGGCGAGGATGGCTGCATGCCCGTCCCCGAGGGCCCGGGCCTCGGTGTCGATTACGACTGGGATTACATCGCCCGGCACCGCACGGCGCTCCAGGTCTTCACCCCGCAAGGCTGAAGACGACGCCAGGGGCTCGCAGCCATCGCGCATGTCATCACGTCCATGAAGAGCACATCATGACGCAGCATTGGGACTTCATCATCGTCGGGGGCGGCTCCGCCGGCTGTGTCCTCGCCAATCGCCTCTCGGCACCGGGCGCGAATCGGGTGCTTCTGCTTGAGGCGGGCGAAGACCATCTGCCCGGCCAGGAGCCGGACGAGATCAAGGATGTCTATCCTTATCGGGCGGCCTTCAATGCCAATTATCAATGGCAGGGGCTGAAAGCCTATTTCGAGCCGGTACCTCACAATGATCCGCGCCGGCCGCCGCTGAAGCCCTATGGACAGGCGCGCGTCATGGGCGGCGGCTCGACCATCAACGGCGAGCTCGGCAATCGCGGCACGCCGGATGACTATGACGAATGGGCAGAGCTTGGCGCGGGCGGCTGGGATTGGGCCTCGGTTCTTCCCTATTTCCGCAAGCTCGAAACCGACCTCGATTATACCGGCCCGCTCCACGGCACGGATGGCCCTATCACCATCAGCCGCGTGCCCGAGGCGGTCTGGCCGGGCTTCACGAGGGCCGCGGCGGGCGCGTTCAAACGGCTGGGCTATCGCAATATCGAGGATCAGAACGGCTGCTTTGACGACGGCTGGTTCCCCATGGCCCTGACGACCGACCGCAAACAGCGCCGGTCGGCGGCCATGGGCTATCTCGACGCGACGACCCGCGCCCGCCGGAATCTCACGATTCGCTCCCGCGCCGTCGTCTCGCGCGTTGTCATGGAGGACGGTCGCGCGGTTGGCGTGGAGGTCAACGGCGAGATCGTTCGCGGCCGGGAGATCATCCTCGCGGCAGGCGCCCTGCGTTCGCCGGCGATACTGCTCCGGGCCGGCATCGGCCCGGCGGCGGACCTGCGCTCCGTCGGCGTCCCGGTCGTCCATGACCTGCCCGGCGTCGGCGCAAACCTGCAGGAACATCCGTCGATGTCGATGTCGGCCTGGATCAAGCCCGGCGCGCGCATGGGCGAGACCCCGCGCCGCCATGTGCAGATGGCCCTGCGCTATACCTCGGATCTGCCGGACGCCCCCGCCAACGATATGTTCACGGTCGTCGTCGCGAAATCCGCCTGGCACCCCATCGGGCGGCGCATCGGCTCGCTGTTCAGCTGGATCAACAAGCCCTATAGCCAAGGCTGGGTGAAGCTCACCTCGCCCGATCCCAATGTCTATCCCGAAGTCGCCTTCCAGCTGCTGACGGACCCGCGCGATCTCACGCGCATGAAGGCCGTGTTCCGCCGGATGGCGGCGGTCTTTGCGACGCCTGAGATGCGGGTGGCGGCCCTCGATCCCTTCGCCTCGACCCATGGGGCCATGGCCGCCCTTGTCGGACAGATCAGCGCCCGGAACTGGCTGATGACCATCGGCCCCGCGCTTCTCACAGACGGGCCGGCGGCGCTGCGCCGACAGGTCATCCAGCGGCTCCTGGCCCCCGGCCCGGCTCTCGCGACAGTCCTTGCGGATGACGAGCTCCTGGAGGCCACGGTCCGCAAGCACACCATCGGCGGCTGGCACGCATCCGGCACCTGCCGCATGGGCGATCCCGCCGACCCCCTCGCTGTCGTCGATGCGCGCAGCGGCCGGGTCATCGGCGTCGCGGGCTTAAGCGTCGTCGATGCCTCGGTCATGCCGACCGTGCCACGGGCCAATACCAACCTGCCGACCATCATGATCGCCGAGAAGATGGCCGACCAGATCCTGGCGCGCCACGAGAGCGAGAAGGCTCACAGCTACCAGTTGTCAGCTTGAGTTGGACTATTGTCCGATCTGATTGAGGGGATGACAAGAGGGAGCGGTCGCGCTGATCCCTCCCCCTCGGGGAGGGGGGCCTCGCGTCAGCGAGGTCGGGTGGGGCACGCGGCTCAAGCCGATGTTCCCCAGGCCCCCAAAGGTTGCCGTCGGGCCAGCGTCCGGTGCCCCACCCGGCGCCTGCGGCGCCACCCTCCCCGAGGGGGAGGGATCGACGCGTCGCAACTGACTTGATGACGCTGGTGGATCCTCGGCCACCTATTCCTGAGGATCGTCGTAGCGGGCGCGGGGGCGGATGAGGCGGCCGTCTTCGAGCTGCTCCAGCGCATGGGCGATCCATCCCGCCGTGCGGCCGACCGCGAACAGCGTGAAGGCCGCGCCGCGCGGCAACCTGAGGGCCCGCCGCAACGAAACGAGCGCGAAATCCACATTCGGTCGCTTGCCGAGTGCGCTCACGGCGGCGATGAGCGCGTCACGCTGCGTGTCAGGTGGCAGCCGGCCGAGCAGCGCTACGGCGCGCGGGTCGCCCTCCGGATAAAGCGGATGGTCGAACCCCGGCAGGAGGTCGCCGCGCCACAAGCGCTCATCGACCACGCGACTGGCATCCCCCGTGCGCTCGATCTCGTCGAAGAGGATTTCGACGAGGCTCGTCGTGCCGCCATGGCGCGGCCCGCTCAAGGCCGCGAGCCCGCCAGCGAGCGCGGCTGCCAGCGAGGCGCCCGTCGAGACCACGACACGCACGGCGAAGGCCGATGCGTTGAGCTCATGATCGGCGAGCAGTACGAGCGCCGCGCGCAAATGGTCGACGCTCGGGTGGCCGGGCTCGAGCCCCCAGGCCTCCGCCAGGACCTCCTCGATCGCTGCGGGGCGCGGCGCACGGCCCACGGCGGCGGCGGCCATCGTCCGCAGCAGCGCGGCACCATTGGGCCAGATGAGCCGCGGCTCGCGCCGCCAGAGCGTCGCGCTCGCGCCGGGCATGAGGGGGAGCAGCACGCCGCATCGCTCCGGCAGGGAGCGTGCCGCCATCAGCCGCGAGAGTTCGTCCCAGGCGTCACCAACCGCCGGCATGGACGCGGCGAAAGGGTCGCTGTCGCCGCAGCCCCAAAGCAAGGCAGCCACTGCCTCGAAGGATGCGACGTTCGCGAGCTCCGTCGCATCACGGCCGCGATAGCTCAATACACCGCCTTCGATTCGCGTAATGCGCGACGTGAGCACGGGCAGGCCCCAGTCGAGTGTGCTCGCCGCGATGCGCTCCGGCTTGCGGCCCCGCCGCTTGCGCGTGACGAGCCCGTCGATATCGGCGGCGCTATAGAGGCTGCGTCTGGGATCGTCCGTATCTGGCACCGCGCGCACCAGCCCCCGGCTCACGTAGGCATAGAGCGTGGCACGGCTGACCCCAAGCCTCTCCACCGCCTCGCCCGCATCGATGACGTCCACGGCGCTCACCTTATATTGATCATATCAATCAATATTGACGATATGCATCATTGGATCAAGCTATCTCCCATAAAGGAGACAAGCAATGTCTGTTGGACTTGATGACGTTGTCGCGGCCGAAACCGCCCTGAGCCACGTGGATGGCGAGGCCGGGCGCCTGATCATCCGTGGCTTTGATCTTGAAGAGCTCGCCGGACACCAAAGCTTCGAGGCAGTGACGAGCCTGTTGTGGCGCGATCTATCGGCCGCCGGCGACGAAGCCGAGGTGCGCCGGGCGCTCGGGAAGGCCCGCGTCGCGGCATTTCCCATCGCCGAGCGCCTGCTGCCGATGATCGCGGATCTCAGCCCGGTCGAAGCGCTGCGGCTGATGCTGTCGGGGCTGTCCGATGCATCCCCCATTCCGGGCCACGTTCTGGTGACGGCGGCCATGCCGGTCTTTGTCGCCGCCATCGCCCGCCATCGCGACGGAGTTGCCCCTGTCGCGCCGGACGCCACCCTGGGACAGGCCGCGGATTTCCTGCGCATGCTGCGCGGTCAAGCGGCCTCGGATGCGGAGATCCGCGCGCTCGACACTTATCTCGTCACGGTCATCGACCACGGCCTCAATGCCTCGACCTTTACGGCGCGGGTCGTCGCCTCGACCCGGGCGGGCATGGTGTCATCGGTGATCGCGGGATTATGCGCGCTCAAGGGACCGCTGCACGGCGGCGCTCCCGGCCCAGTGCTCGACATGCTCGATGAGATCGGTACGCTCGAGCAGATCAGGCCCTGGCTGGAACAGGCGCTCGACAACGGCGAGCGCCTGATGGGTTTCGGCCACCGGGTCTACCGCGTTCGCGATCCGCGCGCGGACGTCCTGAAACATGTGGCCGCGACACTGCGCGCCGGCGGCAACCGCATCCAGTTCGCCCACGAGGTGGAAAAGGCCGCGCTCGCAATCCTGGCGGAGCGCAAGCGCTCACGCCCGCTGCAGACCAACGTGGAGTTTTACACCGCGTTGGTGCTGGAGGCCCTGGCGTTGCCGCGCGAGACCTTCACCCCGGTCTTCGCCGTCGGCCGCGTCGCCGGCTGGGCCGCGCATGTCCTGGAGCAGGAGGCCGCGAACCGCCTGATCCGCCCGCAATCCCGCTATGTCGGCCCCTTGCCGCAAAGGGCGGCGTGAGGCGGAGAGGCAGCGACCCGCTCGGCCCGTTTCAACCTCAGCGTCGCGCAGCCCGTCGAAGCGCCGATCCCTCCCCCTCGGGGAGGGTGGCCTCGCGTCAGCGAGGTCGGGTGGGGCACACGGCGGGAGGCCTTGCTCCTCCGGTAAGCACGTATTTCCTTCCTCCAGTCGGGGCAGCGTTGGGTGCACCCCACCCGGCGCCTTCGGCGCCACCCTCCCCTGAGGGGAGGGATCGGCGCGTCGCGACCGACTTGATGACACCTTCGTCTCAACCCGTCAGGCCCCAACGGGCCATCTCGTGCTTCAGGATGTCCTTGTCGCCGGGATCAAGCACCGGCAAGCCGGGCAGGCGCACCGGCCCGAGGGAAAGGCCGAGGAGGCCGAGCGCCTCCTTGACCACGGTCACGTTGGCGCCGTTGCCGTATTTGGTGCGCAGGGTCTCGAACCGGGCGATCTCGGCGACGCGTTCGCGCGCCTGCGCAAAGTCGCCGGCCTCGAGCGCCGCATGGATCGCCAGTGAGCGCTTGGGGTCGACATTGACGAAGCCGGAGGTGAAGCCCCGTGCTCCAAGCGCATAGAAGGGCGGCGCCCAGCCCTCGGCCAATCCGCACACCCAGATCGCCGTCTCATCACTGCTGGCCCGCACGCATTCCGCCAGCAGCATCAGATTGGTCGTGGCGAATTTCACGCCGGCGACATTGGGATGGTTGGCGATCGACAGCAGATCGTCCGGCTTCATCGCATCCGAGCGCACATAGGCGACGAGCGGCAGATCGACCTCTTCGGCGATCGCGCGGAAATAGGCCGCCTGTGCCTGGGGTGCGGCGAACGGGTCGAGCGGCTGGTGCGACATGACGGCATCCGCGCCGATCTCCTTGGCGCGGCGCCCGAGCGCGATCGCTTCCTTGAGCGAGCGTCCGACAGCCGCTGTCACGCGACTGCGGCCGGCGGTCGTCGCCACCGCCGTATCATGCACGACGCGCACCTCGTCCGGCGTCAACGCGTAAAATTCACCCGTATTGCCAGCCGCCACGACATTGTGGATACCGCCCGCGACGATACGCTCGACGATATCGCCCAGGACCTTGCGGTCGACGGCCCCATCACTGTCGTAGGGCGTGGCGTGCACACCGGAAATCCCGGCGAGCGCAGTCCGCAGAGTCGATCCCGAGCCGTTGGCGTTTCCCATATCCTCAACTCCTAGAGCATTTTCGAGCGAAGTGGACACCGGTTCGCGTGAAGAAAATGCGTGAAAGAAAGACTTGAGGCCTGTGCGGTGAAACGGAGTTCACCGCATAGGCTCTAGCGGCGCTCGAACGCCGTCTGCACGTGCTGCTTGCCCGACCGCACGATGTGATCGCGCATCGCCCGTTCCGCACCATCCTCGTCGCGCGCTTCGAGAGCGGCGAAGATCGCCAGATGCTCCACGAGCGCACGGCCGCGCTCGTCCACATCGCTGAGGAGAAAACGCCGCGCCGTCTTGTCGTAAATCAGCTGCCCGACGAGGAGGCGCTTGAGATAGTGGCAGCCGGACGCCGCGTGGATCGCGTCGTGGAATGCCTCGTTGAGCTCGATGAGCCGGCTGACCGCGCCCGACTGGGTCGCCTTCTTCATGCCCTCGGTGATGCCGCGAATAGTGGCGAGGGCATCGTCCGTGATGCGGGCCGCCGCGAGCCGCGCGATCATGCTTTCAAGCGCAGCCCGGGCCAGCGCCATCTCCTCCGCCTGGCCGGCGTCGAATGTCACGCGAATGCCTCGCCGCGGCTCGGTCCTGACAAGCCCCTCATGCTCAAGCCGGCGCAGCGCCTCCTTCAAGGGAGTCGTGGAAACACCGAGTTCCGCGGCGACCTTGCGCTCGTTGAGCAACGTCCCTGTCGGCAACCGCCCCACGATGATCGCCTGGCGGAGCTTTTCGTGAACATGTTCACGCAGCCCCTTCAGCAGGTTGGGATCGAGGGACTCCAGCGAGTGAAGCAAGCGGACCTCTTCATAAGGGGCTCCCGTCCCATGGCCGGGGAGCGATGACTAAAGCCTGATACATTGCGGCTTGATATATCAAGATTCTTGGGCTAGGTCTAGTCGCAGGCGCGGTCGATGCTCGGCGATCAGCGTCGCCGGAACTCGCTGCTGCCCGGTTGTCCGGGCCTTGCCCTGTTCTCAGGCGTGGATCTTTTCGAGATGGCTTCGCGCGTGTCGGCAGGCACCATGAAAGCCGCCCGGGGATATCCCGATCAAAAAGCGACGGGCATTAGGAGGGCGCATATGAAGATCAATCGCCTGCGAACCTACATGACGCGCGACAAGGATCGTCCGCGCCTTCTGGTCGCGATCGACACCGACGAAGGCATCACCGGCTGGGGCGAATGTTATAATCACGGACCCGATCGTGCGCTGGCGCCGCTGCTCGAATATCTCTTCACTTTCCTCGAGGGTCGCGATCCCAGGCGCATCGAATTCATCGTCCAGTATCTCCTCCAGCAGACACGCTTTCCGCCGGGCGCCATGACGCTCGCCGCGATCTCGGCGATCGACCATTGCCTCTGGGACATCTCCGCCAAGGCGCTGGGCGTGCCGGTCTATATGCTGCTCGGCGGCAATGCCCGGGACCGGGTGCGTGTCTATGCCGGCGTCTACACCGCGCCCGATGCGCCCGCCGCACGGGACGAGTTCGACCGGCTCAACGAAGGCTGGGGCTTCACCGCCTTCAAGCTGAGCCCCTACCGCATCAATATTCACCAGAACAGATGGGGTGAAGTTGTGCGTACGAGCGCGGAATACTTCCGCAGCCTCAGGGAAACCGTGCGCAACGACTACGAGATCGCCTTCGACGCGCACGCCCGCATCTTCGAGCCGCATCAGGCAGTCCAGCTCGGCAATGCGCTGGCGCCCTACGATCCCATGTTCTTCGAGGAGCCGGTGCGGCCGGAAAACGTCGAGGTCTGGGGCGACATGAAGCGCCAGATGGCCTGCACCCTGGCCACCGGCGAATCCCTTTACAATCGCTTCGAGTTCCTGCGGCTGTTGAACGTGCGCGGCGCCGACATCATCCAGCCGGACATCTGCGTCATCGGCGGCCTTCTGGAAATGCGCAAGATCGCGGCGATCGCCGAGGCCCATTACGTCACGGTCGCACCGCATAATCCCATGGGGCCGCTTGCCACCGCGGTGAACCTGCATTTCTCGGCCGCGCAGCCGAACTTCCGCATTCTGGAATATCGCCTGCCGCAGGGCCCGGGGTATTTCCTGCAGGGCGGCGGCGAGGAAAAGCCGGTCGAGCGCGAGGGGCTGGAAGGCACCTGGTACGTCAAGGATCCGTACCTGCCCAAGGACGGCTACCTCGAACTCAGGCCGGACCGGCCCGGCTGGGGCGTCGAGATCGACGAGGAGGTCCTCAAGACCGACGGCTATGTGCACTGGGAGCGACGTGTCGCGACACGCCCGGACGGCTCGACCGCCTTCCCGTGAGGTCAGCCGCGGCCTCGGCGCGCATTCCATCGCAACCGGGCCATTGGCCGCGCCAGGATTTGCGGTATTCTTTTGAAGCAAGGGCGGGCCACGCAACGAGTCCGCTCCCGATAATCAAGACGACGTGCAGTGAATGGGCGAAAAGCCCGGCACCACCAGTCCATCGAGGGAGGACACCTTATGAGATACCGACTTCTGGCCGGGCTTGCGGCAGTAGCGCTGATCACGGGCGCTGGCGGCGCGTTCGCTGCCTCTCCACCGAACGCGCTCGTCATCGGCACCAACCTCGGCGCCATTCCGGCGCTCGATCCCGCCGCCATCAACGCGCGCACGGTGTCGGAAGTCGTGTCGAACCTCTACGATAATCTGGTCATCGTGAACCCGGACGATCTCACCACCATCAGGCCGATGCTGGCGGAGAAATGGACGGTCTCCGACGACAAGCGCACGATCACCATGACCATCCGCAAGGGCGCAACGTTCTCGTCCGGCAATCCGGTCACGGCCGAGGATGCCGCCTGGACCATCCAGCGCGTCATCAAGATGGGCGCCGTCGGCTCGACGGACATAGCGCTCTGGGGCTTCACCAAGGACAACGTGGACAGCCTCGTCCAGGCGACAGACCCGCAGACGCTGGTCATCAAGCTGCCCGAGCCGGTCTCGACGGATCTCGTGCTCTATTCGCTGGCTGGCGCCTCGCTCGGCATCGTCGACAAGAAGACGGTGCTCGCCAACGAGAAGAACGGCGATCTCGGCCAGAATTGGCTGAAGAGCAACAGCGCCGGCAGCGGGCCCTTCAAGCTCACGCAATGGCGGCCGAACGACATCCTGTTGACTGATGCGCGCGCCGATTACTGGGCCGGCGCCCCGGCCATGAAGCGCGTCGTCATGCGCCACGTGCCGGAATCCGGCAACATGCGCCTGCAGCTCGAGGCGGGCGACATCGATGTGGGCCAGTATATGGCGAGCGGCGATATCGAGGCACTCGAAGCCAAGGGCGCGACGATCGATCCCGGCCCCGGCCTCGGCTTCTATTATATTGCATTGAACACGCAGGATCCCGATCTCGCCAAGCCCAAGGTGCGCGAGGCCTTCCAGCATATCCTGGACTGGAGGCCGCTCGCCGCCACCACGATGAAGTATAACGGCTTCCCGTGGCAGTCGATTATTCCGAAAGGCATGTCCGGCGCACCGACGGCTGAGCCCACGGGCCATGAATACGACCCGGAAAAGGCCAAGAAGCTTCTGGCCGAGGCAGGTTACCCCAACGGCCTGAAGAAGACGCTCTTCCCGTCGTCGGACGCGCTTCTCAAGATGGCTGTCGCGCTCCAGGACAGCGCGCGCAAGGCGGGTGTCGAGTTCGAAATCGTGCCCGGCGAGCACACCCCTGACTTCCGCGCCCGCAAGTTCCAGGTTCTCGTCGGCAACTCCGGCACACGCCTGCCCGACCCCTTCGGCACGCTCGTTCAATATGCCTACAACCCGGATAATCGCGATGAGGCGAAGCTTGGCGGCTATTACCTCTGGCGCACGGCGCTCGATGCGCCGGAACTGACGAAGCTCGTCGATCAGTCGAAGGCCGAGACCGATCCCGAGAAGCGCAAGGCGCTCTTCGAGCAGGTGGACAAGGGCTATCAGGCCCTGCCACCAACGTTGATCGTCACCCTCCAGCGCACGGATCCTTATGTCATCAAGAAGGGGGTCAGCGGTTACGTCGGTCACCCCACCTGGTCGACGCGCTGGTTCGACGTGAAAAAGAACTAGAGCAGTGTCCAATCGATTTGAATCGATAAAACCCAGTTGTCATGGCCGGGCTTGTCCCGGCCATCCCGATAGATTGAAGGGCCCTTCTGATCGGGATCACCGGAACGCGGCTGTTGCCACGTTCCTGACCAGTAGCCGCAATCGGGTAAACCCGATTGCGGGGACAAGCCCGGTGATGACACCTTTGGGGGGCGGCACTTCACGTCGATCGGAAGTTTGCTCTTTTCCTTTCTTGTGCCGCATCGTCCTCACGCGAACCGCTACCAGCTTCGCTTGAAAATGCACAAGCTTCTGCTTCGAGGCGCCTAATGACGACTTACGAAGCCTTCAACAGACCTCCACGTTTCCTGCGCCTGCGCCAGTTCTCGGGCAAGGCCGTCTCCGTCATGGTCACGCTGGTCGGCCTTCTGCTGCTGACCTTCACGATGGGGCGGCTCCTGCCCGCGGACCCGGTCCTTGCCGTCACCGGCTCGGAGGTGGACCGGGCCACCTATGAGCGCGTCTACAACGAACTCGGCCTCGGCGAACCGATCTGGAGCCAGTTTGCGTCCTATATCGGCCGCATCCTGACCGGCGACATGGGACAGTCCCTCACCACAGGTCGCCCTGTCACGCAGGACCTTCTCACGGTCTTTCCCGCAACCATCGAACTCGCGCTCGTCGCCATGCTGTGCGGCACCTTGATCGGCGTTCCGCTCGGCATCGTCGCGGCGATCAACCGCGGCAAGCTGATCGACCATATCGCGCGCATCGTCGGCCTCGCCGGTCATTCCATCCCGATCTTCTGGCTCGGCCTGATGGCGCTTTTCGTCTTCTACGCGAAGCTGCGCTGGGTCTCGGCCTCCGGGCGCATCGACATCCTCAATGAAGGGCTCGTGCCGCCGATCACGGGGCTCATGCTGCTGGACACCGCCTTGCAGGGCGAATGGGACGTGTTTCGCGACGCGCTGTCCCACATCATCCTGCCCGGCGCCATCCTCGGCTATTATTCGGTGGCCTATATCAGCCGCATGACCCGCAGCTTCATGCTGGAACAGCTCGGGCAGGAATACATCATCTCGGCGCGCGCCAAAGGCGTTTCGCGACGCCAGATGATCTGGAGCCATGCCTTCAAGAACATTCGCGTCCAGTTGCTCACAGTGCTCGCGCTGACTTTCGGCGGGCTGCTCGACGGCGCCGTGCTGATCGAGACCGTGTTCGGCTGGCCGGGCCTTGGCCAGTATCTCACCCGGGGACTGAAGATGAACGACATGAACGTGGTGATGGGCGCGGTGCTGCTCATCGGCGTCGTCTTCCTGACGATCAACATCATCTCCGACAAGCTCTACCGCATCCTGGACCCGCGTACACGATGACGGCGATCATGACATCCCCCGGCGCGCGGCCGAAAAGCTGGCTGAAGACCGATACGCCGAAGGACGCCTTCCAGGCCGGCGTGCAGCAGCTCTACCAGGGCTGGCGTCGCTTCGCGATTCATCCCCTGGGGCTCCTGGGGCTCGGCATCATCCTCATTCTCGTCGCCACCGCCATCGCGGCTCCCTGGCTGACGCCTTACGATCCCGCCGCCCAGGACATGATGGGACGGTTGCAGCCGCCCTCGTCAGCCCATTGGCTCGGCACGGACGAATTCGGACGCGACGTTTTCGCGCGGGTGGTCTACGGCGCGCGCACCACGCTCTACATCATCATGCTCGTCACGGTGATCGTCGCCCCGATCGGCCTCATCATCGGCGCCTGCGCCGGCTATCTCGGTGGCTGGGCGGATGAAGTGCTGATGCGCGTCACCGATATCTTCCTCTCCTTCCCAGGCCTCGTACTGGCGCTCGGCTTCGCGGCGGCGCTCGGCCCCGGCATCACCAACGCCATCATCGCCATCGCACTCACTGCCTGGCCGCCCATGGCGCGCCTCGCCCGTGCCGAGGCCCTCTCGCTGCGCAACGCGGATTTCATCGCGGCCGTGCGCCTCCAGGGCGCTTCGAAGACGCGCATCATCACGCGCCATATCCTGCCGATGTGCCTGCCATCGGTGATCGTGCGCATCACCCTCAACATGGCGGGCGTCATCCTGACGGCGGCGGGTCTCGGCTTCCTCGGCCTCGGCGCGCAGCCGCCGATGGCCGAATGGGGCGCCATGGTCTCCACCGGCCGCGAATACATGCTGGATTCGCCGTGGGTCGTGGCCGCGCCCGGCATTGCCATCGCCGTGGTGAGCCTCGCCTTCAACCTCGCCGGCGATGCGCTCCGCGATGTGCTCGATCCGAAGGCAGGCGAATGACCGACACTGTAATCAAACCCCTGATCGAGGCCCAAAACCTTCGCATTGCCTTCGGTCGGGGCGAGGCGGCCCTGGAGGTCGTTCACGGCATTTCGTTCACGCTCGGACGGGAGAAGCTTGGCATCGTCGGCGAATCCGGCGCGGGCAAATCCACCATCGGTCGCGCCATCATGCGCTTGTCGCCACCGGGCGCGCGCGTTACGGCCGACCGGCTCACCTTCAAGGACGTGGACCTGCTCAAGGCCAGCGAGAAGGAGATGATGGGCCTGAGGGGCCGGCGCATCGGCCTCATCCTGCAGGACCCGAAATACTCGCTCAATCCAGTGGTGCCGGTCGGCGAGCAGATCGCCGAAGCCTGGCGGCTGCACCATCCCGGTCGCCAAGGCGCGCGCGAGGCGGCCGAGCGCACCCTGTCCATTCTGGAAGCGGTGAAGATCCGCGATCCCAAGCGCGTCACGAAGCTCTATCCGCATGAGATTTCCGGCGGCATGGGCCAGCGCGTGATGATCGCCATGATGCTCATCGCCGGTCCCGATGTGCTGATCGCCGACGAGCCGACCTCGGCACTGGACGTCACCGTTCGGCTCGAGGTGTTGACGCTGCTCGACGAACTCATCGAAAGCCGCGGCCTTGGCCTGATCCTCATCAGCCATGACCTCAACCTGGTTCGCCGTTTCTGCGACCGTGTCGTGATCATGTATGCCGGGCGCATCATGGAAACGCTGAAGGCTTCCGATCTCGACAAGGCCGAGCATCCCTATACGCGCGGGCTCCTCGGTTCCCTGCCCTCCATTCACAGCGAGCAGCACCGCCTGCCGGTGCTCAATCGGGATCCGGCATGGCTCCTCGGCGCGGGGGCGACGCGATGATCGAGGTCAAGGATCTCAACATCCGCTTCGCCCATGACGCCCCGCTCGTCGTCGCGGGGCTGTCGTTCAAGGTCGCGACGGGTTCGACCTTCGGGCTCGTCGGTGAATCCGGCTGCGGCAAGTCCACCGTGCTGCGGGCGCTGGCGGGGCTCAATACCAATTATTACGGCGAGATCCTGCTGGATGGCACGCCGCTTCCGCCGCACCGCCCCAAGACTTTCTTCAAGCGCGTCCAGATGGTCTTCCAGGATCCCTACGGCTCCCTGCATCCGCGCCAGACGATCCAGGCGCAGTTGCTGGAACCCCTGCACAACCAGGGCATCCATAAGCCGATCACGATCGTTGGCGAGGCGCTGGAATCAGTCGGCCTACCGCGCGCCGCGGCCTTCCGCTTCCCGCATCAGCTGTCCGGCGGGCAGCGCCAGCGCGTCGCCATCGCCCGCGCGCTGATGCTGGAGCCGGAGGTGCTGCTGCTCGACGAGCCGACATCGGCGCTCGATGTCTCGGTGCAGGCGGAAATCCTCAACCTGCTCATGGACCTGCGCGAACAACGCAACCTCACCTATGTCCTGGTGAGCCACGATCTCGCGGTCATCGCCCATATGTGCCACGACATCGCGGTGATGCAGGGCGGCCGCATTGTCGACAGCTTCGATGCCGCTCGGCTGCGCGCCGGCAATCTCACGCATCCTTATACGCGGGAATTGCTGACGGCGAGCGAGGCCTACGGCGAAGGGCCCGCGCCGCAGGTGCAGCTGGCATGAGCATGCGGGCTGGATCCCCTTCCCGTCGCTGCGCGCCGCGATGACACGCGGGAAGCGCCGCCCCTGATCCCTCCCCCTCGGGGGAGGGTGGCCTCGCGCCAGCGAGGTCGGGAACGATGCTCCGCCCGCCATGCAGCGCTTACCCCAAGCCGTCGAGACACCCCACCCGGCGCCTGCGGCGCCACCCTCCCCCGAGGGGGAGGGATCAGCGCGGCGTCCAGGGCAGCGAGGATAGGCGCCGACACATCCGCTCGTCGTCCCCGGCGTCGCGCAGCCACGGGAAGGGGATCCATCGCCGCCGCAAATGCTTGCCGATAGCCAGCGATGTTCTAATGCCCGGCCGGAAAGCCAAGCTCCGTATAGATCCGCCGGCAGTATTCGCCGAAGTTCTCATGCGTCTTCAAGGCAACGGTGCGTTCGCCTGGGAAGGTGATCGGAAAATAATCGGCCATGCGGGCCGGGCCGGCTGTCAGCACGGCGCAGTGAGTTCCGAGGAACACGGCCTCCTGGATGCTATGTGTGACGAAGATGATCGTCTTGCCGCTCTCGCCCCAGATACGCAGCATCTCGATATGCATGAGTTCACGCGTCATGGCATCGAGCGCGCCGAACGGCTCGTCCATCAGGATGAGCTTCGGGTCATGGATCAAGGCGCGGGCGATGGCGGCGCGCTGCTGCATGCCGCCTGAGAGCTCCTGCGGGTATTTTTCCGCGAAGCCGGCGAGGCCTACCATGGCGAGGAGATGTTTGGCGCGCTCGCGCGCCTCGCGCATCGGCAGGCCGACGATCTCCGCTGGCAAGAGCACGTTGTCCATGATGGTGCGCCACTTCAGGAGCAGCGCCTGCTGGAACACCATGCCGACATCACGACCCGGGTTAAAGGGCGTGCCCGCGTTGCCGATCTCGACCGTGCCGCCGTCCGCTGTGTGAAGCCCGGCGAGGATTTTGAGCACGGTGGTCTTGCCGCAGCCGGAGGGGCCGACGAGCGAGACCATCTCGCCCTCGGCGATATCCATGGTCACGTCCGAGACGGCGAGGAACTCCCGCGCGCCTGAGCCATAGACCTTGCGCACGTTACGCAGGCTGATGAAGGGCGCTCCGTTCATGCCAGCCACCGTTCGAGGTTGGCCCGGACGAAGTCGTCGTCGCCGAGATCAGCATGCTCCACGCGCACGCGGTCGATCTCGGCCTCCTGGCCTGGTCCAAGGCCCTCCGCGGGGTCGAGGCACCAGATTCCCTCTAGCAGACCCTGCAGGCGCAGGATCTCGTGGCAGCCGGCGATGCAGCCGTGGAAATCGTTGGCGACGTCGAAGAAGGCGGAGTTGCAGTCCGTCACGCGCGCATCGAGCGCGAGCAAGTCCGCGTCGACATGGCCGGCCTCGCGCGCTTCGCGGCAGCGCTTCATCAGGTCCACCGCCTTGGAGGTCCAGACCGACCAATGGCCGAGCAGGCCGCCGCGGAAGCGCACGCGCGCCGTCTCCGCGTTGCCGCGGCGCACATCAAACGGCGTCACCAGATCGAGCACGATATGGTCGTCATTGCCGGTATAGAGCGTGACGCGATCCTCGGCACGGGCAAGCGCCACGCCGCGCGCCACATCGAGCGTGCGATAGCGGTGGAAGGGCGCCACCTTGATCGCCACCACATTGTCGATCGTCGCGAAGCGCCGCCAGAAATCGACGCCGAGCGTCATCCCGCCGACGGCGCTCTGCAGATAGAAACCAATGAGCGGGATTTCCCGCGCCACGGCCTCGCAATGGGCGATCAACGCATCGACATCGCTGCCCTTCATGGCGGCGAGGCTGAGGAGCCCCGCATGGTAGCCATTGGCGACGGCGATCTTCGCCTCGCGGATCGCCTGTTCGGTGGAGCCGCACAGCCCGGCAACCATCACCAGCGGCCGGTCCGTCCACGCGCGCGCCTCCTCGGCCGCGAGCTTCAGCACCGGCTCATAGAGCCCGACATCGCGAATGGCGAATTGCGTGGTGTGCACGCCAACGGCCAGCCCTCCGACACCCGCATCGAGATAGTAGCGCGTCAGGGCGCGCTGGCGGCGCTCGTCGAGCTGGCGCGCGGCGTCGAGTGCCAGCGGATGCGCCGGGATGACGGCCCCTTCACGCAGAAGGCCAAGAACATCCGGGCTCAGGTCCGTGTGGTGCAATCCCATGATTCAGCCTCTTGCTTCAGCCTATGCAACAGTTCATCGCGCCATCTGGCGCAGTCTTCAGCCGTATTCGGGCCCGGCTCCCGCCATGAATTCACTGCCAAAACCTGCGAGATCCTGCGCGCCGCGCACCATGCGCAGGAACGGGCGCTCCTCGACGAAGCCACGTGCGATGAGATGCCCGCGCAAGGCATCGCGATCCGCCGCGAGATCAATGACCAGTTCGCCAGGCTCACCGGCCAGAATGCTGTCGACCAGCGCCGCCGCGCGCGCCTCGTCGGGCGCATAAAGCGGGCCGAGCTGGAGGGCCTTGCGACCATCGCGCAGGAGCGCGATCGCCTCGCCCTGCCGATGGAGCCGCGAGCCTGCGCGGCCTGCCATCTCGGTCAAGACCGTGGCGCGGCTGAAGCCGAAGATGGCCTCATCAGCCGCAACGAACGCCGGAATGTCCCCTGCCCCACCTGCGCTCTGCGGAGCGTCGGGCGGCACGCTCTCCGGCTTGCGGCGCAGGCGGATGATATCGCCGGCCGCGCGGAACCCAAGCTGTTCATAGACCGTCGCGCCCGCCGGCGTCGCATCGAGCCAGCATGTCAGCGCGCGTGCGTCCGCGACCTCGAGGCAGCGCGCCATGAGAGCGGTCGCCAGCCCACGACGACGCCAGTCCGCATGGACCAGCACAAGGCTGATCCAGGCCGCCGGCGGATAGGGCAAAAGCGCCGCCGTGGCGACCACCCGGCCGTCGGGCAAGCGCGCGGCGAATACGTCGGCCATCGCGAGGAACAGGCGCCAATCGTCCGCCGTCTGGTTCCAGCCGGCGGCGTCGGAGAGGGCGAGCCCCGCCGCCTCCTCGCCGGACTGGAGACGACTGAGGCTGATGCCGTCCGCTGCCATGGCCTCAGTAGCGCCCATCCCGCACCTCGAATTTGGTCGGCTTGCCGTGGCTCGGCATTTCGCGCGCCACCCAATCCGCCGTCCACGCGATCATCTGCGCCGTGGAGACGACAGGCTCCCCGAACAGGCTGACCGCGAGCGATGTATCCGTGAGCCATGCCGTGGGCGCTTCCGTGCCGGTGATGACAGGGGCCTTGCCCAGCCGCTCACCCATGCGGACCGCGAGATCGCGCACCGCCAGGATCTCGGAACCGCTGACATTGATCGGGCTCGTCGGCGCGGTGCAATGCTTCAGGCAACGCAGCGCCTGCGCTGAGGCATCGCCCTGCCAGATCACATTGACGTGGCCCATGGTGACATCGATGGGCTTGCCCGCGAGGACCTTGCTTGCGATGTCGTGCAGCACGCCGTAGCGCATGTCGATGGCGTAGTTGAGCCGGAAGAGACGGCCTGGCGTCCCGAACTTCCCCGAGAAATACTCGAAGAAGCGCTCACGGCCCACGCAGGACTGGGCATATTCGCCCGGCGGATCGGCCGCGACGCTCTCATCGGCGCCGCGCCCGTCCACGGGCACGAAGGGATAGACGCACCCTGTCGAGAAGGCGACGATGCGCGAGTCGCGGAAAGCCTGCGCCACGATGCCCGGCACATGGACGTTCATCGCCCAGGTCAGGCCGAGATCACCCTCGGCGCCGAACTTGCGGCCTGCCATGAAGATGATGTTCTTGGCCTTGGGCAGCGCCGCGACAGCCGCCTCGTCGAGCAGATCGCAGACGATCGTCTCGATCCCGCGCGCCTCCAGCGCCTCTTTCAGGCCTGGCTCCGAGAAACGCGCCACACCGATAACGCGTCTGTGCGGCGCGGCGGCCTTGGCGAGACCGGCAACGGTCGGCCCCATCTTGCCGCCGACGCCGACGATCATGATGTCTCCATCAACGGCGGCGAGATCGTCGATCAGGGCCTGCGACGGCCGGCACAGCAGATCGTCGAGTTCCGCAATCGAAGTGATGCGCGCAGGCAAAGATGCCGCGGTGAGCACTGACGGGTGCGATGTCATGGGGACCTCTTTGGACCTCTTGGACCTTTTGGGACCTTATTGAACGCGGACGTCCCTCACGATGACCAGACGCTCCAGAAGGAGCACGAGGCCATAGAGCAGGATGCCGAGGAGCGTGAGAAGGATGACGGCCATCAGCATGGCCGGGGTATCGAGCGAGGACTGCACCTGAATCATCAGGTAACCGAGGCCGCGCTCGGAGGCGATGAATTCGCCGACGACCGCACCCGCGACAGCGAGGATGGCGCCGACCTTCATGCCGGAAAACACATAAGGTAACGCGCCGGGGAGCTGGATCTTGCGAAAGAGCTGCCAGCGCGTGCCCTTGAGCGAGCGCACGAGATCGAGCAGGTCGGGATCGACCTCTCCGAGACCACGTGCCGTCGTCAGGAGGATGGGAAAGAAGCAGATGCTGAACGCGATCAGAATATTCGGCACGATGCCGTAGCTGAACCACACGATGAACAGCGGACCAAGCGCCACTTTCGGAATCATGTTCAAGGTCACGAAGAGCGGCAGAAAGATAAGTGTCAGCCAGCGTGACCATGAAAACAGAAGAGCAAGCGCCACGCCGATGAATACAGCGAGGCCATAGCCGCCGAAGATTTCGGCCGCCGTCACGAGCGTATTGGAACCCCAGGCATATTGGTCCGAGCCGAGAGTAGCCAGCGTGGCGACAGGCGACGGCAGGATGAAGGCGGGTATCGCGAACCAGTCCACCGCCCATTGCCACAGCAAGAGGACAGCGAGGTGCACAGCGACAATCACGCCCGCACGGCCCAGCGACCGCCAGCGCGCCGCGGAGATCTCAGCGGATTGATCGCGGATGACAGGGATAGATTGCTCCGACACCGTTCCCGCTCCTTTCAGGATTGAAGGGAGGCTAGTGCAATGCCGCGCACAAATCAACCAACTAGTTGATTATTTGATGAGGATGGAACTCATCACAAGGTCGACAATATGGCGGCGCCGCGCCTTCAAAGCGGCCTGCGCCATCAGGTCTTTCTTGAAGATCGCGGAGAGCGTCGGCGCGTTGGAGAAGTAGAAATAACCGAGGCCGGCGATCGAGATATAGAGCTGCATCGGGTCGATGCCGGGCCGGAAAACGCCCTCCTTGGTCCCCTTCTCCAGGGTCTCGGCGATCAGCGCGACAAAGGGCGAATGCATCTCCGGCAGCATCGACGAAGCACGCACGTGGGTGGCGCCATGGCGGTTCTCATCATTGAGCAGCGCCACGAAATCGGGATGGTCCTTGAGATGGTCGAAAGATGTCTCGATCAGGCGCTTGATGGCCTTTTCCGGCGCCAGTCCGCGCAGGTTGAGCGTGCGCTCCTGCGCGCGGATCTCGTCATAGATCCATTCGAGGACAGCGAGATAAAGACCGTCCTTGTCGCCGAAATAGTGATAGACGAGCTGCTTGTTGACGCCTGCGCGCGCGGCGATCTCGTCGACCCGCGCACCGGCGAGACCTTTCTGGGCGAACTCGACCCGCGCGGCCGCCATCAGCGCCTGCCGGCTCGCCACGGGGTCGCGCCGCGCGCGCGTGGGGCGTGTTCCCGCACTGATCACCTCAGTCATCATGGCCTCCTTCAGCCCCACGGCCCGTCGGCAAGCTTATCACTTCGTCGCAAACTACCAACCAACTGGTTGAAAAGTATTTGACGCCCACCAGCAGGGTTGGTAGCGATTTATGGATCGCGCGACAAGCACGATGGCATGAGACCACGACCGCGGCACCAAGGATCTGGCAGCACCACGCGTGCTGTGTAAATTGTCCGCCGCGTTGGTGTATCGGCGCGCGCTTCGACGAATAGAGGGGAATTGTCATGAAGATCGTCCAGATGATCGGCACGGCCGCGCTGGCCTTTTCCGTCGCCAGCGGCGCAGCTCAAGCAGCCGAGAAGCTCAACCTTATCCTGAATTGGACGCCGACTGCCGACCACGCGCCTTATTATTATGCAAAAGCGCAGGGCTGGTACGAGAAGGCCGGTATTGATCTCAACATCGAAGTCGGCAAGGGCTCGGGCGTCGCGGCGCAGAAGGTCGGCGCCGGGCAGTCGGAGCTCGGCATCGCCGATCTCGCCACCGCGATCGTCGCGCGTGGCAAGGGCGCGGATGTCGTCGCGGTCATGAGCGTCTACGCCAATACGCCACAGGGCTTCTACTGGCTCAAGAGCTCGGGCATCAACGGCGCCAAGGACTTTCCGGGCCGCAAGATCGGCAACCCTCCGGGCGACGCCTCGCGCGTGATGTGGCCGGCCTTCGCCAAGGCGGCGGGCATCGACCCCAAGGCGGTCAGCTTCGTCAATATTTCGCCCCAGGCCAAGATGCCGTCGCTGAAGAGCAAGGCAGTCGATGTCATCAGCGATTTCTACAACGAGCATGACCTCAAGGTCCGCGAATTCGGCGACGACCTCGGCTACCTCTCGTGGAAGGAAGTCGGCCTCAACCCCTATGGCAATTCCATCATCGTCAATGGCGCCTATCTCGCCAAGAACGAGAAGGTTGTCGATGAATTCGTCAAGATCAGCCAGAAGGCCTTCGCCGCCTGCGTGGCGGATGTGGCCCCCTGCCTGGACGCGCTTGTCGCCGCGACCTCCGGCCTCGACCGGCAGGTGCAGGCCAACCAGTGGGAGCGCATCAAGGAGATGATGACGGACGAGTTCACCGTCTCCAAGGGCCTCGGCTGGATCGACGCGGATCGCGCCAAGAAGGACTACGAGCTGGTGTCCACGATGATCGGCCTCGACAAGCCCTTCGAGGCTTCGGCGATCGCCACGACGAAGTTCCTCGATCCGTCGATCAAGATGGACGCGAGCAAGGTGAAGAAGCAGTAAGGCTGCGAGGCCTCAATACCCCGTCGTGCGGTCAACGAGACCGCGCGGCGGCTTGCCCGTTCTGAGCGCCTCGATCGCCTGCGCCACCTGCGCCGCAGCGGTGGCCGGAACCGTCCAGCTCGCGGCATGCGGCGTGACAGTTACCGCGGGATGGGTCCAGAATGGATGCTCCGGCCGCAGCGGCTCCTGCCGGAAGACATCAAGCGTCGCGCCCGCGAGATGGCCCTCGTCGAGGAGCGCCACCAGATCCGCGTCGACAAGATGCTCGCCGCGCCCGGCATTGATGAGATAGGCGCCTCGCGGCAAGCTGGAAAGGCGCGTGCGGTCGAGAAGGTTCTCTGTTGCGGCCGTCTGCGGCAAGAGCGAGACGAGGATGTCGCTCTGCGCGAGGCAGGCGGAAAGACCGTCATCGCCCGAGAAGACCTCCACACCCTCGACGGGGAGGCCCCGCCGGCTCCATCCACTCACGGCATAGCCGAGTGACAGGAACTGTCGCGCGCAGGCCTGGCCGAGCTCTCCCATGCCGAGAATGCCGATCCGCGCGGGGCTGACCTCCGGGCGCCCCCAGCGCCGTCTGCGTTGATCGGCAGCCATCTCATCCCAGCGGCGATGGTGGCGCAACGCGGCGAGCACCACATATTGCACCATGTTCCGCGTCAGGGACGGGTCGATCATGCGGATGACCGGGAGGTTCGTCGGCACCGTGGGATCGGAGAGAATATGGTCGACGCCAGCGCCCAGCGAGAAGATGCCCTTGAGATTAGGGAAGCCCGCGATGACGCCACGATCGGCGGCCCATGTCAGCACGAATTCGACATCCTCGACGGGCCCGGTCTCCGGCCAGACATGCACATCGAGATCGGGACATTCGCGGGCAAGCGCCTCCAGCCATGTGGCCACGGGCGCGGTCTTTCGGATGATGACGAGGCTCACGATCTCTCCCCTGTGGCGGCGGGCTGTTGCTGGAAGCGATCCGGGCGGAACGCCTCAACGGGTGTGGAACTGCGGCCATCGCAGATCAGTTCGCAGAGCACCTCGCCGACGGCGGGCGCGATCTGGAATCCACCACCGCTGAAGCCGAAGCCATGGAACAGGCCCGGAACGGCGACACTTTCCCCGATGAAGGGGCTCTTGTCGGCCGTGTAACCCTCGATGCCGGCCCAGATGCGGATGACGCGGGTGTGGCGCAAGGCCGGCAGAATGGCCGCCGCGCGGCTGCCGATACGCGCCAGCGCACCGCTGTCGGGACGGGATGCTCCATCGCCGGTCGCCACACCGAAGCCGCCGCCCATCACGAGATTGCCACGCTCGACCTGTCTTCCGTAGAAGCCACCGCCTTCGATGCCGATGTTGACGCTGACGAGCGGCGGCAGCGGCTCCGTGACGAGAATGGTCGGGTAGTCGACGCGCAGGGGAATATCGTCTCCCAGCGCCGCCGCAATCTCAGCCCCCCAGCCCCCCGCCGTATTGACCAGCCGGCGGGCGCGCACCGCGACTGCATCGCCGCAACGCAACTGAAAGCCATCGCCATCACGCGTGATCCCCGTCACGGGACATCGCTCGATCACCTCACAGCCTGCCTCGCGCGCCGCCCGCGCATAGGCGGCCGCGACGAGCCGAGGATTCGCCTGGCCATCGCCGGGGCACAAGGAGCCGCCGATGATCTCCGGCCCGAAACAGGGATAGCGGTCACGGAACGCCTTGCCCTCGAGGATCTCGAGCCCGAGGCCGAAATCCGCGACGCGCTCGGCATAGGCGGCCAGCGCGGCGAGATCAGCCTGTGAACGCGCCAGCTTGATGTGGCCGGACTGCAGATATTCGCCGTCGATGCCGATCCGTGCCTTGAGATCCGCCCAGATGGGATGCGCGCGCTGCGCGAGATGGAGCTGCGCAGGCGAGCGGCCCTGCCGACGGACGCCGCCGAAATTGACACCGCTCGCCCTGGAGCCGCCGAGATCGCGCTCCAGCATCACCACCGGCACGCCACGCTGGCGAAGCGCGAGCGCGGTTGTGCTGCCGATCAGGCCGGCGCCGACAATCGCGACATCCGTATCAAGTTGCTTCACGGTTTTGGCTCGGCGAACACGAGAGGCATCGGCTTGATCGGCGCCTGGCCCCGCAGACGGCCGACATCGCCGGGCGACCGCCCGCTGTGGTGAGCGAGGAGCGCGCGGGCCGCCGGCCCACACATCCGCCCCTGGCAGCGCCCCATGCCGATGCGGGTCAAGGCCTTCAGCCGGTTGAGCTCATCGGCGCCATCCTCCCGGCAGGCGGCGCGCAAGGCGCCGACCGTTATCTCCTCGCAGCGGCAGAGAAGGACATCATCGGCGAGCGCGAACTGGGCGACGCGAGGCTCCGGGAAAGCCCGCCTGATCCCGGCGCGAAAACCGCGCCAGCGCGAAACCCTGGCCTCTAGAGCGCCCGTGGCCGCCGCATCAACTTGAAGGCCAGCGTCCTCGCACAGCGCGAGAGCCACCCGCGCGCCGGCCGCCTCGGCGGCATCGGCGCCGAGAATGCCCGCCCCGTCACCCGCGACATAGACGCCCTGCACTGAAGTCCGTCCGGCCTTGTCACGTTCCGGCAGGCTCTCATGCTCCGCCGCGCTATAGGTGAAGCGGCATCCCAGGAGATCGGCGATCTGGGTTTCCGAGCGCAGGCCGAAGCCGAGTGCAACGGCATCGCAGGCCACGCGCTGCTCGCTCGAAGCGGTGCGCCAGACAAGGCCCTCCACGCGCTCCACGCCCTCGGCCACCACCGGAACCGCGCCATGGACGATCCGGACACCGCGCGCCCGCAGCCATGCCACATAGTAGAGGCCCTTCGCCAGGGTGGCCGGCTGGCGCAGCATGGACGGCGCCCCGGCGAGTTGATCCGCGAAGCGCGCGCTGTCGAGAATGACAGCGATGCGCGCGCCGGCCTTGGCATATTGATAGGCAACGAGATAGAGCAGAGGCCCCGTGCCGACGAGCGCGACGGTCTCGCCAATAGTGCACCCTTGTGCCTTGAGCGCGATCTGCGCCCCGCCCATGCTGAAGACGCCCGGCAGCGTCCAGCCCTTGAAGGGATAGATGCGATCGGTCGCCCCGGTCGCCAGCACGAGATGGCTGAAAGCCACCGTCGCCGGCCCGGCATCCCCGATGACATGGAGTTCCCCCGGCGCGGCATTCCAAACGAGCGTCCGCGGGCGATAGTCGATGTGCGGGCGAAGCCCCTCGAAGGCGCCATGAAGCCGCTCCGCCTTCCTCGCCTCGAAACCGTAGAGCGCCTTGCGGCTGCGGCTGAAGGCGACCGGGGGCTGCCGATAGATCTGGCCGCCTGCCCGGTCCCCCTCATCGAGAACGACAGGGCGCAGGCCCGCGGCGACGAGGGCTTCGGCGGCGCGGATGCCCGCCGGTCCGGCGCCCACGACGACCGGCCTGATCTCGGTCAACGGTCGACCGGTCATGTCGCCGGCTCCCCCTCGATCACGAACGCCATGCCCTCTTCCAGCAGCGTGGAGCAGGCCCGGACCGAAGGCCCGTCCGCGGTGCGCAGCCAGCAATCCTGGCAGGCCCCCATGAGGCAGAAGCCCGCGCGCGGCTGCCGCTCGAACTCGGATAGGCGCAGATGGCCGACTTGCGTCAGGACCGCCGTCAGCACGGTATCACCCGCCTTGCCCATGAAGCGCTCGCCATTGATGAAAAAGGCTACGGACGGTCGGTTCTGGTCAACGGCGCGACGCATGGCGCCCCTCACCGGTTGCGACCGACGAAGGATCGATGCCGGAGCCGGGCACGCCGTAGAGCCTGTCGAGCATGGCGAGATAGCTCGACACCTCGGCCTTGATACGTGCCTCATCCCAGCCGAGCATGGACGCCATGGCCTCCGCCGCCGGCAAAGCCGCCGCCCGCCCCTGATCCGCCGACCAGGCCAAACCCGTACGGCGTAGAAGGACATCCTCAAGCGTCCGGGCCTGCTCGACGCCCACCGCATAGTGGACATCGGCGAGCGTGGTCGGATCGTCCGGGTCAAGCCGCGCGGTGTTTGTATTCTCGGGGAAGTGCAGCGCGGCCCGCGACAAGGTCGCCGGCTGGCCCGACGGTTTCACGAAACGTGCGGCGGCGGCGACAAGATCCTGCCCCGTGGCGCGGTGCGCGCCGAGAGAGCCGTTGGTGAGCGCGAAAATGCCCGGCAATCCTTCCGCCGACAAGTCGTGGATCTTCCGATTGCGGGCGCCCATGGGCAGGCCTGGCTCGTAGGTCAGCGGCCGCACACCCGCCCAGGTGGACAACACATCGTCCCGCGTGATGCCGAGCCCCGGCACCAGATGGTTGGTCTCCGCGAGGAGGAATTCAAGATCAGCGGCATCGACCGCGATGGTGTCGCGGTCGCCTTCGTAGAGTGTCTCCGTCGGGCCGAAGAAATGCAGGTCGCGCCAGGGCATACAGTAAAACGGCCGCCCGGCGCGGGTAACGCCGGCAACGCCGTGGCCCCGGCATTCCGGCGGCAGCTTGACGACGATGTGCGCACCCTTCGTCCCCGTGATCTTGGGCGATACGGTCTGCCCGGTCAGGGTATTGACGTCATCAACCCAGATGCCGGCGAGATTGAGCACCGCGGGCGCTGAAACCGTGGCCCCCTCGCCGGTCGCGGCATCGGCCAGCGTTACGCGCCATGTATCGCCGTCGCGCTGGATACTGACCGCCGGCGTGTAATTGCGCGCGACGCCTCCGAGCCGTACGGCATCGCGCACCATGTCGACCACCACACGCTCGGGCCAGTCGATCTGGTATTCGGTGTAGCAGGAGACCGCACGAAGCTTGTCGAGGTCCCGGAGCCATGGCACGAACGGCTGCTCGGCAAGCGCCTTCTTCGCCGCCACGCGTTCGTAATCGAGTGGCACACCGCCCTCGCCGAGGCTGCGCAGCAAGAGGAAGGCACTGTCCACCTGCCACGGCGCATAAGGGCCACCGTGGTAGATGGGGTAATGCATGCGGATCTTACGGACGCGCTCGGGCTGCGTCTTCACGAAATCGCTGCGCACCCCCATCGAGCGACGCACCGTATTGACTGCCTTGATGAAACGATCGGGATGCCAGAGGAAAGTCGTCAATGGCCCACCCGGCACGAGATAGCGCAGGCCACAGTGCAGAAGCCGGCTGGAGCGCGCTGTGCTCCCCGAGCCAAAGTCGCCCTTCTCGAACAGCGCGACCGAATAGCCCTGCGCGGCAGCCGCCTGGGCTGCCGCAGCGCCGTTTATGCCGCCGCCGACGATGACTATGTCGAAGCGGCGGCGATCCAGTGATGCCAGAGACAATCGCATGGTTCTATTTGGTCACTACATTAGTCTGGTATGTTTTACTGGCTCAAATTACCGGCCAGCGATCACTTGCTCAGTGTCGTCTTCTCGGTGATCAGCGGCCCGTAAGACAGGGAACCATCCAGCTTGTAGCCGTAGTCGAGGCCGGCGCGCCGGGCCCAGACCAGCTTCTGCTCGAACAGCGGCACCGCGCAGACATCGGCGATGATCTTGTCCTGCGCGGTCTCCCACAGCGCAATCTGCTTGGCCTGCTCAACTTCATTGGCAGCCTGGTCGATCTCCTTGTCGGCGACCTTGCAATGCGAGAAGTTCGTGACCGCCGTCGGCGTGCCGACCGAGCTGCCGGAATGATAGAATTCCTTCAGGTAATTCTCGGCAACGGGGAAGCGCGACGCCCCATAGACAACGATATCACTGAGATTCTGCCGGATCTGCTGATGGTAGGTGGCGTGTTCGACCACATCCATCTCGATGTCGATGCCGACTTTCTTGAGCTGAGCCTGCACGATCTGCGCCGGGCCGAGGCTGGTGACGTTTTGGCTCGCGATGACCTTCAGCTTGAGGCCGTTGCCGAAGCCGGCTTCCTTCAAGAGCTGCTTGGATTTCTCGGGATCGTAGGCCGGCAGTTTGACCTTCGGATCGGCACCAAGCGTCGCCGTCGGGAAGATCGTGGTCGGCGGCGTGGATACGAGGCGGCCCTTGAAGTCGACGACCTGCTGGGTATCGATGGCATGGGCGATCGCCTGGCGGACGCGAATATCGTCCAGCGGCTTGCGCGTCATGTTGAGATAAGCGGTGCCCTGATAGGCGGGTTCCATGACGTCAAGGACCGTATCCTTCTGGCCTTTCATGCGCTCGGCCCACTTTTGGTCCTGCCGGCCATAGACCAGATCGAGTTCACCCGACGTATAGGCCAGGTCACGGCTCGCGTCAGAGCGGATATAGCGATAGATGATCTTGTCGATTTTCGGTGTGCCGCGGAAATAATCCTTGTGAGCCTTCAAGGTGACAGACTGGCTGGCCTTGTAGTCATCGAAAGCGAACGGACCCGTGCCAACGGCCTTGGTGCGGAAATCGTCGCCATACTGCTCGACGGCCTTCTTGCTGACGATGAAGCCGCCCTGGAAGTTGACGAGCGAATAGAGCAATGAGGAAGACGGCTTCTTGAGCGTGATCTTCACGGTGCGCGGATCAACGGCTTCGACGCTCTCGATGTTCGCGAAATCAGAGGAGAACGAAGAACGCTTGGGGTCCGCCGCGCGCTGGAGCGAAAACACGACGTCGTCGGCCGTCAGCGCGCCGAAATCACCGTGAAACTTGACGCCCTCGCGCAACTTGAACGTCCAGACCTTCTTGTCGTCGGAAACCGTCCAGCTTTCGGCGAGATCGGGCTCGATATCGTCGAGGCTCACCGAGCCGGGCTTGAAGCGCACCAGACCGTCGAACATCCAGGCCAGCAGGATCTTCTCCTGCGTGGCCGCGCCACGATGCGGATCGAGCGTGCCGAGGTCCGACGCCGCCATTCCGACAGTGAGCACCTTGTCCTGCGCCAGCGCAGGCGCGGCATGAACAAGAGCTGCCACGCTGATGGTCAAACCAAGCGCGATGATCGACGATTTCAAACGCATTATATCCACCCCTGTGAAGAGAACTATTCGCTGCTCAAGGGAACAGCGGCCACAACCCAAATAACTTCCGCCCTTGTCTGGCCGGGATTACGCCACCTATGAGGCGCTTTACTGTGATAGCGAAAACTATCACCAGGATTGAGCATGAAGGCCTTGTCCTCGATCCAGAGTTCGAGTTGCCCCTGCAGAACAAGACCGACCTGCTCGCCACGCTCTATCGTGAAGAGCTCCTCGCCCGTTGAGCCGCCCGGCTCAATATAGGCGCGATAGACGTTGATGCCCGCCGAAGGCTGCGGCGTGACAATCACTTTCTCGATGCCCTTTTCCGGCGCATTGAGCGACGGATGACTGCCGGCACGCGCGACGATCCCCTTCTCGTCAACCGTCGGCGCCTCGCCAAACTTCAACAGCGTCTCGGACGGAACCTCCAGCGCATCGGCGATAAGCCGCAACACCCTGACAGAGGGTGAGCTCAGGCCGCGCTCGATCTGGCTGACGAGACCGACAGAGAGCCCACACATCTGCGAGAGGCTTGAGATGGAAAGACCACGCTTCTTCCGCGTCTGCCGAATCTGCTGCCCGAGCCACAGGTCGGCGACACTACGCGCTTCATAAGTCGTCACTTTGCCTTCCATCTCCCAGACCCGGAGCCGTCACAATGGTGAAACGCTCGCATTTGTGACTTCATCATTCAAGTGAAATTTTCATATTGACGATGGCATCACCGCGCCTCTAAGTTGACGGCCATTCGCAGCTATCGGTGGTACATGCGCTCACGCTCCTTCCGCTCGCCTTGCGGCCGCGGTTGCCGCAAGGCGGCGCCACGCCGTGGGGAAAGACGAGGCCCACATCCGTGTTGACCTTCATTCTCAAGCGGTTGCTTGTGGCCATTCCGACCTTGCTCGGCGTGCTGACCGTCGTGTTCTTCGTCGTGCGCGTGGCCCCCGGTGATCCCGCCATCGTCATTCTCGGTGAGTCCGCGAGCGCCCAGGCGCTCGCGACGCTGCGGGAACAACTCGGGCTGAACAAGCCGCTCATCGCGCAGTATTTTTCATTCCTCGGATCGGTGCTGCAAGGTGATCTTGGTCGTTCCATGATCAGCAATCAGCCTGTGCTCACCGAAGTCTGGCGCGTATTGCCCTACACTTTCGAATTGACCGGGGCCGCACTTCTGATTGGCGTCGTCTTCGGGGTTCCGCTTGGCGTGATTTCGGCGCGTTATCGCAATGGCTGGGCGGACTATATCGTCCGTTTCTTCTCACTGCTCGGCCTGTCGTTCCCCGCATTCATCTCCGCGATCCTGCTTCTCCTCGCCTTCGCGATCACGATCCCGCTCTTTCCGGTCATCGGCGAGGCAAGCTATGCCGATCCCGCGCAACGCCTGCGGGCGCTCGTGCTGCCGGCATTGAACCTTGGCCTGATCATGGTGGCCTATATCACCCGTGTCAGCCGCTCCAGCATGCTCGCGGTGATCAATCAGGACTATATCCGCACTGCGCAAGCCAAGGGCGTGCCGCCGGGTATGGTCGTCGGCCGCCACGCCCTGCGCAATGCGCTGATCCCCATCGTGACGGTCATCGGCCTTTACCTCGGCGTGCTGATCGGCAATTCGGTTCTGACGGAAATCGTCTTCAACAGGCCCGGCCTCGGCAAACTCATCGTCATCGCGCTCAATCAGCGCGACTATCCGACACTGCAGGCGATGCTGGTGATCTATGCCGTCTTCATCGTCCTGGCCAACATCCTGACTGACCTCGTCTATGGCGTCATCGATCCGAGGGTTCGCAACAAATGAGCGCAGTTCCCGAGATCCGCAGGTCGACCAGCAGCAAGGTCTGGAGATGGGTTCGCCGCAACAAGGCGGCCTCGCTCGGCGCAGCCATCATGGTCGTCGTGACGCTGGCCGCGATCCTGGCTCCCTGGATCGCGCCCTACGACCCGGACGAACAGAACATCATCCTGAATCTTGGGGCCCCAACGGCCGAGCATTGGCTGGGTAACGACACATACGGCCGCGACACGCTCTCGCGCATCATCTGGGGCGCACGCGTCTCGCTCTTCGTCAGCCTCACGTCGATCGCGCTGGCGATGGTCATCGGCGGCACCTTCGGGGTGGCGGCCGGCTATTTCGGCGGCCGCACCGATCGCATCATCATGGCCTGCATGGACGTTCTTCTGTCTTTCCCGAGCCTGGTGATGGGCCTGCTCGTCGTCGCCGTGCTCGGGCCGACGATGTTGAACCTGATCATCGCGATCGCCTTCACCGCCATCGCGCCCTTCGCGCGCATCGCCCGTGCCCCAACCCTGTCGATCAAGAACCGCGAGTTCGTCGAGGCAGGCCGCACCATCGGCTTTTCCGATCTCAAGATCATGGTGCGCTACATCATTCCGAACATCGCCGACGAGGTCGTCGTGCTCGGTACCTTGTGGCTCGCCACGGCCGTGCGTACGGAAGCCTCCCTTTCCTTCATCGGGCTTGGCGTGCGTCCGCCCACGCCGACCTGGGGCGGCATGATCCGCGACGGCTTCGAAAACATGCTCGACGCGCCATGGCTCGTCATTTTCCCGAGCATCGCGATCCTCATCGTCATGATCGCGCTGAATCTGCTGGGCGATGGGCTGCGCGACGCGACCGACCCGCGCCTGCGCCACGAGTGAGCAAAGTGCCCAGCGTGGCGTGGAGGGAGTGAGACTGCGATGACTGCGCCGACCATCGCCGAAGACCTCGCGCGGTTCGTGCGTGATCTCACGCCCACGGCCGTGCCGGCGATCGTCAGGGAGCGGGCACGCCATCTCATCCTCGATGGCATCGGCACCGCCCTCGCGGCCAATGCGCGCGGCATGGGTGGCGCATTCGCCGCCGCCCTCGCGCCCTTGAGCGCAAGCGGCGCGTGCCCCGTGATCGGCGAGGCGGAGCGGTTTGCGCCGCGCGACGCGGCGCTCCTGAACGGCCTCCTGATCCACAGCCTCGAGTTCGACGACACCCATATGGGAGCCGTGCTGCATCCCACGGCGACAGCGTTCGCGGCAGCGCTTGCCGCAGCGGAGATGACGGACGCGGCGGACGATGCCCTCGTCACCGCTTATATCGCCGGGCTTGAATGCGGCACGCGCATCGGTGCGCTGGCGCCGGGCCTCTTCCAGGCGGCAGGCTTTCATCCGACTGGCGTGGTCGGCGTTTTTGCCGCGGCGCTCGCAGCCGGCAAGCTGTTCGGCCTCACGATCCCACAATTGATGGATGCGCAGGGGCTGGCGCTCTCGATGGCCTCCGGCTCCATGCAGTTCCTGCAAGGTGGAGGCGTCGGCAAGCGCTTCCATGCCGGCTGGGCCGCGCAATGCGGCCTCCTCGCCGCGTCCATGGCACGCGAGGGCATCGCCGGCGCGAAAGGCGTGTTCGAGGGCCAGCACGGTCTCTTTGCCAGCTTCGCCCGCCAGCAGGTGCCGCAGGAAAAGGCTGCGGCCGCCCTGGCAGCGCTTGGCAGTTCCTGGGAGACACTGGCCGTCGCGGTGAAGCCGTTCCCGGCCGCCTACTATACCCACGCCTGCATCGAAGCGGCGATCGACTTGGCTCTTTCCCACGCCGTCGATATCGCGGCCATTGACCGCGTCGATGCCCGCGTGCCGCCGCCAGTCCTGCCGAAAATCGCCGGGCCCCATGCGGCGAAGGCGCAGCCTGCCGATGTCTCCGCCGCGCAATTCGCCCTGCCCTTCCTGGTCGCCACAGCCCTGACGTCGCGGCGCTTCGGGCTCGGTGAGCTGACGCCGCAAACCCTCGCCGACCCGGCTATTCTCGATCTCGCCAGACGCGTCACATGCACGGGAGACGCCACGCTGGACTTTCCGCGCTATTACGGCGGCGAGGTCGCGATCTGGCTCGACAACGGGCGCGTGCTGACGCGCCGGGTCGCCATCAACCTCGGATCCGAGGACCGGCCTGTCGGGAACGACTTCATCCTGGCGAAATTCGCGAGCAACTGCCAACTGGCCGGCCAGCCCGCGTCCGATGCGCTCGCGGCCCGCCTCGGCCATGACATCCGGGGCCTTGTGGCGGCGACCGGCGAGCATGCCCCGGCCTGATGTCCGTGGGCTTCAGCCGTCCCGGCCGACTGCGCCGTCCGCCACAGCCATGATGATGGACTGCATCAGGCCGTTGAGCTGGTCGCGATAGCCGGTGCGCGCGGACGGGTTGCCCTCATCCGACGTCATCACCACGGTGAGGTCGAGCGCCGGCACGATATAGAGCATCTGCCCGCCATAGCCCCAAGCGTAGTGAACCTCCTGCCCCGCCATCTGGCGCAGGAACCAGCCATAGCCATAGGCGTCACCCGTGAAGCGCGAGGCCGTGCGCGGCGTCCAGGACTGGTCGATCCAGCGCTCAGAGATCACCGTCTCACCGGCGCGATTACGGTAGAGTTCGCCGAAGGCGAGCAGCGCGCGCGGCGTCATCGCCATCTGGTTGCCGCCGAGATAGATCCCCTGCGGGTCTCGCGCCCAGGAGGCAATGGCGAAGCCCTCAACAGGCTTCATCCAATCCTGCGCGAGCGCAAGCGTGGAGCGACCCGTCACCCGGGTCAGGATGGCCGACAGGAGATGTGTCGAACCCGTCGAGTACAACATGGCGCCGCCGGGTTCGTCATCGAAATCCTGCTCTAGCGCATAGCGTACCCAGTTGCGGCTCGCCACCCAGCGCCCGTAGTTGGGACCGGACGTCCGCCCGAGACCGGCTTGCATCGACAGTAGGTGGCCGATGGTCACGCGCGCCAGTCGGGGATCGGGATTACCCGGCAGATCGCGCAGCAGCAGCGACGCGATCGGCTGATCCGGCCCCTGCAGGATGCGCCTGTCGATGGCGATCCCGACGAGGGCAGACATCACCGACTTGGACGCGGATTTGATATTGGTGGGGCGCGCGGGAGAATGGCCGCGATAGCCGCGTTCTGCCAAGATTTCACCGCGATGCGCAACGAGCACGGTCTCGAGCGCCGCGAGGTCTCCCGCCGTGTCCAGCAGTCCGCTCAACACCGCATCGATCGGCCTCTCGCCGCCCGGCGACGCCGCTTGCGATTTTGCGTCGCCTCCCGAAGGAGCGGCCGGCGGCCCGTCCTCAGCCCGGAGAGGCGCGGCGGCATTCAAGAAAGCGGAGGCGAGAAAGATCCTGCGGTCCATGGCCACCGATTGAGGGAGCATTTATGGCGAAATCGTGTGTAGAGCCTGCAATCCAAGCAAGGCTCACGCCAAGTTGACGGTGGGCTACTTCCTCGACAATGCTTCCCGCCGCCTCATTTCCCGTCGCGCGTCATGCCGGGGCGGGTTATGTGTCGATGTACGGACAATTTCAGGTTGAGCGCCCATGACCACAGAAACGAAAGCCCCCTCCTCGATCGATCCCGTGAAGCTCGACAAGCTGGCCGAAGTGGCCGTGAAGGTCGGCCTGGGGCTGCAGCCGGGCCAGAACCTCTTCCTCACGGCACCCGTCACAGCGCTGCCACTCGTCCGGCGGATCGCCGAGCATGCCTACAAGGCGGGCGCCGGCCTCGTGACGCCCTTCTTCTCCGACGAGGCGATGACGCTCGCCCGCTACCGCTTCGCTCCGGACGGGAGCTTCGACAGCGCCCCGGGCTGGCTCTACGAGGGTATCGCCAAGGCCTTCGGCGAAAACACCGCGCGCCTTGCCATTGTCGGCGACAACCCCATGCTTCTCTCGGGCGAGGATCCGGCCAAGGTCGCGCGCGCCAACAAGGCCAACTCCGTCGCCTACCAGCCGGCGCTGGAGAAGATCGCCGGATTCGACATCAACTGGAATATCGTCGCCTTCCCCGGCGCCTCCTGGGCCGCGCAGGTCTTTCCAGGCGAGGACGAGGCAACGGCAGTGGGCAAGCTCGCGGATGCCATCTTCGCGGCGTCCCGCGTCGATGCCGATGATCCCGTTGCCGCCTGGGCCGCGCACAACGTCGCGCTCAACACCCGCACCCGCTGGCTGAACGAGCGTCGTTTCAGCGCCTTGCATTTCAAGGGACCGGGCACGGACCTGACGATCGGCCTCGCCGATGATCACGAATGGCAGGGCGGCGCCTCCAAGGCCAAGAACGGCATCATCTGCAACCCCAACATTCCGACCGAGGAAGTCTTCACGACGCCCCATGCGCGCCGGGTCGACGGCTATGTCCGCAGCACCAAGCCGCTGTCGCATCAGGGCACACTGATCGACAACATCGCCGTGAAATTCGAGGGCGGCCGCATCGTCGAAGCCACCGCGAGCCGCGGTGCCGAGGTCTTGAACAAGGTGCTCGACACCGACGAGGGCGCGCGGCGCCTCGGCGAGGTGGCGCTCGTTCCGCATTCCTCGCCCATCTCGAAGAGCGGCGTCCTGTTCTACAACACGCTGTTCGACGAGAATGCCTCCTGCCATATCGCGCTCGGCCAGTGCTATTCCAAGTGCTTCATCGACGGCGCGAAGCTGACGCCGGAGGAGGTCGCCGCCAAAGGTGGCAACAAGAGCTTCATCCATATCGACTGGATGATCGGCTCTGACGAGATTGATATCGACGGCATCGGCGCGGATGGAAGCCGCACGCCCGTGTTCCGCAAGGGCGAATGGGCGTGACGCCCGGACCATGCTGATCCGGCTCTCGACGCCTGATGACCGGCAGCGGCTTTTCGCGATATGGGAAGCCGCCGTCCGCGCGACGCACCACTTTCTGGCGCCACGCGATTTCGCGGCGATCGCGGGCATGGTGCGCGACCACTATCTGCCCGCGGCCGAGCTTGCCGTTATCGAGGATCCCAGCGGTCAGGCGTTCGGCTTCCTTGGACTGAACGGCAGCCACATCGACAGCCTCTTCGTGCATCCCGGCCATCATGGTCAGGGTGGCGGCCGGGCGCTGGTGGAATGGGCCGCGCGCAGCCGGTCGACCCTGACCGTTGACGTCAACGAGCAAAACGAGGGCGGCCGGTTGTTTTACGAACGGCTCCGCTTCGTCGAGACGGGCCGCTCCTCCCGAGACCATGACGGCCGTCCCTATCCGCTCCTGCACTTGCGGCGGACGGAAGGCGTCACCTGATCGGCCGGCCCGGCTGCCCGGTCTTGCTCCCCTCCCCCGGCCGAAGGCGAAGGGCGGAATGCGTCCGAGTTGACAGCTCGCCCTTCCATGAATGAGCCTGCGTGTTTCCCATCGCCGCAACGGCAAGTTCTTGCGTTGCGGCAGGGCAACGCGTGGGAGTGTGTGGCATGTGCCGACTGAAGGAATTCCGGTTGTTCGTCGCTGCCTTCGAGGAAGCCTCTTTCTCAGCGGCGGCCCGGCGGGAGAATGCCACCCAATCGGGCGTGTCGCAGCACATCCAGCGCATGGAAGAGAGCTTGAAGGTCCGCCTGTTCCACCGTCGCGGCAAACGCGTGGTGCCGACCCCGGCGGGTGAGGCCTACTACAGGCATTGCGTGGAACTGTTGCGTTTCCACGCCGACGCCCTCCGCGACCTGCAGCGCTTTCGCGGGGAAGAAGGCGAGCTCAGGGTGGGGGTCACACCGTGGATCGCCCGTCATGTGGTGCCGGCCGCACTCGATAGCTTCGTCAGCGTCTATCCCAATGTCTCGTTGATCATCATCGAGGATGAGAACCACTCCCTCGCCGAACGGGTGAAACGCGGCGAATTCTCCTTCGTAGTGATGCCAGAGACCGACCTCGCCGAGAACCCCACGGTTCTCCTGGAAAGCCCCGCCTATCTCGCGTATGGCCGCAGCCGCCAGGCGGATCTGCCCGATGTCGAGTTGCCCGGGCAGCTGTCGCGCGTCAAGCTCGTGATGTCGTCGAGCTGGAGCCGCTGGCGCAAGGTGGTGGACCGCTACCTCGCCGACAACAGTTGCGAGCCCCGCCAGGCCATTGAGATCACCTCCTTATCCGCCGCGATCAAGGTGCTGACAAACTCCGACTGGTGTTCAATCCTGCCAGGCCTCATCGTTTCAGCCGATTCGGACCGCGACCTCGTCGCGATGAAGCTTTTGCCGGACGCGCCGGTTTTCCGCATCATGTCCGTCTGCGCCAACAGGCCCCTGTCGGAAGCCGGAAAGACTTTCCATGCCATGCTTGCCGATGAAATCACGGCGTTGGGCCAGCGAGGCTTTGGCGTGCCCGTCATTGCGGAACGTGCGCGCGGCCGTCCCACCACTAAAGTGGTCGCGCCCGCGCGCAGGGCAGCCAAGCGTGTTGCCGGGGACGCGGCGGTTATTCGCCCCAAACATCCCGCATGATGCGCAGCCAGTTGCCTGACATGATCTTTTCGACGTCGCTCTCGGCGACCCCTCTCGCCTTCAGGCGATCGAACATGGCGCCGACCTTGCTCATGGTGTCGATGCCGTCCGTGGCGCGGTTCTCGTAGGTGTACCAGTCGCCCATGGGGCCGGTGACGTTCGGATAGATGCCGTGCTGGCCCCACATCTTGGCCCACCCTGCGGGATTGGCCGGGAAGCCTTCCGGAATGTCGCCACCGAAACCGACATGCTCGACACCGGCGACCTTGATGAGATGCATGAAGTGGTCGACCAGATCCTCGACTGTCGGCATCCTGTCGAAGCGCAGCAGCGGCGGCCAGGCCACGGCGCCAGTCAGGCCGCCTTTCTCGGCCACTGCACGGATCAGATCATCGGTCTTGTTGCGCGGGCTCGGATGCAGCGCATAGGCATTCGCATGGCTGAACACGAGGGGGCGCTTCGCGGCGGCGATGTAGCCGGCGCTGGTCGTGAGCCCCGAATGCGAGAGATCGACGACGATGCCGTTCGCTTCCATCGCGTCGAGCCAGGCACGGCCGGCCTCGGTGATGCCGCGATCGCCGTCGTTGACGAAGGACGCGCCGTAACCGAAAGCGTTCCGTTCATTGTAGGTCGGCTGCATGATGCGCATGCCGAGGCGCTTGAAGGTGCCGAGCAATGCGACGTCGCCCTCCACCATCAACGAGTTCTGGGAGCCGATGATGATGCCGACGACACCAGCCGCATGGGCCGCCTCGATCTCGGCCGCGCTCGTCACGATGGTGGCGAGATCCGGCATGGCAGCGACCGTGCTGCGCAATTCCTCCAGCTGCAGCAGGGCATCATGAAGCCCGGCCTGGGGACGCGTGGCCGTGAGGTTGATAGCGGACACGCCGCCTGCCAGCGTGCGCTGCATCTGTTCGCGCGTCACCGCCGCGCAGTTGAGACCGTCGATGATCAGGGGGCCGGTCGGCTTGTGGGCATGCGTCATCGTTTCCTCCATGAGGCTTTTCAACAATCGATGGGACTGGGGGTGGGCCGGCGACCTGAATGTGTCCGGCGCGGTCGTCGGATCTAGAGGTGGGCTATCACGTCTGCTCGTTCGCCAGCCGGGGATCGAGCGCGTCGCGCAAGGCGTCGCCCAGCATGTTGATGGCAAGGATGGTGAAGGTGATCGCAGCACCGGGGAAGACCGAACTCGCCCAGGCCGTCTGCACGTATTTCTGACCTTCGCTGATCATGCCGCCCCAGGTCGGGGTGGGTGGTTGCACGCCGAGCCCGAGAAAGCTCAGCGTCGCCTCGATGAGGATCATGCGCGAGAGCTCGTAGGTAGCCACGACGATCAGGGCGGACAGGACATTCGGCGCGATGTGCTTGAGAATGATGCGTATCGGCGGAGCGCCGATGGCGCGCGCGGCCTCCACATATTCGAGCTCGCGCACGGAAATCACATCCGCGCGCACGATGCGGGCGATCTGGGGCCAGGCGGATATGCCCATCAGCACAATCAGGACCGGCACCGATGCTCCGATGGCGGCGGTAACGGCGATGACGAGGAGGATGACGGGAAACGACAGCTGCGCATCGATCGCGCGCAGCACCAGCGCGTCAACCCAGCCCCCGGCATAGCCGGCGATCAGGCCCATCAAGGCGCCGATAACGCAGGCGATGATCACCGCCGCCAGCGAGATCGCGAGGGTCACCCGCGTACCATAGATGATGCGCGAGAGGATATCGCGGCCGAGCTGATCGGTGCCCAGCCAGTTGCTGCCCTGGCCGGTCAGAAAGGACGGAGGTCGCAGTCGCCGGACAATGCTTTGCTGGTAGGGATCGAACGGCGCGATCAGGCTTGGGAACAGGGCGCAAACCAGGACGACGGCGAGGAACAGCAGGCTGATCAGTGCAACGGGGGAGCGGAGCTGGCGTCCAAGGGCGACGAGCTTGGGATTGCGCGATCGTCCGACGGTCAGGGTCACGGCGCTCATCTCAGCCTCACGCGTGGATCAAGGACAGCATGGAGAAGATCGGCCGCCAGATTCGACAGCACAAAGATCACCGCGAAAAAGAACACGACGGCTTGGACCACCGGATAGTCACGGGCATAGATGGCCTGGATCGCCAGCCGACCGACCCCCGGCCATGCGAAGACGGTTTCGGTCACGATCACGCCTCCCATCAGTACGCCGAACTGCAGTGCCACGACCGTGACGACCGGGATCAAGGCGTTGCGAACAGCGTGGTGCAGGAGCACGGCCATTTCCGTCAGGCCCTTCGCGCGCGCCGTGCGGACATAGTCCTGACGAATGGTCTCCAGCAGCGTCGAGCGCATCACGCGTGTCACCAGCGCCAGCATCGTCGAGGCGAGGGTCGTCGCAGGCAGGATGAGGTGCCAGATCGTGCCGCTGCCTGTACTGGGCAGCCAGCGCAGCCAGACGGAAAAGATGATGATCGACAGGATGCCCCAGTAGAAGGTCGGCACCGCCTGGCCAAAAGCCGTCACGCCTCGCACCGTGAAATCTAGCGGAGAATTGCGGAAGTAAGCCGAAGCAATGCCAGCGGGAATTCCGATGATCACTGAGAGTGCCAACGTCGCCAGAGCCAATTCGAGCGTGGCCGGCAAACGCTCGATGAGGAGATCGACCGCTGGCTCCTGAAAGCGCAGCGAATTTCCGAAATCACCGCTCATCGCGCGCTGGGTAAAGACGAAAAACTGCTCCACGACCGGCTTGTCGAGCCCGTTCTGCTCCCGAAAGGCCTGCCGCGCCTCCTCGGAGGCATCGATCGGCAAGAACAGCTCGACCGGATCGCCGCTCAACCGCGCCAGCAGAAAGCAAGCCATCAGGATGAAAAAGAGCGATGGCAGCGTGTAGAGGATCCGTCTGATCACATAGCCGAGCATGGCGCCCTCTTCTCACGCGGCTTGAAAGCAGCCGGCCTGAAAAGGCAGGCCTGACTGGGATGTCGGCCCTGCCCCGGGACGCCGCCGGGACAGGGAAGTCAGCATCGATCAGGACGTCGCTCAGGACATGGACATGCCGTAGAGCGCCCAGCGCTGATCGCCACGCGGCAGGAAGTCCTTCACGCGGTCAGTCACGCCATAGAGGTCGACGGCCTGGTAAAGGAACAGCACCGAAGCCTCGTCATGCATGATCTGCGCGGCCTTCTTGTAGATCTCGGTGCGCTTGGCCGGATCGACCTCCTGGGCGCCCGCATCGATCAACTTGTCGATTTCCGGGTTTGCAAGATAAGAGTACCGCCAATCCGATCGATACTGCGCCCATTGCAGGTCGGGATCATCTGCCGGTGCAAGGCCCACGAATCCCATCGGCGCGAGTTCGCGCGCGCTCAACTGCCGCAGGAACTCCCCGGCCTCCAGCGAGACCATCTCAGCCTTCACGCCGACTTCGGCGAGCATGCCCGCAACGGCTTCCGCGACTTCACGATCCTGGGCATAGCGGCCTGTGGGGAACTTGAAGGTGATCGTCAAACCGTTGGGGAAACCAGCCTCGGCGAGCAGCGCCTTGGCCTTCGCAGGGTCGTGGGGATAGTCCTTGATCGCCGGATCAAAGCCGATCTGCTCCTTCCGAAGGATCTGACCGCTGAGCAGGCGCCCCTCGCCCTGAAGAAGGCTGTCGAGGATCGCCTGCTTGTCGATCGCATAGTTGAGCGCCTGGCGCACGCGCTTGTCGTGCAGCGGGCCCTGATGCTCCGGCAGGTTCGAGAGCCCGATGGTGAAGATGCGGTAGCTCGGGACGGAAACGACGCGCAGGCCCTTCTGAGCCTTGATCTGTGCCGCCCCTGAGATCGGGATGTTGGTCGCGATGTCGAACTCGCCGGCAAGCAGCCCGTTGGTGCGGGCCGTGTCGTCGGGCACGGGGCGCCAGACGAGCTTTTTGATACCCGCCGGCACTTTGCCCCAGTAATTCGCATTGGCATCCATGACGATGCGATTGTCGCGCACCCATTCCGTGAGAACATAAGGGCCAGTGCCGATCGGCTTCTTGCCGAAACCTTCTGCCCCACCGACTTCGGCCCAGTACTTCGGCGGCACGACGAAGATCTGGCTGAGGATGAGGTGAAGCGCAGGATACGGGTGCTTGAGATAGAGCATGACCGTGTGGTCATCCTGCTTCTCCGCACGATCGATGGGAACGGCATAGCGACCGTAAGCCGGGGTCACCTTGACGTCCGTGAAAATCTTGAACGTATTGACGACAGCGTCGGCGTTGAAATCTTCGCCGTTTGTATATTTTACGCCCTTCCGAAGCACGATCTTGACCGTCTTCGGGTCCATCAGTTCATAGCTCTCGCCAAGAACCGGCTCGGTCTTGCCGGTTTTGGGGTCCACCCAAAACAACGACTCGACGATCGCGCTGCCGACGTTGATCTGCTCCTGCGTGGTCGAGAAGTTCGGCCACAGGGAAACGGGGTCGAAGCCTTGCGCGACGGTCAAGGTGCCCGCGGGCAGCGCCATCGCGGAAGAGCCACGCCCGAGGATGCCTGCCATCAACGCCTGCCCGGCAAGCGCCGCGTTAAAGGTACGCCTGTTTATCTTCATTCCTGTTCCCCTTTTTGGTTCTTTGCCGTGAATCCCGCACGCGGCGTCAACGCGTTCCTTTGGTCTGCTTCAGGTCGAGGAAGATCGCCCCATGCGGATCGATACGCACCGAGGCGGACGGGCCTGCGACGATTGTGCATTCCCGTTCCTCGATCACCGCCGGCCCAGCAAAGCTTGTACCGGGCGTCAGCTGGCCGCGATCGTAGACCGCCGTCTCCACATAGTGGCCGAGTTCGGGGAAGAAGACGGGGCGTCTGCCCTTCACCTTGGGCGCACTCCCTCGCGTGGCGGGAGGCGTCACGGAATCCCCCGTCCGCAGGACGGACGGTCCCGAGATGGTCATGCGACAGGTGATGAGCTCGACCGGCAGATGGTCGTGGGCATGCCCGTAGCGCAGACGATGCGCCGCATAGAACGCCTGGGCCATGCCCTGGAGATCGCCCGCCGCAAAGGTCGCCTCATCGATTTCAACGGCAACCTCGCGGCCCTGGCCAAGATGGCGCAGATCCATGAAGCGGCGGATGACGGGGCCATCATCATCACCGATGCCCGCCTCCGCCAGGATGGCGATGCCCTCGCGGCGCATGTCCTCATAGACCGCGATCACACTTGACCAATCGGCCTTGTCCAGGCTCGTGACATGCGAGCGGGCGAGGTCAAAGGCCACCGAACTGGCAACGAGACCATAAGCCGAGGCAGCCCCCGCCCCTGGCGGCACCACGACACCCTTCATCCCCAGCGCCCGCGCCAGCTCGTAGGCATGGACCGGCCCTGCCCCGCCGAAGGAGAACAGGTAGAAGTTGCGCGGATCTTCACCGCGCTCGGCGATGTGCACCTTGCAGGCGGCCAGCATGTTCTCGTTGACGACACGGAACACGCCTTCCGCGCAGCGCTCGACGCTCATGCCGAGAGGCCGGCTCAACCCGGTCTCGACAGCGCCCCAGGCCGCGCCGGCATCGAGCTTCATGTCGCCGCCGAGGAAGTTGTCGGGATTGAGATAGCCGAGCACCAGATTGGCGTCGGTTACCGTCGGTGCCTTGCCGCCCCGCCCGTAGCAGGCCGGCCCTGGCGCCGAGCCGGCGCTACGCGGGCCGACCGCCAGAAGGCCAAGCCCATCGACCTGGGCGATGCTGCCGCCACCCGCGCCGATCTCGATCAATTCAACCACCGGAATGCGGATGGGCAGGCCACTGCCCTTCTGGAAGCGCGAGACCCGCCCCACCTCGAACACATTGGACTTCTTGGCTTCGTGATTGATGACGAGGCCGATCTTGGCAGTCGTGCCGCCCATGTCGAACGTTACGAGATTGGGCATGCCCATGCGCCGGCCATATTCGATCGCGGCCAGCACACCGGCCGTCGGGCCCGATTCCAGCATGCGGATCGGCAGCTGCTTCACCGTCTCGGCGCTGGAAACGCCCCCCGACGACACCATGATATGCAGCGGTCTGTCGTAACCCCGCTCGCGCAGCGTTTCTGTCGTCGCGTCGAGATAGTGGCCGACGATCGGCTGCACATAGGCATTCGCCAGCGTCGTCATGCTGCGTTCATATTCGCGAATTTCCGGCGAAACCGTGCTCGAACAGCTAATCAGGAGATCCGGCAATTCCTGCCGGAGGATCTCCGCCGTGCGGCGCTCATGCGCGGAATTGCGGAAGGCGTGGAGATAGACGATGGCGACGGCCTCCACCTTCTCGGCGGCGAGCGTCTTCGCCAGAGCGCGCACGGCGTCCTCATCCAGCGGCACCAGCACGTTTCCGTCGCGGTCCAGCCGTTCCGCCACGTCGAAGCGCAGATCGCGGTCCGCCAGCGGCGTCGGCATATCCATCTGCACGTCATAATTGTCGTAGCGAAGCTCTGTCGCCATCTCGACGGTGTCACGGAAGCCGGCTGTCGCGATAAGCGCCGTACGCGCCCCGCGCCGCTCGATGAGCGCGTTGGTGATCAGGGTCGTGGCGTGAACCGCGATCTCCAAGGCGTCGGCATCGATATCCGCATTGCCGAAGAGCTCGGAGAGCCCCTGGCGCACACCTTCCGCCGGATCGTGTGGTGTCGTGAGGCATTTCGCGATGCTCTGCCGGCCGGTCGCGGGGTCGAGCAGAACGAAATCCGTGAATGTGCCGCCGATATCGAAGCCGAGGCGCAATGTCTTGGTCATGGTATTCACTCGGCCTCCGGCACGACGCCATAAAGCTCTTCCGCCTTCGCCCGGCTGACGAAGCCTTTGCGAATGTCAGCGGCCAGCGCGGCCGGATCGCGCCGCGCAGGATCGCCGTAGCCGCCGCCGCCGGGCAGTTTCAGCGTCAACTCCTGCCCCTCCTGCAGCGTGAAGGGTTCGAACGGCGCCTGTTCGCCATCAATGAGGAACTCGCCCTTGCCGCCCGGCAGCCCGCCATCGAGGCCGGGAGGCGGAAAGATGACCTTGTCCGGGCGCAAGGTCAGATTGGCCGGGCCGCGCAAGGTCCGAACGCGGATCACCTGCCCGAGCCCGCCGCGGAATTCACCCGCGCCGCCCGAATCCGGAGCCATCGAGCGTTCGGTGACGACGAGGGGCGCGCGATTTTCAATGATCTCGATCGGCGTAAGACTGCCATTGCCGGGGAAGGCCATGGTCGGGAACCCGTCCTTGCCCTGAACGGCGCCGGTTCCGCCATTAGGCAGCACGTGCACCGAGAACGGCTCGTTCGCGGCATCGCGCCCGGAGCAGGTCATCCACCAGAAGGAGCCCGACCCCGCCTGGACACGGTCCGGCACGAAGGGCCTGAGCGCGCCAAAGATGGCGTTGTGCAAATGAAAGCTCGTCATCGACCGGGCGCGCACCGGCGCCGGGAACCGGGCATTCAGGATGGAGCCCTCTGGCGCCACCGTGGTCACAGGCCCGAACAACCCCTCGTTATTGGGGACAGTGGGAACGAGCGCGCATTTCACGGCGAACATCGAATGGGCGTGGGTGACGTTCAGCACGCAGTTGATGGAAGCATCGGCGCGTTGATCGTCCGAACCGGTGTAGTCCAGGATCATGGCGTCGCCGCGCACCTGGAGGTTGAGCTTGATCCGCGTCGGCTTGCGGAAGCCGTCGCATTCGATCTCATAGGGATAGTCGCCATCCGGCAAGGCGGCGATGGCATCGTGCATGGCCCGTGCGGAGCGTGAGAGGATCTGTTCGGCCACCCCGTCAAGCGCCTTCACCCCATAATCGGCGATGAACTGCCCGATTCGCTCCTCCACAACCGTCGCCGCGCCGGTCATGGCGCCGAGGTCGCCCAGCACCAGCCGCGGGTGGCGGGTGTTTGCCGCAATGACGTTCATGATCGGCTGGTTGGGCTCGCCGGCCTCGTAGATCTTGCAAGGGGGAAGCCGGATCCCCTCCTCATAGACGTCGCGGGCGATGAGCTCGTCCATCCGCCCGCCGACATCCGAGACATGGGCCGCGGCTGCGTAATAGGCAACGATTTCGCCGCGGTGGAAGATGGGCTTGATGACGTAGAAGTCAGGCAGATGGCCGTGACAGATCCACGGGTCATTGGTGAAGAGCACGTCACCGGGCTTCAGCGTCTCAGCCGGAAACTGCTGCAGCATGGTGCGAGCCGCGCTCGGCAGGGAGCACGTGAAGGCGGGAACACAGATCTGCGCCTGGGCGATCGAACGCGCGTGCCGATCCAGCAGAATAACCGCGTAGTCACGGGAATCCGCAACAATAGTAGAAAATGCCGAATGGAGAAGCGCGACATCGGCCTCATCCATAATCGAAATCAGTCTATTCCAGAGAATTTGCAGATGAACGGGATCAGATGCCTCGCGTTCATCGCCGACAATTTCGACATCATGTGTTTGAGCACAGGCCATTGATCAATCCGCAGCAAGAACCGATAGCTTCCGTCCGGCTTCAACTGTGGATCGATCAAGAAAAAGCGTCCAATTATAAATCCGGGCATTCGATATCATAAAATGCGATGATCAAGCTCAATGCGCATACCGACGGGATTTTGGGCATCGCGATGCCCCGCTAGCCGGACACGCGCTAACCGTCTGTCAACATGGGAGGAATTTTCCAGCGGACGGTACGCCGCCACGCGCAATCTTTGAGCACACCCCTTCTCGCGACCCGACAAATGATCGAGCCAGGGATATGGAGAGCATGCCGCGGCCATCAACGAGCCAGTGCCTCTCCATCCAGAGCCGCTTGGCACATCTCGGCGGGCTCTTCGCCCAACCGTTCCAACTTTTCCTCGGCAAGTCCCAACCAAGCGATTGACAGCCACCCCGCCCCTTCCTTATATCGCATCCGCGTCGATGCGGTTGCATCGTTTGGCGGAGTAGCTCAGCTGGTTAGAGCAGCGGAATCATAATCCGCGTGTCGGGGGTTCGAGTCCCTCCTCCGCTACCATCCGCACCCCCGCAACGCGAACAGATGGGAACACATCGCGTTCCAGCAACGCTGATAGCCTTCCTTTGATATCGACAGTCAGGTTCTCACCGGGGCGGCTTGGCTGCACGACGACGCTATCCACCAACGATCGAAACGCTTCAAGCCCGGCCTCATCATCCCGAAGTGAGGTGGCAAGGCTGGCCGCCAAGTCGTCGAGGTGCTGGCCATAGCGTGCCAGGACGCCAGGGTGCAGGGCGATCACCTGGTCTTCCTGGTCGGCTGCAACGAGATCAGCTTCAAGGCGCCGCTTGACAGCCTCCAGGTCCCTCAACCTGTCCGAAACCATCCCCGCCGGCACAGACCCATCGGCGATAGCGTCTATGATCCGGTCCATCGCTCGCTTGGTTTCGCCAAGCTTCCGCTCGATGGCGGAGCGGTTGCGCCTGGTGGAGGCCGACAGCTTCTTCATCTCCGCGTGGAAGGTGGCGACATACTCCGCGATCACCTGCGGATCACGCATTTCATCACGGAGGCCTTCGACAACGGTCTTCTCGATTATGTCGGCATAGTAGCGGCGGCCATTTGTGCACGAACCGCTTTCGACGTGGCGGGAGCAGCGCACCCTAAGGCGCCCTCGGTCCTTGTCATGGACGCGCATGCCGGATCCGCATTCCCCACACTTGAGCAGGCCAGACAGGAGATGCTTTGGCTTCTGTCTGTGAGACGCTGGAGTATGAGACCGTTTCAGCTTTCGTGTTCGCGCCGCGTCGACAAGATCCTGTTCCACGATTCGCAAGTGAGGCACGTCAGCCGTGAGCCATTCGCTTTCAGGGTTTGGCCTGGAGACACGCTTGCCAGTGTCCGGGTCCTTAATCATTCGGACCCGATTCCAAACGAGCTTTCCTGCATAGATATCATTCAGGATGATGCCGTAACCACGAGCCATGTTGCCGTTGATCGTCGAGGCGTTCCATACCTGCCCGCGCGGCGGCGCTATTCGATCGCGGTTGAGACCGGCGGCGATGTCGCGCGGCGTCTTGCCTCCGGCATACTCGCTGAAAATGCGGCGCACTACGTCCGCCTCATCCGGCACGATCTCCATCTCGCCTGGCTTGCCGGCGACAGGGCGATATCCGTAAGCTTTTCCGCCAGCATGGCGACCTTCACGGACGATTCCAGATTGGCCACGCCGAACCTTATGGGCAAGATCCGCAAGAAAGAGTGAGCCCAATAGGCCTCGCACTCCGATCTGCACCGCGTCGGCCGTGCCCTCGTGCACCGCCACCACCTCGACGCCGATGAAACGAAGGCGCTTCCAGATCCCTGCCAGATCTTCCTGATCTCGCGACAGGCGGTCTAGTGCCTCAACCACGACGACATCGAACAGCCCGCCTTTCGCGTCGCGCATAAGGGCTTCGAGCCCCTCGCGGCCGAACAGCGAGGCGCCGGACCGGGCTCGGTCGGAATATTCCCGGACAACGGACAGCCCGTTCCGTGAGCAATACGTCCTGGCAAGCGAAATCTGATCGTCAATCGAGCGGTCCTTCTGAAGATCGCTGGAAAAACGCGCGTAGATTGCTGCGTGTCTACTTGCCTGTCCCATCGGCTTGGTGTGCTCGTTCTGCTTGCTCTCGCTGGTTGGCATATTCGCGTCTCGCATCCGCCCGTGCAAGGGCTCGTGCGAGTTCCAGGACAGCGGGATCGATCGGCCGGCCGCAAGAGCGGGTCAGTGGCGCCCTGCCGTGGTATGGCCGGGATCTACTCACTTTGCGTTCTCCATGATCTCGGGTGGCGGGCGAAGGCCCGCGCGGATGTATTCCTTGACGAGTAGTCGGTTGAGCTGCCTGTGAAGGTCGGTGAAGTGCGCTTCGTCTCCGGCGACCTTCGCCTTGTTCATCTCGACGTGAAGCCACCACGAGCCGCCCGGCTGGATCCACTCCCATCGGGACCCGTGCGCCTTCGGATCGATGAGCCGTTGGCGAAGATCGTCCATGGTGTCCCACGGCGACCGCCATCCCGCCCTCACTCTCGCGAAGCCGTATGACTGAAGGTTGAGCTTGTTTCCGAAGACGGCTGGCCCGCTTGGGCGGCTGGAGTGCCAATAGCCCCAATGCATTCGGTGAGCGACCTTCCGCGCGGCCCGAAGGACGGCAACGCGATGTTTCTTTTCAACCTGCTCGATGCCGGGATAGACGAGACGCGCCAGTTCTTCGACATCAAAAGCGCCCTCGGGGTTTCCCTCGAATGTGCTCGTGATGATGCGCTCGACGCGACCGGGGCCACGGCTCATGATCTGACCTTTAAGTGTTTCTTCTCAAGTTGTGACAAAGGAAACGCTTATTCATGATATTGACGTAAGTGTTTCTTGTGGGGCAGATCTGCCGCGAAACACTTACTGACTTCGTGTCGCCAAATTGGCGCGCAGGAAACGTTTAGATCCGCTCGTTACGGCTGTCGCAAACTTTGCGGGCTGGAAACACTTATTCCGCTGCCTGAAGCATGACGACTTGGCACGCCCTTCCGGCCTGAAGGATCTCCATCAGATCTCTGACGGTGGCGAAAGGTATGGCTCGCGGAGCTTCCTTTTTCGTCTCGTATGCCACCACCTGAGAAAAGTCGTCGTGGCCACCGAAGATGCGAGACAGGATATCCAAGCGCGCAACGACCGCCTCGATCGTCTTGGCGGGATGGTCGATGATCATTCGCTCTATTTCTTTGCGAACAACTGTGGCCGCCCCGACCTTTTCAGACGCAGCGGCCTCGCCACTCGCGTGCCGCGCATTCTCTTTCGCGGCAACATAGGAATCCCAAGCCTCGACGATCTCGTCGGCACGGGCCTGTGATCTCTTGTCGGAGAAGTATCCAGGGTCGCCATACTGGTGAGGCCATCCAATCGACATGGTCGGCTCGCTCCGCAGGCGCTCAACCTTGTCGACGTGCCACAGTCGGCCATCGGGGGAGCGCTCACCATCGCTGCACACGAAGCGAAGGTTCAGGCAAACGTCACTCTGGCGGGAGAAGACGGCCTCGGGGATCACCGGCTCAATAGCGTCGAGCCGGTCCTCCGCGAGTGACCATTCGTCGTGGGCTTTGTCCCAGACCTCATAAGCCGCGTGCCACTTCTCGACGAGGTCGAATAGCTCGGCGTCGGGATGGGGTGCAGTATCGGAGAATTTGGCGAGCAAGGCGGCCTCCATCGGGTGGCGATGAAGACCTTGTAAACTATAATCGTTTATCACGTCAACGATTAATCGTTACTTTTTTCGTTGGCCACCGAAATATCCACTCCACATTCGCTACTATCTGCCCGCCTTGCGGCCCAGACTCGGCCTTCGGCCAGGCTAGCGAGATCACTTGCCCGTATCTGGGGTCGTCCGAATCGAAGCGCAGCTCAGCCTCATTCGGCCCCATCTGGACAAACCGCCTTAGCGTCCTCTCTATGGGACCATCCTCGCTAATTTGCCTCTCGAACACGACGAGATCAAAGTCATCGAGCCGGCTACGTGGAAGGCCTAAATCTAGGCAAACGGCAATATCGCCATCGCCTGCGATCCTGTTTGCGGACTCCCCCCTAACCACGAAGGCGAACTGCGAGCCGATGGGGATCAGCGGATCAACCAGCACGGGGAGATGCCTGTATTCCACCTCGTCCGCCTGCTTGGGATCTCGCCATACACCAGCTGCAATTTCACCGATCACTTTGATATGTGCAGTGTCCACCAAGCGCCCTGTTACATCCCGGATCGCCTCGCCGTCGCGAGTGAGGAAGTGGGATGCCTCCAACATCGCATTGCGCGCTTGCTTGATTTGATGGGCCGCGTCGTCGTCTAAAAGATCCTCCGGGCTAACACCGAGAGCCCTAGCGATCTCAACGATGCGCCGGGGGCGTGATACCGTCCCGCTCTCGATGGAGGCAATGCCCGTTTGGGTCATGCCGACCTTGTCCGCGAGGTCTGCCTGCGAAACGCCGAGGGCACTGCGCAATTCCCGAATTCGTTCGCCAATCGTTTTCATCCCCCACCTCTAACCTGTATGTGGATAACGATCATCATCAATTTTTCGGTTGCATAGGCAAGTCGAATCGTTGTAAATCGATATTTATGGTGAACGACCATCTCCACCGGGCCTGTGAAATCGTTGGGGGCCAGACAGCTCTGGCAGACATTCTCGGCGTCCGGCAATCCACTCTGCACTACTGGCTGAACCGCTCAAAGCGAGGCGTGCCAGCGCATTACGTGCTGCCCATCGAGGCGGCTACCTATGGCGCCGTGTCGCGGCATCAGCTGCGCCCGGACATCTACCCTGACCGCGTCAACCGAAAGGCGGCGCGTCAATTTTACCGAATTGGCGATCATCCAGGAGGCGCATCATGAGCGTGTCGCCTCCTAACCGCATCGCCGCCTTTCGGGAGACCGCTGGGCTTACCCAAGGCCAACTTGGCGAAAAGGTCGGTGCCCATTGGGTAACGATCTCTAGGCTAGAGCGTGGGGACATGCGGCTCACCCTCGATTGGATGGCCCGCATCGCGCCCGCGCTTGGCGTATGCCCCGCAGATCTTATCGATGAACCGGGTCGCGCCGCGCGCCACGCGCGTGAGGGCGAGTTCATCACCCTTGGCGATGCCATGAACGCCGCGATCGCGAAGGCGGCCGGGACATGGGCCTCCGATCCGAACATCAGCGATTCCGAACGTGCGCGCCGCGAGATCCTGACGCTTCGATGGCAGATCGAGCAGCTTCAGGCCCGCATCGTCGAGCGTGAGCGGATCATCTTCACCTACGAAGACGAGATCAACGACCGCCGCGCCCGCGCGTGGGTCGAAGGCATCGAGGCGGTGCCAACGTCAATCCATCACTCCCCGCGCTGATAGGTCAAAGATGAGTTCAGATAGCTACCGGACGATCGTGCCTCGCCAGATAGAAATCAGTATTGAACATCATGATGACGGAACAATCTCGCTCATTCAGCCGAGGGACGATGGTTCCTACGACGACGATGTCATCAAGATCGCCCTGGAAAACATTCCATCTCTCATCCGAGAGTTGCGAGCGGCAATCAAGGTGGCACATCTCAGGCTGGCTGAGGAGTGAGGCGAGATCTTGAGCAAATATCGCAAGATAGATCCGCGCATTTGGAATGACGCAAAGTTCCGCTCCCTTTCGGACAATGGAAAGCTCGTCTTCTTCATGGTCCTTACTCACCCGAGCATGACTGCGCTAGGGGCCATGCGTGCGACAATGGGAGGCTTGGCGGAAGAAATTGGTTGGAGACCGGAAGCCTTTCGGGAAGCCTTCGCCGAAGCATCATCAAAGGGTATGCTGGAGCATGACGGGAAGGCCCATTTGGTCGCACTGCCTAACTTCATCAAGTATAACCCGCCCGAATCCCCCAATGTGGTCAAAGCTTGGGTCGGAGCACTTGATCACCTGCCTGAATGCGAGCTGAAATCCAAGGTTATTCAACGGTCTGTAGCCTTCGCGCGAGGCTTATCGAAAGGCTTCGCGGAAGCCTTACCGGAAGAGTTCGCGAAGACTATGCCTTATCAGGAACAGGAACAGGAGCAGGAACCAGAGCAGGAAAAGAAGAAAGAAATACCCCTTCGGGGGAGCGCTGTCGCGCCCCTGGATCTTTCAACAGATGCCGGCATCTTCGCCTACGGCAAATCCGTGTTGGGCAAATCGGCCGGCGGCGTCATCAACAAGCTGGTCAAGCACTGCGACCGCGACTTGCGCACCGTCGCGAGCTACCTGATGCAGGCATCCGAAAAAGAGAACGCCATGGAGTGGGTGCAGGGCGTCTTGCGCCACACCGAGCGACCAAAAACGCCTGATCACATCCTGATCCCCGATGACATCTATCGGGGTGTGCTCTGAATGGACATCACCCAAGTCAAGCGGATGCTCGCGGACCGTGCTCAGGCCGTGGCGGAATACCTGCTGCCGAACGGCAAGAAGGAAGGTTCGGAATGGCGTGCCGGGTCGGTAGCTGGCGAGGCTGGCCAGAGCCTTGGCGTCCATCTTTCGGGTGGCAAGGCCGGGGTCTGGGCTGATTTCGGTTCGGGGGAAAGCGGTGATCTGATCGATCTATGGGTTGCCACACGCGGCCTGCCTCTCGCGGAAGCGCTCGACGACGCGAGGCGCTGGCTCGGTGTCGCCCGTCCCGAGCCCTACCGCGATCCGAAACCGTCCTATACCCGGCCGCCCAAGCCGAAGTGCACCGCCCCGGCAAACCGCGTGCTCGACTATCTCCGCGAGGAAAGGAACATCCCGGCGGAAGTCATCGAGGCCTACAGGGTCGGTGAGAACGGGGACGATATCATCTTCCCGTTCCTCCTGCCGGGTGGTGAGCTTGCCTTGGCCAAGGCGCGGAAGGCGGAAGCGGGAGCGAAGCCCAAGCCGACAGCGGCCAACTGCGAGCCGGTGCTGTTCGGCTGGCAGGCGATCTCTGAAACAGCCCGCGAGATCATCATCGCTGAAGGCGAGATCGACGCTCTGTCGTGGGCTGCATACGGATATCCCGGCATGTCCGTGCCGTTCGGCGGTGGCAAGGGCGCGAAGCAAAAATGGATCGAGAACGAGTTTGATCGGCTGGAGCGATTCGAGCGGATCTATATTTCCATGGACATGGATCAGGTCGGCGAAGAGGCGGCCGAAGAGATCGCCAGCCGGCTCGGTCGCCATCGATGCTTCCGGATCCAGCTGCCGCGCAAGGATTGCAACGACTGCCTGATGGAGGGCGTGCCCAAGGCGGACATTGACAAGGCGGTGAAGTCGGCATCGAGCCTGGACCCCGAAGGCCTGAAGCGCGCCATCGACTACACGGACAGCGTCATCCACCTATTCTGGCCAGCGTCGGAAGAGGCGATCGGATACGATCTCCCTTACGGCAAGCTATTCGGCAAACTCAATTTCCGCCCTGCCGAGGTCACGCTGTGGACGGGATCGAGCGGCGCCGGCAAGAGCCAGGTGTTGTCTGACAGCATGGTCCATTGGGTCAATCAGGGCAGCCGCGTGTGCCTGTCGTCGCTGGAGATGAAGCCCGAACAGACCCTGAAGCGCATGTGCAAGCAGACGGGTGGAGAAGACCGGCCGGTGGCCAGTCAGATCCAGAAGATCATGACATGGCTCGATCGAGGCTTGCTGATCTATGACCGTGTTGGCAAGGCCGGTGTCGAGCCGCTGCTTGAGGTGTTCGACTATGCCCGGGCCAAGTACGGTTGCGATCAGTTCGTCATCGACAGCCTGATGCGGCTCGGCATCTCAGGCGACGACTACAACGGGCAGGAAAAGGCCATGTTCCTGATGGTCGATTGGGCCATCTCCCGGAATGTCCACCTCCACCTCGTCGCACACTCGCGCAAGGCTGATAAGGACCGCGGCGTCCCGGAAACCGAAGACGTCAAGGGCGCGATGGAGATCGGCGCCAACGCCTTCAACATCGTCACCGTCTGGCGAAACCGGAAGCTTGAAGACGAGATCCGGGGAGCCAAGACCGAACTTGAGCGGATCGAAAAGAAGAAGGTCCCCGGCGTCATCCTGAACGTGGCGAAGCAGCGCAACGGGGACTTCGAAGGCAAGGTCGGGCTCTGGTTCAACCAGGAGAACTACCGATACCGCTCGTCGTTCGACAACAGCGATTTCAGCCGGTTCTACCCGCTAGACGAGCGGGAGCATGAGGCAGCGTGATGACATCGGAGAGCCCATTGAAAACAGTCCATGAGCGCAAGGCAGAGGCAGAAGCGAAGGCGGAACGCTGGGAGCGCAGCGCTGACCGGCACCGGCTTGCTGCCGAGCGTGCCCGCGCGAAGGGGCATCATGACCGTGCCATCAAGCATGAGGCGCTGCATGCCCGTGCCTTCCGGCTGCTCACGAAGGCCAAGAGGGCGGTGAACCGATATGCGCCGCTGTCCGCCCATGCGCTCGGTGCCGAACGCGTTGCCGAGAAGATCCAGGGCACCACCGCGAGGCTGAACCGCGAGCGCAAGGACGAGGCGAACACCATGCGCCGTCGTCGCCACCGCCGGGAGGATCTGCACGGGAGCGACGGCCGTGTTGAGATCGGCCACAAGGACGTCAAGGATCCATACGAACCTGAAAAGCGTCTCCGCGTCACCGTCAACGTCCGCGAGAGCCCGCTGGAGATCCTGAAGTCCCGGCGCCGGATCGACGATGCCGAGTATGAGGCAGGCCAGTGGTTCCGGGCTGTCTATGAGCGCGCTTCCATCGGGCCGCTGACGGCCTTTGATCCCACGAAGGAGCCTGTTGACGGTGGCGGTTTCAGCGATCCTCTGTCTGATGCGACGATGCAGGCTAGCCGCGACCTTCGGGCTGTCCTGCCTGTCGTGCGCCGCGAGGGATACTTGTTGCTGATGTCGATCGTAGGTCAAGGGAAGCCCATCGCCGAGGTGGCGGCGGTATGGGGGCGCACGGTCGTTGCGATCAAGGACGGCAAGCAGCGGCGACCCAAGTCTTCTGAGGCGATTGTCACATCCAGGCTAATCGAGGCATTGCGGGATGTGGCAGAGCATCGTGGCGTGAAGGGCCCCCGTGTCGGTTTGATAAGTGCGGCTCGCGAACTCGGAACGATCGTGTGACTGGAGGCGTAGCGCTTAAAACTTAGGCGATCGCTACGTTGTGCAGCGGCTGGTCGATATAGCTCATCGGTGTTAATGTAATTGTCTAGCCTTCGCCAATATGGCTGTGTGTACTGCGTACGGCGCCCCGTTCCAAGCAATGTTGTTCGTTTTGCACATTGATGGAGGTCGTAGATATGTCAAGTACAGTGGATTGGCTGAAAGAGAATAAAGGTATAGGCGATCAAGCAGCGAGGGAGGTAGGCTATTCTCGCAGCCAGTTGGTCGACGTGATCCTTGATGATTTTAGTAAGGCAGATGAATACGCCGACGCTATTTATAGGGTTGCGGCGTCGAAAGGCGCCCCCAGAGACGTTTCAGGCGAGCTTGAAGATTTTGTTCGGATGGTCAAGGCAGGTACATCTCGGGTGAGAAATGACGGGCCTTTTATTCAACGAACTGCGTCAGCGTTTAAAGGAATCCACAGCCCAGAAGAGGTAAAGCTAATAATCCGTGGCGCATTACCGCATGCGCCAAATGATGACGCGAAAAGAAGCCTGGATAATCTCATGAAATCGATGGATACAGCGTCAGAGCGCATTGAAAGCGGTGGCAATCTCGCTTGGTGTCTAGCTGGATGTGTAATTTGTGGTGAAGGGTGCTTAATTTGTTGCACCATTATGCTGGCGGATTAGCCGAGACTGCACAGCAAATCCTGTCCTCGCTCACGGTGTCCAGAGCGGCTTGACACGGTGCACCGAGATTGATACAAAACAGGAACATCTCGATTTGCGCCCGGATCGCTTCATGCGTCTCCGGGCGTTGTCGTTTCAGGGTCGATCAACCCAACACCTCTTCGACGATCTTCGGATTACGGTCGAGCAGTGCCAGGAGCACCCGCGCCGGGCCTTCCGGAGCGCGCCGTCCCTGTTCCCAGTTCCTCAACGTACCGACCGCCACGCCAATGCGGCGCGCGAAGGCTTCCTGCGACAGGTGAGCCTTGGTCCGGATCGCCACTACGTCAACGGCGGGTACCTGTACGGCATGGATCTTCAGGCCAGGTACGTCTTCGCCCTTGGCGTGAGCAAGGGCTTCGTTGAGGCCCTGGAGGATGCGGTCGGCGGCCTTTTGTTTCGTCATGGTCATCGTCCTTTCCAGAAGCGATCGATGGCGGTTGTCAGCGCCTTGAATGCGGCGACTTCCGCACGAGTGAAGTTGGCGCGGTCACCTTTGCTGAGCAGAGCGAGCAGATAGGTTGGTGCGTGCGGGCCGAAGTAAGCGGTGATGACGCGGTATCCGCCGCTCTTGCCCTTGCCCCGACCGGCGAAGCGAACCTTGCGCACGCCACCCGAGCCTTGAACTTCATCGCCCTGCATCGGATCAGCAGCAACACCGTCGATGATGGCGACCTTTTCGTCCTCGGTCACGCCAGCATCAGCGCAGTCCCGGATGAACTGGGGAAGTTCGGCGATGGTGTGGGGCGCGTTGCTCATGGATCTTTTATACGCCAATGGCGCACATACGTCAATGGCGCAATTCACTTTCTGCGGTCACAAGCCCCGGTGGGCTGCCCGGTCTCATAAGCCGGATCACGCTCGGTTCGACCCCGAGGGCCGCAACCAGTTCTGCAACAAGCGGTGCTGAAAACAGAAGCGCGGGAACGCCTGTAAATCCTTGCGGTATCCCTGACGCGAGGTTGGGCTTCGGCAGGGATAGCCGGGTTAGCGTCCGGCCTTGTTGCAGTTAGAGTTCAGTGCGGCAGTAACCAGGGCAGATTGCCCGCGTGGCGAGCCCGTATCGGATGTGGTGACGCGGTGGTAAAATGCGCATCGTAAGTCTCCGGTCCGCCGGGGCGCATTGCGGGGCATTCCAATGGAAACGCCGCTCAGAATTAGAAACGTGCTGTTCAAAGCCTTCATCATCAATTTGCTGATTATCACCCTCGCTTGGCTGATTTCACTCAGCGGTGCCACGGCAAATTTGATGGCGTCGTTCTTCGGCTTCAGCGTCGATCAAACGCACGTGTACATGGCCAACATCATCGGGTTCTGGAAAGTCTTGAACGTAGTCCTTTTCCTGGTCCCGGCCATCGCCATCCATTGGGAGTTCCGGGCCAGGAGATGACCCCAAAGAGGGCCGTCTGCATGCACGCAGTAACATTCGCTTCCCTCATCCACGCTCTCTACCGAGCATGGGCTGAGATGTGGGGACGGGCATGAAGCAAGGTGTCATCGTCACGCTGGTCGTGCTCGGTCAGATCCTGTCGACCATCGGCGTGGTGCTTTGGTTCGCCATCCTGCCGACGATGGGGCTGCTCTCCTGGTTTAGCCTGCTGAAATGATGGCTCACGTCTTTTGCATTAAGCTTTTACCCGAGCTGGCTTAGGCGGACGTGGCGGAATCTTTGCTGCAAGGCCTCTTGCGCGGTGCGGGTCGACATAGACTGTGCATATGATCGATTCAGTCAGATCCAGGTAGGCATGTACGTCGTCCATATCGGGCTTGAACGTGCGATGCGAGGCCGCATTCCCGGCTTCAATAAGATCTTTAAGGTGCCGTCTCTGATTTGCGGAAATCCAACCCGCCTTCTCGAACTCATCCATGTTCGCTTCGAAGCTTCTATGGTCGCCGACCTTGTCGACCATGGCGTGCTCCAGAAGAGCTCTTATTCCCATGGTCGCTAGCCGCGGTGAGTTATTGTGAAGTGCCGTGTAGATTTCGTGGATAATCTCCTCGATTTCGGTAAGCCCTGCCCAGAACGGCGAGCCCTTCGCTCCAAGCCAATTAGGTAGTGGTCGGGCTATCGCTGATGGATAGTAAATATGTTGATTTCCACTGAGAGCTGACCCGGCGCAGCGCGATATTTCCATTGAGAATTGACCCATGTTTGAACCGTCCCTCGCATGTTTTCAGCGGGGGCTCTGGAGTGATCGACATGGCATTACTGAGCGTGATCCGACGCTGGCATTTTCGAGAACATCTATCGATCCGGGAGATTTGCCGCAGGACCGGCCTTTCCCGGAATACCATCCGCAAATACCTGCGTGCCGGCGGCGTGGAGCCGAAGTTCAACATCCCGGAGCGGCCGAGCAAGCTCGATCCGTTTGCGGATCGGTTGTCGGCCTGGCTGAAGACGGAATCCAAGAAGGGCCGCAAGCAGAAGCGGACGATGAAGCAGTTGCATGTCGATCTGGTCAGCCTTGGCTACGAGGGCTCCTACAATCGCGTGGCGGCATTTGCTCGGGAATGGCGGGACGATTGGCAGAGGGAACTGCAGACGACGGGCCGTGGGACATTTGTGCCCTTGGCGTTTGAACCTGGCGAGGCCTTCCAGTTCGACTGGTCGGAGGACTGGGCGATCATCGGCAATGAGCGCACGAAGCTGCAGATTGCTCATACGAAGCTGAGCTACAGCCGCGCTTTCATCGTCCGGGCTTATCTTCTGCAGACCCACGAGATGCTATTTGACGCGCACAATCATGCGTTCCGCGTCTTTGGCGGCATTCCCGGTCGAGGCATCTACGACAACATGCGCACGGCGATCGACAAGGTTGGTCGTGGCAAGGAGCGCGACGTCAATGTCCGCTTCATGGCGATGGCCAGTCACTACGTGTTCGAGCCGGAATTCTGTAATCCTGCTTCCGGCTGGGAGAAGGGACAGGTCGAGAAGAATGTTCAGGATGCTCGTCATCGCTTCTTTCAACCCATCCCGCGCTTTCCATCACTGGAAGCCCTGAATGACTGGCTTGAGCTTCGATGCAAGGAGTTCTGGGCAAAGACCCCGCACGGTCAGATACGTGGCACCATTGCCGACCTCTGGGCTGAGGAGGCGCCAGCCCTTATGCCTGTTTCCCGGCCGTTCGACGGCTTTGTGGAATATACCAAGCGCGTGACACCAACCTGCCTCGTACATCTGGAGCGCAACCGCTACAGCGTCCCGGCATCCTTTGCCAATCGACCGATAAGCCTTCGCGTCTACCCGGAACGGGTCGTAGTTGCCGCGGAAGGTCAGATCGTCTGCGAGCATCGTCGCGTCATTGATCGTTCCCATGACCGGCCGGGCCAGACCATTTACGACTGGCGGCATTATCTGGCGGTCGTGCAGCGCAAGCCCGGCGCTCTACGCAACGGCGCTCCCTTCATCGAGCTGCCGGAGGCATTCAAGAGCTTGCAGCAATATCTGCTCAAAAAGCCGGGCGGCGATCGCGAGATGGTCGACATCCTGGCTCTTGTTCTCCAGCACGACGAACAAGCAGTGCTCTCGGCCGTCGACATGGCGCTGAAGTCCGGCGTTCCAACCAAAATGCATGTGCTGAACCTGCTGCATCGCCTCGTCGACGGCAAATCCTCCACACCGCCGACCCTTGACGCACCCCAGGCGCTGACACTCACCAATGAGCCCAAGGCCAATGTCGAGCGATACGATACCTTGAGAAAGACGGAGGTTCGCCATGCGTCATAACCCGGCAAGCGGCGCGATCGTCATCATGCTACGGCAATTGAAGATGCATGGGATGGCCCACGCCGTCGGTGATCTGACCGAGCAAGGATCGCCGGCATTCGAGGCTGCCATTCCGATCCTGTCCCAGCTTCTCAAGGCGGAAACGGCCGAACGAGAGGTCCGATCGACCGCATATCAGTTCAAGACGGCACGCTTCCCGGCCTACCGTGATCTGAACGGCTTCGACTTCGCCAGCAGCGAGATCAACGAGGCGCTCGTGCAACAGCTTCATCGCTGCGACTTCCTCGACGACGCCAATAACATTGTCCTGGTCGGCGGTCCCGGCACGGGTAAGACGCATATCGCAACCGCGATCGGCGTCCAGGCCATCCAGCATCATCACAAACGGGTCCGGTTCTTCTCCACCGTCGAGTTGGTCAATGCGCTGGAGCAGGAAAAAGCACAGGGCCGTTCAGGACAGATCGCCAATCGCCTCGTCCACTCCGATCTCGTGATCCTCGACGAGCTGGGATACCTGCCGTTCAGCGCTTCAGGTGGCGCGCTGCTCTTCCATCTGCTGAGCAAACTATACGAGCGCACCAGCATCATCATCACGACCAACCTGAGCTTCAGCGAATGGGCCAGTGTCTTCAGCGATGCCAAGATGACAACCGCGCTGCTCGATCGGCTCACCCATCATTGCCACATCCTGGAAACCGGAAACGACAGCTTCCGCTTCAAGAATAGCTCGGCGCACGATCCCAAACCAACGAAGGAGAAACGCAGGAACTTGACCACCACGACCAACACGAACGATACCTAAAGGCGGGTCACTTCTCGGTGGAAACGCCGGGTCAGCTCTCAGTGGAAATCAACAGGCCAGGCAGTTTGCGGTCCTGTATCCCCACCACCGAGACGGCAATATTTTTCGCACCGCTCTCAGCAACGACACCCGATGTTTTTTCTCGAGCACTGTTGTTCCAGGAAACACCGCCGCTCCGATCTCCTCGAGAGTAAAGCTTCGGGCCGAGTTGCCGTGTAGCAATTGCTCGATCGTCCGCTCGACCCGTCCCGGCCCTCGACTCATCTTGCCCCCTATGTGTATCCTCTTGGTCAACTTTGACCATGTGGAAACATTTACTCTAACCGACAGTCACCATGATCGACCTCTTTAAGTGTTTCCTCTGACGCAACTTGAGACGGTGGAAACACTTAATATGCACCAGCGATATGTGTTTCCACCGTGCCAATTTGGCAGAGAGGAAACACTTAGCGCTACATCCGCGCCGCGAGCTTGGCGCGCACCCGTTCTTCAATCTTCGTCAAGGCGATGATGATCACAGAGGCGAACGGCACTGGCTCGTCATTCTCGGCGCTGCCCTCGAATATCTCATCAAGGGTCGTGACGTTCCCGCCGTAATACTCGTGGATCAACTGGCCATCGCCAAAGATGCCCATGTAGCGCCGCCCCTGGCGCGGCCCGACCTTGATCCGCTGGCCGTCGATGGTCACGTAACCCTTCGGTGCCGTCTTCGCATCCACGATGCTCGCACGGCCAGCAAATCCCCATGCTCTCTGCGGCGTCACACCGTTGCGCACGAGCTCAGCCGTCGTTGCGACACGCAGGGCCGTCCTGAATGTAAAGAGGTGCCTTGAGCCGTGGCCCTTGCCCTCGCGGTCGTGCTCGCTGAACTCCAACGCGCCGCGCTTGATCCAGTTCTGAAGCGTGACCGTGTCGACGCCTGCGGCGTCTGCGACGTCACCGATAAAGTAGCGGGGGATATCGAAATCTATCATGGCCGTAATATGGTCGATCGACCATATTCTGTCAACCAGAATATACGTCACGCCACGAGCGCTGACCGGCCGGTTATCTGCACAAAGCGAGCGGCCCAGCAGGAGGATATGAGAGGTTGAAGGCGAGCAGGGTTGGATGCCATGACGTTCGCTGACTGGCGGGTGGTGAGGACAACGCGGCTGATATCCTGCTCCCCAACCCATCTCTCGAATCCGCCAGCCCAAGCAACGAGGTACTGCGTCGGACCAAAGAGCCCGTAGTTGACGGTCGTGACCATAGCCTCGCGACCATTGGTCAGCTCGACAACGGACCCAGGCTCCGCGGTGCGGGCGCATCTTCTTCTTCTCGCAACTCCGCCGGCGGCAATGGCAGCAGTCGTGGTCATGTTGGTGGTCTCCTCACTTCTAGGGTGCCCCGCTCGGCGCTCGCAGAGGACAGGCGGCCGAGCGGGGGGGGCGTCGCGACTTGCGAAGCAGCGACACTCTGAATATAAAATGATCCCTGAGGTGTCGTCAATACCTTTGGCATCGTTTTATACGTGGGGGATCATTTTTGCAGACCAGCGAGCAACTTCGAGCGGCCCGTGCGGTGCTGCGATGGGAGCAGAGTCGCCTCGCCCAAGAGTCCGGGGTGTCAGTTCCCACGATCAAGCGCATGGAATCGCAGACCGGCCCCTTGACTGCTAATCGCCCGACAATCGCAGCCATCCGCCAGGCCCTCGAGACGGCCGGGATCGAGTTTGTGGATGCCGGCCCCTATTCTGGCGACGGCGGGCCGGGGGTGAGGCTGAGGAGCGGCGCTTGACGTCTTCTGCGGACTTCACGCTGCTCGAACGCGCGGTTCTCGCCGCGATCTCTGACCAATACCCTCTGCACCGCACTCTCTTGGAACGCCAGGTCGCTCACGCTGCCGTCGCGTCCCGGCGCAACTCTGGGGCCGGCTTCTTTGTGGACATCACCGTGGACAAAGACGCCACGCCACCTGTCGATTGCGGGCGCGTCCTCGGTAATGTCTGGGCCACGATTTCGGGCTTCTTGGATCCCGTTGGCTTCCTACTTTTCGTTGATGGCAGCGGGTACATAGACTGCCTTGAAGGGGCGGCTATCAGGGACCAAACGGCCGACATCGATTTTTCATCGGTGACTTTCGAGATAATCAACGACGCAACCTCTACATCAGGCGGCCCTGGTGTCCGGCTGCGGAGGGAATAGATTGAAGCTGACGCCGGCGCTAACCGCAATCGCCCTAGTCGCGGCTCTGTCGACGACCTCGCCCTCCTTGGCGAATGACGATCTCCGACAGAAGCTGCCGGATGTCGCGTGCTTGTTTGCAGTTTTTAGCTTCGCAGAATACGCAGCCAAGCGCTGCCCCTCATTACTCGATCGCGACAAGCTGCCGGCGCTTCGGGGCGTGACAAGGGCAATCGAGGAGGTATTTCGACGTAGCTCTCGAAGCATTGGCGTAGCTCCATGGGACATACGCCGCGTTATGGAAGAACAAATGCGAAGCTTGGCCCGCGCACCATATTTCTGTGAAAGATCAAAAAGCGCGCTTGAGGCGTACTCATCTTTCAAAGCTCAAGATTTCCGAGCATTGAGCCGAGAGATCCGAAAGCACGGAATTGCGGCCTTCCCGACGGGTTGTCTGGATCAAATGTACAAGAACAATCCAAACCTGCCGCGGATCCCAGACTAAAGATGGACCTATGACTCGAATCCTTGTGTCCCATCCCGCGAGCCCTCACGTCCCCATCCAGTCAAAGCAGGCCAAATCGGGATCCAACAGCCATGCGCCTCACCGATGAGGAACTGAAGGACGTTTTGCTTGAAGCGTTGCAAAACAAGATCTTGCCGCACCTCGGCACACTTGGTTTCAAGCCCGCGACCAAACCGAAGCCGGGTGTATTTCCAAGGAAGTATGCTCGCAGGAGCACAGATCGGATCGACTTGCTGAATTTTCAGTTCGACAAGTACGGAAGAGCAAGCTTCACCATAAATTTCCGATCATTGGAGAATGTCTCTGACATTGCCAAGTTCCGGCCCGGTTGGGGGCATGCCTTGTACGGGAACTGCTATTTTAGAGCGTCCGACTCGCGGTTCGGCGCAAAATGGTTCTCACTAGGGCTTTTGGGGCGGAGCTTTCTGAGAGATCGCATCCTCAGCAATCTAATCCTACGTGTCCGCGATCGTCTGGACGATGTCAGTCGCTTTCTCTCGGGAGGTCCGCCTTCTCCGTTTCTGCGCGAAGGCGGGTTATGGGACGGTAAAATGGTGGATGAAACGTGGCCAGCTCCGCCAAAGCGGCGATTGTCGCGTTAGGTTGGATCACGCAATGAACCGGCTCCAGTTTCTTCACCTCAATCCAGATTGGAACGCGGAACCCAATGACCCCGACTTGGTGGTGTCCCCATCCGTTGGAGCGCTGGAACTTTCTTTCCGCCTCAATCCGTTTGCCTTCGCCGCCGCTCCCGGCGAGCGCGCCATTCTCAAGTTCGACCAGTGCTGCCGCTGGCGCTGGGACGAAACCAACGATCAAATGTGGTTTGATGGGAAGGGTCGCTTTAGCGATCAGGCGCCACGATGGGGCGAATTCTATGAAGTGATGGGATACGATCGCTACGCCTCCAACCTCGACTGGCACATCATCGGTGATGACGATCCCAGCGCCCGTCACTTCATTTTCTATTTCCGGGACGAGGCTGTTGAGTGTTTCGCGGCTGAGTGGTCCCTGACACGGCACATGCCATTATCAAAGCCCTGAACCAGACGCTGTCCCCGCCGAGAATGCGGCGTCTGCCCGTGCGGCGGCAGAGCGGATCAGGGGGAGGATGCAGCTCGCGGCCGAAAGCATTATCGAGGTCGGGCGGGAGCTGATTGAGCAGCAGGCGAGCCTCGGGCGTGGAAGCTTTTTGGCCTGGATTGAAGCCGAGTTCTCGATGAGCCAGAGGACTGCTTATAATTTCATGGCTGTACATAAAAAGTTCGGCAACAAAGTTGCAACGGTTGCAAGTTTACCCCCCACCGCCCTCTACGCTCTAGCCGCTCCCTCTACCCCCGATTCCATTCGCGAAGAACTCGTCGCCAAAATGGCGACGAGTTGGCAGACCGCTTCACCAAGGCGACCGCTGTCGCCATTGGCCGCTCAGAGCGAGCGATACAGCGAATAGCCCAGCGTGGCGAGGAGCTCGGCCAAGAGATCCTCGACAAGGTTTCCGGCACTACGCTCGCTAAGGGCACCGAGCTCGACGCGATGGTGAAGCTGGACAAGGACAAGCGCACCGAGTTGGCAGCCCGGGCCGCGGCAGGCGAAAGGGTCAGCGCTTGGCCAGTGGTGGCATACTGCAACCGGTGCAAATTCCACCCACAGCGGCTTTGGCTTTGCGGTCCCAATCCGCATCGCGCTTGGTCTGTTCAGCGCGTGCACGGGCTCCCCGCGCTTCGCCTTCGTCCCGAATTTTCTGCTCGTTGATGCTGTAGGAAGGAGCTTGTCCTGCCTGCGCAGCACACAGGCTCGGAAACAGAGGAAGGAGCATGGCCCCTAAGACGAGAATCCGCACGGCCATTCCCCAATTTCGCTCTCATATGCGAGCAGCTACCGAGACATCGTGAGCGTGACACTGCAATACAAGAGGCGATGCAGAGCTCTCCTACGCTATGGCGCGGAGCTAGGAGCTTTACGAGAAGGTGAATCCGGAGACGCGGAATGGAGCGAACCAACTATTCGTTGGGGCGTCCAAATAGTTTTTCCGGCGCGATCGGCGCGGAACCTTGATCAGAATCCTGTAATTTTGCGTCAGCATCGGACAGAGGTAGAGCTTCCCCCCTCCTTCTTTTTCTCTCTGATTCCCAAAAGCTATTAAGCTTTCCAAGACGTTCTTGATGGCTTTCAGGGATATTATTAAATTGCAAATCGCCGACTATATAGGGATGGAAGAAATAATCTGGATTGCTGTTGATAAACTCTTCGCAAAATCTGCTAACCTGATCAGTATTTCGCGCTTGCACACCCATTAGATCGTCCTCGGAGAGAGAAAGCTTATCGTGGAGGTGCATATCGATCCAAAATACAGGGTAGGAAAGTCCACCAATAACGCCTTTTAAAGGGACCCTTCCCGCATAATGGAATTTAATGGCATCGTACTTCGTTTTCATTATCTGATGCCGATTTCTTTCCGCGGCGACGAGTAGAAGCGCCAGCTCCACGGAGATTACAAATCGGCGCGGAGTTGCTAACGTTGAAAGCCGGAACCCAGTATCAATTGAAGGTCCAATAAAATCCCTCGCCAGCCCCCGGGAATTACGACGGGAGTAAAATTTTTCTAAAAGCTGCAAATTTTCATAAATGGGGTCGTCTTCGTCCTCTTGCTCATCTAACTTCTCAACAGCGGCGCGAAAAATAACCTCGGCGTTATGCACGGGGAATCCCGCAACCCATGCCGTTGACTTAAGGTCAAGAGAGGGAAAACGCTCCCTCAATCGCCCTCTATATTCGTTTATTGCCTTCGCCCAACAGCAGATACAGGCCAAAACTTCGCGATGGTCACTGAGTTCCTTGGTATAGAGCAGTTCATCGCCTGCGCCCTTCCAAAACTCGGGAGCATTTCCCGTCGGCCACCCGCACGATGTGGCAACGTTCTCGGCATAGTGCCCCCACTCTTTCGAAAAGAGGCGCTCCACCTCTCGATAGAATTCTGACAAGGGCGAAAACCACGGCTCCGCTGGCGCCTCCATCGCCGACGAATCTCCAGACCTTCTCTTGTCGCGGCCGAGACTTTGCTTGAACGCAGTAGACCCAACGATATCCACGCTAAGAAACAACCTCAGCGTGGAGCGAAGCGGGGATTTTTTTCTTCCGCTCACTTGTCAGATCAATAAACCAAGGGTCTTCGCCCGGACCCGAACGGCGGCCATTGATACGCCAAAAAACTGGGACAGAGTGACAATACCATCGCCGCATTGTAGCTTTTGACGAAATTCGTCCGCTGGCATCAGTAAACCGGCCGCAAACCAGTTTGCCTCCCACTCCACGACACCAGAGCCGTACCGTTGAGCCTGCATGGGCGTCACAATCCCGGTCGAAACCTTCGGAATCAGAAAGTGCAATACGTAGTGACCAAGCTCATGAGCGATGGTGAAACGATCACGCGCCGGCCCCGTGTGCATCGGCAAAAAAATCTGGAAGGTACCGTTTTCCTCAACCCGTATTGTGCCAGAACTTGCATCAGCAATATCCCAGAACTCACTTAGAATGAGCCGCCCCCCAAGCCTGCGCACTGTAGGCTCGAGGTCATCGCCTGGTTTCAATCCCACGTGAGATGCCAAGCCGCGGGCATACTCCTCCACCTGCATCCGTGAAAGGTTGCTCGGCTGGGGGGGCTTATAAGACTTTGCGGTCATGGATCGGAACGACTCAATTTCTAGGCGCGCCTATATAAACTGTAGCTCGCAAGACGACAATGGACCAGCCAAATGTGGGGATAGCACGTCGTTGAACAAGATCGAGCAATTGAAGGGCGCCAATCCCGACCGCGCGGGCAAAGCCGGCTTTTGAAAACGGAGTAGGAGTAATTTCAGCCCCACACGCTAGCGATATCCCAGGCCGTCGCCGTCGCGCCGCCGGGACTGGCCGGAAGGACCCGCCCGTGAAACGGGGTTCACAGACGGGCTGCGTCGGCTGGTTAGCCGTCACGGACCATTCGTCGGGCCGTTGTGATTGCAGAGAGTCGAAGGCGATCGATGGTAGCCTGATCGAAAGCCGCGCCCTCTTCACGAAGCCCCTCCGCGATGCCCTCCTCGAGGCCGTAAAGGGCCTCGGCCGACGGAAAGGTGCAGCTGCGCCGCACCTTCTCTCGCAAAACCTCGATCATGGCCAACGCGTGCCCAAGGGCACGCTCAAGGCCCGTATCGTCCGCAATCATCACTGCGCTCCGTCATGTAGAGAACCGTCCTGCCGATTCTTGAAGCTCGCGCCGACTGAGCGGCCGACAGCCGCCTGAGCCTGCTGCGCGGCGGGGCCGATCTGGGCGAGCATGCGCAATACGTCACCGACCATCGACTTCAAGTCGGCAATCGAGGACAGGTCGGCCGTGGGCTTCACCGTGACATTCAGCGCGCTGCTGATCTCCGCCCCGGCCTCGTTTGCCTTGGCCTTGGCCTCGTCCACAGCCGTGGTGTCGACCTCGACCTTGGCCTGTAGCTCAGGCGGCCTTGGCCGTGGCTCTGGCTGTTGCGCGACTGGCTGCGGGACGTGCTCCCGCAACTCCTCCGGCCGCTCAGGCGGCAACGGGATAGGTGCATCGCGCTTCCTGCCCTTCTTACCCTTCTTCTCCGGCCGGCGGGGCGGCTCGGGAATGCCGGGTACAGGAATGGGCTCCCCGAGGTCTTCCGGCAACTGATACAAGGCAGCGGGCTCGCCGCGCCCTATGGGCGTCGGCGATACGTGCTTGGTGTCCCAGTTGGACAGATAGCCGCGGTTGTTCTTCGGCTGGCTCTTGCCCAGTTTGTTGAAGCCGCCATCCGATCCCAGCGTGAAATCCCGGTTGTTGGCCGGCTCCGGGTCCTTGATGTTGAACTGGCGCTTCGTCTCGCCACGCAGATCCGTCGGCTTGTTCCACCAGGCCTCAACAGGCGCCTGGTCAGGATTGAGCCATTTGGGAAGGAGTTTCTCCAGCGTGGCCTGCCACTGCGCAGTGCGCTCGCCATTGGCCTTGAAGAAGGCTTGCAGTTCCTTCTCGCCTTCGGGGATGTTGGCGCCGAGGTTATAGCCTAAATATCCAGCGCCAAGCGTGCGCGCCAGCAGCCAGCCCCCGAGCGGGGAGCCCTTGACGGTATCCCAAAGACGCGACCATGCGCCACCCGTTGCGGCCGTGCCCGCGCCGCCCGCTGCGCCTCCGCCGGCAGCCGTCTTGCCGCCGCCTGTGAGCATCTCGGCAGCGCCGGAGAACATCTTCCAGATCTTGTACATGCCGTAGAGACCGGCGCCGCCAGCAGCTGCCGCTCCACCAGCACCCAAGACACCGGCAAGATCCTTGTTCTCTGACAGATAGTTCGCAAAGCTGCCTATCGCCCCGGTCAGTCCATTCAGGGCCGACGTGGCTGCGGGGATGAGCGGGCTGGTCAGTTGCGTGACAAGATTTGTGAGCTGCGAGGTCAAGCCGGACCACGCGACGAAGGGGTCGCGCTTCGGCAATTCATTCGCCGCATCCAGGCCGGGCGCGTTGTCGTATTGCTGGGCCTTACGGTCGTACTGCTCGCGCTGCGTCGCCATCTTGGTGAAGATGTCGGCGACCGTCCGATTGCTGAAGATCCGCGACATGACGGCGGTTAAGGCCGCGTCATCATTGATGTTAATGCCCCTTTTCTCAAGGTTCGGCAACAACGTCTTCTTCATATAGTCGTAGGGGTTCGCGAGGAAGGTCTTCTCGTCGACGAAGTTGCCCTTCCTGTCGCGGAGGCCGTACTGAGCCTGGATGGCTTTCGACTGCTTTGTAGCCTTGGCGCCAACAATCTGGCTCAAGCCAGACGAAAGCGCCGTTCCGACGCGTGCATCGCCCATGTCCTGGCCAAGCGCAGGGGCGATGGTCGAGAGGAACTTATTGTCCAAGCTTGCACCTGCGGCGCGCGATTGCCGCACCATCTGCAGGAAGCCACCAAGGTCGAGGTCCGCGCCCTCGACCGACATCGCCTTGATCCAGGCGTTGTAGAGATCCCGGATCTCAACGGGATCGACCTTGCCGAGAGTGTCGAGGCCCTTGAAAAACTTCCGGCCTTCGTCGAGGGCTGCGTCCTTGCCCTTGAGGGATTGCAGCACTGCCGTGCCTTCGGCGATCGTGTCAGCCAGCTGTATCGCCTTGTCGACCGAGCCGGTGGCGGCGGCGGTGTCGCGCAGCCGCTCATGCATAGTCGTCGCGTCGATCGACGGGTAACGCAGGCTCGAGTCGAGGGCGGTGCGCTGGAGACGCGACGTCTCGTCGGGTGTCAGCCCGGCCAGATAGTCACGGGCATCCTCGCGCGTCCACTCGGCGCCCTTCTGCGATACTTGGCGCACAACGCGCCCAGCGACGTATCCCCCACCTATCCCTGGTATCGCCGCCCAGATCCGGCCGACGCGCCGGCTGCTGCTGGTGTGGGCATGCTCAACGCGCCGCAGCGAGGCGAGTGTATCGCGCTCCCAAGCCGCCGCTGCGGGAAGGCGGATGCTGACGCGGCGGGAAACGGTAGAGTCAAACCGCTCCCATGCCGCCCGCACGTTGTCGAGTTGCTTTGCCGTAAGGCCAAGCTTTTTGACTTCGGCCTGGAAGCTGGATGACCAACGCGAAATGCCCTTGCCGTCCGCCAGCTTTTTGCTGGCGGTGGCAACGGCCGTGATCGGCGCCTCGATCTTCCGCATCGCCGTTGCGGCCGCGGCCGCTCGCTTCTGCGCGCCGGTTAGGGACTCTAGGCCAGCCGCCGCTTTTTTGGACGGGCCGGAGAGCTGGTCGATCAGCTTGATGACCAGCGAGGATTGTTTCGTGGCCATCGGCCCCTCAAATGAAAAAGCCCGCTATGCGCGGGCTTTCAGGATGCGAACGGCGATCCCATGCCAGGCCAGGGCCTCGGCGGGGGCCATGCGCAGGACGTCGGGCAGCGGTGTATGCAGAACGTGCGCTATCAGGCCGGCTGCGTCGCGCCATCCACGGCCGGCGTATCGTTTCCCCCCGCGGCCAGAAGCGCGGCGACGACCTTGTCGAAGTCCGATGGACGCATCTGATGCACGACCTTGACCGGAACATCGTTGAGATGGGCGATCAGCGCGGCGAGGCGGGCCATCTCGCCATTGATATTCTCGACGGCGATCAGCGCGCCGATGTCGGGTTCGCGGATGGTGAGCCTGGCAACAGGCGCGCCGGCGTTATCGAGGGGGCGTGAAAGGTCGATGGAGGTCATGGGAGATCCTGAAATGGAAATGTCGTTGTGCCCGTCCGGTCAAGCGATCATGCTGACGGGATGACGCGCGCTGAATTCCAGCGAACAGCAAAGCCGCATCTCATCGCGGATGTGCGGCTGTACTCGACTGCGGAGGGCGGTCGTCGAACCCCGGCGCTGCCTGGATGGAGCTCGGTTTGTATCGCTCCGGAAGCAGGAGTGGGCTTTGACGCGCTCGTGATATTGGGCGACCGCGCCTTCCACCCAGGCGAAGAACGACGGGTGGGCTTTTATTTCCTCTCAGCAGACGAAGCGGCGGACTCTCTAAAGAAGGCCGGACGCTTCTTCCTATGGGAGGGGCGGACAATTGGTGAGGCCCAGGTCGTCGTTTGATGGCCCTGCGGACCCGTGCGCACTGGGTCCGCGGGGTACGCACTAAGGTACGCACCCTGAAGCCGTTAATCCAACAGTTTCGCGATGCAAGTGCGAACCTCGGAAATTCGGCTGAAACTAGCGTTTTTTAGGGCTGCCGCCGCCGCGCCCCCCGTCGGGGTGGTAGCCAAGGACCCGTGAAACAGGATGTTTCACGGTCGCCTTCGGGTCCTTCCCAGTGGGGGTGCGCACCGCGACGGCGAGGCATCCCGAGGAACGGCCGGCTGCAGAATTCTCCTGGGGGGTTCCGCTTCCGCCTACACGCGCGGAAGCGCAACGCGACTGACGTCTTCGCCGTACCCCATAGAGGTCCACATTGGGGCGTGGCAGCCGCCGGGGAGCATGTCAGGCGGAATGAGGCTGCGGACATCTTCGTCCTGCATCACGCTCCGCTGCATCAGTTCGCGAGCAACTCCCCGGATCGCGCTGAAGATCCGGGGAGACGTTACGAGATCGATCGCGCGCTTTTCAAAATGCCGATAGAGGGCGATGACCATCTCGTCGTCATCGTCAGGCCGATCCTGCACCAGCGCCGCGAAGGCGCGGCAATTGTCGCAAGGCCGCGCCTCCCCCGCTCGCGCCGCGGTGAGATAAAACCGAAGGTATGCGGACTCGGGCCGCCAGATGCGACGGCCGAGCCACCGCTCTGCGGTGTGTCCTGCGGCAAGGACGGCGACATGCTCATATGCGAACGTCGCCCCCGGAGGACGGGCAACGTTAGCGGAGAAACGCTGTGCTATGTCAACGCCCCGCGACCCGATCGCCCAGCCCAATAGGAGGGCCACAACGGCGTGCCCCCCCTCGTGGACAGCGATCGGCCACAGATCAGCTTGCGCGAACCGCGGGGAGCGGTTCACCTTGCGGGTGAAAGCGCCCTCGCCTTCTACTGCGTGTGGCTCGGGCAATGGCGCGTCGCCGGCGAAAGACCGCCTGCAGCGCGCGCAGCATGATGGGCCGCACGTCATCGGCGTAGATGGTCAGCTACGTCCAATCTCTGGACATCATGCTCACTCAGTTCCGCCCCCATCGGGCCGCGGTAATAACCGTCGGCGACACCAGCGACCCGCCGCAGGTGGGTGTACCGTATCGAATGGCGAGATCCGTCCAGAATGTAGGGACAGTCAGCGGGCAAAGGAAGCGCATCGGGCCGATGTTCGATCGCTTTAATACGCTCATCCTCGCGCCCAGCTTCGACGAGTCGGGTATTAACGGCCTCGATGGCGAGCTCAGCTTCTCGCAAGCGTGTGATAATGCCTATGAGCTCTCTCGCGACACGCGGATAGTCATTGCGCAAAACTCTGGCGACCGCGTTGCCCTCTTTGGCGGCTGCGTCTTTTTCGGCCGTCAGGGCTTGCTCCGCTTCCCGCTCGAGCGCTTCGCCGTGCCTGATCTCCAGGCGGCTGACCAGAGCGGCTGTCCGATCGAGCTCGACACGGCGTCAGCGAGCGCGTCGTGGGCGGCACGGGCCGCCTTCGGGCTATCTAGCAATGCATCGCCATAGCCAGACTCTGCTGTCGCGAGCGCGGTGGCCGCGGCACTGTGTTCCGCGCGGGCCTTATCGAGGCTTTCGGCGATGATGGTGGAAGTCGCCTTATCATCGCGCGCGACCGTAATCAGCGCGGCGAGACTGTCGAGAATTTTCATAGGGATCCTCAATTGAGGGATGCTGCGCGAGAGAAAGCGGCGAGGATGATCGGGTCGAGATGCAAAACCAGCGTGCCGGGGGGGTTGGTCCGGTTGCAGGCCGCGGCGATGATGCGGGAATGGGCCGTACCTGGAGGCACGCCGACAACCACGGGAGGATCAGTTGGCGCGGCGACCAGGAAGCTCTCGCGGCTGGGAAATAGCTCCGATGCAGTGCGGCGAAGGAAGGCGCCGTCCTCATCGACGCCGTTATCGCGATCGCTAAAGGCGAAGGCAAGACGTGCCGCTCGTCCAGGCATCGCACCCGCGCGGGTCAATGCACCGGTGATCGCCACCTGTGCAAGACGGCGACGACCGAGGAGCGCGGCAATGCCCTGCCCGGCCGGTGGCTCGTCGCCCTCGCCGTATGAGATAACGCCACGAGATACCCACTGCGTGAGCATGGCTGGCGGAACTCCGGTCGCGCACGCGACCGCCGTCATGGTGAGCTGCATTAGGAGAGTCCTTTTTCGGATGAATGACGTGATGTAGAAAGCAAAACGCCCGGCTTCGGCCGGGCGTGAGTTTGCCAATAGAACGCGGGGGTGCGAACCGGCGGTGAGGCCGGACCGCCGGTTCGCTATCGGCCTGCTGTCTCCGGACGGCTGGCCGAATGAAAAAAGCCGCCCGGAGGCGGCTTGGAACTTGTGGGGAAATGGGGCGGCCCTCGAGAGGTGCCGGCCCAGGTTTGCGCCTATCCCTAATAATAAAGGGAGCAACTCGACGGTTCAGGTACTATGCCGCTGCACGTAGGCACCCGCTCGACTGTTCGTTATCGTTCGCAGCGGCGTGCTTGTTGTTGAGATTAGAGAATGCCCATTGCAGCAGTTCCAGTGCAATGCGCAACTTGGCTAAGCCTTCGGCCTCCGCGCGCTTGTAAGTTTTGCCAAACGCCTCGCCGATTTCCCGCATCGTCGCGCACTCACAGGCCGCCATTCGCATCACGTCGAGCATATCTCGCCCCATAAGATGCCTGAGAAGGCGAAAGTCGTGCTTGGCCGCAAGCCTGTCGAATGGTTCCATGGCAAACTGTCTGGCGCCATCTTTGCGTGACGGGTGACACATGCGCGTCCAGCCCATAACGGCGGCGTCTCGCTGTTTTGCAGTTCGGCCATCCTTTGGCTTGCTATCCCGGAGGCGCCCATCCGTGGTTGGGCGCCAGCGCCCGTCACCACAGCGGATCTCAAGTCGTGCGATAGTGCGCCGCTGTGATGATCTTCCGGCTACCTTTTGACGAAGCGTGGTGCAGTGATTGATGCGCACGCGCCCTTCCCGCGCCATCGCAACCAAGGCTTCTGGCGCCGGGCCTAGATCCAGGTAGCGGTCGAAGCCAAAACCCGAAGGAAGGGTTTTCCTGGTCGGCTGCTTTGGATCGTCATCCCATTCTATTTCGCCGCAGAGGTCGATAGCGGTCGGGTCAATACCAGTGATCTCGCCATCCTCGCCGCCATCTGGCGCCTCATCTTTACAATCTTCGGGCTCGATACTGGCGCAAGGTGAGTGGAGCGCCAGCGGATGGAGGGTGGCGGCGTCATACAGAAGAACGAAGCGCTCCAGCGCTTGGCGGGCCATTCGATTCTTATGCGGAGTATCGAACAACTCGTTATTGTTCGCGCGCTCCATCGCCGGCCACGAGCGAGCCTTGCGGCCGGAAAGCCCTGCTGGCGCGGCCACCTCTCTTGGCACATCAATGCTGACGGGCCGGCCATTTGCTCCACGCTGTCGCGACAGGATGAAGTCAATACCGGGCTCATCGCGGAGAGGTATTTCGATCTCTTTGCCACGGCCGTCGCGAACGAGACGAGCGGGCTCGTCCGGTGCAGGCCCCCGATCGGACTTTTCTGTCCACAGAGCGGCGATGCGAGGATTGGTGAAAATAGTGCGTGTGGATTTTGGAATAGCGAGCGACCGCGGAGAAGCGGCGTTAGATGTCAGGGAAATGTGCACTTGATGCTCCGGGTGGAGCTTCGGGAAGGGCTTGCTTTCAATTGCTTTTAGTTTTGGGCGAGCGTCACAGAGGACGGTAGCCTGCCGCAACTATAAGCATGGAGGTCGACCGTATCAACTGAAATCGAGATATAGTGGCACGATCGCTGTAGGAGCATCTATATATGGTGTCCGCGCCACTAGACCCGATAGGCGCTACGTAGTGCCCGGCCATGCTATGCAACGATGGCACTCAGGGCGACGCAGTCACATTCCGTAATCCGAGATGTCGATATAGCCGGCCTCGGCCAGCGTCTCCCGCATCACCCATGTCCAAATGAACTCTCCGGCTTCGCGATCGAAGACGAGCAGGTGAACGGAATCATCGTCCGCATCATCGACGTCGTCGATGGTGTCGAAATCATAGTCGGCCATTGTGTGCTCCAGCCGGCCCGTGATGGCGCCGTTTTCACGTTTTCACGTTTTCAACATGCTTTCAGACAGACCCTCATGGGGGCGAAATCGTCCGGAATCGGTCCTCGAAAAGATGATTGAAAACGTGAAAACAGAAGAAAAAATGATATATATATTATTGATTTTATTTATTTTTTCCCGTTGTCATGGCTCGACAACGAGATGACAATGTGAAAACGAAATCGGCATTTCTCGTTTTCACGTTGTCGGTTCCGTTTTTATTCGCGAAGGCGGAAACGCGATCCCTTCCCAGGCTCGCGATTGTCCGAGGCGTCGTCGATTTTCTGCGCATCCAGAAGCCAGCGGAGCGCGTCTTTGAGGAGACGATTATCGGCCTTCCGGATGCCCTGCCGCTGCAGAAGAAGCGAGTAGGCCAGCCCGTTGGGCTTGTCCCTCAGTGCCTCTTTCACCGCATTGCGGAGCGCCTCCGCTGGCGATGCCGCCATATGCCTTTTGATGCCGTCACTGATGATTCCGATGGATCGGTGCACGATGGCGAAGCCCCATTCGATGTCGTCGACCGACACCGCCGGGGCGGCCGGGTTTCGGCTGATGGCGCGAAGCGTGGCAAGCCTCAAGGTGTTCTCAGCGGCGCGGCCGTTGATATGACGCTCGGTCTCGTCCCATCGCAAATCGTGTTGCCAGGTGAAGACTTCGCCCCACCGGCGGTAAGCCTCTCCGCTTTCGCCTCCCTCAAACGGGATGACGAATTTGTTGAAAGCGCCAGCCAGGCCGTCCAGCCGCGGAAGGCTGTCGATCGCATCTTTGAGAAGATCGACGAGTGGTTGAGGCGGTCGCGCCCGCCTCCCCAACGACGGGGGCTTTACGATCGCCGGCGGGTTGGCACTGAAGAAAACGAACCTGTTGATGAACCCATCGGTTATCGAGGCTTCGGAAAGACCCTCATACAAGGTGCCTGGCGTCGTCATGCCCAAGACTGTCAGGGCGGGTCCTTCGATCGGCGAGTCATCGCCCTTCGTCTCAGCCGATGCATATTCACGTCCGTCAAATCGGCTATTCGCCTGATCGTAAATTGCCAGCAAAAACTTCCGGATCGATGCGGCCGGCGCCGAACGATGCCGGGCATTGATGTCCTGCAGGACAAGCCCGAATTCGTCCAGGACTATGACCGTCGAGGGCCTGCGGCGAAGGATCCTTTCAAGCGCGGCATACGACGTCGGGTCGCCATTCGACACAGCACCGAGCTTGCCGGTGGCGTCGCCGAGCTCACGAGCGGCGCGTGGGGGGTGCCCCTTGCCGCCTGCCGTGGCCAGGAGGGTGGTCATAAAGACGTTCACACCCGCCTCGGTCGGGGCCAGCACCTTGTCGCCGCACAGGCCCGCGAGCAGGGCCAGCGAGGCGGCCAAGGACAGCTCCGGCACCGGGATGATCGCGGTCGATGTTACCCACGTCGCGACCTCGCCGAGAAGCCCGCCGGCGGCCTCCGGTGTCCACGGCGCCGGGTGCATCCGCGGGAGCACGGGCAGGTCGCGAGGCGCGTCGGGGTCGTTGTCGTTCTCAGCGACGGGCAGTCCGAGAGCGATGAGGGTCGCCGTCCGGAGATCACCGGAATGGTATCGAGCAGCGCCCTCGGCGTATACATTCAGGTGACCTTGCGGCGACCAGCGCACGTTGACTCCCTGACCCAGCACTTGGGCGCCGATGACAAACGATCCGTGAACCTGGCCACCGATCCGGCCGGCGATTTCGTCGAGAGAAAGTGGAGGCGCGGTTTCCGTCACGCGGCCACCCGCTGCGCACCCGTGATGTGCTCTTGAACCATGATCGCTATCTCGCGCCGCGTCTCCTGCGTGAATGTCGCGATCGGTTCCGGGTCGCGGTTGCGTCGCGCGGACCACACTAGCAATTCACCGTTTCCGGCCCGCGCGAGGGTCAGGTCGCGAAGGCGGATTCCATGGGCGTTGAGGGTGAAGCTCGCGAGCAGCTCAATGCCGCCCTTCGTCAATCTGCTCGGCGTGAAGACCGCCAAATTTTCGATACGCATGTAGATCTCTTCCAAGAAATGGGAGATACTGCCTCAATCGAAGTCAAGGTCAGCGATGGCGCGGATCATTGCCTCGCGCCAATTTCCCAAGTGAATAATATCAACTACTTGCGTTCGTCTATTGAGGCCAGCACGGTCCTCCGCTACCAAATTTCTCCAATATTCTCAGAATGATGCGCCCTTCGGTTGCGGATTCCGGGCGGCTGCAACCGGGCTCTAGACACTTTGTCTAGACACCTCTGTGCTCAGGTTGTTCTCATAGCCGCACACAACCTTGGCCGGCATTTCTGGACCCGCGTTCCCGCTCCGCTCAGGGCGTGACTGTCCGCACCGACCGTCTGCTCCTCCAGACCTCAGCCGAAGAGACAGCCCCCTCTTCCAGCAACCGGGGTGCTCGCGTCGCCAATCTGGAAGTCTTGCCGCGACGATAAGGGAGGGCGGCGGCACTCCCATAGTATTGCCGCCCGCACAACCGCTCACACTCCAGGAAGAGGCGCGTTCTTTGCGCTGACCGCACGGGCAGCGCAAAGAACTGGAGGCTGATGCCGTTGTCTTATGCCGGCAGGACGACCACCTTCGTCTTGACCGGCGTGCGGTTATACAAGTGTATCATGTCCTGGCTGAGGAGCCCGACACAGCCGCTCGTGATGCCCGAGCCAATCGATTCGGGATCGCTGCTGGCGTAGATCGTGTAAAGCGTGTAGGCGCCGTTTTGATAGAGATAAAGCGTGCGGGCGCCGAGCGGGTTGTCGAGGCCTCCCGGCATGCCGCCGGCGTATTTGGCCGCCTCGGGCTGGCGCTTGATCATCTCCTTGGGCGGTGTCCAGGTTGCCCATTCGCCCTTGCGCCCGACATAGGCATCACCGCTCCACCGGAACCCGTCGCGGCCGACATTGGCCCCATAGCGGGTGGCATTGCCGTCCTCTTCGATGCGGTAAACATGGTAGTTGCCAGGATCGACGATAATCGTACCCGGCGCTTCCTTGGTCTCGTAGCGGACGGTCCGGCGGAAATATTTCGGATCGACCTTGCTGACATCCGCGGCCGGGATCGGGAACTTCTCCTCAGGCACGGGCCCGTAGACCTTCTGCGCCTCCGCGAGGCTCATGCTGCCGTCGGATGTCACACAACCGCCCAGCCCCAGCGCGCCGAGACCAACGGCAGAGCCGAACAGAAACGACCGGCGGTTGAGAAACCCCGACCGAAGCCCAGGCAAGGCTGCTTCGTCGATCTCTCCAGCAGAGGGATACCCACCGTCTGTGATCATGATTCGCCTGATTCCCATATTCTATTGCCCGACGAGACTATACTCCGGCAATATATCCGTTAAACATCTTGCGGCGCTGAGATTGCTCTCACACGGCTCGATTGGCAAGCCCGTGCCTTCGCCGCACGGGCCTTGCCACGCAGCAAAGCCGGCGACGTCCATGCAGGTTCGCAGTCTCACTTCACCGGGCGCGCTGCGTGGCCCGAACTGACAGTTGGCCTCGGCAGCGCGGCGATGGATACGGATGTTCAGCCGAACACGATCGTCTTGGTACCATTGAGAATGACGCGATCATCGATATGGGCGCGCAGGGCGCTCGCCAGGACGCGCCTTTCGATATCGCGCCCCTTCCGAATCAGATCATCCGGCGTATCGCGATGGCTGATGCGCTCGACATACTGGTCGATGATAGGACCTTCATCGAGCGCCGACGTGACATAATGCGCCGTGGCGCCGATCAATTTCACACCGCGAGCGTAAGCTTGGTGATAGGGCTTGGCGCCCTTGAAGCCGGGAAGGAAGGAGTGATGGATGTTGATGCATCGCCCGGCCAGCTTGGCGCACAACCCGTCCGAGAGCACCTGCATATAGCGCGCGAGCACCACGACCTCCGTGGAGGTGTCCTCAATGAGCCCCCAGAGGCGCATTTCCTGTTCGAGCTTGGTTTCGCGATTGATCGGCAGGTGATGGAACGCCACATCCTCGAGGTCGGAGTGGCTGTACGTCTCGCGGGAGTGGTTGGAAACGATGCCTGTGATCTCGATCGGCAGCTCGCCAATCCGCCAGCGATAGAGCAGGTCGACAAGGCAATGGTCGAACCGCGAGGCGAGAATCATGACCCGTCGCCGCTCCTCACGGCCGCGCAGCGTCCATCGCATGCCGAACTCATCGCCGACGGGGCGAAATCCGGCGGACAGCCCATGCTGGGTATGACCGCTGCCGCCGTCGCTGAAGACGACGCGCATGAAGAAGCGATCCGTTTCGGTATCATCGAATTGCTGCGCATCGCGAATATCGCAGTGTGCCTCGAAGAGATATCGGGACACGGCGGCGACGATTCCGGGACGATTGGCGCAAGACAGGGTCAGCACGAATTGTGCGTCGGGTTTCATGGCAAAATCTCTCGGACGTTGTCGTCGAAAGGGGGTGCGGAGCGGGGACTTGCCCCAGATCCTCAGTCGGAGACGACCATGCCCCCGGCGGCCGCGGCCCCGCTGAGCCAACGCCAGAAGCTCTCCGCGTAGGAACGGGGGATCGCGAGATGATAGGTCAGGGCGTCATCGACCTGCCAGATCAGCACACCGATATGCGCGATCGTGGACTGCGCGGCACATCCCGGCCGAAACGCCCGCGGATGCAGGTCAAGCGGCAGTCCCTTGGCCAACACGGTGCGTGCATTCGGCCCTGACAGACGCAGCACGCATTTCGCATCGCTCTGATCGACGAGAATGGCAGCACTGCCCAGTTGAAGCGAGAGCTCGGCCATGGCGTTATGGCCCGGTGGCTCTTCGATCGCAGCGAGCCATTGACCGGGCCCGATGCCGATGAAGGTCGTGCCGCCGGCCGCGGCACAAGCCGGGCCATCAGGCAGCGTCATGGGGAAGATGGCCTCGACCTGGGCGGCCAGTCGGCCGCCATCACTCAGACGGGCACTGATCCCGATGAGGGCGAGTCGGTTGCACTCGCTGACCGTCAGGCCGGCGTTCTGCCCGGCCCGCATATCCGTGGCTTGTCGGGTCAGATGTGCGAGCGGCGACCGCGCGGCAAGGCGGATGCTCCCTTTGCGATCGTCAAACACGCAGGCGTTCTCCGGCGGGATCGTAGAAAACGGGATCGCAGACTTCGACTTCGGTATCGCCGTTGCGGACGGGGTCGTAGGCACGCACGACGTCGCCGATGCGTTCACGACCTCTGCGCAGCAGCCCGAGCCCGATCCAGTGGCCAAGAACCGGCGAGAAGGCCGCCGATGTCAGATAGCCCTGGTCCTCGGCAGGCGAGGCCTTGGCCCCCCGCTCGAGAAAATGCGCGCCCGCCCGCAGCCGCGCGGAGCGGTCGACAGGCCGGAAGCCCACGAGCGTGGGTCGGCTGGGATCGGTGAGCGCGGGGCGTCCGGCAAGGACACGGCCGATATAGTCCTTCTTCGTGGACATCAGGCCTCCAAGGCCGAGATCCCGCACCGTCGTCTGGCCATTCAGTTCGCCACCGGCCGCATGGCCCTTCTCGACCCGCATGATCGTGAGGGCCTCGGTGCCGTACATGACGATCCCGTCATCCCGGCCGACCGCCATGATCGCGCGAACCATCGCATCGCCATATCGGGCGGGAACGGCGATCTCATAGGCGAGCTCGCCGGAGAAGGATATGCGGAACAGCCGCGCCTGGACGCCCCCGCAAACCGTTATTTCGCGTGCGGCCATATAGGGGAAGGCAACATTCGACAGATCGTGCTCCGCATCGACCAGCCGCGTGAGCAGGTCGCGCGCTCTTGGGCCTGCAACGGAATACTGCGCCCATTGCTCGGTGACCGATACGAACTGTACGTCGAGCTCCGGCCACAGGCATTGATGGCAAAACTCCATATGCTGCAGCACGCCCACCGCATTCGCTGTCGTGGTCGTCATCAAGAAATGCTCGTCGGCGAGGCGCGATGTCGTGCCGTCGTCCATCACAAAGCCGTCTTCCCGCAGCATGAGGCCATAGCGTGCCTTGCCGACGGGCAGGTTCTTCCAGCTGTTGGTGTAGAGCCTTTCAAGGAAGGTCGCCGCATCGGGACCCTGGATGTCAATCTTGCCGAGCGTGGAGACATCGCAGACCCCGACGCCACCGCGGACCGCCCTTGCTTCCCGGGTGGCGCTCTGCAGCCAGTCGTGCTCGCCGGGCTGCGGGAAATATTGCGCGCGCAGCCATGCGCCGGCTTCCACGAACACCGCTCCCTGTTCCGCGGCGAAGGCATGCGACGGCGTCAGGCGTGTAGGGCGGAAGTCCTTGCCGCGCGCATGGCCACCCAATGCGCCCATAGCGACAGGCGTGAAGGGGGGACGGAAAGTCGTGGTGCCGAGAGAGGCGATCGGCCCGCCTGCCAGCCCTGCCATGACCGCCAGGGCATTGACGTTGGAACTCTTGCCCTGGTCCGTTCCCATTCCGAGCGTCGTGTAGCGTTTGAGGTGCTCGACGGCCTTGAACCCCTCACGTGCCGCCAGCCTGATATCGGCGAGCGTGACGTCGTTCTGAAAATCGACGAAGGCCTTGCGGCCGGGAGAGGAGAAGCTGAAAATCTGCCCCGTGGCAGCGGGACCTTCGTCAGCGGTCGTCAACCGAGGACTTTGGCCGGAAAATCCGCAGGCTTCCGCGGCCGCCAGGCCACCCAGCGCCCCTGTCTTCAGGGCTTCCGCGAGCGTAAACCCGCCGCCGGCGGCGCCGGTGATGACCATCCCCGGAGGCGTTGCTGTCGCCGTGAAGCAGCCACGCTCCTCATCCCAAGCGGGCCTGCCGCCAAGATGCGCGGTCAGATGCAAGGTGGGATCCCATCCCCCCGACATGGCGAGGAGATCGCAGGCGAGCGAAAGACGCCGCCCGTCGGCGGTTGTGATCTCTACGCCGCGAAGATGGCGTCCCCCCCGCGCATGTGTGACAGTCGCGTTGGGAATGAGGGCGCAGCCGATAGTCCGGGCAACGCGTATGACGGCGTCCGTGGCGGTCGTGCGTGCATCGACGATAGCCGCAACGGAAACGCCGGCACCTGCCAGCTCGGAGGCCGTGCGGGCGCTGTCATCCGTATTGGCGAAGATCACGGCGCGCCGTCCCGGAGCCACCGCAAAGCGATTGAGGTAGCTGCGCACGCCGCCGGCAAGCATGATACCGGGGCGATCGTTGTTGTCGAACACCATCGGGCGTTCGAGGGAGCCGGTCGCCAGAACGCTGCGCCGCGCGACAATGCGCCAGAGCCTCTGCCGAGGCTGGTGCGGCAGCGGTTCGGATCGATTATCCCCCACACTTTCCACAGCGCCGTAGGTGCCGCCGTCGTAAACACCGAAGACGGTGGTACGCGGCATGATCTGGACATCGGGGAAGCTCGCGAGTTCGGCTTCGACGGACCGCGCCCAGGCCGATCCCGCCATGTCGTTGATGAGGACGTTCTCCGCCAGGCAACGTCCGCCAAGCTGAAAATCGCTCTCGCAGAGAATGACGCGCGCCCCGGTGCGCGCGGCGGCAAGGGCGGCGGCGAGGCCGGCGGGCCCGGCGCCGATGACGAGCACGTCACAATAGGCGGTGGCCTTCTCATAGTGGTCCGGATCGGCCCCTTCAGCCGCGCGCCCGAGCCCGGCCGCGCGTCTGATCAGAGGCTCGTAGACCTTCTCCCAGAAGGCGGCCGGCCACATGAATGTCTTGTAGTAGAAGCCTGCTGCCAGAACGGGCGCGAACAGGGAATTGACCGCCAGCAGATCACAGGCGAGAGACGGCCAGCGGTTCTGGCTGCGCGCGGTCAAGCCCTCATAGAGCTCGACTACAGTCGCGCGGCTGTTAGGCTCGCGCCGGGATCCTGTGCGCAATTCGACCAGGGCATTCGGCTCTTCGAAACCCGCACTGAGGATACCACGCGGGCGGTGATATTTGAACGATCGCCCCACAAGGCTGACGCCATTGGCCAGCAGAGCCGATGCCAGCGTGTCGCCGGGATGGCCGATGTATTCGCGGCCGTCGAAATCAAAGGACAGGCTACGGCTGCGATCGATGAGCCCACCCGTTGCCAGGCGATGGGAGGTCGCGCCCATGATCAGACCTCGGCCATCTGTGCGACGGCTGCCTGGGGCAAGCCGCGAGCCATCGAAACCGCCTCAATGGCGTGGGTGCGCACATCCCGGACAACGACGAGCCAAGCCCGGCATCCGGCTGTATGCTGCCAGAATTCGTGGTGGCGGCCGGCGGGATTGTCGCGCAGATGGACATAGTCGACGAAAGCCGCCAGCGCATTCTCCGTCGTGGGATCAGGGCGCTGCAACGTCGCATCGCCGCGATAGGAGAACTCACCGACGCCGCGCTCACCGCAGAAAGGACATGGAATGCGCATGGGCGATCTCAGTGGAGGTTGGGCTGGGCGCCAGCGCCCTTTTCGTCGATCACGTGGCCGGTCGCGAAACGATCGAGCCGGAAGGCGGCATTGAGCGGATGGGGTTCACCCTTGGCGATCGTCCAGGCAAAGCACCAGCCGGAGGCGGGCGTCGCCTTGAAGCCGCCGTAGCACCAGCCGGCATTGAGATAGAGCCCTTCGACCGGCGTGCGATCGATGATCGGGCTGCCATCCATGGACATGTCCATGAGCCCGCCCCAATGTCGCAGGAGCCGAAGGCGGCCGAGGCCCGGCATCAGGGCCATGGCCGATTCGGCGACATCCTCGATGGTCGGCAGGTTGCCCCGCTGGGCATAGGAATTGTACCCGTCGATATCGCCGCCGAACACCAGGCCGCCCTTGTCCGACTGGCTGACATAGAAATGCCCAGCCCCGAAGGTGACGACCCCATTGACGAGCGGCTTGACAGCCTCGGACACGAAAGCCTGGAGCACATGGCTCTCGATAGGCAGGCGCAGGCCTGCCATGGCGGCCACGCGCGATGAGTTGCCGGCGCAAGCAAGGCCGACCTTGCCGGCGCCGATGAAGCCGCGTGTCGTCTCCACACCGGTCACCCGACCGTCCACGATACGGATCCCGGTGACTTCACAGTTCTGGATGATATCGACGCCGCGCTTGTCGGCCGCCCGCGCAAAGCCCCAGGCAACAGCGTCGTGCCGCGCCGTGCCGCCGCGCCGCTGCAAAAGGCCGCCCTGGATCGGAAAGCGCGCATTGTCGAAATCAAGCATCGGGACCATGGCGCGCACGGCGTCGCGGTCGATGAGTTCCGCATCGACGCCCGCCAGCCGCATCGCATTGCCGCGCCTGGCGAAAGCGTCACGCTGGCTGTCGGAATGGAACAGGTTGAGCACACCGCGCTGGCTGACCATCGCGTTGTAGTTCAGATCCTGCTCCAGCCCCTCCCAGAGCTTCAGTGACCATTCGTAGAAGGGCGTGTTCCCGGGCAGCAGGTAGTTCGAGCGAATGATGGTGGTATTGCGGCCCACATTGCCGGACCCGATGTAGCCTTTTTCGAGGACGGCGACGCGCGTGACGCCATGCTCCTTCGCCAGATAATGCGCCGCCGCCAGCCCGTGGCCGCCGCCACCGACGATCACGACGTCATAACTGGATTGGGGCTCTACCTCGCGCCATGCCGGTGTCCAGCCCTGCTGCCCCCGGAATGCCTGCGTCAGAACGGACAGAATAGAATAGTGCATCCCGCCACCTGTGGTCCGCTGCGTCTGTTTCCGCGGCGCGACCACTATGACCAATCGACTGGAGACGATTAGCCCAAGTGCGACATCCGTATGACCGTAGGCGGCATATCAGGACGGCGGATGGTTTGGCTCGATATGGGGCCAGCCACGGCCTTTCCGGTGGCGTTCGACCGTCGGCGCATAACCGAAATGGGCGCGATAGGCCCGCGAGAAGTGGCTTGCGCTGACGAAACCGCAGGCAAGCGCCACTTCGAGCACCGACAGGGCGGTCTGCTGCATGAGGTCGCGGGCTCGGCGGATCCTGAGCTCCAGATAGTATCGGCCAAGCGTGCAGCCGAGGTGGACCTTGAACAGACGCTCGAGCTGACGCACGGAGACGCTGGCGATGGCCGCCAGTTCCTCCCGCGAGGCCGGTTCCTCCAGCCGGCTCTCCATGACGCCGAGCACTTTAAGCAGCTTGGCGTGGCTCACGCCCGTGCGCTGGCCTATGTCCATCCGCTGCGGACCGTCGCCGTGGCGAACATTGGTGTGGAGGAACCAGTCCGAGACGGCGGTGGCCAGACGGGGCCCATGCCAGCGCGCGATCATGCCGTGCATCAGGTCCAGCGGCGTGATCCCGCCGGAGCAGGTCATGCGGTCACGGTCGATTTCGAACAGCTTGCCGGTCATCTCCAGCAATGGAAACTCCTCGGCGATCCCCGCCATATGGTCCCAATGGATCGTCCACTTGTAGCCACCGAGCACGCCGGCGCGAGCGAGCACATAAGCGCCGCCGGAGATGCCACCGAGCGGCACGCCCTGCCGGGCCAGCATCCGCAACCAGGCCAGCGTCTGGGCGTGGCGGAAGCTCTCGACGCCAGTGCCCGCGCAAACCATGACCAGATTGAGTTCGATCTGCGCCCCGACATGATGGTCCGGGACGATGGTCACGCCGTTCGAGGCCTGGATGGGCTGCCCATCCGGGGAGATGTGGACCCAACTGAACAACTCACGTCCCGCCAGCGAGTTGGCGGCACGGAGCGGCTCGATGGCTGCCGCATAGGGCAGCAGCGCAAAGGAGGGGACAAGCAGGAAACCGACTTTCGTCGGGCCCTCGGCTGATGAATATACAGCAGCAAGATTTTGGGGAGCGTCGGCCATTGATTCAATCAACACCCGCCAGTCGGAATTAGTCAAGTCATGGTCGTTTTTAGGCACGCGCTCGGCGCACCATTTGTCACGCTCACCACCGGCATGAAGGGGGCTGCGCGAGGCGCGGATCCCCGTCACGTCATAAGGGACGGGCACAGGAACTCGCAAATGGCCAACAGCCAGTAAAAGCGAGACGATCACAATAAAGATCCAGTGTGTGGAGCAGGTTGATGAGACATCTTTCACTCTCTGCGGCGCTTGGCGCGCTGATGCTTTTTCTCGGAGCGCCTGCCCAGGCAAAAGACTTGCGTGTTGCCTACAAGGCGGACCCCGCGTCGCTTGACAGCAGCACGAACTGGGACGGCAATACGATCCGTTTCGTGCTGAATTTCTACGATCCGTTGTTGGACTACGACGGTGAGAAATTCGTGCCGCTGCTGGCCGAGCGCTGGGAGCAGATCGAGCCCAACCGCTGGCGCTTCTGGCTGCGCAAGGGCGTCAAGTTCCATGACGGCCAGGAATTTACGGCCGACGACGCAGCCTTCTCCGTGATGCGCGCGACGTTGCCGAGTTCGCGCGCCAAAAGCGTAGTGCGCGGCGTCGTCGGGGCGGAAAAGGTCGATGACTACACATTCGATGTCGTGACGGATATCCCGCGCCCGTTCCTCATCAATATGTTCGATCGCCTGCCGATGCTGTCAAAGGCATGGTCGGAAAAGAAGGGCGCCGCCGCGCCGGCGGACGCCGGCAAGGACCAGACAAACGCCGCGCTCCGTGAAGAGAATGGCACCGGCCCGTTCATCCTTGAGAAGCGGGATCCCGACAAGGAAACCGTCGCCAAGCGCAATCCCAACTGGTGGAACGCTGCCAACAGCAAGGGCAATGTCGACCGGGTCGTGCTCGTCCCCATCGCGTCGGATGCCTCACGGGTCGCAGCGCTGTTGTCGGGCGAGGTTGATCTCGTGGTTCCGGCCCCGTTGCAGGATATCGCAAAGCTCGAAAAGTCCGCCGACATCAAAATCTGGTCCGGTCAGGAAGCGCGTGGCGTCTACATCGGCTTTGATGCGACCCGGCCGACGCTGCCCGGTACAAACGAGAAGAACCCCTTCGCGGACGTGCGTGTGCGGACGGCGGTCTATCAGGCGATCGATGCGGCCGCCATCAACCGCGTCGTGATGCGTGGCCATGCCGGCCTCGCCAATATGATCGTCCCTCCGGGTGTGATCGGCTATGACGCAAAGCGTCCACGCCTTCCGCTGGATGTAGCCAAGGCCAAGGCGCTGCTCGCCGAGGCGGGTTATCCCAACGGCTTCAAGATCGGGATGGATTGCTCGAACGATCGCGATGTCGGTGATTCCGCCACCTGCGAAGCGGTTGCAAGCATGTTGGCGAAGATCGGCATTACCGTCGACCTGCAGACCAAGCCTTCAACCCAGTTCCTCACGACGCTCCTGAAGGGCGACAGCGTGCTCTATCGCTTCAGCTGGGGCAACAATGGCTGGGCGTCGTCGAATACCATCGGCGATCTCGCTGGCTGCAAGCCTGAAGGGCAGCGCGGCTTTGCTCTGAGCGGCTATTGCAACCCGGAACTCGACAAGATCGTCGCCCAGATCAATTCGGAATCCGATGTTGCAACCCGGGACAAGCTGACCCGACAGGCGTGGGATATTCTCGACGCGCAGACGCTGTTCGTGCCGCTGCATTATCCTCCGGTGTTCTATGCATCGCGGCCGAAGGTGGAATTCGTGGAAATCACGAACGATCCGAGCCTGCGCTGGGCGTCCGTCCAGATGAAATAACCCCCGTGGGCGTTTCCCGCCCGCGGGAGACGCCCCGATGAACGTGTCGGAGCACCCCTTCGGATGCTCCCAGATCAAGTCGCCCAGGCCATGGATCAATCTGCAGGCCGGGCCGAATTGCACCCGAAAGGAAAATCCGTGTCGATCCAGCAAAACGTCGCTGCATGGGGTGTGTCCGAGAAGGCCGCCAGGCTGCATTCAGAATCCTTCGTGTGGGAAGGGTGCATTTCCTGGATCTCGATGGAGATCATGCATTCCAACCGCAAGACGAAGAAAGAATGCCTCCCCCGCTATCTCGCCTCGGGCGCGAATTATGTCAGCTTGACGGTGGCCGGCGATTCCGGAGGGCTTGTGGCGTCTGCAATCCATTATATCGCCGGTGAGCGCAAGTTCATCCGCGAGACGATGGCCGACAGCTGCCTTCTCGTCGAATGCTATGACGATCTGGACCGGGCGCGCCGCGAGGGCAAGCTCGCCGTCGGCTTCCATTTCCAAGGCTGCAACCCGATGCATGGCGGCCTCGCTGAAGAGCCTGGCGACACCAATCTCGTCCAGCTTTACTACGATCTCGGCATCAAGCAGGCCCTTTTGGCCCACAACCGTCGCAATATCTCGGCAGATGGCTGCCATGAGGATAGCGATGCCGGGCTCAGCACCTTCGGCCAGAAGCTGGTCAAGGAAATGTCCCGGGTCGGCATGATCCTCGATTGCACGCATACCGGCGAGCGCTCGACGATGGAGGCGATGGAGATCTACGGCCAGCCTGTGATCTTTTCCCATTCCAATCCAAAGGCAATTTTCAACCATCCGCGCAACATCACCGACGCGCAGATCAAGGCTTGCGCCGCGACCGGCGGCGTTGTCGGCGCCTGCGGATGGGGGCCCATCGTCAATGCCAACAACGATGCCTCGCCCGAGGCCGTGATGAAGCATATCGAGTATCTCGTCGATCTCGTCGGCCCGTCCCACGTCGGCATCGGCCTCGACTATGTGTATCAACCCGAGCTCACGACGCAGCGCATGCAGCGCCAGCCGGAGTACTATGCGCCGACGCAAGATATGAAGAGCTTTGGCTACGACGTGCCGCTGATGGCTTTCATGCCGCCCGAGGACCTGCCCAAGCTGACCGAGCTCATGGTGCAGCGTGGCTATCCCGATGACGCGATCAGCGGCATTCTGGGCGGCAATTTCAGGCGCGTGGCGAAACAGGTATGGAAATGACCCCATCTCAATCTCCCGCCTTGGCTGCCGGCGACGAGGCCTTCGTCGCCTTCGCCCGGGCTTGCCAGGAGGCCGTCGACGCCGGCGGCGACATCCAGGGCCAGGTGGCGCGGCTGACGGCGGAATTCGCACCTGGATGGCAGATGCCGGACGCGCGCTATATGCAGCTGCAGCCGGCGGCGCCTTACGCCTCTTACCTGCTCTATCTGTCGCCCGAGGCCGACCTGTCCATCGTGCTCGATATCTTTATGGCTGGCCAGGCTGCCGTGACGCATAACCACCTGAGTTGGGGGGTGTTCACCTGCCTCGAAGGCACAGAGCGGGAACGCCTTTATGAGGCGCCCGCCGATCTTTCGGCCGCGCCGCAGGAAGTTGAGACGCGTCTGCGGCCGCCGGGCGTAGTCACCCTCGCCGCTCCTGAGCGAAACGCTTTCCATCAGGTTGAATGCGCGGAGGGAGAGCGCTCGGTGAGCCTCCATCTCTACGGGTCCGACATCGGACGGATCGAGCGCCAGCTCTGGGACACCAGTGAGCAGCGCTACCGACCGTTCACCGGCGGCTATTCGAACGAGATCCTGGGATTGCCCGTCTACCTGGCGGCAACAAGCCTTTGACCGCGTGACGGCTCCGCGTTGCTGGGGTCGTCCGACCCGAGCAAACCTGGATCCTGGCAGAATGAATGCGATGCGGATCGGATAGATGGTTGGACTGCTTCTGCGCCGCGCCGTTGAATCGCTCATCGTCATGTTGGCCGTGGCGTTCGTCGCGTTTTCGCTCTTCAACTACGTTGGCGACCCCGTCAACAACATGGTGGGACAGGAGGCGACCGAGGCCGAACGCGCGGCCGTGCGCGAGCAGCTCGGCCTCGATGCTCCCTTCCTGTCTCAGTTCGCCCGCTTCGTCGAGGGTGCGGCGCGCGGACAGTTCGGTGTGTCCTATCGGCAGGCACGCCCGGTCAGCGAACTTATCGCCGAGAGGTTGCCCGCCACTCTGGAACTGAGCTTCGTCGCCATGCTGCTGGCGGTCGGCCTGGGCGTGAGCCTCGGGATTTACACGGCTATCCACCGCGACAGCTGGCTGAGCCGGTTGTTCCTCACGCTGTCCCTCGTCGGCATCTCCCTGCCAACTTTTCTCACGGGTATCCTGCTCATCCTCCTGTTTTCCGTGACGCTTGGCTGGCTACCGTCCTTCGGGCGCGGACAGGTGGTGCAGATCGGCTGGTGGTCCACGGGGTTCCTCACATGGAGCGGCCTGAAATCGCTCATCCTGCCTTCGATCACGCTCGGTTTGTTCCAGATGACCCTGATCATGCGCCTTGTACGGGCCGAGATGATGGAAGTGATGCGCACGGACTACATTAAATTTGCCCGTGCCCGCGGCTTGCCGCAACGGATGATCAACTTTGGCCACGCGCTCCGCAATACGCTGGTGCCGGTCATCACGATCGTGGGATTGCAGCTCGGGTCCATCATCGCCTTCGCAATCATTACGGAGACGGTCTTTCAGTGGCCGGGCATGGGCTTCCTGTTCATGCAGTCGGTCACTTTTGCCGATATTCCTGTCATGGCCGCCTATCTTATCCTGATCGCCTTGATCTTCATCATCATCAATCTCCTTGTCGATTTTCTGTACTATGTGATCGACCCGCGCCTGCGCACGTCCGGCACGCGAGGGCACTGACATGGAGATGCTGCGTCGCTTCGCCGACAGTGATATCGGCTACAGCTTCCTGAAATCGAAGCTGACATTATCTGCGGTCTTCGTCGTGGTGGTGATCGTGATCGCAGCCGTGGGCGCCGACATTCTCGCTCCGCACCGCCCCTTCGATCCGGCCACGCTCGAGCTGATGGATGCCCTTACCCCACCCGTCTGGATCGAGAACGGACGCTGGACCTATCCGCTCGGAACCGACGATCAGGGGCGCGATGTGCTGTCCACCATCATGTTCGGCGCACGGATCTCGCTCATCGTTGGGCTCGCCTCGGTGCTGCTCTCGATGGTGCTCGGAGTCGGTCTCGGCCTTCTCAGCGGCTATGTCGGCGGCATGCTGGACAGCTTCATCATGCGCGTCGCCGAAGTGCAGCTGACATTCCCCGCGATTCTCATTGCACTGCTCATTGATGGTGTTGCGCGAACGGCGCTGCCACGCGACGTCCATTCCGAAGTTGCCATTATCGTGCTGATCTGCGCGATCGGCCTGTCCAACTGGGTGCAGTACGCGCGAACCGTACGCAGCTCGACGATGGTTGAGAAGGGCAAGGAGTATGTGCAAGCCGCGCGCGTGATGGGCGTTCACCCGGCCATCATCATGCTGCGGCACATTCTGCCGAACGTCGTCGGTCCGGTCCTCGTCATCGCCACCATCGGCCTGGCGCTGGCGGTGGTCACCGAAGCAACCCTTTCGTTCCTCGGCGTGGGCGTGCCGCCTACGCAGCCCTCGCTCGGCACGCTGATCCGGATAGGCAATGATTTCCTGTTCAGTGGCGAATGGTGGATCGCCTTATTTCCGAGCCTCGTCCTTGTCGCGATCGTTCTGGCCGTCAACCTGATCGGTGACTGGCTGCGCGACGTGCTCAACCCGAAGCTCCGCTGATGCGCACGTCCTCCATCCAGCAGTCCCCGCCATCAGGTGATACCGGTGCACCGCTCCTTGCGGTGGAGAACATGAGCGTGCGTTTTGCGACGCGTCGCGGCACGCTGACAGCCATCGACGATATCTCGTTCTCGATCGCTGCCGGCGAAATCCTTGGCGTGGTGGGCGAATCCGGGGCCGGCAAGTCCCTGACCGGCAGCGCTATCGTCGGCTTGCTCGATCCGCCGGGTCGTGTGACGGATGGGCGGATCACCCTCGCCGGCCGCCGTATCGACAACCTGCCGCCAGAGGCGATGCGCCATGTCCGCGGGCGCGAGATCGGCACCATTTTCCAGGATCCGCTGACAAGTCTCAATCCGCTGATGACTGTGGGCAAGCAGCTCAGTGAGACGATTGGTGTCCATATGGGACTTGGCCAAGCCGCGGCGCGCGAACGCGCGATCGATCTCCTGCGCGATGTCGGAATTCCCGCGCCCGAACGGCGCGTCGACAGTTTTCCCCACGCCTTCTCAGGCGGGATGCGTCAACGCGTGGTCATCGCACTCGCTCTGTGCGCCGACCCCAAGCTGATCATTGCCGATGAACCGACGACCGCCCTCGATGTGTCCATCCAGGCCCAGGTCATCAACCTGCTGAAGGGTCTGGTGCGCCAACGGGGTGTGGGCGTCATGCTCGTTACCCATGACATGGGCGTCATCGCTGAAATCGCCGACAGGGTCGCTGTCATGTATGCGGGGCGTATTGTCGAGATCGGGCCCGTGCGCGATGTGCTCAAGGCCCCGAAGCATCCGTATACGAGAGGGCTCATGGGGGCTATTCCCCGGATCGGGCATAGCGAGCGCCTCGTTCAGATCGACGGTGCGATGCCACGCCTGACGGCGATACCCAGGGGCTGCGCTTTCAACCCACGTTGCACACGCGTGATCGAAGCATGTCGGGTCAAGAGGCCGGATCTCGTCCCGGTTGAGCGGTCGATGGCCGCCTGCCTGCTTTATGATCCCGGAGTGGGTACGCCATGACCGTACGATCCGAGGCCCCCGATATCGTGTCACCCGCGGAGCCAGTGGCACCGCCTGCCTTGGTGCGCGTCGATGCGCTGCAGATGCATTTCGATGTCACGCCATCCTTCACGGCAAAGCTGCGGGGCCACACCAGGCTGCTGAAGGCCATCGACGGTGTGAGCTTTGATATTCCGCGGGGCGCGACTTTCAGTCTCGTCGGGGAATCCGGCTGTGGCAAATCGACGGTGGCCCGCTGTGTGGTTGGTCTTTACCAGCCGACGGCGGGCCGGGTCGTTTTCGACGGCCTCGACATGGCGGGGCTGAAGAGCCGCAGGGCTGCCAAGCCCGTGCGCCGACGGCTGCAGATGATCTTCCAGGACCCATATGCCAGCCTCAATCCACGCTGGCGCGTTGCTGATATCATTGCCGAACCGCTGCGAACCCACGGCCTGATGCGGGACCCCAGGGCGCGCCTTCGGCGTGTCGAGGAACTGCTGTCTCTCGTCAGCCTGCAGCCGCAGGATGCGCAGAAGTATCCGCACGAGTTTTCGGGTGGCCAGCGCCAACGCATCTCGATCGCGCGGGCACTTGCTGGCAATCCGGAGTTCCTGGTCTGTGACGAGCCGACCTCCGCGCTCGACGTCTCGGTCCAGGCGCAGATCCTGAACCTGATGCGAGATCTACAGCGGGAATTCGGGCTGACCTATCTCTTCATCAGCCACAACCTCGCCGCCGTCTCGCATATGTCGGACCTGCTCGGCGTGATGTATCTCGGACGCCTCGTCGAATGCGGCGATGCGCGCAAGATTTTCGATCATCCGCTTCACCCCTATACGCAGGCCTTGCTGGCAGCGATACCCGATATCGAGATGGGCGGAGTGGAGCGCCAGCCCATGGCGGGCGACGTGCCAAGCCCGATCGATCCCCCTTCTGGCTGCACCTTCCACCCGCGCTGCCCTCTCGCGACAGATCGCTGCAAGCGAGAAGTCCCCCAGCCGCGCATGGTCCACGGGCGCGTTGTCTCATGTCACCACGCGACCTAACATCGTCAGTGCCTACCGCCGCACCATTGCGTCCCCGTTTCTACGCCTAGCGGGCCTACGCACTATACTGAGCAGCAATTTCTATCGCTCGATAGGAAATTTATCGGAATACCGGCAAACTAATTGATTGAATACTATAATCCATTCGATGCACAACGCGGCATACGGTTAAAAAAGGCGAGCGTATACGAAAGCCGGGCGGCACCTCCGCCAAAGACGGCACCGCCAATCCAGCAGCGAATATTGGGTCTGGCGGTGTTTTACGCGCTTCCCGAAAGGATAGTCGCCACACGCCGTCTTCGTCCTCGATGGCGACGATCGTATTTGGATCAAGGAAGGGCGGCCCCGCCTTGCCACCTGGACAGAGAGAGGCACCCCGCGCTTCCTTGACGGCCCGCGATACCAGCGCGAAACTTCGCCATAGGATTGAGGCGACGAGGATGCGTCATGGTCACGCAAGAAGATGTTCTGCCTTCCAATATCGAGCCCATCCCTACTCGCCCTGAAGAGATGAAGGGGGTGTTCAATCTGCGGGTGGGCAACTGCATCTCCATGCAAGCCAGCGGGCGCATCACGCCGGCCGGCATCGTCACGATTGGTCTCACCCTCACAGCGTTCGCCGCGGCCATGCTGGCGGTCGCGCGGCTGAGGAAGTGACACCACGCCCCAGCCTCAGCCGCGGCCGAGCCGGTGTCCGCACCTCCCGGGTGACGATGGTAATCAGGCCGCCCATCATCGCCGGCGGCATCGTTCAGGCATGCGAAGCGTTTCAAGATACTGCAGGCCCGCGCTGGCGGAAGAGTGATGCCGTCGTGCAGCCGGTCGATGAACGGCCCGGCAGCCATCCCCGGCGCCAACCCGCGGCCAAGCTGAATGGCTTCAGCCCGGTCACCGCGAGCGAAAGAGGCCCATCCAGCCTTGGGGCTTGAACTGCTTGCGTTCCGCCCAAACCGCCTCGGCGCGACATCATACTTTTGGAGGAGCCGCGCGACATCGGTGCGATGGCCGTCAGCGGCCGGGAAGACCGCCGTCTCAAAAAATCGTATAGGCAAGGCGCCCAGGATTACTAATCAGGCCTTGACAATACCGAAGTACCACTGGCAATGAATGCGCTAAAGTGGTATTTATCATTATCCGTCACCAAAAAACAGACGGGATTAGCCAATAAAATCCGATACTTATCTCAATGGCAATTTTTGGGGGGCATCCGTGGCGACTAAACATACAACGTCGGTACAAGCGGCTATAGCATCATAGTCGGCAACCTATCCCAACAGACCGATCTCGCCATCAAGGGCAATGGCAGCAATGCCAAAGTCGTCATTGAGTCGACGAATATCTTCGGCTTCAATATTCCGACGACACTGAACGGGTCTGTAAACGGTCAGTCTAAATTCCTCGCAACGCTGATCAACAATGGTGTATCATTCTCCGGAACATCCGGCAATGAGACATTCGATGCTGCGAAGTATCTCGGTGACGCGCGCTTCAATGGTGGCGCCGGAACTAACAAGCTTATCGGCGCTTCCGGCAAGAATGTTTTCACTCACGATTACAGCAATGGCGGCGTTGATACCATCGTAGGCGGCGTTGACAAGACAGTCAACTGGAGCCTGCTGTGGTGGAACTACAGCAAATCCTATCTCGCCTCGAACGAATTGGTGGTCAACGGCACGTCATCGGCCGACGTCTTCAATTTCTCGGGCAGCGGCAGTGCATTCAAGGTATTTAAAGACAATACCAACAACCACATCATCGACGCCAGCCAGTTCAAGAACGGACCGATCAAGGTCAACGGCGGGGCAGGCGGTGACCAGGTCGATCTGCGCAACTTCACCGGCATCCTGACGTTCAATGGCGATGCCGGCAACGACACCCTCGTCTACAAGGACGGCAGCAGCGGCATCGGTTCGACCTACAACGGCGGCGCCGATCGCGACGGACTGTCGGTCGATGCCAAGGCCTCGGGCAGCACGCTGTTCCTGTCGGATAGCGCGCTGACCAATGGCAGCTCCACCCTGCTGTATCTGTCGAGCGTCGAAGATTTTAACTTCGTCGGCGCCGCGGGCAATGACGACGTCGATGCCAGCCAATTCTCGGGACGTATCATCTTCCGCGGACGCGGCGGTGACAACGAGTTCCATGCCGGCAAGGGGGACAACGACGTCATTCACGAGTTGTCCTACGGCGGCCATGACAACCTGTTCGGCAACACGGTGAGCGGCCAGACGTCGCTGGAGATTGTCGGCGACGGACTGGCGAACAGCCTGGCGTTCTCAGGCGACGCCAACACGTTCAAGGTCACGCATAATTCCGTGGAGATCATCGACGCCAAGGATCTCAACGGCATCAAGACCGTCAATGCCAATGGTGGCGCCGACGCGCTTGATCTCACGGACTACAAGGGCAAGGTGGTCTTCAACGGCGGCGCCGGCGATGATCTCCTCACCGTGCGCGACAAAACGAGTGGTGCAGGCACCACCTATGACGGCGGAGCTGATACCGACACGCTGAAGCTCATCGCGGCAATTGGCGGCAGCAGCATTAAAGTGAATACGACCAAGCTGGTGGATTCCAACTTGGCCGATCTCGTCACCTTCCAGAATGTCGAGCGCTTCGTGTTCGACGGCAAGCTGGGTGACGACACCGCCGACGCCTCCACCTTCACGGGCTTCACCGAACTCAACGGTGGCTGGGGCAATGACACCCTCAAGGCGGGCAGCGGCGGCAGCGCGATCACCGGCGGCTTCGGTGCCGACAAGATCGATCTCGGCAGCGGCGTTGATAAAGTCTATTATACGGGAGACATCTTCCAGTCGATCTTCCTGGCAATGGACGATGTTACCGGCTTCGACACAGCAGCTGACGAACTCGTGTTCAATACCGGCAACAATTTTCAAGCTGATGGCGCGATAAAAGTTCTCGGAGTAACGGTCGGAGCGTTCGACGACAGCGTCCTTAAATTCGGGACCAATGCCGCAGGAAACGCGGCAAAAGCGACCTTCAATAATCTGTCCCTCTTCGCCGCTGCCGAATTCGTGGCCGGCTATGCCGCCGACGATACGGTTGTTGGCTTCCAGCACAAGGGTGAGTGGTATGTCGCTGAATTCGGCGATGGCCTCGTCATCGAAAACATCGTCCATCTGACCGGCGTCAATCTCGCGGGCACCAATCTCGCGGACTACGTGAGCTTCGCCTAACCAGCATAGTGTCCCGCTGCTGGCCGGACGAGATGCTGATCCAGAAGATTGGGAAACGCGCCCTCAGGGGCGCGTTTCTTTATGCTGCGCCCTTCAAGCGGAAGGCCGAAGCCGGGTTTCAAACCCTGTTGAAATGGCGGCGCAGGAATGAGCCTACATGCTCGATGGCGCGCGCGCCGTCGTCGAGGCGGGCGGACCAGAGCGGCCAAGCGTGGATCATCTCCGGCCAAATCTCCAGCGTCACCCGGACATCCGCGACGCCGAGAGCCCGGCTGATGCGCACGGCGTCATCAAGAAGCGTTTCACTGGAGCCCACCTGCACCAGCATCGGCGGCAATCCTTGCAGATCGGCATGGAGCGGCGAAATCAGCGGATTTCGCGGATCGCGGCCAGCAAGATACGCGGATGCAAGGCCCTGGAGATAGTCCCGCTGGATCAGCGGATCGACAGCGGCCTTCGTGGAGAGGCTTTCACCCGTCATCTCAAGGTCGACCCAGGGAGACGCCAGCCACGCGCAGGCGGGCAACGCCTCGCCGGCAGCCCGCAAACTGAGAAGACAGGCGAGCGTCATGCCGCCGCCCGCGCTGTCTCCACCGATGGCGATATTCTCCGCGGCATAACCCTGTGCGCGCAGGAAGCGATAGGCGGCCATTGCATCGTCGAGGCCCGCAGGAAAAGGATGTTCCGGCGCGAGCCGATAGCCGATGGCCAGTGCGCGCACGCCCGCCGCACGGCCGACACCCGTGACCATCGTGCGGTGGCTTTTGATCGATCCGGAGCAATACCCACCGCCATGAAGGAACATCAGCACCCGGCTCGGGTCGCTTCCCGGCGCCAGAGACCATTCGGCGGGGACCGTACCGACCGTAACCGACTCCAAGAGGATATCCGCCCGCACGGGATCAATGGCACAAACCTCGTCCATACGTTCGCGGCGTTCGGTCCAAGTGGTCGGGCGTGGCTTCGACCGGAAGATTTCCGCGAGCGCTTCAATCTGCTTGTTCAAAGGCCCCTCCCTTGATGCGCGCGAGGGGCAAAAGTCGCCACCTCCGGATATGAAAAATCCTTATGGGCGATTGTGCAGTCGCAAAGAAATCGCCGCGCCAGGAACGACAAGTTATCCGCGATATCCGCTGGTTTCACAACGTGCTCACGCTCCTTCTCCGCGCTCCTTTTCTATTTTTAGTCGGCTTCACTATGATTTTCCCGTCCAGCACGCCGCCCCGTTGAACATTCCGTTCGATCAGACTCTGCTCGACTCTCTATTTCGCGTAAGGCAAGCTTATGGTCAGTCAACATGTTCGCACCGCAACAGCCTGAATGAACCAGGATTGCGAAAGAAGACGGTTGTTCACTGCACTGAGCCAGGAACTGAACTCAAGTTCATCAGGCAGTGATTTCGATAGTGGAGGAATGGCTTATGTCATCGGATCCGTCATCCCAGTCGCCCAGCAACAAAGTGAACCGTCGCTCACTCCTCATGGGATCGACAGCGCTCGCCGCCGCGGCGGCCACGATCGGAGCAGCAACACGCAGCGTCGCTCAGACTGCGGCGCCTCCCGCTGCAGGCGGAGGAAACAGCGCCAAGGCTCCGAATATTCTCGTCATTTTCGGCGATGATATCGGCGTTTCGCAAATCAGCGCCTACACCATGGGCTTGATGGGCTATCGGACACCCAACATCGATCGGATTGCCGCAGAGGGCGCGATCTTCACCGATTCCTACGGCCAGCAAAGCTGCACCGCCGGGCGCGCCTCGTTCATCCTGGGACAGGAGCCATTCCGCACCGGCTTGTTGACCATTGGTATGCCCGGGGACCCCCACGGCATCACCGACTGGATGCCGACCATCGCGGATGTGCTCAAAACGAAGGGCTATGCCACCGGACAATTTGGCAAGAACCACCTCGGGGATCAGGACCACCACTTGCCGACGAACCACGGCTTCGACGAGTTTTTCGGCAATCTCTACCACCTCAATGCCGAAGAGGAGCCTGAGGGCTACTTCTATCCGAAAGACCCCGACTTCCGAAAGCAATATGGTCCTCGTGGCGTCCTGCACACCCATGCTGACGGCCGGATCGAGGACACCGGGCCGTTGAACAAAAAGCGCATGGAGACGATCGACGAAGAATTCCTCGCCGCGGCGAAGGATTTCATCGACCGGCAGCACAAGGCTGACAAGCCGTTCTTCGTCTGGTTCAATGCGACACGCATGCATGTGTTCACCCACCTCAAGCCGGAGAGCAACGGCAAGACGGGCAAGGGTATAGAAGCGGACGGCATGGCCGAGCATGACGGGCATGTCGGCGAGCTTCTGAAGCAGCTCGACGACCTGGGCCTTACCGACAATACAATCGTTCTCTATACCACCGACAATGGCGCCGAGCTTGCGCTCTGGCCGGATGGCGGCATGACCCCGTTCCACGGCGAGAAGGGTACGACCTGGGAAGGCGGCATGCGGATCCCGATGATGGTTCGCTGGCCGGGCGTGGTCAAACCCGGCTCGCAGATCAACGAAATCGTAACGCTCATGGATTGGATGCCAACCTTCGCCAAGGCTGCTGGTATTCCTGACATCAAGGAAAGCATGAAGACCGGCTTTGCAGCGGGCACCAAGAACTTCAAGGTCCATCTTGATGGCTATGACCTGACGGAGTTATTGAAGGGCGATGCGAAAACGCCGCCGCGCGACGTGATGTATTATTTCGACCAGGGCGGCAACTTGAACGCCATCCGCTGGAACGACTGGAAGTTGAGTTTCGCGGTGGCAAGTGAGGGCAATATCGCGACCGCGCTTCGAGAATCGCCGAGCTGGGCGCTCATCGCCAACCTGCGGATGGACCCCTACGAGCGGGGCATGAAGGAGGGCGGCGGCGCTATCGAGTTCCTGGCGCGCAACATGTGGCTGTTGGTGCCGGTCCAGGCGAAGATCAAGGACTTCTTCGCCGATTTCGACGAGTTTCCTTACCAGGAGGGTAGCACCCTCAATGCAGGCGGAATCAACTACGGCCTGTTGCGCCAGCAGGCCGCGCTCAAGCGCCTGAAGGACCTCGAACGCCTGACGCCGGCGCGTTGAACAATCCTCCCCGCGAGCGAGCAATGCCCCGCACCTGAACGCGTTACCTCGTGGACCAAACACCATGGGTGACGTGTTCATGCGGGCCATCGCGGCTATCAATGCCGGTGGGTCGATATAGCTGAGGCCAAGCAACAGCCATCTTGCGGTGCTCGGAAGCTGGGCAACCGGCCATGAACACGTTCAATTGACTTCGTACGACGCTTCGAGCTCGTCGATCTGACGCCTGAGATCCGTGAGCAGCGCACGCAACTCCCCATCGGGCCGCTGCTGCCGGCTGATGACGGATAACTGCCGCGACACATGGACGGCGGTAGCCGCAAGGCTATCCCGCATGCTCCAGAGTTCTTCGAGCTCGCAGGCAACATCGACGTCACCGACATAGGCGGAGATCGTCACCCCCTGCTCAAGCTCAACCTCGATACTCGCCCCCACAGCGCGTATGTCAGGATATTTCGTCATGAAGGCCCCCACCTTTCAGAACGATTAACATTAAGCCAGAGAACAGCTTATGCAAGTCGCTGGACTTGGTCCTGTCGCCGCAGGCCACGACGGATTGCCACAAGGATGCGGTCCGCGCTGAGCATTCGATGCGGTGAGAGCGCTCGTTCAGTTCCGGCCGACGGTTGCACGGTTCAGCCAAATCGACTCCCGAGGGCCGCATCAATCTGCCATAAAGAGAGGCAAGATTGTTCTTGCGAGTGATTCCCAGTGAGCGCGAACCGCGCGATAGCCTGTGCTTCCCAACAGGAGGATGCCATGATCACGCGTACTCTTCTTGCCACGTTCATGACCCTCAGCGTCCTTTCTCTCAGTCTCTCCACACCGGCGGCCGCCCAGTCCGCGGCGCAGAACGCCCAGCGCGAGCGCATGACGACTTGTAATAATGATGCCAAAGCAAAATCGCTCGCGGGAGATCAGCGAAAGACCTTCATGTCCGATTGCCTCGCGGGCAAGGCGAGTGCCACGGAGCAAAAGGCGCTCACCGCTCCGCAGCAGCGGATGAAGGACTGCAACGCTGATGCGACCAAACAAGCGCTGACCGGCGATAAACGGAAGGCTTTCCTCAGTACCTGCCTCAAAAGCTGAGGCAAAGCAGCGCACCAGAAGCCTGGGAATCCTTGCCACGGCACCCTACGCCGGCATGGATTTGCATGTGCGATTGAAACGGCACACCTGCCTGGCCGTGGCGGTTCCGGCGGCGTGCCAACACGCCTATGGAACCTGGCACGTGCCGCTTGCTGATTCGTGTTTTTTTTATGATTGTCACAGGGAACTTTTAGGCATTCTATGGGTAGTACACTGGGAGGCACCCATGGTTCCCGAAAGTCACCGCACCGAGATCGATACCGAGGCCGTCCGTGCCGCTCAGGCAAGGATCCGCAGCCACCGCGCTGCAATTGCCGATCTCCGTGCCAGGGGCCACTCAAGCGAAATGCTCGACGGCGTTCTCCGCTATCTCGTCGCCGCCCAGAGCCAGTATGCGCCGCCACGGTGGCGCGCGCCGAGGTCCATTGATATCACCATCGCCAAGGCAGACCCCGAGCCCCCCGTTTAGCCATCCGCAAAGCCGGGAAGCTGCATGGCAAAGCGCCCGCCCCTTGAAGGGAGCGAGCGCAGCGCAACCGCGCGGGTCTCATACGCAATCACGCCATTAAAACAACGGTTTGAAGGGAAGCCGGTTCCCCTTCATCCATCGCAGCGCTTGGTATTGGCATCCCTGTGCCGTTGCCGCTGCTCTTCCACTAATTTCACGGAGCCATCAAAAAGGTCGCGAACGTCGATCTCCTCGCCATTTTCCACACGCTTGGAAATCATCGTCAGAACGAAAATGATGAGCCCGCTTTCGGCATCGCGAAGCGCGGGGTCGCGACCGACCGCATCATCCACGACGGTCCAGGCAAGGCCAAGCTCCTGGGCGAGAGCATCGCCGAACGTGATGCCGAGGCTTTGCAGTTTCCAGGTCTCGTCAGGCTCGATCATGCCTGGCGTCAATAGGGCCTGGATGATCCTCAGCTTGCCATCGACAGTCTCATAGCGATGCCGGAATTCAGGCTTGAAATGCCCGCGGACCCATTCGCGCTGCCGCTCCACATGGGCGGCATCGTCCCCTGCCAAGGCCTCCGTACGCTGGCTCGTCATTGCAAGCTTCCTTTCACAAGCTGTTGTCCCGACATTGGCTAATGCATCCGACGACGGTTGAAGCAAAACGGCGGCCGCAAACGCCACAGGCCTCACGCAGGACCACAGGGTTGAACCGAAACAGCACCGCTCCGCCATCCTTATCGCCTCAAGGTCCAGCATACTGAACTGGAAGTCCGAGCGCGCCATTGATCGTCCACCTGCGTCGATCCATCTGATGTGCATTGCACGAAAAGCCATGGCTCGCTGCGCGTGAAGGGTCTATCACAACGCCGGAAGGTGTATTTCGCACGGCCTGCCTGTCCGCCCTCGGCCCACGACACGGATTTGATCCCTGGAGTATCTGACGATGACCACACCCGCTTATCCCGAGGTTCAGCTCTTCATTGACGGCTCCTGGACACGGGGAACGGAAGGGCAAAGCCTGAAGGTGCTCAACCCCGCCACGGGGGAGGCCATCGGGAGCTTCGCCAAGGCTGACAAGGTCGACCTCGACCGTGCGCTGAAGGCCGCCCGGAAGGGCTTCGAGACCTGGCGCAAGATCTCCGCCTTCGAGCGCTCGAAGCTCCTGCGCCGCGCCGCTGACCTCCTGCGCGAGCGCGCGGATGCCATTGCGCCGCTGCTGACGCTGGAGCAGGGCAAGCCGCTCCCCGAGGCCAAGGGCGAGCTCCTGTCCTCCGCCGACGTCATCGACTGGGCCGCCGAGGAAGGCCGCCGCACCTACGGCCGTCTCATCCCCGCGCGTGCGCCGGGCGTGCAACAGCTCGCCATCAAGGAGCCGGTCGGCCCGGTCGCCGCCTTCACGCCGTGGAACTTCCCGGTGAGCCAGGTGGCCCGCAAGATCGCCGCCGGCCTTGCCGCCGGCTGCTCCTTCATCGTCAAGGCCGCGGAAGACACCCCCGCCTCGCCGGCCGAGCTCATCCGCGTCTTCGCCGATGCCGGCTTGCCGGCGGGCGTCATCAACCTCGTCTATGGCGACCCGGCGGAGATCTCGTCCTATCTCATCGCCCATCCCGTCATCCGCAAGGTGTCCTTCACGGGCTCCGTGCCGGTCGGCAAGCATCTCGCGGCGCTCGCCGGCACGCATATGAAGCGGGCCACGATGGAACTCGGCGGCCACGCACCGGTGGTGGTGTTCGACGACGCCAATGTGACCGAGGCGGGCAAGATCATGGTCGGCTCCAAGTTCCGCAATGCCGGCCAGGTCTGCATCTCGCCCACGCGCTTCTATGTGCAGGACGGCGCCTATGACGAATTCCTGGAAACCTTCGTCGCCGGCGCCAAGGCCGTGAAGGTGGGCGACGGCATGGACCCGTCGACGACCATGGGGCCGCTCGTCAGCGAACGCCGCCGCCTCGCGGTGGAAGAGCTGATCAACGATGCCGTGCAGAACGGCGCCACGCTCGTCACCGGCGGCAAGCGCGTCGGCAATACCGGCAACTTCCTCGAGCCCACCGTGCTCACGGACGTCACGCCCTCCATGCGCATCATGAACGAGGAGCCCTTCGGCCCGGTGGCGCTGTTCTCGCGCTTCTCGGAGTTCGATGCGCTCGTGCCGGAAGTGAATCGCCTGCCCTTCGGCCTCGCCGGCTACGCCTTCACGCGCTCCAGCGAGCGTATCGCGACGGTGTCGGATGTCATGGAAACCGGCATGATCACCATCAACCATCTGGGCCTTGCCCTGCCGGAAGTTCCTTTCGGCGGCGTCAAGGATTCCGGCTATGGCTCGGAAGGCGGCATCGAGGCGGTCGAGGCCTATCTCAACACGAAGTTCGTGAGCCAGGTCGGGCGCTGAGCCGTCCCGGCGAACGGGCCGGACCCAACGTCCGGCCCAAAAGTCGCGCATGACGTCGTCCGAAGATGATCCCCGAGGTCACCAGACCTCCGGGATCATCACACCAGTTGTGGTCTTCAGGCCAGGCTTCTCTCATCCCCGCTCAGATCCCTCCCCTTCAGGGGAGGGTGGCGCCGCAGGCGCCGGGTGGGGTCCGATCTGACGCCGCCCCGGCAAAAGCGAACGACACTACCACCTGGTCAGCAGAGCATTACTTCCGGCCGCGCAGCCCCACCCGCCCTCGCTGACGCGAGGCCCCCTCCCTTCAGGGAGGGATCGGTGCCAGACTTCCACGATCGATTGCCCTCAAACCTGCCTGCGTTCTTCGAGCAGCGCCTCGACATCGTCGCGGCGGGGCAGGCTCGGTTGAGCGCCCTGCTTCAGGCAAGCGAGCGCACCGGCTGCGCAACCCTGTCGGATAGCGATTTCCAGACGCAGCCCCGCATCGAGCGCGGCCGCGAAAGCGCCGACAAAGGCATCGCCCGCCCCCGTCGTATCGACGGGATCGACGGGAAAACCGGGACAGCGCGCGGTCTGCCCATCCACATGGGCCAGAGCCCCCTGGGCGCCGAGGGTCACCACGACGCCGAGGCCGAGATCCGAGGCGAGCTTCTCCACGACATCACTCGCGCCGCCATGCAGACCGGAGCGCTCGGCGACCTGTCGCAATTCCTCCTCGTTGACGATGAGGATATCGACCAGGGACAGAAGCTTCGTGGACACGGGCCGTGCTGGCGCGAGATTGAAGATGCGGGTCATCCCACGCCCCTTGGCCCAGGCCAGCGCCTTCTCGGTCTCGCCCATGGAGACCTCGCCCTGCGTCAGCAGGCTGTCGCCCGCAGCCGTGACAATCTCATCCAGCGCCGCCGCCTTCACCTGCGCATTGGCGCCCGGTGACAGCACGATCTGGTTCTCGCCGTTCGCGTCCACGGTGATGAAGGCAGTGCCGGTAACGCCGTCCGCCGTCGCGACATGGTCGAGATGGACACCATCCGCGTGAAGATGCGCGAGGGCGAGATCCGCGAAATTGTCAGTCCCGGCCGCGCCGACAAAGGCAACCTCGGCCCCCATGCGCCGGGCCGCGAGCGCCTGATTGGCCCCCTTGCCCCCCGCCGCCACGACATGGTCCGCGCCGGTGATGGTCTCCCCGGGATGGGGAAAGCGCTCGACCGTGCTGATGAGATCGATGTTCACCGAGCCAAAGACGACGATCATGAGGCCTCCCAGGTACTCTGCACGCGGACCAACGGACATCCGCCACGCCGCTTATCGCGATTCGCCGGGAGTGTGACACGGATTGCGGGAGGGAACGAGGGTGGGCGGTATTTGGAATGCCCCTGCGAAAAAGGACTGAATGCCTCTGCCCGATTCAAGAATTCAATCGTGAGAAGCTTTCTCTTGGCAATGACACGCCTAACCGCCCGAGCAATCAAAAATATAAATGCTCCACAAAGAGCAAAAATTCTTATGACTTATGCGCTTCTGGAATAGCTGGAAAATCCTCGGCCTCACGCTCCTTAGCGGGATAATATACCGTGACAAAACCTTCCTGCCAGCCAGTTGAGCCCAAAGTCACGGCTTCAAATGAGAACCCTTCCGGATAGTCGCGAAAACCCGGCTTGTCGCTTAGCTTTTCGATAACCTCCTCGCAATCCTTGGCAGTCACATAGATGCCGATATGCAATAAGGTATCTTCGCGATCCTCGTATTCGCGCGTGTACCACAAGTTATAGACCGTATTCATCACTCACCCCCTCGCCACCACCGGCACATAATCCTCCAGCGTGGAATCCGGCAGCTCGACGGTGCGGTTGAGTTCGGAGGAGCGGTAGAGGGCCATCAGCATCTCGACCACGGCGACGCCGTCGTGGAAGGTCTCGAAGGGCATGACACCGCGGCGGAAGCAGTCGACGAAATAGCGGTTTTCCAGGGTATAGCCATAGATGCCGGCCTCGTCGTCGAGCACGGGCATCAGCCCCTGCTCGGCGTTCTGCTTTTCGACGAGGTCCTCGCCGGCATCGCCCTCCACGGCGCGCGACAGGAACACCTTGAGCCCGGTGTTCAGCGACGAGAACTCCATCGCATATTCCGGGCCGAGCAGTTCGAGCGTGATGCGCAGCCCCGGCCCCACATAGGCCCATGAGGTGGTTGCCTCGACGATCGCGGTTTCGCCGTCCGGGCCTGCGAAGGTCAGGATGCCGCGCGCGAAATCCTCCGCCGGGCGGTTGATGTAGTCCACCCCCGGCATGGCGGCGGCGAGCTTTGCCGCATAGGCGGGCCGCGTCCATTTGAGATTGGCGACGGTGGCATTGACCGAGACGAGCTTCAGCGCATCGCGCGGCTCATCGGGTGCCGTGAGCAGAAAGCGCCCCACCTCGACGCTGTGGCACATCATGTCCGAGAGCACACCGCCGCCCTGCTTGTCACCCTGCCAGAACCAGGGCTCATGCGGGCCGGCATGCTCCTCCGCCGCGCGGGCAAGATAAGGGCGCCCGGTCGTCGGCGCGGCGCGGCGCCAGACGATGTCACGACCGCGCTGGACGGCGGTGGAGAACAGCTGGTTCTCGAGATATCCGTGGAGCAGCCCCGCGTCCTCGGCGAGCGCCAGCATCTCGCGCGCTTCCCGCAGTGTCCGGGCCAGCGGTTTTTCGCAAGCGACCGCCCGGAGAGGCGCCCGCCCCTCCTTCACCGCCGCATGGACGGCGCGCATGGTGGCGAGCCGGGTGTGGTTCGGCGTGGTGATCCACAGCGCATCGATTTCGCCGGAAACGAGCATCGCCTCAAGACCGTCGAAGCTGCGGCAAGGACCGAGATCGAGGCTCTCGGCCAGCGCGGCGAAGCTCTCGCGCCGCTCCGCGCGCGGGCTGTAGACGCCGGCGACGACCACGTTGCGCACGCCGGTCAGCGCCTGCAGATGGAAACGCGCGATGAAGCCGGAGCCGATGAAACCGATGCGCAAGATGGGAAGGACGGCAAGCGGTTGGGCGGCTGGCATGACGGTTTCCTCGGCAAGGCGCATCGCGGCGGTGTTGTTGTAGAGGCCTGTTCCCCAGATCCGGTCCCCCCCCCCCGCGCCCAGGCACGAAGAAACCGAGTCGGCGCGGAGCCCAGGCCAGGTTATCACGCCATTTTTGTAAAGCTCCCTGACGAAAGCAACCAAAAACTGCGTGTTTCAACCGCAGGACGGGCATCCCCGAAAGACATGCTCGATGAGTTGACGCCCCGCCACCGGTGATTTAGTCAATCTCCCAGACATTATGGATCCGGTTCACTCCTTGCGAGGTCGTCATGGCAACCGATGCGCCCTCCACGCCAGTCGCCCGGCAAATCTCGCTGCGCACCGTCATTCAGGCCGTGCTCAACGAAGGAGCGATCTCGCGCGCGCAGATCGCCAAGATCACGGGACTGTCCAAGCAGACCACCTCCGATGTGGTGCGCGAACTGGAGGATGGCGGCTGGCTGCGGGAGCGCGGGCGCACGCAAGGCGTGCTCGGGCGCAGTGCCGTGACCTATGAAATCAACAACAAGGCCGCCTTCGTGCTCGGCCTCGATCTCGGCGGCACCAAGCTGCGGATTGCCGTCGCGGATCTTGCCGGAGCCGTGCTGGCGGAAGAGGAAGTGCCGACGGACCTGCGGGGCGGCCTTCACGTCGTGGAGCAGATCGCCGCGCTGGCCCGCCGCCTCGCGGCCGCGGCTGATGTCCCCGCCACGGGCCTGCGCTTCGGCGTGATGGGCACGCCCGGCGTGGTCGACGCCGAGAGCGGCGCCATCACCGTCGCGCCCAATATTCCCGGCGTCGACCGAATCGATGTGGCGGGAGCCCTGCGTGAGCGTCTCGGCATCACCATCGCCATCGAAAATGACGTCAATCTCGCCGTGAAAGGCGAGCAATGGCAGGGACATGGCGCGGGCGCCGGCACCTTCGCCTTCATCGCCCTCGGCACCGGTATCGGGATGGGCATCGTGGCGGATGGCAAGCTTCTCCGTGGTGCTCGCGGGGCCGCCGGCGAGATCGCCTATCTGCCCATCGGCGGCGACCCCTATGATCCCAGGGGATTTATGCTCGGGACCCTGGAGACCGCCGTCGGCAGCAAGGCCATCGCCGATCGCTATCGCGACTACGGCGGCACCGCGGGTACAACCGTGCGCGAAATCTTCACGGCTCTTGAGGCCGGCGATGACATCGCAGCCGTGACCATCGACGAGACAGCCCGGCTCATCGCGCCAGCGCTGGTCGCGGTGCAGGCGCTGATCGACCCGGAGGTCATCGTGCTCGGGGGCAGCATCGGCGTCAGGACCGAGCTGTTCGAGCGCGTCCGGCACCACCTCGCCCGTTGCGGGCATGTGCCGCCCCGCCTCGCCATCAGCCGGCTTGGCAACCGCGCCGCCTTGATCGGCGCCATCGGGACAGCCCTGACAGACCTTCACAACAGCCTGTTCGGACTCGACGTGAAACCGGGCGGCCTCTCTCTCCCCGCCGTCGGCGTCGGCGCGGAGGCCTGAAGGCGGCACGCCGCCCCAAACGACAACGGCCGCCTCGTGGAGGCGGCCGTGTCACCTAAAACGTGGAAAGCGCGAGCCGGAATAAGCCGCTCAGCTCTCCGAACGCGGGGGCTGCTGCGGGGCAGGCGCCGGGGTCGGCGTTTCCATGGAGCGACCGACCGGGCGCATGGGATGGCCGGGCTGGCGCGGATCGTTCTTGGCGGCGGACTGCGCCATGTTCATGACGTCGCGGCGGATGCTCTCGAGCAGATCCTGCCCCCAGCCGGTGTCGCCAAAGCCGATATGCTTCAACGCTTCCTTGATGACATCGATCTTGGCCGACACCTCGAAGGTGTTGCGGGCCTCGATGCTGCCGATGGAACGCTCAACCGTGCGCAGCTCGCGCAGGAGGTCGTCACGCAGCGACTTCTGATCGTCGGCGTTGATCAGCGGGGACGCAAGCATGCCGCGCAATGCAGCCCAACGCAGGCCGAGAGCCGCAACACTGCTCGATTGGTCCTCGGAATTTGGCGGAACATTGGTCATGGTTACGCTCCCACGAGGGTACGATCTACTGAAAGGAGTTCAGTGACGGCAGGACGCCGGCACCAAGGCGATGGAAGTCCGCTGACAGCGAATCGAGACAAAACTGAGATAACCGCATGGCCATAACATGTCATCGACCATCAGGACGATCACTCGCCTGAATGGTTCGCATATCTTGTCCTTAGAGCATCACGGCCGAAAGTGTAAGCGCCTTTGGCGAGACATAGGGCAGACTCCGGGCCGACATCCCCTCCCGGCACAGAGGTTATCCCCAATCCCCACATGTCATGGGCTCGTGCCTGGACTTGGGGCGACAGGACGAAGAGCCAGAAGAGCGCGCGCCGGGCAACGACAGAGTCTCTTAACGATCCGTTAAATGTCGGATCGCGCCAGAAGAGACCTGCTTGCGAAGACGCCGCTCATCCCTTCGGCTTGCGCCCCGCACAATTCGCCGCTTCGCGCGATCAGAGCCCTGCAGCGATCATGCCCGGACCACTGCGCTATCCAGGGCCAAGCCCATGCTGCGCGCGTTCCATCCTGTCCGGCACCTCCAAGAAACGTGCCGTCCCGCCAGTCTATCGCCCCAGGCGCAGGAGATCTGGAACAAAAATCAGGGATGACCGGTTGTTGAGGGTGAGAAATAACAGAAGGAGACAGACATGCGCGGTATCATTCTCTGGATTCTCGGTGTGCCCGTGTCCGTGATTATCCTCTTGTACCTTTTCAATTTCCTCTAGTGTTATTGAAGCCAGTATAGAAGCGTGGCTCATCGCGGCAAACTCACGGTAACCTTCAGGCCCACTGGAGATTGGCCGGGATTGCGCGGCTCCAGGACAATGCTCCCCCCGTGCCCGCTGATGATGTCGCGGGCGATCGTCAGCCCTAATCCCGTGCCACCCGTCTCGCGGCTTCGGGAGGTCTCAAGCCGCTGAAACGGAGCCAGTGCCCGCTCCACATCCTCGGGCCTGATACCCGGGCCATTGTCCTCGACAATCACCTTCATCGTCTTTGGTGCCACCACCAGGCTGACCGTTACGGCGCCCCCATATTTGGCACCATTGTGGATGATATTGGCCAGGGCACGCCGCATGGCGACGGGCTGGCAACGGCACGTCGCGTGATCCGGCCCCATATAGCCCGCCTCCCCACCTTCATCGGTGACATTGTCGCAGAGGCTGATCAGCAGTGACGCGATATCGACGGCCCGATGCTGCTCACGCTTGGCCTCCCCACTGGCGAAGGTGAGCGTGGCCTCGACCATGGTTTCCATCTCGGCGATGTCGGACATCACCTGCCGGCGCTGCGCCGGATCGTCGAGATATTCCGCCACGAGCCGGAGCCGGGTCAGTGGTGTGCGCAGGTCATGAGAGATCGCGGCCAAAACCATCGTTCGCTCGTCGACGAAACGCTTCAGGCGCACCTGCATGTCGTTGAACGCGCGAGCGATGGCCGCGAATTCGCGGATCGGCGGAGGCTCGATCGGTGTCATTTCGCGCTCACGACCAAGCCTTTCCGCGGCCATGACGAGGCGTTGAAGAGGCTTCAGCATGCTGCGCGCCATCCAAACCGACAGCACGGCAATAAGAGTGAGGCTCAAGACGAAGAGCGTCAGACTGCGAAGCCGATCCCACTCGAAAAGGCGCGCTCGGAACGGGGCGTCCTTAGGCTCCACCACCAGCCAGCCTCCATGGGCCTCGCTGTCGAGGGGCAAGCCGATCGCGAACCCGGGCGGCAACACCGTCTCCCGCGCGATGACCATGTTGGGCGGTGCAGGCAGGGCATCGGCGCCCGGCGGTACCACACTCACCACCGGCGGCCCGAAGCGGCCGCCTTCGCGTTCGGACGGTTCCAGCGTCAGCACCACCGGTGTTTGGTGAGCTTCAAGACCAGCCTTCAGCAACAGGACGAGTCGGTCAAAAGGCCACTTCACCTCCTCACGAAAGGGCGGTCCCTCGGGTGGCGGCGGCCGGGGGCTCAACCAATCCCATGGCCACCACAGGGAACGCGGCGGCTGCGGTGGCGCCGGGCGACGATCGGCGACGGAGAACCGAAGCCATTGCGTCGCTGGCAAGGCCTCGAGGGCCGCGGCGCGCGCGTCAGGGGGCGTTTTCCCGACCAGCTGGTAGGCCTCGATCGTGGCATCGGCGATCCAGCCCGCCTGGAACACGGTTATATGGGGCGCGGGAACGAGCAGGAACGCGACGATATTGACGATCTGCACGGCAGCGAGCGTCAGCGTGACCGCGACACCGATGCGCGTCGCGAGGCTCGTCGCAGATAATCTGCGCCACAGGCTCACGCGCCGTCGCCCCGCGCGACCGCAGTCGTGAAAATATAGCCTCCACTGCGGACGGTCTTGATGAGTTGTGGATCTTGCGGATCGATCTCGATCTTGCGCCGGAGGCGGCTGACCTGCACATCGATGCTGCGATCAAACAGCTGGCCTACCCGCCCGTGGGCGAGATCGAGCAACTGATCGCGACTCAATACCCGTTCGGGATGCTCGACAAAGGCCAGGAGCAGATCAAACTCACCGGACGTGAGATCCGTCAGCACCCCGTCCGGCGAATGGAGAGTGCGGTGGGAGGCATCGAGCCGCCAGCCGGAAAAGCTGAAGCTGCCGCGACCGTTACCCTGCGCTTCGGCGGCTTGGCCAGCGCTCTGCATGCGACGAAGAATGGCGCGAATGCGAGCCAGAAGTTCGCGCGGGTTAAACGGTTTTGTCACATAGTCGTCGGCGCCCAGTTCGAGTCCAACGATCCGGTCCGCGTCATGATTCATCGCCGTTAGCAGCACAATAGGCACCGGGTTGCCTGCTCGCAGACGCCTGCACAGGGAAAGGCCATCCTCCCCTGGCATCATGATGTCGAGGACGATCATATCGAAGCGCCCGGCAGCAAGCGCCGCGAACATACGTTCGCCATTCGCAGCTTCGGTGGTGCGAAAGCCATGATCAGCCAGGAAACGCACCAACATTCCGCGTATCTGGGGGTCGTCATCAACGATCAGCACATGGGGCTGAGCAGTGGTCGCCGACATGCGCCATGCTCCTTCGTTTTCGATCAGGACGATATGCGCGCTTCTTAGGAGATGCGCAAACAGGGCAGCAAGCGGATTTCTGTAACGCTTCGTTACAAACAGAAACCCCGTTGTCATCGCCCGTGGCGCAGCACCCGCTAAACAGGACTTGCTCGGGTCCTGTCCCGGAAGGATCGCGGGAACTCCCCCAGCCGCGGTGCATTCCCGGAATGGGGCGCTCGGGAGAGCTTGCCTGCATTTCCCGAGACCGAGCACTGATTTTCCGGCCCATTGCAGGGCACGAGGTATGTTGATCAAATGTCGTTTGTTTTCAGCCTTTGCACCAAAACCGCGGTGTCACCACAGGCGCGGCGCGCCCGGCCAGTCATAACGCGCAGATCTGCCACGATTGTGGGCTGGGCCGGAGCCATCGCCGCCGGTTTGGTTCTGTGGGGCGGCCTCGCCGTCCTGTTCGGTGAGCGCGACGGCCGGGTTGTTGTCCTGGCCAGCGATTGTGCCGTGAGCACCTATCGCGATCCTGTCACCGGCCGTAATCGAACGACAACCTCGTCGATCGGCACGCTGGAAAAACGCCTCGCCTGCGGCGCCGAATAGATCAATTCCGCGACAGTTATCTGGAGCTCTTCGCCGAGACTTGCGCGCCGGCAGGTATTCCGGCGTTCGAGGTCCCCCATCGACCGAAACGCATCAGCAGCGCGCTGCCAAGCGCTCTCGCGCCAAGCTCAGGGGATGAAGCCGGGGGTATGAAGCTCCTAGGCATCGAAGCGGCACACCCACCACATGGCCAGCTATCACGCAGGCCTGCGCCAGATTTTCACCGCCTCCCTCGGATTATCCGGGCCGCGCCACGCTGCTGTCAGCGCCGCAGCCGGCGGCCATTGGCGCGAACCTTGCGGCGAAGCCGGCTCACGACATGTTCGGCCGCACCGCCCGTCGCAAGAGTGGCCGCGACCTCGACGAAGGCGGTGACCTTCTCGTCAACCATACGGTTCATTTCCGCCTCTGCCACGGGACCGCCACCGGCCAGCCGCAGCATGCGCAATGCAATGACTTCCTGAGCCTCGAAACCCAGAAGCGTCACGTCACGCGACAGCCGCATCCACGCTTGCCACATGATTCAACCTTCGCAATCTGCTTGTGAAGCGATCGGCTCCGCGACCAGCCATGGGCGCCGAGGCCAGATTGGCCAAGACTGGAGATGGCCAAATTGAGAGCTGACCAGGGCCGCACCTGACCGGATCTGCCTCGTCATCGTCAAAAATGTCGAGGGGTGCACTTCCGTTTGAACGTTGTCCAAAGGCCTACTGCAACTCCGGGGGCAGCGAAAGCCCCGACTCAGCTTGTTCCCACTGACAATAACGGCGATTCTTTAAGAATCGTTCACTAAGCGCACCTGATATTCCGAAAACACATAGCATAGCCATCGGAAATTCGGCCCTATGCGCCAGACGCGACACTTATCCACCGACAAGCCTAATGGATGGTGTTTTGCAGACGAATGTCAGAACATCTGCGTGATGCGTCGCGCATGACGATTTGGCGCATGGCTGATTTGCCTTCACGTCCCCCCGCGGAAGGCGTCGGTCGTGTATAGGGTGGAGCCAGCCGCGCCGGAGGCTTCGTCCATGTCTCTTAGCTCATCTCTGAGCTCGTATCCTGGTCCAGCCTCTTGGCGCGTAGCCTGCCCTCCGATCGAGTTACCCTTATGCTCTTCGACCCGCAAATCCTGCTTCAGATCCTGCAAATCGCCTGGATCGACCTGCTTCTGTCAGGCGACAATGCCGTCGTCATCGCATTGGCCTGCCGCTCTCTGCCGGCGCGGCAGAAGCGCGTCGGTATCTTTTTAGGGGCGAGCACCGCCGTCTGCCTCAGGATTATTTTCGCGCTGATCATCAGCTATCTGCTGGAACTGCCTTTCCTGCGCATCGCAGGCAGCCTTCTTCTCCTATGGATCGCCGTGAAGCTTGCGGTCGGGGAGGAAGACAGCGAGCACCACATCCGCGAGAGCACCAGCTTGTGGCAGGCGGTACGCACCATCGCCATCGCCGATGCCGTCATGAGTCTGGACAATGTCGTCGCCATATCGGCAGCCGCTCACGGCAATCCATGGCTTTTCATCTTTGGTCTCGTGCTGTCGATCCCGCTTATCATGGTAGGGTCCACGCTGATCATGGCCTTGCTCGAACGCTATCCCATCTTCGTCTGGGCGGGCGCGTTGCTTCTCGGCTGGATCGCCGGCGAAATGCTCGTCTCGGATCCTCTGGTCGTGGCACAGCTCAGCTCGGTCGGCTCCGGGCTCGCCTTTCCGGATGCAGCCCATGACGGAGCGCTCATGCCAGTCTCGCAGGTGTTGTACTCGGCCGCCGCAATCGGGGCACTGATCGTGCTGGCAACTGCCGGCGCGCTCAAATGGTCGCGCCGCCGGGAAGGAGAAATCTAGAGCCAAGGTCCGCGACCGACCGCCGTGCTCCGGGAAAAGCACTCGCCTCAGGGCAGCTTTGAAAGACGCTGGAGAATGCGCTGGGTCAACTGGTCGCGGACGCTGCGATAGGCATCGAGCCTCTGGTCGCGCGTCCCTTCTGTGGCGGTGGGGTCGTGAGTTGGCCAGTATTCCACATCGAAAGCATGCGTCCGCGTCAGTTCGAGCGACTGGTGATGGGCCTCCGGGGAGAGGGTCACGATCAGGTCGAAACTCAAATCGGCGAGATCATCCAGTGACTGCGGGCTGTGATCTCCGATTGCAACGCCGATCTCGTCCATGACCGCCACGGCGAAGGGATCGAGTTCATCAGGCCGGACGCCACAAGACGTGACGTAGATCGTGCGGCCGAAGAAATGACGGGCAATGCCCGCCGCCATCGGCGAGCGCACAGCGTTGTGGGCACACATGAACAGAATCGCCCGTACCTCGCGAGCGCCGGCAGGCGACAGCTCTGCCATGGGCTCACCCCTTCCAGTGCAACGCGAAGATCAGGGTGAACAGGCGCCGGGCCGTGTCGAAATCAACCTCAACCTTGCCGTTGAGCCGGTCCCGCAGAAGTTCGGAGGCTTCGTTGTGCAGTCCCCGGCGCCCCATGTCGATCGCCTCGATCTGCGCCGGGGTCGCGCTGCGGATCGCCGCGTAATAGCTGTCGCAAACGAGCCTGTAGTCCTTGATCACCCGGCGAAAAGGCGTGAGGGATAGCACGTGGGCGATCACCGCCTCGCCATTTTCACGGCGGATGTCCAGCGCGAGCTTCTTCTCCACAAGCGAAATGCCGAGGCAATAGGGACCCCCTTCATCACCCGGTATGGCGAAGGAGTTGGCCTCGACGATATCCCAGATGGCGACAGCACGCTCGTGTTCCTGGTCGGGATTGCCCCGGCCGATGGACACTTCATCAAGCGTGACGGAAACGAGGCGGCGGCGAAGCGTTGCGTCTCCCAACCCTGTCTCCTGTCTCACTCATCGATTAAGGCGGATGCTGACTGAACGCGCATGGGCATCAAGCCCCTCTGCCCGGCCAAGAGCGATCGCGGCCGGACCGAGAGCCGCGAGGCTGTCGGGCGTGCATTGCAGGATAGACGTCCGCTTCATGAAGTCGAGTACCCCGAGCCCGGATGAGAAGCGCGCCGAACGCGCGGTCGGCAACACGTGGTTGGAGCCCCCGACATAGTCGCCGATCGCTTCGGGAGTATGACCACCGAGGAAAATTGCACCAGCGTTGCGGATGCGTCCCGCGAGTTCCTCGGCGTCCTTCGCGATGATCTCAAGATGCTCCGGCGCCAGACGATCGACCAGCGGGACCGCCGCGGCCAAGGAAGGCACATGGATGATGGCGCCGAAGTCCCGCCAGCTGGCATCGGCGATCTCCCGGCGCGGCAGGGTCGCAAGCTGTCCTTCGACTGATGCTTTCACCGCCGTGGCCAACGCGCGATCATCGGTGATGAGGATGGATTGGGCTGCCGTGTCGTGCTCGGCCTGGGCGAGGAGATCCGCGGCGATCCATTCCGGATTGGCCGAGGCATCCGCCAGCACCAGGACCTCGGACGGACCGGCGATCATGTCGATGCCCACCCGCCCGAATACACGCCGCTTGGCGGCCGCCACATAGGCGTTGCCCGGGCCCACGATCTTGTCGACGGGCCGAATTCTATCCGTGCCGCAGGCCAGCGCGGCGATGGCCTGCGCACCGCCGATGCGATAGACCTCATCCACGCCCGCAAGGCGCGCGGCGGCGAAGACCAGCGGATTGACCGCGCCGTCGGGTGTCGGAACGACCATCACGACGCGCTCGACCCCAGCAACCTTGGCAGGCACCGCATTCATCAGCACGGACGATGGATAGCTCGCCGTGCCGCCGGGCACGTAGATCCCGACGGCTCCGATCGCCGTCCAGCGCCAGCCGAGGGTCACGCCAAGAGCATCCGTGAAACGCTCATCCCTGGGCAATTGGCGGCTGTGATAAGCCTCGATCCGGTCGCGGGCCGTCTGGAGCGCCGCCAGCGTGTCGCTGTCGCAGGCGCCGGCTGCCGCATCGAGCTCATCCTCGCTCACCCGCAGGGTGTCCGGGGTCAGCTCAAGCCGGTCGAACTGGCGCGAGAAATCGATCACCGCCTGGTCGCCGCCCTCGATGACGGCCTGTACGATGCGGGCGACGGCTTGGTCGACCTCCTCGGAGACCTCACGCTTCATGGCAAGAAGGTCAGCAAAGCGGGCGGGAAAATCGGCTGCCGCGCTGTTGAGCTCGAGCGGGCCGCCGGCGGGCGAAGTGTCTGGCGCTTTGGTCATTCGTCTCTGGCTACATCAATGGTCTGGAAACAGGCGGATGAGTGCCGCGATCAGGACGTTTCATGACGGGGACGGCCGGGTGCATCCCAAGCCGGCCCGAGGTCCCGCAACTGGGCCTCGATGCACTCGACGCGCAGCTCGATCGCCGCTCCGCCCGAGAACAATAGCAACACCAGGCCGGATGGTGCCTCCGTCTCGATGAAATCGATGGCGAGCAAGTTGAGAACCTCGCCGTTGCTGGCCGGATCGATCTTGGTGCGGCGAACGCGTTCAACCTGGTTGAAATGCAGGGCGGCGAGCCGCCGCTGCGGCTTGCCCTCGGCGGGAACCTCCCAGTCGAAGCGGTGGACGGCCATCGCGAAGCAGCGCCTGTGCGGCAGATAGGTCAGATCCTCGACACGCAACAGCGCATCCTGGAGATGGGCCGAGATGACGGACAAGTCTTCGCGGTCGAGGGCAATAAGCTTGATCTCGTCCATTTCCGGTCCCCATGCGTCTCTGAAAACACCAAAAATTGACGCACTCATGGTTTGTTATCCGCCGGTCGGGGCCGACGCAACAGATGCGGCGGCTCCGGCGTCGATGAAACATTCCCCGGCATCGAGCGTTGAGGCATAAAACTCAATTCGCGCGGATCGTGTCATCGGCTTCGCTACTCTCTGACTATTCGCCCCCTTGAGACTGCTCATGCAGCATCATGTGGGGTTTGGAGGAAACAATGTCTCTTCGCCTTTTTCTGTCGCTGTTCGCGATACTCGTGGCCGGCTGGATGGCGGTGCCCCAGACAGCGCTGGCCCAGTATGCCCCTCCGGGCTACGGACGCGACTATTATGATGATCGTGGGCCGCCACGCTATGATCCCCGTGAGGAAAGGCGTCGTGAAGAGTGGCGCCGCCAGCAGGAGTGGGAACGCCGCAACGACCGCCGCGGTGATTGGGACGATCGTCGCGGCGGCTGGGACGATCGGCGGGGTCCAAGGGGTGGCCGTTACTGCGTGACCTCCCGCGGAAGCTGCCCGGCTGTCGGTCCTTCAGGAGGTCCCTGCCGCTGCGACATCCCTGGCTTCGGGCGTAAACGCGGCATCATCCAGTAGCCGCGACGACGGGATACCCTAAAAGCCAAACCGCCGCTGTCGCCAGCGGCGGTTTTTTTGATGCTCTGGTTTGGCCACGAGCGTTGCCTCATTTCCCTGGAAGCATGCAACGCATGCGGTCACGCACAGGGGGGGCAGGCCTGCACTCAGCCGGAGATGCGCTCGATTCGGGCGCCGCAGCGTCCAAGCTTGGCCTCAAGCGCCTCGAAGCCGCGATCAAGATGGTAGACGCGGTTCACCATGGTTTCACCCTCGGCCGCGAGGGCTGCGATGACGAGTGAAACCGAGGCACGCAGGTCGGTCGCCATGACGGGCGCGCCCTTGAGCCGCTCGACGCCGTCGACATAGGCGACATCGCCATCAAGACGAATGCGGGCGCCGAGGCGCGCCAGCTCCTGCACGTGCATGAAGCGGTTCTCGAAGATAGTCTCGCGGATACGGGTCGTCCCCTTGGCCCGGGTCATAAGGGCCATCAGCTGCGCCTGCAAATCGGTCGGGAAGCCGGGGAAGGGCTGCGTCGTGACATCAACGCTGGCAAGGCCAGCGCCATTGCGCTTCACGCGGATGCCCTCATTGCTGACACTGATCTCCGCTCCGGCCTCGACCAGCACATCGAGCGCCGACTGCAGAAGGTCCGGCTCGGCGCCTTCAAGGAGAACATCGCCCCCGGTCATGGCAACTGCCATGGCATAGGTGCCGGTCTCGATGCGATCGGGCAGCACGGAATGCTCCGCTCCGCCAAGGCTGGTCACCCCTTCCACGACAATGCGCGTCGTGCCGGCGCCGGTGATTCGCGCGCCCATCTTCGCGAGGCAGAGGGCGAGATCGGTCACCTCCGGCTCGCAAGCCGCGTTCTCGATAACCGTGGTGCCTTCAGCCAGCACGGCCGCCATCAGCGCGGTGTGGGTGCCACCCACCGTGACCTTGGGGAAGGTGATTTCCGCGCCGCGCAAGCCCTTCGGGGCACGCGCGAGCACATAGCCCGCGTCGATCTCGATCTCGGCACCGAGTCGTTCCAGCGCCATCAGTAAGAGATCGACAGGCCGCGTGCCGATCGCGCAGCCACCCGGCAACGAGACCCGCGCCTGCCCCATCCGCGCCACAAGAGGGCCGAGCACCCAGAAGCTTGCCCGCATGCGCGACACGAGCTCATACGGAGCAACCGTATCAATGATGCTGCTGGCCTTGAGGCGGATGGTCTGCCCGGTCTCCGCCGTCTGGCCAGGACGCTTGCCCGCGATGCTGTGGTCCACGCCGTGATTGCCGAGGATCCGCAGGAGAAGCCCGACATCTGCAAGGCGGGGAACGTTGTGCAATTCCAGCGTCTCCTCCGTGAGGAGGGAGGCGATCATGAGGGGCAGGGCCGCGTTCTTGGCCCCGGAGATGGGCAGCGTACCAACAAGCGGCTCGCCCCCCACGATGCGAATTCGATCCATCGACAATCAGTCCTCTTTCACTGGACGCTGCCCGCCCGCCCCATGAGTATCTGCTCTATGGCTATCCACCGCATGATCATGCGGCGCAGCCGCCGGCGAAATGCCCGCCGGCTGGTCCGACACCCCCGCCTTGCGCGCCCGACCCTGCTCCTTGCGGCGTTTCAGGTTGTCGCGCAAGGCCGCGGCCAGCCGTGCCTGCCGGCGCGGGTCGGTCTCACCTTTCGTCATGGCGGTCCGTGATCAGCCTGCTCATCCGCGTTGTCTTGCCCGTGAGCCATGCGCCGAGCACGGCGCGCGAAGCTCCCGATGAAAAGCGATAGACATCTCCGGGCTGTGTCACAAGGGCCAAGGAACGCCGCCCTTGCGCAAGGGTCAGCGAATCCTTGACGCGATAGCCCAAAAGGAACGGGATCGTCCGATCCGCAAAGCCTGAAGTGGCCACTTCCAGGATGACTATCCCTGGCGGGGTTGGGCATTTTGTCCTTCGAGATTTGTGACCTGCGGCGTCTCGACGTCTTGTGTCATTCGCGCCAATATGGAATTCCTCAAAATGTGACACGCATGGCTTGCCTTGGAGCACAGCTGGCGATGTCGCCTTGATGCAGGGCAGGACCGCGATTGCAGGCGATCAGGCTCGCTGAATGGGACGCCGCATGATCTACGACCATTTCTTCCGCTCCGCCCTTGATACGCTGCACGACGAGCGGCGCTACCGTGTTTTCACGACGCTGGAGCGTGACGTCGAACGGTTTCCGCGCGCCATCTGGCATTCGTCGGACGGGCCGCGTGATGTGGTCGTGTGGTGCACCAACGATTATCTGGGCATGAGCCGGCACGCGGTCACGATCGAGGCGGCCACGCGGACGGCCCAGCGCATGGGCGTCGGCGCGGGCGGCACCCGCAACATCGCCGGCACCAGCCTGCCGATCGTCGAGCTTGAAAAATCCCTGGCGCGGATCCACGGCAAGGAGAAGGCGCTTGTCTTCACGTCCGGCTACGTCTCCAACGAGACGGGCATCGCCACGATCGCACGGCTCCTCCCGAACTGCCTTATTCTCTCCGACGAGCAGAACCACAACTCGATGATCGAGGGCGTGCGCCGCTCCGGCGCCGAGAAGGTCATCTTCCGGCACAACGACCTCACCCATCTCGAAGAACTCCTGGCGACTGCCGATCCGGCACGGCCCAAGCTTATCGTGTTCGAAAGTGTCTATTCGATGGACGGCGACGTCGCGCCGATCCACGCCATCTGTGACCTCGCTGAACGATATGGCGCGATGACCTATATCGACGAGGTCCATGCGGTTGGCCTCTATGGCGCGTCGGGCGGCGGCTATGCCGAGGAAGTCGGCGCGCTCGATCGCCTGGACGTCATCGAGGCGACATTGGCCAAGGGCTTCGGCTGCATCGGTGGCTATCTCGCGGCGAGCGACCTGATCATCGATGCGATCCGCTCCAACGCGCATGGCTTCATCTTCACCACCGCCCTCCCCCCGGCCATCGCCGCCGCCGCCCATGCGGCTGTGGAGCATCTGTCGGCCAGTGGCGAGGAGCGTCGCCGGCACCGCGCCCAGGTGGCGCGCACCAAGGCCGTCCTCAATGCCGCCGGGCTGCCGGTCAAGTCGAACCCGACGCATATCGTGCCAGTCATCGTCGGCGACCCCGAACTGACCAAGCGGGCGAGCGACCTGCTGCTCGTCGAGCACGGCATCTATGTGCAGCCCATCAACTATCCAACGGTGCCCCGTGGCACCGAGCGGCTGCGTATTACTCCGACACCTTTCCACAGCGACGATCTCATCGCCGACCTCGCCGACGGGCTCGTCGCGGTATGGCAGAAGCTCGGCCTGACCTTGCGGCCGCAGGCTGCGGCAGCGTGAGTCCACAGACAAGCGTGGAAGAACGCATTTAATGGCATTTGCGCGCTTGCGCGGGCGAATACCTTGTGGCAGTGTCCGCCCGCTTCCAGGCAGGCACGCGCCGCCGGATGTCAACTAGCTGCCGTAGCTCAGTGGTAGAGCACTCCCTTGGTAAGGGAGAGGTCGAGAGTTCAATCCTCTCTGGCAGCACCATTTCCCCTTCCCTTCCAGACCCCGGTTGCACAGGCTAAAGCGCGCCCGCAGGCGCGGCCGTCCGGATGGCGCGAAGGCAGCACCTGAAACTCCGCTCCCCATATTTTCCATTGCGAAGGGCGGAGGTTTGGCCGACAAATCGGGCAGGTCAACCCGTGCGGGGATAGTCCCGCCATCAGCCGGTCATCCCGCCATGTCGATCCAACCCGAGACATTCGTGCGCGGACGGGCCCTGGCAGAGGTCCTGCGCTCGCCCGATATCGATCATCGCGCCGAGATCGAAGCCTTCATCGAACCGTTCGAGGAGACGGACGGGCTGCTCGCCGCCACGTCGGCGGTGATGGCGCTGGCCGACGCCTTCGTCGGAACGCGGCGCGGGCTCGCCGAGGATGCCGTGCGGCCCCTGGTCGATGCCGCGATCGCCGCCGGCTACAATGCGGAATACAAGGCGCGGATGGCTGAGGATCGCAAGGCTTGAATCAGGTCTGCGCGCGAGAGGGCGACGGCGATGTACGCAATGCAGCTCAGGGCGTGCGGAACGCCGCTCTTGGGGATCGAACTGCCGGAGCAGGAGCCCGGCCCCGGGGAAATCCGCCTGAAAGTTGCCGCCTGCGGGGTCTGCCGGACCGATCTTCACGTGGTGGACGGTGACCTGCCCTCCCCGAGGCTTCCGATCATACCCGGCCACGAGATCGTCGGCCGGGTTGATGCTCTCGGTACCGGCGTCACACATCTGCGTATAGGCGAGCGCGTCGGCGTTCCGTGGCTCGGGCATACCTGCGGCACCTGCCCCTATTGCGTGGGCGGCCACGAAAATCTGTGCGACGCGCCACTTTTCACAGGCTACACGCGCGATGGCGGTTTCGCGACGACGACCATCGCCGACAGCAGCTATGCCTTCCCGCTCGGCGAGGACGGCGATGATGTCGCGCTCGCGCCGCTTCTTTGCGCGGGTCTGATTGGCTGGCGGGCGCTCGCCATTGCAGGCGAAGGCAAGAGGCTCGGGCTCTACGGCTTTGGCGCCGCCGCGCATATCATCGCGCAGGTGGCGGCCTGGCAGGGCCGCGCTGTTTATGCCTTTACCCGGCCCGGGGATGTCCCGACCCAGTCCTTCGCCAAGAGTATCGGTGCGGTCTGGGCGGGGGGATCGGACGAGGCACCGCCCGCCCCGCTCGATGCAGCCCTCATCTTCGCGCCGGTCGGCTCCCTCGTCCCAGCCGCGCTGAAGACTGTCCGCAAGGGCGGGCGCGTCGTCTGCGCAGGCATCCACATGAGTGACATTCCGAGCTTCCCTTACAGCCTGCTGTGGGAGGAACGGCAGGTCGTCTCGGTGGCCAACCTGACGCGCCAGGACGGCATCGATTTCCTGAAAATTGCGCCCCAGGTCGGAATCACCACGACAACCCATCGCTATCCGCTTGCCGCGGCCAATCAGGCTCTCGATGATCTGCGGGCCGGGCGATTCGAGGGTGCGGCGGTGCTTGTGCCCTGAGCAGATCCGCGACAGACGGATCTGGCCTAGGGACCGGCGAGGCTTGGCTTAAGGACTAGCGAGGCTGGCTTGAGGACCAGAGAGACTTGCCGGCACGCCGCGCGGCGCGGCCGCATGGAGAACGACCGGTTTCTCAACACCCTTCAACGCCACCGGCGGACGCGGATGGAACACGCAGGCGTCCGGCCAGCCCGCCATGATCGCGTCTCTGGTATCCGGACAGACCAGTACCTGACCGGTGATGGTCTGATCGGCCTGCGCCACATCGACCTGCGCGACGATGCGCGCCGCCAGATTGACCGTAGCGCCAAAGATGTCGCCATCCCGCGGGACCACCGGGCCCGTGGCAAGGCCCGCCCGCACCAGGGGCAGCCCGTCATCGGCACAGCGTCTTGAGATCGCAAAGGTGGCCTCCAGTGCCGGCAGGGCGTCTGGAAAGAGCATCATCACCCCGTCGCCAAGCGCCTTCACAAGCCGTCCGTCGTGTTTGGAAGCCCCATCCTGGGCGAGTGCCTCCAGGCGCAACGCGTAGTCCGCCGCGTGTTCGTCACCCATGGCCTGGGTGAGCGCCGTGAAGCCTGCGAGGTCCATGAAGGCGACGGTTGGAGGCTTGCGGTTGAGCGCTTCGCCGAGGCCTGCCTCGCAGAGGATCTCCTGCACGCGCATGACGACATTGTCGAAGACGGCTTCCTCCAGCATGCGCCGCTGCAGCAGGAAGAGCGCACGGAAGCCCAGCCGCTGCAATTGCAGCCGCATCTCCGCGCCGCGCTCCAGCATGTCGCGGCGGGAGATGCCGGAAGCCAGCATGCGTTCCTCGACCTCACCGCGAAAAAGGTCGCGCATCGTCTCGACACTGCGACGCACAGACTGCCCGAAAATCCGCAGCACGCGCGCGAGAGCATCGTCGTTGAGGCCAAAGGCCCGCGCGGCTGCAATGAGCGACATCAGCTCGATATCGTCCTCGCGCAGCGGCTGGTCCCGCTGCAGGGCGGGTAGGCCGACCGCGCTGCGCAGCCGCGTGGCACTGGCCGCGTCGAGATCCAGCGAGGCCAGCAAATCTTCGCTTCCTCTCATCGACAGGGAGACCGGATCGAACATCAGCTGGCCGGCGAAATCCAGCGACAACAGGTCGTCCGCTATCGCCGTGGCGAGGACGTTGGCGTCCAGGCCCGCGTCGCGGAGGGCAAGCGAAAGCCGCACCCGACTGATATCAGCCGTCCCGAAAGATCCATTCGACGGGGTGATGATGCCAAGCTCGACAAGGCTGGCGATGTCACTCACGCCACAGCCCGTCAGTTGCGCGAGTTCGGTCACTGACACAGTCGCCATGGAACCCTTCCCCCAACAAGGTTCGATGGCCGTCACACTAGGGGGAAGGCTCGCGGACGGAAAGGGGACGTTTGCGCTTCGCTATTCGGTGATCTTCGTCGAGGGCGGCGTGGAAATCGCGAGCAGATCAAGCGACCGAACGATGGAGACGAGCCCAAGGACGATGACGACCACCCGGACGATCATCTTCACGCGGCCATCAAACGGCAGGAACTGGATGAGCCAGATGACGAGGCCACAGATCAGGATCGTTACAATGGCGTGGGTCAGAACGGTGATGATCATGGAGTTCCCTCGCAACTAGGCGTTTCCGGTCATAGTCGGGGCAGGGATACGTCTATCCGGAGATACATCGACGATTTGGCTTTTCGCCCTCGCCGGCGGAGACGCGAATCGAGCCTTCCTGAAACGCCGAGAAGGCGATCATCCAGAAGAGCATGAGATCGACGAAAAACCGCGGCGGATCAAGGCTTCGCGCCCTATCGCTGGCCGCAAGGCCTCGCTCACGGGGCCAAACCTGGCATCCCGATGGCGAAGGATCCCGACGCGTCGCGTGACCGCGCTATTCTCTGGCGAGACGGTGGGAGGTCAAAGTCGCCTTGAGTTTCGGCGTACGCGCGCCAGAACCGGCTTGGGGGCCGGGCGTTGCATGACGAAGGCGAACAGCGCGATTGCACTGAGATTGATCACGGCCGCGCCGACCAGATAGATGATGGTATTCATAGCTCGATCCCTTGCCCCACCGTCATAAAACGCCAAGGCAGCGCTTCTGTTCCACATTTCCTGGACAACGTGTCTCAGCCTTTGATCTCCCTTCGCATGAGGCCGCGGATGCGTTGACCTGTTGCCGACAGAGGCCGATGATAGACGGGCATTGATCATTTGGCGAGATGAATGGCGGCATCCGGGATGCCAGGTCGATATGCGGAACGAATAGACGGCATGGGCGCGGCACCTAGCCGTGCGACGCCGGGAGAACGGGGGCCAACGACGATCATGACGACAGCCAGTGCAATCATGGCCACCCTCGGCCTGAAACGACATCCGACCTGCGGCTATGTCCAGGAAACCTATCGTAGCCGCCACAGCCTGCCGGCCCCGTCTCTGCCAGAGGGCTACGAAGGTCCGCGCCCGGTGGGGTCGGCTCTCTACTTCATGGTGACAGCCGACGCGCATATCGTGATGCATCGCATCCGAAGCGACCAGATTTACCACCATTATCTCGGCGACCCGCTCCAGGTTCTCCTGCTCTATCCCGATGGCACGGGAGAGGTGCGCGTCGTCGGGCCAGACCTTGAGGCCGGCATGCGGCCGCAGCTTTTCATTCCTGGCGGCACCTTTCACATGTCGCGCCTCGAACATACGAAGGGTTTCGCTCTTCTGGGCTCATCCGAGTGGATCGGCGTGGAACCGCCTGACGTCGAACTCGGTGATTTCGAGGACCTGAGCCGGCGTTATCCGGCGACGCGCGACGTCATGATGGATTTCATGGCCAGCGCCGGGCCGCCCAGCGGCCCCTTGCGCGAGGCCCTGCGCCATCGCGAGGCGATGCTGGATGAAGCTCTGCAGGAGACCTTCCCGGGCAGTGACACCCCCTCCATCACTTGATCGGTGTTGTCTGCTTGATTTCAGTCATCGCGTGATTCAAGGCCATACAGGCCCTCCATCCGCAGGCGCGCCTGCGGACCGGCTCCCCTACCGACCACAATCATCAAGGCAATTGCAGAATGAGCTTATCGGATCGCATTGAGGACGCAGCGGCCATCCTCGTTGAGGCGCATCGCACCGGCACCGCTATCGAAAGCTTGCCGGCCGGCCTCGTCACTTCGCCCGCGGAGGCCTATGCGGTGCAGGAGCGCGTGGTGCAGTTGCTCGATTCGGACGTCGTCGGCTGGAAGGCGGGCTTCGATGCGAGCGGCCAATCGATATGCGCCCCGATCATGGCGCGTGTCAGCCGCCAAGGAGGTCCAGAACTGCCCGTCGCCGGCAGCACGCCATGCGCCATCGAGGTGGAGATTGCCTATATTCTCGATGCGGATGTCCCCGCGGCTGCGCCGGTTGCCGATTCCGACAGCATAGTCTCGCAAATCGCGCTTGGGATGGAGCTCATCCAGTCCCGCTACCAGGACCGCGGGGCTCAGCCTTTCCTGTCAATGCTCGCGGACGGCCTCGCCAATGGCGGCTACTACCTGGCGGGGTCAAGCCCGCGCGCCGATGCGCCCGACCTTGAGGCGATGCATCTCACCATCATGCAGGACGGTGAAACCATCTGGGACAAGACGGTCGCCCATCCGCAGGTGGATCCGGCCGCACCGCTGCGCGCACTGCTCGCGGCCCCTCCAAGCCATTGCGGCGGGCTCCGCAAGGGCCAGTTCGTCACCACCGGCACCTTGAACGGCGCCCCGGCCGTGCCGGTGCCAAGCAGCATCGCCGCCATAACCGTCATCGGGCCTCTGGCAACAAAACTCGTCAAGGGTTGATCGGCAATCGCCGCCGGCGATTGGTCCCTACTGGGGCTCGTCGCCGGCCGCATAGGCATTTTTCAGCCGGCGGCTTTCCATCCGATGGATGGTCGCGATGATGATCGGCAAGAGAAGCGCGACCAGGATGAAGCGCGCCAGGTGATGGGCGCCGACGAAGATCGGATCGAGCCCGAGAAGAAGCGCCAGCACAGTCATGACTTCGAGGCCACCGGGCGCAAAAGCGATGATGGCAGCGGCAAAGGTCACGTCGGCCAGTTGCCAGGAGATCAGGGCAAAGCCCAGTGCGATGGCGAAGGAGACCACGAAGGATCCGACCGCTGCCGGGAAGGCCGCTCTCAGGGCTTGCCGATTGACCGTGGCGAAGCGCGATCCGACGAAGGCGCCCACCAGCACCAGGGACAGGGTGTAGAGCGACGCCGGCAACCGGCCTTGCACGAGACCGAACCCATGAGCGAGGAGACTGACGACGAGCGCGCCAAGCAGCATCGGCGCGGCCACCTTCAAGCGCTGCAGCACCAGTGAAAGCACGAACGACAGCGCCATGATCACGGCGAACGGCAAAGGCGCCAGGACCTCGCCAGTCTGGGGCACCTCCGTCGCCCCGCCCGACAGCACGATGATCATCGGCAAGATCAGCACAAGCACGAACAGGCGGAAGGATTGCACGACCGCGATCAATCCGACATTCCCGCCGCGATCAGCCGCCACGGCCATCACTGTCGACAGGGCCCCCGGCGCCGAGCCGAGAACCGCGTCGGCCAACGTCCAGCCCGAGGTCCGCTTGAGCCAGAGAGACGTCAGCAGCAGAACGCCGAGAACCGACAAGGTGAGAAGCAGAAGGCTGATCGGATAGCGCGTCAGTGCGCTGAGGGCTTCCGGCGTCGCCGTGGCTCCCATGGTGAAGCCGGCCAGCAGAAAGCCGATCTCAATCAGAGGCCGCGCCATGGGCACGGAGCGGCGGATAAAACACAGGAAAACGACGGCGGTGACCGGACCCGCGACCCAGGCCGCCGGGACGCCGAGGAAAAGAAACAACAGTCCGCCTGCTCCGGCAAAGGCGATCTGCGCAAGTTGGCGCGCGGATGCCAGAAGAATGGAGCCGGTGCGGGTCATACCACCTCGATGACGAAGGCGCTCGGGATCGCGCGAAGGGATAAAGACCTATCGCGCGTTCTCCAACCGGCCGTCAAACGCTCATGGCGCAACCCGCAGGCGCTGGCCATGCATGGACCGCAACCTCTGCCATGCTGCCCGCCAAGGACAAAGTCAGGGCGCCAGACGCATGAGAGCCGCAGCAAGGCGGCGGGTCGCCTCCTCGAGATCGGAGACCTTGCGCGCAAAACAGAGCCGGAAAAATGCTTCACCACCGGCGCCGAAGGTCGTTCCTGGCGCCAGGCCCACGGCCGCCTCGTCGACAATGACCCTTGCAAAGCGCGCGCTGTCGGTGACGCCGTCCACCGAGAAGAACAGATAGAAGGCGCCCTGCGCCGGCGCAAAATGGACGCGATTGGTCGCCGCCAGTCCCTGCGAGACGATCGAGCGGCCAATTCTGGCGCGTTCAAACTGCTCGGCGACGAAAGCCTCGCCCTGGTCGAGCGCTGCGATAGCCGCACGCTGCATGAAGGCGGCCGTGCCGGATGAGGAATACTGGATCAGGTTTTCGATAGTCTGGCCAAGCCGCGGATTCGCCTCCAGCCAGCCGACGCGCCAGCCGGTCATCGCCCAGTTCTTCGACATCGTCTGCACGAAGATGACGCGGTCGTCGTCATCGATCACATCGCGGAAAGACGGCGCCGGCGCGGGCCCGTCATAGACGAAGCGTCCGTAGATCTCGTCGGCGATGATCCACAGGCCATGGCGACGCGCCAGCGCTAGGACCGCCGCGATATCCTCGGCCGTGGCCATCCAGCTCGTCGGATTGGATGGCGAGTTGATGACGATGGCCTTCGTGGCCGGCGTGATGGCGGCGGCGATCCGATCGATGTCGAGAAGCCAGCCGTTGTCGGTGAAGGTCATCGGCACTTCGACCGGGCGTGCGCCGGAGATGCCCACCCCGGCCACGAAATTCGGCCAGGCAGGTGTCGGCACGATCACCTCGTCGCCGGCGCCTGATACCATGCGGAAAGCGACCTGCAACGCGTGCATGCCGCCGCTGGTGACGAAGAAGCGCTCCGGCGAAACCGGACGGCCGTAGAGGCGGCCGATATAGCGCGCAATGGCTTCACGCAGCTCCGGCAGCCCGCGCTGATACGTGTAGAAGGTCTCGCCGGCGGCCAGGGAGGCAACGGCGGCGTCTGATATGAAGGATGGCGTCGGCAAATCCCCCTCGCCGACCCAGAGCGGGATCAACCCCTCGCGATGGCGACCGTAGTTGAAGACATCGACGATGCCGCTGATCGGGGCCTCCACGGCCTCGCGTCGAAGAGAAGAACTCAGGCTGTCCATTTCGGTCATGGCTGCAATCAATCGCCTCGAATGATCCCTGCGCCGCCCGGGACGACGGAAGCGCAATCCACGCGCAGCTCTTAGCGCGGATCGGCGGCGAGAAACCATCAAATCTCGCGATCAATTGACTGACATTTGTGATCAATCGCCTCGTCGAGCATGCGGGATCCATGCAAGATCGACGAAGCGGGCGCAAGAGGCGCGACCTTCAACACGCGAGAACAGGACGGCGTCCGGAGGCAACTCATGAAGGTTGGCGGCAAGCCTGCGAAGCGCCATAGTGCGCCACCGGGCTGCTTCGGTGCATGATATCCATCGCCCCACACAGACTTGGAAACGGAGTGGTTGATTGCAGTTTCGCCTCGTCGTCATCGCCTGTCTCGCCGCCTTGTTCGCACCGCTGTCGGCGGCATCAGCCCAGACAACCTGGCGGCACGGACTGTCGCTGGTGGGCGAACCCAAATATCCTCCGGGTTTTGCGCATTTCGACTATGTCAATCCCGCCGCCCCGCAGGGCGGCACCCTCCGCCTCGGGTCGATTGGCGGTTTCGATAACTTCAACCTCGCCATAGCCGGCATGAAGGGGGAACTCGAAACCGGCATCAGCCGCATCTACGACACGTTGATGACGTCGAGCCTCGACGAGATAAGCTCCGAATACGGGCTCGTGGCGGAGAGCCTGAGCTATCCGGAGGACATCTCCTCGGTCACGTTCCGCCTGCGGCCGCAGGCGCGCTTCAATGACGGCACACCGATCAGCCCCGAGGACGTCATCTTCTCCTTCGAGACCCTGAAGGCGACGAGCCCGATGCACATGGCCTATTGGCGCAATGTGACGAAGGCCGAAGCGACGGGACCCAACGCGGTGACCTTTACCTTCGACGAGAAGGGCAATCGCGAACTGCCGCTGATCGTCGGTCAGTTGCCCGTGCTGCCCAAGCACTGGTGGAAAGGCAAGGCCGCCAATGGCAATGCGCGTGACGTCACCGCGACGACGCTCGAACCGCCGCTTGGTTCCGGCCCCTATCGGCTGAAGAGCTTCGAGGCGGGACGCTACGCGATCTACGAGCAGGTGCCCGATTATTGGGCGAAAGACCTGCCGGTGAACAAGGGCACGAACAATTTCGGCGAGATCCGCTACGACTATTTCCGTGACGCGACCGTGTTGTTCGAGGCCTTCAAGGGCGATCGCGTCGACTGGCGCCGCGAGAACGTCATTCGCAACTGGATGACGGCCTATGATTTCCCCGCCGCCCGCGACGGGCGCATCGTCCGCGAGGAATTCCCCATTCGCAACCTCGGCATAATGCAGGGAATGGTCTTCAACCTGCGCCGGGAGAAATTCCAGGACATCCGTGTCAGGCGGGCCTTCAACTACGCGTTCGATTTCGAGGAGCTCAACCGCACGATCTTCTTCGACCGTTATGAGCGCATCAATTCGTTCTTCTTTGGCACCGAGCTTGCTTCGAGCGGCCTGCCGCAGGGTCGCGAGCTGGAAATCCTCAACGCGGTGAAGGACAAGGTGCCGCCGGAGGTTTTCACGACACCCTATGCCAATCCCGTCGGCGGCAACGCCGAGGCGACGCGTAACAACCTGCGCACGGCACTCGGCCTGCTCCGCGAGGCGGGTTACGAGTTGAAGGGCACACGGCTGGTCAATGCGAAGACGGGCGCGCAACTGACGATTGAGATCCTCGGCTACGACCAGACCATGGAACGTTGGGCGGCGCCCTACAAGGCCGCGCTGGAACGCCTGGGCATCGCGGTGAGCCTGCGCATCGTCGACGCGGCCCAGTACCAGAACCGCCTGCGCACCTTCGATTTCGATGCGACTGCGACGTTGTTCCCGCAATCGCTCTCGCCCGGCAACGAGCAACGGGACTTCTGGGGCTCACGATCAGCCGACCAGCCCGGCTCCTACAATCTTGCCGGCATCAGGAATCCAGCCGTCGATGCGCTGATCGAGCGGATCATCTTCGCCAAGACCCGCGAGGAGCTGCTGGCGGCCACGCATGCGCTCGATCGCGTCCTGCTATGGAGTGCCTATGTCGTTCCCCATTACTACTTCATGAAGGAACTGACAGCGCGCTGGGACCGCTTCGACCATCCCAAGACGATGCCGTATTTCGGTGGAGCCGCCTTCCCGACCGTGTGGTGGTCGAAGACCGCCACCGCAGCCAGTGACACCAGCGAGTCGGGGAGAGCCCCTTGAGCGGACGCTTCCACCCATTCACCCGGCGCGGCCTCATTCAGGCGGGGGCGGCCATGGCCGGCGGCATCCTTGCCGCTCGTCCCGTGCTCGGCCAGACGGTCCCAGCTGCGGTGGCGGACACCGGAGAGATGACGCGCCACGGCCTCTCGTCATTCGGCGACCTGCTATATCCTGCCGATTTCAAGCATTTCGCCTATGTGAACCCGAAGGCGCCGAAAGGCGGCACGCTCTCGCTGCAGATCAAGCAGGGCACCGGCAATCAGTCCTTCGACACCTTCAACACGTTGAATGTCTATGTGCTGAAGGGCGATGGCGCCGCCGGCGTGCCCGACACCTTCGATACCCTGATGGTATCGAGCCAGGACGAACCGGACGCGTTGTACGGTCTCCTGGCCCATTCCGTCCATGTCTCGGCGGACAAGCGCACCTATAGCTTCGTTCTGCGGCGCGAAGCCCGTTTCCACGACGGCACGCCCGTCACCGCCCATGACGTGGCCTTTTCCCTGATCGTGCTCAAGGAGAAGGGACACCCGACATTCCGCGCCGTGCTCACCGACCTCGAGGAGGTGAAGACCGACGGCGACTATACCGTGGTGGTCCGGCTCTCCGCCCGGCGCAATCGCGACTTGCATCTCATCGTCGCCACACTCCCTGTCTTCTCCAAGGCCTATTGGGCGAAGCGCGACTTCGAAGCCGCGACACTGGAAGCCCCCCTCGGCTCCGGGCCGTATCGTGTCGGGCGCTTTGAGCAGGGGCGCTTTATCGAGCTGCAACGGGTGGCGGACTATTGGGGCCGCGATCTGCCGGTCAATGTCGGGCGTAACAATTTCGACCGCATCCGCTATGATTATTTCCGCGATCGCGAAGTGGCCTTCGAGGGCTTCAAGGCCGGCACCTTCAACTTCAACGAGGAGTACACGGCGCGTATCTGGGCCATCGGCTATGATTTCCCCGCCTTCCGGCAAGGACGGGTGAAACGCGAACAGGTCGAGAGCGGCGCCGCCATCCCGACCCAGGGCTGGCACTTCAACATGCGGCGCGAGATGTTCGCCGATCCCCGGATCCGGGAGGCGCTCGGATTGGCGTTCGATTTCGAGTGGACGAATGCCAACATCATGTTCTCGTCCTACAAGCGACTGACCTCCTATTTCCAGAATTCGGACAACATGGCGCGGGGGCTGCCCTCGCCTGAGGAGGTCGCTCTGCTCGAGCCTTTCCGCGACAAGTTGCCGGCGGATGTATTCGGTGAACCCTTCACGCCTCCGGTTTCCGACGGCTCCGGCTCCGATCGCAACCTCCTGCGCCGTGCCGACCAGCTTCTGCGCGAGGCCGGCTGCAAGCGCGAGGGCGGCGTTCTGCGCTTGCCGAACGGCAAACCGTTCGAGATCGAATTTCTCGATTTCACGCCCACCCTGCAGCCGCATACCCAGCCCTTCCAGGCCAATCTGAAACGGCTCGGCATCAATGCCCGCTCACGGATCGTGGATGCTTCACAGTACAGCCGGCGCACGAACGAATTCGATTTCGACATCGTCTCCGGCGCTCTCGGCGGCAGCCTGACGCCGGGAGATTCGATGCGCGTCATCTATGGGTCCGACGCGGCGCGCACCCCCGGCTCGCGCAACCTCAGCGGCATTGCGAACCCGGCCGTTGATCACCTCATCGACGTCATCGGCAAGGCCGAGAACCGCGAAGACCTCACCGTTGCGTGCAGGGCGCTCGACCGCGTGTTGCGCGCCGGACGTTACTGGATACCCATGTGGTACCGGTCCGAGCGGTGGCTCGCCTATTGGGACGTCTTTTCCCGCCCAGAGACGACACCCAAACATTCTACGGGCGCGCCCGACACATGGTGGTATGACGAGGAGAAAGCCAAGCGAATCGGATTGAAGGGATGAGCTTGATGACAGAGGAAGGTTGGCAATTGCAGCCGTCCGCCACGATGGCAAAGGTCGCGCGCTGAATGCTGGCCTATATCGTCCGCCGCATCCTCCTCATGATCCCGACCATCCTCGGGATCATGCTGATCTCATTCACTCTCATTCAGTTCGCCCCCGGCGGCCCGGTCGAGCGCATCCTGGCCCAGTTGCAGGGCACGGACGCGGGCGCGCTCTCGCGCATCGGCGGTGGTGGGGGTGATTTCGGCAGCCAGGGCGGGGGGGGCGGAGGCGGCTCCTCGAACTATCGCGGCGCCCAGGGACTGGATCCTGCTTTCATCGCCCAGCTCGAAAAGCAGTTCGGCTTCGACAAGCCTGCCCACGAGCGCTTTCTGAAGATGCTGGGTGACTACGCGACCTTTGATTTCGGCAAGAGCTATTTCCGCGACGTCCCCGTCATCGATCTCATCAAGGAGAAATTGCCCGTCTCGATCACGCTCGGGCTCTGGATGACGATCCTGTCTTACGCGATCTCCATCCCGCTCGGCATATCCAAGGCGGTCAGGGATGGTTCACGCTTCGATGTCTGGACCTCCGTGGTCGTCATCATCGGCTATGCCATCCCGAGCTTTCTCTTCGCCATCCTGCTCATCGTGCTGTTTGCCGGCGGCTCGTTCTGGCAGATATTCCCCTTGCAGGGGCTCGTTTCCGAGAACTGGTCAAGCCTCAGCTGGCCGGAGCGCATCCTCGACTATTTCTGGCATATCACACTGCCGATCACGGCCATGGCGCTCGGCGCCTTTGCCACCTCCACCCTTCTGACGAAGAACTCGTTCCTCGACGAAATCCGCAAGCAGTATGTTCTGACGGCACGCATGAAAGGGCTGACGGAGCGGCAGGTGCTGTATGGCCACGTCTTCCGGAACGCCATGCTGATCGTCATCGCGGGATTTCCCGGCGCCTTCATCTCCGCCTTCTTCGCGGGCTCGCTTCTGATCGAGACCATCTTCTCGCTCGATGGGCTTGGGCTCCTGTCCTTCGAGTCCATCGTCAACCGCGACTATCCGGTCGTCTTCGCCAATCTCTTCATCTTTTCCCTCCTCGGCCTCGTGGTGAACCTCGTCTCCGACCTCACCTACACCTGGATCGATCCGCGCATCGATTTCGAGACGCGGGAGGTGTGAGGATGGGGATATCGATGCTGGGGTCCTGGCGATATCCGGAAGCGGTCATCAAGCCAGCGGGCGTGCTGAGCGGCGCGTGCCTTGCCATCGGACGTGCAAGGACTGGACGTGCAAGGACTGTCCGCGTTTCTCCCTCTCCCCGGCGGGGAGAGGGCTGGGGCGAGGGGGATCGTTGCCGCAGGGGCGCCCCCACCTCACCCGGACGCTGCGCGTCCGACCTCTCCCTACTGGGGAGAGGTGAGCGGTGGCGATCGTCGCGTGTCGACCCACGCCGGTCAATCCCGGGAGAGAAGCGATGACCGAGGCGGCCCTTCCCCGCGACGTGCCGGCATCGCCCCAGCGCCTCGCCCCGCCGCTGCCGCCCCGCAGCGGCCTCATCAATCTCACGCCGCTCAACCGGAGGCGGCTTGCCAATTTCAAGGCCAACCGCCGCGGCTACTGGTCGTTCTGGATTTTCGCCGTCGTCTTCGTGGTGACGCTGTTCGCGGAGTTCATCGCCAACGACCGGCCCATCATCGCCTTCTACAAGGGCGAACTCCTGTTTCCGGTCTTCGTGGACTACCCGGAAGAGAAATTCGGCGGCTTCCTCGCCCAGACCGACTATCGCGCGCCGATCATCGCGGACGAGATCAAGGCGAACGGCTGGATGGTCTGGCCGCCCGTCCGCTTCTCCTATTCCACCCACAATCTCGACCTGCCGGTGCCGGCTCCCTCGCCGCCCACCTGGATGCTGACCGACGCCCAATGCCGCCCCATCGCAGAGCGAACCGGAGGCAACAGTTGCTGGGACATCGAGTGGAACTGGCTCGGCACGGACGACCAGGGCCGCGACGTGCTCGCCCGGGTCATCTACGGCTTTCGCCTGTCGGTGCTGTTCGGCCTCGCGCTCGCCGTCATATCATCCGTCGTCGGCATCCTTGCCGGGGCGGTGCAGGGCTATTTCGGAGGCTGGACTGACCTCATCCTCCAGCGCATCATCGAGATCTGGAACTCCATCCCTTCGCTCTACCTGCTGATCATCATTTCTGCTGTCATCACGCCGGGATTCTTCGTGCTGCTCGGCATATTGCTGCTGTTCTCATGGGTGGCACTCGTGGGGGTCGTGCGCGCGGAATTCCTGCGGGCCCGCAATTTCGAGTATGTGCGCGCGGCGCGTGCGCTGGGCCTTTCCAACATCACCATCATGTTCAAGCACCTCCTGCCGAATGCGATGGTGGCGACGCTGACCTTCCTGCCCTTCATCCTCAACGGTTCCATCACCACGCTGACGTCGCTCGACTTCCTCGGTTTCGGTCTGCCGCCAGGATCGCCATCCCTGGGCGAACTCCTGAACCAGGGCAAAGCCAATGTGCAGGCGCCCTGGCTCGGCCTGTCCGGCTTCTTCGTCATCGCCTTCATGCTGTCGCTGCTGATCTTCATCGGCGAGGCGGTGCGCGACGCCTTCGACCCGCGCAAGACCTATGCGTGAGGCCACCCGGATGACAGCCAACCCCACATCCGCCAAAGATCCGCTTCTTGCGGTCGAGGACCTGTCGGTTGCCTTCGTGCAGGACGGCAAGGAGATGCTGGCCGTCGACCACATATCCTTTTCGATCGCGCCCGGCGAGACCGTCGCGCTCGTTGGTGAATCGGGCTCCGGAAAATCCGTGACGGCCCTGTCGATCCTGAAGCTGCTCTCCTATCCGGCCGCGCGTCATCCGTCCGGTCGCATCCTCTTCAAGGGACGCGATCTCATGGCGCTGGACGGGGACGAACTGAGGCAGGTGCGCGGCAACGACATCACCATGGTGTTCCAGGAGCCGATGACGTCCCTCAATCCGCTCCACCCCATCCAGCGCCAGATCGGTGAGATCCTCAGGCTGCACAAGGGGCTGACCGGCCAGGCCGCCCGCAGGCGTATTCTCGAATTGCTCGAACTCGTCGGCATCCGCGACGCGGAAAGCCGGCTCGACGCCTATCCCCACCAGCTCTCGGGCGGGCAGCGCCAGCGCGTCATGATCGCCATGGCGCTCGCCAACGAACCCGACCTCTTCATCGCCGACGAGCCGACCACGGCGCTCGACGTGACGGTGCAGGCCCAGATCCTCAAGCTTCTGGCGGACCTGAAAAGCCGCCTCGGCATGGCGATGCTCTTCATCACCCACGATCTCGGCATCGTTCGCAAGATCGCCGACCGGGTCTGCGTGATGACCGGCGGCCGGATCGTCGAGGCGGGACCGGTCGACGAGATCTTCAACCGGCCGCAACATCCCTACACCAGGAAGCTTCTCGCGGCGGAACCCAAGGGGGAGCCGCATGCCGCCGATCCCGCCGCGCCGGTCGTCGTCGAAGCGGGGCCGGTGAAGGTCTGGTTCCCGATCAAGCAGGGGTTCCTGCGGCGCACCACAGGCTATGTGAAGGCGGTGGACGGGATCTCGCTGACCGTGCGCGAGGGAGAGACCGTCGGCGTCGTCGGCGAATCCGGCTCCGGCAAGACAACGCTCGGCCTCGCCCTGCTGCGGCTCATCCGATCCGAGGGCCCCATCGTCTTTCTCGGCAACCGCATCGATGGACTGTCCTCCAGCGCGGTGAAGCCGCTGCGACGCGACATGCAGGTGGTCTTCCAGGATCCCTATGGCTCCCTGTCTCCGCGCCTGTCTGTTGCCGAGATCGTCGAGGAAGGCCTCCTGGTGCAGAAGCGCGGCCTGACCTATGAGGATCGCCGCGAGGTCGTGGCCCGCGCGCTCATCGATGTCGGGCTCGATCCAGCGACGATGGACCGCTATCCGCATGAATTCTCCGGCGGGCAGCGCCAGCGCATCGCGATCGCGCGCGCCATGGCGCTCGAGCCACGCTTCGTCGTGCTCGACGAGCCCACCTCGGCGCTCGACATGTCGGTGCAGGCGCAGATCGTCGATCTCCTGCGCGACTTGCAGGACGCAAAGAAACTCGCTTATCTCTTCATCAGCCACGATCTCAAGGTCGTGCGGGCGCTCGCCTCGTCTGTCATCGTCATGCGCGACGGCGTGGTCGTCGAGCAAGGCGACGCGCGGAGCCTCTTCGCCAATCCGCGCGAAGACTATACCAAGGCGCTTTTTGCCGCCGCCTTCTCGCTCGATACCGCCAAGGGCGGCGCCGTGCGCGAGTGATGTGCCTCCGCCCAACCGGCTCGACACCGCTCATCCCGGAAGCCGCAAAGCGGCTCGCCGCTGCGCAACGCCCCGGGATGACCGTCGAGGTTCCCGGCGCAACCTTGTGGCCCCATTTGTCTCGGCCAACCCGATGCGCGGATGCGATATCCGTCGCGACAGGAAGCGGCCGACGAAGCCGGGCATGAAATTGCCCCTTTCATCGCGATGTTAAAGGCGACGTTCATGATCACTTTGCCAAATACGCGTCCGCGCGTATGGTCCCTCATGCGATGAACGTTCGCGTTTCTAGCTGTCACAACAAGTGGTGCCCATGTTCCCAAAGCCCCAGACGTCCCTCACGCCCAATACCTATGATTACGAGTCGCTGCCGTTGGTGAAGCCCACGGGTTTCCGCGAATACGACGCGCGCTGGTTGTTCCAGAAGGAAATCAACCTCATGGGCGTGCAGGCGCTGGGCATCGGCCTCGGCACCTTGCTCCACGAGCTCGGCACCAAGCCCGAAATCGTGACGGGGCACGACTTCCGAGGCTATTCCTCGTCCATCAAATACGCGCTCATCTCCGGCCTCATGGCGGCTGGTATCAAGGTCAAGGACATCGGCCTCGCCATGTCGCCCATGGCCTATTTCGCCCAGTTCGATCTTGACGTGCCGGCGGTCGCCATGGTCACCGCCTCGCACAACGACAACGGCTGGACCGGCGTGAAGATGGGCGCCCAGCGCCCCGTGACCTTCGGCCCCGACGAGATGGGCCGGCTCAAGGAAATCGTGCTCTCCGGCAACATCAAGACCCGTGACGGCGGCGGCTACGAGTTCATCGAGAACTTCCCGGCGCGCTACATCGCCGATCTCACCAACCGGCCCAAGCTGAAGCGCCGCCTCAAGGTCATCGCCGCCTGTGGCAACGGCACCGCCGCTGCCTTCGCGCCGCAGATCCTCGAGGCCATCGGCTGCGAGGTCATCCCGCTCGACACGGAGCTCGACCACTCCTTCCCGCGCTACAACCCGAACCCCGAGGACATGAAGATGCTTCATGCCATGGCGGAGAAGGTGCGCGAGGTCGGCGCCGACGTCGCTCTCGGTTTCGACGGAGACGGTGACCGCTGCGGCGTGGTCGACAACGAGGGCGAGGAAATCTTCGCCGACAAGATCGGCGTGATGCTGGCGCGCGACCTCTCGACGCTGCATCCCGGCTCCACCTTCGTGGTCGACGTGAAGTCCACCGGCCTGTTCGTGACCGATCCCGTCCTCATCAAGAACGGCGTGAAGGCGGACTACTGGAAGACCGGCCACAGCTACATCAAGCGCCGCGTGCGCGATCTCAACGCGCTCGCCGGCTTCGAAAAATCCGGCCACTTCTTCTTCAACGCGCCGGTCGGCCGTGGCTATGACGACGGCCTCGTCACGGCGCTCGCCGTCTGCGACATGCTCGACCGCAACCCCGGCAAGTCGATGGCCGATCTCTACCGCGAGGTGCCGAAGACCTGGGGTACGCCCACAATGGCACCCCATTGCGCCGACGAGGTGAAATACGAGGTGGCCGACCGCGTCGTGAAGCGGTTCCAGGCGATGCATGCGGCCGGCGAGAAAGTCGCCGGCCAATCGATCCGCGACCTCATCACCGTCAACGGCGTGCGCGTCGTCTCGCAGGACGGCACCTGGGGCCTCGTGCGCGCCTCCTCCAACAAGCCGGAGCTGGTCGTCGTCATCGAGAGCCCGGTATCGGAAGCGCGCACGCGCGAGATGTTCAAGGCGATCGACGACGTGCTGCGTGAGAATCCGGAGGTTGGCGCCTACAATCAGACGTTCTGATCGACCGGGCCCAATGGGCCCGGCCCGCGGAATGGTCAGCCAACCCCGCACCAAAGCCGGAAAGCCGCGCGCCGCGCCGCTTTCCGGCCACACAAAGGGGAACTGGCCATGGACACTGAACGAGAGGTTGCCAGTCACTACAGCCGCGCAGGCCTTGAAAACGCGATCCTCGACGCGTTGCACGCTTCCGGCGCGGATATCGACAATCTGACATCCGCCGACCTTCGCGGTGCGGATGAGTTTCACCTCGGCTGGCATGCAGCGACCGTCGCCCTGGCGCGTGATCTTGGACTGACGAAGGGCGAGCATGTGCTCGATGTCGGCTCAGGGATCGGCGGGCCGGCCCGCTATTTCGCTGAAGCCTGCGGTTGCATCGTATCCGGCATCGACCTCACCGAGGACTATGTCACTGTCGCAACGGCCCTGACGCAGCGGTGCGGCCTCGACGACCGGGTGACGTTCACCAAAGCAAGCGCGCTTGCGCTTCCCTTCCCCTCCAGCCACTTCGACGCCGCGACGCTCATCCATGTCGGGATGAACATTCCCAACAAGACCGCGCTGTTCTCGGAGATCCGCCGAGTCCTGAAGCTCGGCGGTCGATTTGGCGTTTATGACGTGATGCGACTGGACAATGTGGAACTGCCGTTCCCCATGCCCTGGGCGCAAACGAGCGTGACAAGCCATGTCGAGCGCCCGGATACCTATCGCAATGCCCTCGAGGGTGCGGGCTTCATCATCGCCGAAGCGCATGATCGGTCAGCGCTGGCGCTCGACCTTGCAAAAGCCATGCGGGAGAAGATCGCAAAGGAAGGCGCGCCGCCGCTTGGCCTGCACCTGCTGATGGGCCCGGCCGGGGGCCAGCGTATGGAGAATGTGCTGGGCGCCTTGCAGAAGGGGCATATCGCCCCGGTCGCGATGATTGCGCGGGCGACCTAGACGGAAAAGCCAGAGGCTTTGAGCGCATCGGCGAAGAGTTCAGGCGCGGAGAACTGGTGGGCGGTGAAGCCCAGCTCCCGCGCCGTCGCGATATTGGCCTCGTTGTCATCGACGAACAGGCATTCCGCCGCAGTCAGCCCGTTCTGCTCGAGAAAGAGTGCAAAGATCGCCGGGTCCGGCTTGACGAGGCGAACCTCGCCGGAAACGACGATACCGTCGAAGCCGCCGAGAAACGGAAAGCGCTCCCGCGCGAGCACGAACTTCTCCGCCGAGAAATTGGTGATCGCATAGGTCGGCACGCCCGCGTTTCGCAGGGCCGCGAGCAAGGCCACGGTGCCCTCGATCGCATAAGGCACCATCTCGTCCCAACGACTGTCGAAAGCCGCGATCTCGGCTTCCCAATCCGGATAAAGCGCCGTTCTTTCGGCAACGGCCTCGACCCAGGAGCGGCCGCGGTCCTGCTCGAGGTTCCAGGCCGGCGTACAGACCTCTGCGAGGAAACGCTCCATGCGTGGATCATCGCCGGCAAAGATCTTGCGGTAGAGGTGCCGCGGGTCCCACTCCAGAAGAACCGCACCGACATCGAAGACAACGACGCGGGGGGAAGATGCGTCAGCCTGCGTCGTTACCATCTCGCATTCCCACAACTCTTAACCACCGGACACGGAAACTCTCCAGCCGTCGCTCAACACAAGGCGAAAGGCGTCTCCGTCACGCTCTCTGCTCTACCGGAAATGGTAATGGCATGCCACGCATTTCAGCGGGACTACTGGTAGACGGTGCCATTGCTCATGAGGCGCGAAATGCGCGGCACGAGCCGTGGTGTCAATGTGCGCGTCTCGCGCATCGTCAGCACACCATCACGAAAGGCGGACATGGGGAAGCCAAGAGAACTCAGGACCTCGGCCCAGCCGTCGAAATAGGGATAGGTGACATCGCCGACGATCAGTGACGAATTCCTTATCGCCAAGCCTGCCGCGCCGGCGGGGAACGCGTAGACTGCACCCCGCGTGAGCGCTGCCCCGCTGCGGTTGGCGTCGCTCCAGACCACCTTGGCGACACCGTTACCATCAATATAGACGCTGGAGAGCACCAAGGTGACCCCGCCCGGCGCATAGGGCGCGAGAACCGCCCGCGCGGCGCTGAACACCAGATCGCGCTCGCTATCGGAAACGATCTGCACGCGCGCGGTCAGATCCGCCAGCGTATGCGCCATGATCGACACCTTGCGATTGAGCGCGACGCCATTCGTGATGACCACGAAGCCGACATAGATAAGAGCCATCACGGGCATGACTAGCGCGAACTCAATCGCCGCGATGCCATCTCCTGAGCCGGCAAAACAACTGAGCTTGCGCCGCGCGCGCCTTAGCACGCGATACACGGTGCTTGTCATTCGAAGGGCTCCGTCCGAAAGGCCGCTGTCGCCATGATCAGGCGATTGCCATTGGCGAGATTGGCGAGGGCCGGATTGCCGAAGGCGATGAACACCGGCAGTTCGAGCGCGGCCCGGACAAGCACGATCTGATTAGCGCTGCTGCTTTGATACCCGAAGCCCGAGACATCGATAGCCCCGTCGCGGATCGGCATGTTCAGGTCCGCCTGATTGAAGCTGGACAGAACCCGCACATCGAGATGCAGATTGGCCTTGCACTCGCTCGCCCCGACCATCACGCTCGGTGAGCCATCGCAGATGCTGTTGCGCAGGCTCGTCAGGCGCGCGCTGTCGCTTGAGCCGCCCGTTTGCGAGCGGCCGGTCAGCACAAGCCGGGCACCGTCATCCACATTGGTTTCAAGCACCTGCTGCGCCCAGAAGATCAACGCCGTCTGGATGATGGCAAAAGCGAGCGCCAGAAAGAGTGGCGCAACCATCGCGAGCTCGATCGCGGTTGCGCCGCCCGTCTCGCGCGCGAATGCCCGCACTGCGCCTCGCAAACCGCGAGGGCGCGCCTGGGCCGCATCGCCTCCCCTATTTCCCCTGCGCGAGCGCATTGCGATCCTCGATCTGGCTTTTCAATGTCCGAAAAGCTTCAGTGTCGTCGCCGATGACCAGGGTCGGCTCGCAGTTCAGCGCGCAGATAAAGCTTTGTCGCTGCCGCCCATGCTGAACAACCACGACTCCCTCGCGCGACGCCTCGACGCGCAATAATGATTCCCCGACAACAGCACCCCGTGCATCGAGAGCGATAACGTTTGTTGTTCCGAAACTCTTCCCCGTGACCACAAGAACATTGTTCTTCTGCAGAGACACATCGGCCACCGACGGATTACCGACGATCACGGTCTGGGCGCTCTCAGGCAAGCGAATAATCCTGGCCTGATTGGTTCTGACGCTGATTGTCTCCGTTGGCTCCGCGTGCAGAACGCGCCCATCGGGCACAATCATCATGCCCAAAGCGATGATGCAAGCCGCCATGGCGCCCTGTATCCGGGAGACAGGCGACTTGCGCGGGCAGGAAAGCGTGCTCGTGTATTGTCCGGAGAGCGGTTTGAACCGCTCCTTCCGGCATGTCGACTGTCGTTGAAGCTTATGCATGGCTCGTGATCTTCAGGCAGATACGGATAATCCCGACTCTACGCCATGGACAATGAACGTTCCGATAACCATCCCGGTGCAACTTGATGAGAAACAGAACATCACACACAGTCCGCACGCGCTGAAAATTATTGCGAATAAATGCAACACGCAAAAGAACGTCTTATGAAAGAATTTATGATCTAATACTTATATATATAGAAAAATCATTATCAATAACCTGTTGACCATGCGATAAGGAGAGAAAACTCCACATCTCTTTTTCCTTGAATTTAACTGAGGAGCAATAGTTGCGGTGTTAGGGTGAGCCATGGTTCCGGTAGCGCCAAACAAAGAGAGGCGCTTGATGATGAGAACCTGGTGCAAGGAGCAGTAGATATGGTAATGTTGTTTTCGCGTTTCATGAAAGATGAAAAAGGCGCCACGGCTATTGAATACGGCCTGATCGCCGCGCTTGTCGCCGTCGCCATTATTGGCGCGCTGACACAGCTTGAAGATGGCCTCTCCGCATTGTTCAATGGTATCGGGACACGCCTGACCCAGGAAGCTGGCAACGCCGCCGCCGGCGGTTGATGCGGGACCACGGATACCAGTCCGCGTAGCCCGGCCAATGATAGAGGGCGGGCTCCCGGAATCATGCAAAGCGGTCGCGTGCCATCTTCGGCGCAGCGGCCGCTTTTTCACATTCAACGCTGCCAACACATCAAAAAACTGGATATACGCATTTTATATAGAAAAACTATCATAGAAAGACGCTTATTTCATGATAATTACGCTACTTATTCTATTTCCCTTTCTAATGATACTGGCCGCAGTCAACGATATCATGACCATGACGATCCCAAATTTCATTCCTTTGGTGTTGATTGTCGGCTTTTCCTTCTTTGCTCCCGTGGTTGGACTGCCTGCGACGACCATCGGCCTTCATGCCACGGCTGCCGTTCTCATGCTTTCGGTCACATTCTGCTTCTTTGCCTGCGGCTGGGTCGGCGGAGGGGACGCGAAACTGGCGGCGGCAACCGCCCTCTGGTTCGGTCCGACGATGCCATTGCTGGACTATGTTGTCCTGACTTCGCTGATCGGTGCAGGCCTCACATTGGCGCTGCTGGCCGCCAGGCGCGTGCCGCTGCCTGTCTTTGCGGAATCATGGGCGTGGGCACGGCGGCTCCACGGTCCCGGCACTGGCGTTCCTTATGGTATGGCGCTCGCATCGGCGGGCCTCATCATCTACCCCGATAGCGCCATCTGGAAAGCGGCAATGCAATTTTGATGCAAATTCGATCGAAATATCTTATGATATCTACGTCTTGATACACGAAATGCGATTGATATATTGTAATCGTAGCAACGTCTCATTTGAACATTATATCTTATTAACCATTAGTTGACATATTGGCGCGCATAAAGGGCCATATTCCTGCGTCTTGCCCTGTTCCAATGTACCCCGCCGGCGGCTTACGGCTACTCCGGTGCGTCAGTTGGTATGAGCCCTTTCTGGCAGGCCGAATGTAGCGGAGGTCTCCGCGGGCCAGCCACCCCTCAATCATGTTTCAGCGTGTCGTTGGATTGCGGCTGCAATGAAATCAGCACGTTTCGTCGTTCTCGGCATAGCATTGGCCGCTGGCATTTCGGCGGCCTACCTGGCCCGTGGCACGACCAGAACCCCAGCACCTTCACTTCCGGCACAGCCCGCTCTGCGGACGGTCGATGTCTTGGTGACTGCGAGCGATATCGGCATGGGCAGCGCGGTAAAAACGGACAACCTGCGCTGGCAGACTTGGCCAGCTGAAAGCCTCCCGGCCTACGCGATCACGAAACGCGACGCCCCCGAAGCCATCACGGAGCTCACGGGCACGATCGCCCGCGCGAACGTAGCCAGTGGAGACCTGGTTCGCCGGGATAGCCTGATCAAGGCTGACGGCTCCGGCTTCATGTCGGCCATGCTTCCGTCCGGCAAGCGGGCCATGGCCATCACCATCGATAGCCGCGGCAGCAGTTCCGCCGGCGGCTTCATTCTGCCCAATGATCGCGTCGACGTCATCCGCACCTATCGCGGCGAGCAGCAGGGCAGCAACGAGACGATCCTCGCGCAGACTGTTCTGCAGAACATACGCGTGCTCGCCATTGGCCAGATCGTGCAGGAGAAGGCCGGTGAGCGTGTGGTCAGCGGCGAGAACGCGACGCTTGAGGTTGATCCGCGCCAGGCGGAGATCCTGACACGCGCTCAAAAGAACGGGCAGCTTTCGCTCGTGCTGCGCTCTCTCACCGATGCCAATGTCGCTGCCGTCGCGATCGATCCCGAGGACAGCGTGACGATCGTGCGTTTCGGAGTTGCGTCCCAGACAGGAGGACGCTGAGCGGCATGCGCTTTCCGCCCGAACCAGGCCTTGCGATGGCCCCTTCTTCCCCACCACCTCAACGTCGGGGCCTTGACGCGAGCATCGTGCTGCGGGCGACCCTGTTGGCTGTGGCGGTCCTCCTTGTGCTGCTGGCCGTTCCGGCAATGGCGGACAATGGGCTGAGGCCCAGTATCAGCCACGAACCGGCGCAAATGCGGCGGGTCGAGCTGTCCATCGGGCGGTCCACGGTCATCAATCTCTCGCGGGACGCCAAGGAGGTCTTCGTCGCGGACCCGAAAGTCGCGAATGCGATCGTCCGATCGACGCGCAAGCTCTTCATCATCGGTGTCGGCGACGGCGCGACATCCATCATCGCGCTGGATGACGCTGGCCAGCAACTTGCCTCCATCGACATCACCGTCGGCCGTGACCTGAACGTCCTGCGGCAAACCATCAAGGCGGTCGCACCCCATGCCGTTGTGGACGCGCGCGCGGTCGGGGAGTCCATCCTCCTCACCGGCACAGTCGGTTCGGCCGTGGAAGCCCAGCAGATCGCCGATGTCGCGGGGGCCTTCGTCGCAACGAGTTCGGCCGCGAGCGGCGGCGGAAAAGGGAACGTCATCAATGCCTTGACCGTGCGCGCCAAGGATCAGGTGATGCTCAAGGTGACCATCGCTGAAGTTCAACGCAACGTCCTGAAGCAACTGGGCGTGGATTCGTCCGGCACCTGGAACCTCGGGCGCATATCCCTGGACGCGGTGACGACCAATGCCTTTCCCGTGCAGGGCACGCCCGGCAATTCCATCACCTCGAACTTTGGCAGCAAGAACAGCGTGACGCTCCGCGCGCTCGAGCAAGCCGGTGTGGCCCGCACTCTGGCGGAGCCGACCCTGACGGCCATCTCGGGGGAGACGGCAGCCTTCCTCGTGGGTGGCGAAGTGCCCATTCCGTCCGGCTATAGTTGCTCCGGAACAGGAACCTCCACCTGCACACCGTCGATCGAATTCAAGAAATTCGGTGTCGCTCTGACATTTACGCCAGTTGTCCTGAGTGAAGGGCGCTTGAGCCTGCGGGTGGCGACGGAGGTTTCGGAAATTGATGCACAGAATTCCACACGCTATGCATCGTTCAACATTCCGGGCTTCAAGGTGCGCCGCTCTGAAACTACGGTGGAGTTGCCGTCCGGCGGCTCGATGGTCACGGCGGGCCTGATCCAGCAGAATTCGCGACAAGCCATCACCGGTCTGCCGGGGCTGCTCAATCTTCCCATTCTCGGCGTCCTCTTCCGCTCGCGTGACTACAAGCGCCAGGAAACGGAACTCATGATCGCGGTGAGCCCCTATATCGCCAAGCCCATGAGCGCGCACGAAATCACACGACCGGACGACGGCTTTGCCGATGCGATGGACCCCCAGGGCGTATTCCTTGGCCGGGTCAACCGCATCTATGGACCCAAAGCGAGCAAGGCCACCAGGGGGGGCGCTCCCAATCGCATCGGTTTCATCAATGACTGACGGCCTTTCCACCCTTCCCGGCAGTCGCCTCAGGCAAAGGCGCATGCTTCATCTGGCGGCCTGCGCAGCACTGGCCCTCGCCCTCTCAGCCTGCGGTGCGAACAGGCGGGTGGACAGCGTCGACATCCCTTATGACTATCGACAGCGCCACCCGCTCGTTATCGCCGACCGGGCGGAATTGTTGAGCATAGCCGTCAGCGGCCGAAGCCATCTCGACAGCCGCCAAGCTGCCGATATCCGCGCCTTCGCCGGCAACTACCGGCTCCACGGCAAAAGCGAGGTCCGCGTTTTCGTGCCAACCGGGACGGGACAGGAGCCAGCTGTCCAAGCCACGCTGCAGGCGACGCAGCGTGAACTCGCCGCGGCCGGCATCGACGCGAGGACGATCGCCACGACCCGCTACAGTCCTGGAGACGGTGATGCCGTGCCGACCCTGCGCCTCAGCTTCATGAAGCTCGGCGTAGCAGTCGCAAGCACATGCGGGCGCTGGCCGGGAGACCTCGCGAGCGGCAGCTCGACAGATGGGTGGACCAATGCCGCCTACTGGAACTTTGGCTGTGCCTATCAAGCCAATTTCGCCGCCCAGATCGCCGAGCCGCTCGATCTTGCCCGCCCCCGTCAGGAAAGTATGCCCGACACGCAGAAGCGCCTGCGCGGCATTGGGCAGCTGCGCCAGGGCAAGGACCCATCCACCGTTTATCGATCGACGCAGCGTGTCGAGGATTTGGGCCAATGACGACACCCGTCTTTCGCTCCGCCATTCCCCCACCTCCGCAACCAGCCGATGCGCTACCGCCGGCCATGCCGCCCGTGCCACGGATCGCCGTATCAGCTTTCTGTGAAACCACGGAGACGACGGAGAGCATCGTCGCCGCCGCCCGCGACCGGCACATGCTGCGCGCGCAAGTCGCCATTCACCACGGCGGCATCGCGGCGGCGGAGGCAACGCTCAGCAATACGCATTCGCCCAATGTGGTACTCGTCGAAACGCAGACAGGACGCGCAGAGACACTCCAGGCGTTGGATGGGCTGGCCCATGTCTGCGATCCTGGAACCAAGGTCATCGTCGTTGGTCATGTCAACGACATCCAGCTCTATCGTGAACTGATAACGCGCGGCGTCAGCGAATACCTGATCGCGCCAATCGCACCGCTCGACCTCATCCGCACAATCACCAATATATACAATCGTCCGGATAGCCAGTCTTTCGGTCGTATCGTTGCCGTGGTCGGCGCGAAGGGGGGAGCGGGCGCCTCGACCATCGCCCATAATCTTGCCGCGGCCATCGCGCGCGAGCTTGGTCTGGCCGCCGTCATCGCCGATCTCGACGTCGCTTTCGGCACGGCAAGCCTCAACCTCAATCTGGATCCGCCACAGGGCATCGCCGACGCACTGGCCGCGCCGGACCGGCTCGACGGCAATTTCGTCGATCGCCTCATGGTGAAATGCGCTGACAACCTCAACCTGCTGGCGGCGCCTGCGGTTCTCGATCGCCCCTGGGATCTCGACCAGGCTGTCGTCGACAAGCTGCTCGGCACGCTCCGTTCCGCCCATCCGGTCGTCGTGCTCGATCTGCCGCATCTGTGGACATCCTGGGCGCGCCATGCCCTCGTGGACGCGGACATGATCGTGATCGTCGCCGCTCCCGATCTCGCCAGCTTGCGCAATACCAAGAACATGGTCGACATGCTGCGCCAGGCTCGCCCTTCGGATCGCCAGCCCTATCTGGTCCTCAACCAGCTCGGACTGCCCAAGCGGCCCGAGATCACCGCTCCGGACTTCGCCAAGGCCGTCGGCCTCACACCAACCGCGACAATCGCTTTCGACGCGCAGCTTTTCGGCAATGCCGCCAATACCGGCCATATGCTGCACCATGTACAGCCGAACGGCCGGGCCGCGCATACATTAAACGAGCTCGCAACGACGATCATGGGTCGAACAAAAAAGGGCGCTGATGAAGCGAAATTCCTGCAGACCTTGCTTGCCAAACTCGCCGCCCTGAAGGGAGGTGGACGCTAGGACGCCGCACCAGGACCGCTCGATGATCGCGGCTGCTTATCTTGAGACGAGATACATGCCGCGGTCCTCGAACAGATGATCTGAAGTCGCAGCTTGTTCCGGCCGTTGCTACGTGGCGGCCCCATTCCTGGAACATGCGTGGATATCGCACGGCCGCGGAAGCTGCATCGGAGAGCCTCGCCGCGCTACAGGAGTATCGTTGCAATGTTTGGCAAAAGATCGGGACAGGACGCCTTAGCCCGCAAGCCCGAGCCCGCTGTCGCCGCGCCCCGCGCCACAGAGACGCGCCCCGCGCCGGCGGCCGCGGCGCCGGCCCCCGCGCATACGCCAGATGGGCCGCGCCACTCCGATGGATACTATCAGACGAAGAATATGATCTTCGCGGCGCTTATCGAGGCGATTGACCTGACGCAGCTCGTGAAGCTCGACGCAGAGAGTGCGCGCGACGAGATCCGCGATATCGTGACGGAAATCATCGGCCTGAAAAGCCTCGTCATGTCGATCGCCGAACAGGAGGGGCTGCTCGAGGACATCTGCAACGATGTCCTTGGCTATGGCCCGCTCGAGCCTCTGCTGGCCCGCGACGACATAGCCGACATCATGGTCAACGGCGCAGATCGCACCTATATCGAGGTATCCGGCCGTATTCAGCAGACAAATATACGCTTCCGCGACAACCAACAACTGATGAACATCTGTCAACGCATTGTCAGCCAGGTTGGACGGCGCGTCGACGAGGCCTCTCCTATCTGCGATGCGCGCCTGCCGGACGGATCGCGTGTCAACGTCATCGGTCCACCGCTGTCAATCGACGGCCCGGCCCTGACCATCCGAAAATTCCGCCGTGACAAGCTGACCCTTGCTGATCTCGTCCGCTATGGCTCCATCTCCCCGGAGGGATCAGAACTTCTGCAGATCATCGGCCGCGTTCGCTGCAATGTCATCATATCCGGTGGAACGGGATCTGGGAAAACGACTTTGCTCAACTGTCTGACGCGCTTCATAGAGGACAAGGAGCGCATCATTACCTGTGAAGACGCCGCCGAACTGCAGCTTCAGCAGCCGCATGTCGTCCGCCTGGAAACGCGCCCTCCCAATCTGGAGGGACAGGGACAGGTGACGATGCGCGATCTCGTGCGCAACTGCCTGCGCATGCGGCCCGAACGCATCATCGTCGGCGAGGTGCGCGGGCCGGAGGCGTTTGACTTGCTGCAAGCCATGAACACGGGCCATGACGGTTCGATGGGCACTCTCCACGCCAACACGCCGCGCGAGGGCCTCTCCCGTCTCGAGTCGATGATTACCATGGGCGGGTTCTCGCTGCCATCCCGCACCATCCGCGAGATGATCTGCGCATCCGTCGACGTCGTCGTTCAGGCCCAGCGCCTGCGTGACGGATCGCGCCGTATCACGCAGATCACGGAAGTGCTCGGGATGGAAGGAGATATCATTATTACGCAGGATCTCATGACTTTCGAGATCGTGGGCGAGGACACGAATGGGCACATCGTCGGGCATCACCGCTCAACGGGCATAGGCCGGCCGCGCTTCTGGGAACGCGCCCGCTATTTCGGCGAGGAACAGCGGTTGGCGCGAGCACTCGACACGATCGAACAGAAAGCCGGCATCGCCGGTGCCGCGTAGATGCATCGCGGGACAGCGCCATAACATCATGTATGAGATCACGCCATGAATTTTGACGCTCTTCTCATCGTTATGCTGTCAACGATTGCGGCTGGCGCTACAGCATATGTCCTATTCTTCCCGTATCTGTCATCACGTGCTCGCATCGAGGAACGACAGAGGACCTTTGTCGCGCCGCCGGCGCAACGCGCCATTGAAAGGGCAAACGGCGCGGCGAACCGGCGCGATCAGATCGCCCAGAGCCTGCGGGATCTCGAGGCCCGGCAGAAGGCCAAGCACAAGGTGCCGCTCGAAACGCGGCTGACCCGCGCCGGGCTCGCCTGGAGCAAGAAGCGCTTCTTTGTCGTCAGCGTGATCATCGGCCTCGTCGTCGGCCTCTTGCTTGGCGCGTCATCGGGCAATCTTTGGGTCGCAACCGGCGGCCTCTTTGTCGGAGCCTCCGGTCTTCCACGCTGGATCCTCTCCTATCTGACCAAACGCCGTATCAACCGGTTCATTGAAGAGTTGCCCAATGCACTCGACATCATCGTGCGGGGCATCCGGGCCGGCCTGCCGGTCGGCGATTGCCTGAAGATTATCGGGAGCGAAGCCGCGGAGCCGGTGCGTGGCGAGTTCCGCGCCATTGTCGAAGCCCAGGTTCTCGGCATGCCTGTCGCTGACGCAGTAGGCCGCCTGCCCGAGCGCATCCCTGCGGCGGAGGCGAATTTTTTCGCCATCGTCATCGCCGTCCAGCAGCAGTCGGGCGGAAATCTGTCCGAGGCCCTTGGCAACCTCTCCCGTGTCTTGCGCGAGCGCCGCAAGATGAAAGGGAAGATCACGGCGATGAGTATGGAAGCAAAGGCATCCGCCGCCATCATCGGCGCCCTTCCCTTCATCGTGACCGCTCTCGTCTATATCACGAGCCCGAAATACATCGCCTTCCTGTGGACGACAAATACGGGGCTTCTGGCGCTATCCGCATCCGGCCTTTGGATGGCCATAGGCATTCTGGTCATGAAGAAAATGATCAGCTTCGACATCTGAGCGCTATTGCCGTTGCGATACCTGCAGGATCGGGAGTGAACCATGTCAACTTTGCTCAGCATGATTACAGACCGGCAATTCATGCTCAGCATCCTGATCGCGCTTTGCGTGGGGGCAACGGTGCTGACGCTTGCCATGCCGCTGATGGCGGCAGATACCCTGGGCAAGCGCATGAAATCGGTCGCATCGGAGCGGGAGCGCATTCGTCAACGCGAGCGCGAACGCCTCGGCGCCGCCCAGGCCCAGCGCGCGAGCCTGCGTCCCGCGCCAAAGGCTTATATGAAGCAGGTCGTCGATCGGCTCAATCTTTCGCAATGGCTCGGCACCGAGACCGCGAAAATGAAGTTGAGCATGGCCGGTTATCGTGGCAATTCCGCCGAAATAAACTTCCTGTTCTTCCGGCTTATTTCACCCATCGGGTTCTGCATTTTCGCGATTACCTATATGTTCGTGCTCAAGGTCGGGCAGTTCCCGGGGATGGTCCGCTTCGGCATCGTCATCGCGGCAACCTACGCCGGCATCAAGCTGCCCGAACTCTTTCTCGCCAACAGGACACAGAAACGGCAGCAATCCATCAAGCGGGCCTGGCCGGATGCCCTTGATCTGCTCCTCATTTGCGTGGAATCCAGCATGTCGGTCGAGCAGGCCTTCCGCAAGGTCAGCCAGGAAATCGGCGCGCAGTCCATAGCGCTCGCCGAAGAGCTGATGCTGACGACGGCCGAGCTTTCCTATCTGGCAGAACGACGGCAGGCCTACGAGAACCTCGGTATTCGCACCGGCGTGGAATCGGTCAAGAATGTAACGACCGCGCTCATTCAAGCAGAACGCTACGGAACGCCGGTTGGCCAGGCGTTGCGCGTTCTGGCGCAGGAAAGCCGCGATGCGCGCATGAACGAGGCGGAGAAGAAAGCGGCCGCCCTCCCCCCGAAACTGACCGTGCCGATGATCCTTTTCTTCCTGCCGGTCCTGTTCATGGTGATTATTACGCCAGCGCTTATCCAGGTCTTCAAATGGAAATAGCCGGCATCACCGCGATATAACCTGCCAGGAATGCGGTTGAGATCAATATTCACCCCGCGCTGATGCAGCCGTGAGCCCTATCAGCCTTGCAGCATCACTCCACCGATGGCCGCAACGGGAGACCAAGCGGCGTCTCCTCAGCAGCCGGCGCCGCCGCCGGCGAGGCCTGGCGGATCGGCTTGTTGTTGTCGACGGCCGGCGCCCGCGCGCGCCCTTGGCGAGCCGCCGGCTGATTCCCGGCGGAACGGTTGGATGGCTTCGCATCCTTCGTCAACTGAGACGCGCCCGGCATTTGCGCCGCGCGTGCGACCAATTGTGGTTTGCCGGCGAACTGCTTGAGATAGGCCGCACCGCGGGCAGCCGATTCTGGCGTCATGTCCTCCTTCAGAAGGCTTTCCGCCTCAGTGGCCTGGCCCGACAACCCAAGCACCAGCGCGAGATTCTGGCGCACACGCCTATCCGCCTTCGGGCTGGCGGCTGCCTGGCGCAGCGCCCTCTCCGCCTCGGGCAGGTTGCGCGACAAGGCATAGGACAGACCGAGATTGGAGAGAACGGAAGGCTCGTCCGGCGCGATGCGCAATGCGGCTTCGTAGTAGCGGCGGGCACCGGGATGGTCGCCGAGCTGATCCGCCACGGTCCCCTGCGCCGAGAGCACGCGCCAATCCGGCTTGTCCTGTGTATGAGCCCGCGCCAGCACATCCGCCGCCTCGCGCAGGTTGCCGACGTCGATCAGCGCCCGGCCATAGGCGGACAGAAGCGCTTTGTCCTGCGGCGCGCGCAGCGCGGCCTGCCGCAGCACGGCCACAGCCTGCTGGTGCTGGCCGATTTCACGCAACGAACGTCCGTAGGCCAGCGCCGCGACCTTATCGTCGGGGTTGGCCTCGTAGCGTTTACCGGACTTCTCTGCGAGCTCGCGCCAATCGGCTTCGGTCGGCTCAGGGGTCTTGATCGGGCGCTTCAACGGAAAGATCGAGCCGGTGATATCGGCCTTTTGCAGATCCGGAATACAGCCGCCGAGGAGCGGCGACAGCATGCAGGCGAATGCCAGACCGGCGATCGGCTGCTGCTTGGCCCGTCGACGCAACGGCAATCGCAAGAGCGCCAAGGCTGAAGGGGAAGGTTTCATGCGCTCTCGTCGACCTGGAAATGGCCTATCCCGGCTTGGACTCCATTCAAACTCGATTAACCCTAACGGCAGGTTACCAGCCGCATCCGCCAGGCAAAAGCCAGAGGCGATGCAATCGCGGCATTCGCGTATGGCTGGAGACCGATGTTCGATGACCTGTTACATTCGTGCTACGCAAAAAATTGCGCGTGAACGCTGCTGTGTGCGCGTCAATCAGATTTGAGGATCGTCAGTGCATCCTTCCATCGTTACTTCTTCTGTCGCCGATTCGATTCCGCTGATCGTCGTCTCCAGTGACTCGCTTGCCGAGGTGCTGGCCGCTCTTCCCGCGCCAGCGAGTGCTTTCGCGACAGCCCAAGGCTTCGCCGCCGACAATGGCAGCCATATCGTCCTCCCCAATGCGGATGGCGGCCTAGCCGCCGTGCTCTTCGGCTGGTCGCCGCTGAAGGCGGATGCGGACCCGTTCCTGTCCGGCAAGCTGCCGCCGCTCCTGCCCCAGGGCACCTACCGCCTCGAACGGCTGCCGCAGGAGGCAGCCACCAATGCCGTGCTCGGCTTCCTGCTTGGCACCTATCGTTTTGATCGCTACCGCGCGAAGAAGTCGCCGCCGAAGGCGCGTCTCGTCCTGCCGACAGGCGTCGACGGCGCGGAACTCTCCCGCCTCGCGGAAGCGGTCGCGCTCGGGCGCGATCTCATCAATACCCCCGCGAATGATCTGGGGCCGGACGGCATCGAGGCCGCGGCCCGCGTGGTGGCGGAGCGCCACGGCGCGGCCATCGCGGTCACGATCGGTGACGATCTCCTCGCCGGCAATTTCCCGATGATCCATGCGGTCGGAAGGGCCTCGGCCTCATCCCCGCGTCTCATCGATCTGACCTGGGGTGACCCGTCACATCCCAAGGTCACCCTCGTCGGCAAGGGGGTCGCCTTCGATACGGGCGGCCTCGACATCAAGCCTCCTGCCGGCATGGCCCTGATGAAGAAGGACATGGGGGGCGCCGCCGCGGTATTGGCGCTTGCGGAGCTCGTCATGGGCGCCAAGCTGCCCGTGCGCCTGCGTGTGCTGATCCCCGCCGTGGAGAATGCCATCTCGGGTTCAGCCTTCCGCCCGGGCGACATCCTGCCGAGCCGCAAGGGCCTCACCGTGGAGATCGGCAATACGGACGCGGAGGGGCGGCTTATCCTCGGTGACGCGCTGGCGCTCGCCGACGAGGAGGCGCCGGACCTTATCGTCGATTATGCGACCCTGACAGGCGCCGCGCGTGTGGCCCTGGGGCCAGATCTGCCGCCGTTCTACACCGATGACGATGCGTTGGCCGCGCGTCTCGCCAGCCTTTCGCGCGCAGTCAACGATCCGGTCTGGCGCATGCCGTTCTGGGCGCCCTACGACGCCATGCTGTCCTCGAAGATCGCAGACGTGAACCATATCTCGGGCGGCGCCTTCGCCGGCTCGATGACGGCGGCTTTGTTCCTGCGCCGGTTCGTGGAGAAAGCCGGCTCTTATGTGCATTTCGACATCTTCGGCTGGACGCCTTCGGCCAAACCCGGCCGGCCCGAGGGCGGCGAAGTGCAGGCGGCGCGCCTCGTCTATGCTTATCTCAAGGAACGCTTTGGCGGGTGAACCTGCCTAGGGATGGCCGTCTCCCAAATTGTTATGGCGCGCCGGGAAAATGCACGGCGCGTCATCAGGCGACATTCTCTTAACCTCTTCGCGAAGAAGCGATTGTGATCCAGCCGTCCCAGTCGATATGAATACGGGTCCGTAACGACTGCCGGACCCGGCCGATGTCCGTTGAAATCCGTGCCTTGCAGGCACTCACATTGTGGCACGATGTCACGCTGGAGCTCGTCCGTGACGAGGACATCGACCTGTCGCTCAGGCAGATGGCTATCCTCCTGACCATTTATCTCGACACGCCGCCCCATACGGTCCGCGGCCTCGCGCGCAAGCTCGGCGTCACCAAGCCGGTGATCACGCGCGCGCTCGACAGCATGGGCAAGCTCGATCTGGTGTCCCGTCGCCGCGACGAGAAGGATCGGCGCAACGTCATCGTGCAGCGCACAGTCAAGGGAGCGCTCGCTGTGGAGCGCCTCGGCGATGTCGTCATTGCCAAGGCCCAAACGCTGAAGCCATGACATTGCCGCGATTGAGCGTCAGATCATGAAGATCTACAGGACGAGCCTATGAATGCCTTCGATCCCCGTCTGACCGCCGCCCGCCCGGATCTCGCAGCCGCGCATCTGCGTGGCGCGGTCGACGCCGAGGCCTTCGTCGCGCCTCAGCTCCTGCGTGTAACAGCCCCGACGGCGCCGCTACGGCGAGAACCGGTACCGGACGCGCCCCTCGATACCGAAGCCCTCGCAGGCGAACCTGTCGCCGTGTTCGAGGAGCGCGAGGGATGGGTCTGGGGCCAATTGCTGCGCGATGGCTACGTCGGCTATCTGCCGGCTGAGGCGCTGGGCCGTCCTTCCCTGCCGCCAAGCCACGCCATCACGGTTCCCCGCACCTTTGTTTTCCCCGGCCCCAGCATCAAGCTGCCGCCACTCTGCGCGCTGCCCTATGCGGCGGAAATCGCTGTGGCTGAGATGGGACCAGCCCCGTTCGCACGGCTGGCGGACGGTGGATTTGTCATCGCGCGGCATGTCGCGCCGCTGAGCAGCTGGCGCGACGGCGACTTCGTGGCGACCGCCGAACGTTTCATCGACGTGCCCTATCTCTGGGGCGGCAAGACGGTGCTCGGCATCGATTGTTCCGGCCTTGTCCAGGTCAGCCTGCGGGCCGCCGGCGTCAACTGGCCACGCGATACCTACCGGCAGGAACAGTCATCGGCGGCCAGTCGGGTCAAAGGCGGCGAGCAGGGACGCGGCCTGCGGCGCGGTGATCTCGTCTATTGGAAAGGCCATGTCGGCATCATGGTCGACGCCGAGCGCCTTCTGCACGCCAACGCGCATCATATGATGGTCGTCGTCGAGCCGTTGAGCGATGTCGTGGAACGCAGCTTGAGCAAAGGCGGCGGGCCGATCACCAGCGTCAAGCGCCTTGCCTTCCCCACGGTCACATCCTGAAGCAACAGGCGCGTGCTCAGATCTCATCGGGCCGGGATACGAAACCACGAATGATCCGCCTGATCCCAGCGGCGGCCGAGACGGTGATGTCCTTGGTTGGGCCATGCTGCTGGGGCGCATCCTCGAAGCCTGAGGCATAGCTTGTCACCACGGAAATCGCCGACACGCGCAATCCGTGGCGGCGCGCCAGGATGACCTCCGGCACAGTCGACATGCCGACGAGCTCCGCCCCCAATGTCCGAGCCATGCGGATCTCTGCCGGGGTCTCGAAGCTCGGCCCCGAGAACCACATATAGACGCCCTCGTTCAGGGCGATGCCCGCCGCGATGGCCGCGAGCTTCAGCCGGCGGCGCAAACGATTGTCATAGGCGTCCACCATATCGACGAAACGACCATCCTCGCGGTCGCCGATCAGCGGATTGAGCCCCGAGAAATTGATGTGGTCGGTGATGACACAAAGGCTGCCGACGCGAATGGTCGATTTGACCGAGCCGGCCGCGTTGGTCAGCAGCACAGGCGGCTTTCCGAGAATGCCGAGCAGCGCGATGGGCAGGGCCATCGTCCTGGCGTGGCCCGTTTCATAGTAGTGGGCGCGGCCGGCGTAGATCAGCACGCGCTTGCCCTCCATATAGCCCGACACGAGCTGGCCCGGCTGCCCGGCCGGCCCATTGTCGGGGAAGCCGGGAATGGCGGCATAAGGCACCTGCACGGCGCCCTCGACATCCTCGATGATATTGCCAAGGCCCGTGCCAAGCACCAGGGCATGGTCGAAGGGGCCCATGACGCCCCATTCCTCAAGCGCGGCACGAGCCTGATACAGCAGTGGCGTTGACGTGTCGGTCACGGATGTCATCCCCCTAAAGCATGATCCGACCGGAGTGAAACGAGGATCGATAAGATTATGCTTGGAATAAAAGAGGTTAGAGCGCCGATCTGATGCAATCAGATCGAAACGCGCTCTAGCGGGCGAGATTGGAAGGTCCGAACGCAAAAGGCAGAAGATCGCCGAAACGAAAGCTCTGCCTGACGCCACCCCTGTCACCCACATGGACTGATGTATCCGGCTCCGCGAATTCGCTGAGCCTCTGCCGACACACGCCGCAAGGCATCGTCAGCGCTTCGCCCTCGCCCACCACCACAACCGCGGCAATCCGCGTATCACCGGCAGCCACCATGGCACCGATTGCCACGGCCTCCGCGCAGAGACCCGCCGGATAGGACGCGTTCTCGACATTCGCGCCAGCAAACACGCGACCGCTCGCCGACAGCACCGCCGCGCCCACCCGGAACCCCGAATAAGGCGCATAGGCATGGGTGCGCGCAGCGCTCGCGGCCACGAACAACGCCTCGACATCACGCCCGGCGGTCGGACCCATGGACGCCTCCTCGCAGTCGCTCGACCGCGCCACACACATTGCATCCGCCGGCGACACCCGCCATCTGTTGTGGCAGACAGGTCGTGGCGGAACGCGTTGTGACAAGACACGCTGCAGCAAGGTTACCGCTCGGCCCGGTGCCATCGTCTGGTCTGAGGTCGGCACACGAAACGCGCGAGCAGACCCTAGAGCATCCGACCGGAGAGTGGCAATCTCTTTTCTGAAAAATCCTTTTATTGCACAAAGAGATAGACGAAGATGACGTTTCTGATCAGCAACGCCGCCCTTCGTCTGTGGGCATGATAAGAAAAGGGCATGGGCAGTAGCAGCCGAGCCCGAGACGAGGTGGATGGTGAGTCTGTCGAGCGAAGAGATCGAGCGCTACGCGCGCCATATCATCCTGCGTGACGTCGGCGGTCCCGGGCAGGCCAGGCTGAAGGCGGCGCGTGTGCTGGTGGTCGGCGCCGGCGGCCTCGGAGCCCCGCTCCTCCAGTATTTGGCGGCCGCTGGCATCGGCACCATCGGCATCGCCGATGATGACATCGTGTCGCTGTCGAACCTGCAGCGGCAGATCATCCATGGCACACCAGACATAGGCCGACCCAAGGTCGACAGCGCGATCGACGCGATCGCGCGCCTCAATCCGCATGTCGCGGTGGTGCCGCATCGCCTGCGCGTCAACGACGAGAACGTCGATGCCCTGCTCGCCGACTATGACGTCATCGCCGACGGCTCGGACAATTTCGCGACGCGCTATCGGGTTTCGGACGCAGCCTTCCGGGTCGGGCGGCCGCTCGTGATGGGGGCTCTGGGCACATTCGACGCGTCCGTCACCACGATTCGCGCCCATGAACCTGGACCGGATGGCACGCCCAACCCGACCTACCGCTGCCTGTTTCCCGAACCGCCCGCGCCCGGGACGGTGCCGACATGCGAGGAAGCCGGCATTCTCGGCGCCCTGCCCGGAATCGTAGGATCGCTGATGGCGCTCGAGGTGATCCGCGCGATCGTCGGCTTCGGCGAAGGCCTCGTCGGCCGCCTGCTGCTGATCGACGCGCTGACCATGCGCTTCGAGACGCTGAGCTACGGCTGGGACCCGGACAATGTGCTGAGCGGCGTGGGCAATCGCGAGAAGGCGCTCACGCCATAGCCGAAACCGCCGCGACGAGACGCTCTATATCCTCTGGGCGTGACAGGCGGTGATCGCCGTCCTTGATCAGCGTCAGGGTCACGGCCTCACCGGGCAGATGCTCCACGAAGCCGAGCACATGCCGCCACGGTACGTCCGGATCTTCCATGCCCTGCAGGATATGAACCGGGCATCCCGGCTCGATGGCACCATCGAGCAGAAGGTGCCGACGGCCGTCCTCGATCAGCCCGCGCGTGATGGCATAGGGCTCGCCATATTGGGACGGCTGCATGAATACGCCGTCCTTTTCGATGGCGTGCCGGGCCTCGGCGGGAAAAGCCTCCCACATCAGCCGCTCGGTAAAATCCACCGCCGGCGCGATCAGAACGAGGCCAGCCGGTGCGTGCGGCGAGCCCTCCGCGCGCAGGCGCAGCGTGGCGAGCAGCGCGAGCCAGCCCCCCATGGACGAACCGACGAGAATGGGCGCGCCCGTCACATGGGTCGATATGACAGCGATGCTCTCCTCCAGCCAGCGCGAGAGGGTGCCGTCCTCGAACAGGCCCGTGGATTCGCCATGGCCGGAATAATCGAAACGCAGGAAGGCGCGGCCCGCCTCAGCGGCCCAGTCATCCAACGCTGTCGCCTTGGTGGCGCGCATATCGGACCGAAAACCGCCGAGCCAGACGGCCGCAGGGCCTGCGCCGGGGCGGGACAGTACCGCGATGTCGCGGCGGGCTTGCCCCGCACCGACGCCAAGGAATTGCAGATCCGGCGTGTTGCCCATAAGACTTTCTCCTGCACTATCATGCACGAATCGATCAGGAGGCGTCATACACCGGTGACCCAACCGACACGAGCGGGAGCGCCGCTAATCCTGCCGACAGTGACCAACCATCCGCTCGCCGGCCGCGCAATCCTGCAAATCGTGCCGGAGCTGGAGGCAGGCGGCGCGGAACGAACGACCGTTGATATCGCGGCCGGCCTCGCCGCCGTGGGCGCGCGCGCGCTCGTCGCGACCGAAGGCGGACGACTGGTGGGCGAGTTGCAGGCCAAGGGCGGCGTCTGGATCCCCTTCCCCGCCCGCACCAAGAACCCGCTGGCCATGGCGCTCAATGTGCGCCGGCTCATCCGCATTTGCCTCAACGACGGCGTCGAGATCCTCCATGCCCGCTCCCGCGCGCCGGCCTGGGTGGCGCTCGCGGCGGCCCGCGCGCTGAAGATCCCGTTGGTCACGACCTATCACGGCAGCTATGCCGGGCGCTCGGCCGTGAAGGTGATGTATAATTCAGTGATGGCGCGCGGCGATGTGGTGATCGCCAATTCGATCTACACCGCGGATCTCATCCGCGCCGCCCATCCCATCGCCGACGGTCGTCTCCGCGTGGTCTACCGCGGCACCGATCTCGCGCAATATTCGGCCAGCGCCGTGCCGCCGGATCGGGTTGAAACGCTGCGCAAATCCTGGGGTGTCCCGCCCCATGAGCGCATCGTGCTGCTGGCCGGCCGCCTGACGGGGTGGAAGGGCCAGACCGTGCTGATCGACGCCGCCCGCAAGCTCCATGACCGCGGCCTGCGCGACGTCGCCTTCGTGCTCGCAGGCGACCACCAGGGCCGCGACGGCTATGTGCGCGAGCTTGACCAGCAGATCGAACGGCTGGGCCTGAAGGGCATCGTCCGCCGGGTGGGCCATTGCGTTGACATGCCGGCGGCGTTTCTCGCCGCTTCGGTCGTCACCGTGCCCTCGACGGAGCCGGAGGCCTTTGGCCGCGTCGCTGTGGAGGCCCAGGCCATGGGAACCTGCGTCGTCGTTTCCGATCTCGGCGCGGTACCTGAAACCGTGCTCAGTCCCCCCCAGGTGCCGGCCTCGGAACGCACCGGCTGGCATGTGCCACCCGGCAATGCCGATGCGCTCGCCAACGCCATCGGGGAGGCGCTCGATCTCGGCGCAACCGCCCTGCAGAGCATGGCCGTACGTGCCCGGCGCCATGTGGAGCGAAACTTCTCGCTGGAAAGCATGGTCAACGAGACCTTGGACATCTATTCGGCCCTTATCGAGCGTAGACCCCTCGAAACGGTCGATACTTTTGCACCACAGCGCCCCCAGGCGATGTAGTTGCCCTGGAATCTGTTGACTTTCAGGGCTCTTGCCGTGAAAGTTGTTAGCTCAGCGTATTTTGTTAACCACATACCACCCGTCCTGGTAACTCCATGTGACGCAGGCTCTTTGAGGCGGCCTCGCCCATGCGGAAAATAGGGCTCAACCAGACGGGCAACAGGAGAGCACTCCCATTCGTAGGCCTATGAGATCCATCGCGGCTCCACAGAAGGAGGGTCCCCGCGCCAACCGAGACATTAGAGGTGTCCGCGAAGTCCAGCTGATCGACGAAACGGGTCAGAACCGCGGAGTTATGGCGCTCTTCGACGCGTTACGCGCTGCCGAGGAAGCGGGGCTCGATCTCGTCGAGATCGCGCCGAACTCCGTACCGCCAGTCTGCAAGATCCTCGACCATGGCCGCTTCAAGTTCCTTGAACAGAAGAAGGCTGCCGAGGCACGCAAGAAGCAGAAGACCGTCGAGGTGAAGGAGATCAAGCTTCGTCCCGGTATCGATGACCACGATTACGAGGTCAAGATGAAGGCGGTGAAGCGGTTCTTCGAGGAAGGCGACAAGGTCAAGGTCACGCTCAGGTTCCGCGGCCGCGAAATGGCTCACCAGGATATCGGCTACAAGCTCCTCGTCAAAGTGAAAGACGAGATGTCCGAAATCGCCAAGGTCGAGAGCGAACCGTTGCTCGAAGGCCGCCAGATGGTGATGGTGCTGGCGCCGCGGGGCTGACAGGCCTTGAAAGGGCAGCGTGTCTGCCGCGCTGGTTGAACGGCCCGCCATATTGCTTGTCGAAAGCGCAGGCGGGTCAGTTGCCAAGCGGGCTCGTTTCTGCGATAAGCCCGCCTTCGTTGGAACCGCCCGGCCACCAGGGCTGCCGTGGCGGTTCTTTTTGCTCACATGCAATGTGACAGCCGGACGGGCGGGCAACCGCCTGGGAAGGCTGACGGGAGAGCCAAATGCCCAAGTTGAAGACGAAATCGGGCGCCAAAAAGCGCTTCAAGATCACTGGGACGGGCAAGGTCGTCGCCGCGCAGGCTGGAAAACGCCACGGCATGATCAAGCGCACCAAGAAGTTTATCCGCAACCAGCGCGGCACGACCACGCTGTTCGAGGGCGATGCGAGGAACGTCAAGCAGTTCTTCCTCCCCAACAGCCGCTGAGTGCTGCCCCGCAACGTTGAAGATATCCCAGGAGATCGATCATGGCCCGCGTCAAACGCGGCGTGACATCCCACGCCAAGCATAAGAAGGTTTTCAAGGCTGCCAAGGGTTTCTATGGCCGCCGCAAGAATACGATCCGCACCGCCAAGGCGGCTGTCGATCGCGCGATGCAGTATTCCTACCGCGATCGCAAGAACAAGAAGCGCACGATCCGCGCGCTCTGGATTCAGCGTATCAACGCGGCAGTGCGCGAGCATGGGCTGACCTACAGCCGATTTATCGATGGCCTCGGCAAGGCAGGGGTCGAGATGGATCGCAAGGTGCTGTCGGATATCGCCATTCGCGAGCCGGACGCTTTCAGGGCGATCGTCGAGAAGGCGAAGGCCGCGCTTCCCGCGGCCTGATCGCGAGGGGCGCTTTACCCGCCCTCTCTCGCCACACCGAGGCTATCACGTTCGGCGGCATCATTGCCGCCGGGCGTTTTGTTGCGTCTCGGGCATTTTTCGTTCCCGGGCCGCGCCGACTGTCATCGACGTGCCATCGTGCCACCGGCAATTGCCTTGCAGTTGCACCAGATGCGGGGTCCCGCATCCGTAGGCCGACCGCGTCACGCCGCCGAGGGAAATGATGAGCGACCTGTCCGGGCTCGAAACCACCATTGCATCAGCCATTGCGGCCGCCGGAGACGAGGCTGCGCTGGAAGCCGTGCGCATCGCCGCGCTCGGCAAGAAGGGCTCGATTTCGGAGCTCCTGAAGACGCTCGGCGCCATGACGCCGGATGAGCGGCGCGAGAAGGGCCCCCTTATCAACGGGCTGCGCGACCGGGTGTCGTCCGCGCTGGCCGCGCGCAAGACAGCGCTGGCCGAGAAGGCCCTGGAGGCGCGGCTCGCCTCCGAGCGTGTCGATGTCACGCTGCCCGTGCAGGAAGGCTCGGAGACCCGTGGCCGCATCCATCCGATCAGCCAGGTCATGGACGAACTCACGGCGATCTTCACCGACATGGGCTTCTCCATCGCCGAAGGCCCTGATGTCGAGACCGACTTCTACAATTTCACCGCGCTCAACTTCCCCGTCGGCCATCCGGCGCGGGAGATGCACGACACCTTCTTCTTCGCGCCCGACGAGACGGGCGCGCGCAAGCTCCTGCGGACGCATACGAGCCCCGTGCAGATCCGCACGATGCTGTCGAAGAAGCCGCCGATCCGCGTCATCTGCCCCGGCCGCACCTACCGCTGCGACAGCGACCAGACGCACACGCCGATGTTCCACCAGGTCGAGGGGCTCGTCATCGACAAGACCTCCCATCTCGGCCACCTCAAGTGGATCCTGGAGGAATTCTGCAAGACCTTCTTCGAGGTCGACAGCGTCAAGATGCGCTTCCGTCCGTCGTTCTTCCCCTTCACCGAGCCGTCGGCCGAGGTCGATATCCAGTGCTCGCGCAAGGGGGGCGACATCCGCTTCGGCGAGGGTGAGGACTGGCTGGAGATCCTGGGCTGCGGCATGGTGCACCCCAATGTCATCCGCAACTGCGGGCTCGATCCCGACGAGTACCAGGGCTTCGCCTGGGGCATGGGCATCGACCGCATCGCCATGCTGAAATACGGCATGCCGGACCTGCGCCCCTTCTTCGAGGCCGACGTGCGCTGGCTGAGCCACTATGGCTTCCGCCCGCTCGACCTGCCGACACTGGCAGGCGGGTTGTCGACCTGAGCCGTCGCTGAACGAAATAGCCCGTCATGGCCGGGCTTGCCCCGGCCATCCCGATCTTGCGGTCTTTGACCCTGTCGATCGGGATCCCCAGCCCAGGGCCGGGAATGACGGTGAGAGGATGGAAGATTATGAAATTCACGCTCTCCTGGCTGAAGGACCATCTCGACACCGCGGCTGATGCCGACGAGGTCGCCGCCGTCCTTAACCGCATCGGGCTCGAGGTCGAAGGCATCGACGACAAGGCCAAGGCGCTTGCCCCCTATGTGATCGCGCGCGTCATCTCCGCCGTGCAGCATCCCAATGCCGATCGGCTGCGGGTCTGCATGGTCGACACCGGCGACGGTAATCCGATCCAGGTGGTCTGCGGCGCCCCCAATGCCCGTGCGGGCATGACGTCGGTCTTCGCTCCGCCCGGCACCTACATCCCCGGCAAGAACATCACCCTCGGCAAGGGCGTCATTCGCGGCGTCGAGTCGAATGGCATGCTCTGCTCGGAAGCCGAGCTCGAGCTCTCCGAGGATCACGACGGCATCATCGACCTGCCCGCCGACGCGCCGGTGGGCACCGCCTATGCCACATGGGCGAAGCTCGACGACGCCGTGATCGAGATCGCGGTAACGCCCAACCGTCCCGACGCGCTGGGCATAGCGGGCATCGCGCGCGATCTCGCGGCGGCGGGGCTCGGGCGTCTCAATACGCCTCCGGTCGCGACCATTCCCGGCGAGGGCTTCTGCCCCGTGGAGGTCTCGCTCGCGTTCTCCGAAGATGACGCCCATCTCTCGCCAGCCTTCGCCCTGCGGCTCGTGCGCGGCGTCAAGAACGGCCCCTCTCCGGACTGGCTGCAGAAGCGGCTGAAGGCCATCGGCCTGCGCCCCATCAACGCGCTGGTCGATATCACCAACTACGTCACCTTTGACCGTGGCCGACCGCTGCACGTGTTCGACGCCGCCAAGGTCAAGGGCAACCTCGTCGTGCGGCGTGCCCAGGAAGGCGAGGAGATCCTCGCGCTCGACGGCAAGACCTACAAGCTCGCCCCCGACATGGTCGTCATCGCCGACGACAACGGCATCGAGTCGCTCGCCGGCATCATGGGCGGCGAGGCATCCGGCTGCGACGAGGGCACAACCGACGTGCTGATCGAGTCGGCCCTGTGGGACGCGCTGAACATCGCGCAGACGGGCCGCAAGCTCGGCATCATCACCGATGCCCGCTACCGCTTCGAGCGCGGGGTCGATCCCGCATTGACCCTGCCGGGCATCGAGCTCGCGACGCGGCTCGTGCTCGACCTGTGCGGCGGCGTCCCGACCGAGGTGACGCTGGCGGGCGCCATACGTGACACCCACGCCCCCATCGCTTTCCCCTGGAGCGAGGTGAAGCGTCTCAGCGGGCTCGATCTTCCGCAGGGAGAGATGGAGAGGCACCTCGTCGCGCTGGGCTTCAGCGTCGACAACCAGGGCGACACGGCCCAGGTGGATGCGCCCTCCTGGCGGCCGGACATCGAGGGGAAGGCCGATCTCGCCGAGGAGATCATCCGCATCGCCGGGCTCGACCGCGTCGCCTCCACGCCCTTCCCACGCCTCCACGCGACCGTCGCCGAGCCGGTGCTGACCCTCCTGCAGAAGCGCACACGCCTCGCCAAGCGCGCGCTCGCCGCGCGCGGGCTCGTGGAAGCGGTCACGTGGTCCTTCATCAGCCATGACGAAGCAACGCTGTTCGGTGGTGGCGACGCGCGGCTGGCGCTCGCGAACCCGATCGCGGCCGACCTCTCAGACATGCGGCCCAATCTCATCCCGGGCCTCGTGAAGGCGCTGCAACGCAACGCCGATCGCAGCTTCGCCGATGTGGCGCTGTTCGAGGTCGGCCAGGTTTTCGCCTCCGACGAGCCGGAGGGGCAGACCATCACCGCCGTTGCCGTGCGCCGTGGCACCGCCCATGCGGCCGGTGTCGGTCGGCGCTGGGACGCCGAGGCAAAGCCCGTCGACGTGTTCGACGCGAAGGGTGATGCCTTCGGCCTGCTGACGGCACTCGGCATCGCGACAGCCGGCGTGCAAATCGTCCCGGGCGGGCCCGCCTGGTACCATCCCGGCCGCTCGGCGACGCTCCAGTTCGGCCCGAAAGCCATGATCGGCGCCTTCGGCGAGCTTCACCCCCGCATTCTTGCTGCTCTCGATGCCAAGGGCCCGATCATCGCCTGCGAGATCACCCTGGATCTGCTACCGCCGCCCAAGGCGAAGCCGACCAAGGTCAAGCCAAAGCTGGCACTGCCGGACTTCCAGCCTGTCACGCGCGACTTCGCCTTCGTCGTGGATTCCAGCGTGGCCGCGGCTGATATCCTGCGGGCCGCGCAGGGTGCCGAGCGCAACCTGATCACCGACACCTCGGTCTTCGACATCTATGAGGGCGCCGGTGTTGGTGAAGGCAAGAAATCGGTGGCTGTCGCCATCGTGCTCCAGCCGACTGAGAAAACCCTGACCGATCAGGACATCGAAGCGGTTTCGGCCAAGGTCGTCGCGGCGGTTGCCAAGAAGACGGGCGCGACGCTGCGCGGCTGATCAAACCGGCCAAGCCGGGAAGGGCATTCCCAAAATGGAAAGGCGGGCCAAGAGCCCGCCTTTTTTGCAATCCCGTTACCGGCACGCATCATGGAGCGGGCTTTTCAAAGCCCCTCAGTGAACGCTGATGGGCTCCAGATTATGCTCCCAGGCATTGGCGATCGCCGCATCCCGGGAATCGGTCAGGAGGATGGGCGTGCCATCCGCCCCAAGCAGGGCGAAAAGCTCAAGACCCGGCTGAATCTCAGGTGCCTGCGGAAACAGGCGGTTGAATTCCTCGGAGCGCATAGCCCGAACGTAGGCAACCTTGCCCTCGCCAGCCGCCGCCAGCGCATCGCTATCCAGAACGTCGCCGATAAACTCAAACGCATCACTATTGGTCATCGCGCCCTCCTGGGGCCATCCTGACACAGTTTCCCGTCGTGACCAGGATATGCCCGAAGCTATTGATCCGGGGCGGCTTCTTGTCGCTCGTGCCACCTGCCCGAGCGGAAGGCGCCCTAGAGAAGCGGTCGTAAACCTGCACAATTCGAGCCAACATCTCACAGGCTGCGCCCAAATCCTTCCCAAAACCCTACTTCACGGCGTCATCCCCCATCACGGGAGATAATATCGATGCGCCGTACCACACGTTCAGCTTCGGGACGCACGAGATCGACCGACAACAACCCGTTCGAAAGATCCGCGCCCATGACCTCCATGCCATCAGCAAGAAAGAACGTGCGCTGGAACTGCCGGGCTGCAATGCCACGATGCAGGAAATGCCTCGTGCGGTCATCCACCTGCCGGCCACGGATACAAAGCTGGTTCTCTTCGAGCGTTATCTCGAGCTGGTCTTGGGTGAAGCCCGCCACCGCCAAGGTAATGCGAAGCTTTTCCGGCTCGTTGTCGCAACGGGGAATACGCTCAATGTTATAAGGCGGATAGCCATCCGTCGCCGCTTTGGCGACGCGGTCCAATGCGCGCTCGATCTCGTCAAAGCCGAGCAAAAACGGGGACGACAACGACGGTACCCTAGACATGATCGAAGCCCTTTGTTGCGAGGCACTTCGTGATGGAGCCCTGATGGCACTCCCATGACCGGAAAGCTCTCCCGGTCACACCAGCGATATGGCGGCTCACCTGCCAAGGGTCAAGGGTCATGCTCCCAGCGCATACATCCGTTGCGCTTGTGGATAAACGTCCGCGCGGATCGACAGCGGCTCCGGCTGATTCCCTGGCAAGGTGCGAGGAGGAGCCGGGTAAGGGCAGGGTAAGGGCAAGAACGGAGCGCGCGGCCGGAACAGGAGCGATCGATCTTCCGTCAGGTGACGGTCCGGCGGCTGCTTTTTGCTGGGACGCATCGATCGCCGCTCAGGCCCACCCCTCAGGGGAAACGGCCTTCGGAACTCAAGTTATCCACAGAATCGATGGTATTGCGATCGTCCTGTCCGCTTCCCGTCATGCTTTGCCGCCCACCATCGGGGCGCAGAGCGCCGTCACGACAACGCGGAGACCACGGAGGCACCATCCAGACAGCCGTTCGTGCTCTGTCTCGACCAGAGGATGGCAGCGAGACGACCCGCCTTTCAGGACGGCATCGGCAGGAGGGAATGTGCAGGGAGTTTGAAGGAAGGAAGTGGTGGAGCCAGGCGGAATCGAACCGCCGACCTCTTGAATGCCATTCAAGCGCTCTCCCAACTGAGCTATGACCCCACTGTCTCAAGAAGCGCGCTCGGTCTGGCCTGTTTCAGGCGAATCAAAAGGCACAAGGCCTTTTCAAACTGCGCTGCCCCTTGGGCAACAGAAAGAAATACGAGGCGATGGTGGAGCCAGGCGGAATCGAACCGCCGACCTCTTGAATGCCATTCAAGCGCTCTCCCAACTGAGCTATGGCCCCACTCGTCTCAAGCAGCGCGTTTGGGGACGCCCGCTTCAGGCCGCCAACGCGGCGGCCCGTGTCTATAATCACGTCCTGAGACGTTTCTCAAGTCTCTTCATCGTCGGCGATATCGCCATCGATCAGATCGCTGACGTCATCGTCGGATTCCTCGTCCTCAGCGAGGAACGTCTCGTCTTCCTCGATGTCGTCATCGAGTTCGATATCGTCGTCAGCCGGCAGGTTCTTGCCGGATTCGGCCTCATCGGCCTCATCGAGGGATACGAGCTCGACCGTCTCGCTGGTCGCGGGCGTATCGTCCTCTTCCTCGCTCGCAGCCCTGCTCGGGGCCTTGGGTTGAGGTTCAAAAATTGAACGCGGAAACGATTCGCCCGTGAAGGGGGACACAATCGGGTCCTTGTTCAGATCATAGAATTTGCGGCCTGTGGTCGGGCAGACGCGCTTGGTGCCGAGTTCCGGTTTCGCCACGGTATCGCACTCTCGCCGATGGAAATGAAGCGCTCCCGTTAGTCGGGGCACCGCCCCCTGTCAAATCGAAAACGCGTTCGGAGGCATATTTTAGCGTAGAAGGGCATGAAACACCCCTCCGAGGCCCGTTCGGGGTGACGGTTGCACAGTCCCGTGATAGGCAGTGCCCATCGTGACGGGCACCGGCTCGTCCTAAGATTCCCCTCATCGAGATCAGCGTCGTCGTGTCGTCCCATTCGAGCCCCTCGCCCCTGGCCTCGCGCGCCTCTCCCGCCCTGCGCGGCCGCATCGCGATTCCCGGTGACAAGTCCATTTCGCACCGCGCACTGATCTTCGGGCTTCTGAGCGTGGGTGAGACGCATATCACGCGCCTTCTCGAGGGTGAGGACGTGCTGCGCACCGCTGCCGCCGCTAAGGCTCTGGGGGCCGCCGTGGACCGCACAGGCGAAGGAGCCTGGACCGTGAAGGGCGTCGGCATCGGCGGCCTCGTCCAGCCGGCCGGTGTGCTCGACTTCGGCAACGCCGGCACGGGCTCCCGCCTGATGATGGGCGTCGTGGGGTCTCACCCCATCACCACCACCATCGACGGCGATGCCTCGCTGCGCAAACGCCCGATGCGCCGTATCCTCGACCCGCTGGAGGCGATGGGCGCCACTGTCGTTTCCGAGCAACAGGGCGGCCGCTGCCCCATCACGCTGCGCGGCGCGGCGGAGATGATCCCGATCACCTACCAGACCCCGGTACCCTCGGCCCAGATCAAGTCGGCCGTGTTGCTGGCGGGCCTCAACGCACCCGGCACGACGACCGTGATCGAGCAGGAGGCCTCGCGCGACCATACCGAGCGCATGCTGCGCCATTTTGGCGCGGAGGTGGAGGTCGAGCCCGAGGGCCCCCATGGGCGGCGGATCGCCCTGAAGGGACAACCCGAGCTGCGCGCGGCCCCGGTCGCCGTGCCGGCCGATCCCTCCTCCGCCGCTTTCCCGCTCGTCGCGGCCCTCGTTGTGCCGGGATCCGAGGTCATCCTCGAAGGCGTGATGACCAATCCCCTGCGGACCGGCCTTGTGACCACGCTCATCGAGATGGGCGCCGACATCACCCTTCACGGTCACCGCACGGATGGCGGTGAGGAGGTGGCGGACCTCGAGGTGCGATTCGGCCCCCTGAAGGGCGTCGACGTTCCCGCTGAGCGCGCGCCTTCGATGATCGACGAATATCCGATCCTCGCGGTCGCGGCGGCGTTTGCCAGCGGCGAGACGCGCATGCGGGGCCTGTCCGAATTGCGCGTGAAGGAATCGGACCGGCTGGCGGCCGTCGCCGATGGCCTCGCCGCCGCCGGCATCAGGGCCCGCATCGAGGGCGACGACCTGATCGTCGAAGGCACCGGCGACACCGCCAGCGGTGTCCGTGGCGGCGGCACGGTTGCCACCCATCTCGACCATCGCATCGCGATGTCGTTCCTCGTGCTGGGACTTGGCGCCAGGGAGGGCATGGCCATCGATGACGCGGGCATGATCGCAACCAGCTTCCCGAGCTTCGTGCCGCTGATGCGCCGGCTCGGCGCCGATCTCGGCTGACCGTCATGATCCTGGCGATAGATGGCCCGGCGGCCTCAGGGAAAGGCACCCTCGCGAAACGGCTTGCAGCCCATTTCAACCTGCCTCATCTCGACACCGGGCTTCTCTACCGGGCGGTGGCGATGGTGCTGCTCGACCGCGGCGAGGCGCTCGGCGACGAGAGCGCCGCCGAAAACGCAGCACGGTCCCTGTCACCCGCACTGCTGGCTGATTCGCGCCTGCGCGAGCGGGCGATGGGAGAGGCCGCCTCCATCGTGGCCGCGCAACCGCGCGTACGCGCGGCGCTCGTCGCCTTCCAGCGCGCCTTTGCCGCGGCACCTGAGGGCGCCGTTTTGGACGGTCGCGATATCGGCACGGTGATCTGTCCGGATGCGGACGTGAAACTGTTCGTGACCGCCTCGCCCGAAGTCAGGGCAAAACGTCGTGCGCTTGAGCTGAGCAGTCGCGGCGAGCCCTCCAACGAGGCTGACATCCTCGCAGATATCCGCATTCGCGATGCACGGGATACGGAACGCGCAGATGCGCCGTTGCGCACAGCGACGGATGCACAGGTGCTGGATACCTCCGACCTGACAGTTGACGAAGTTTTCGCCAAAGCATTAGCGCTGATCGCAATAGCAATTCAGGATTGCACACACACAAGGGCGTGATCGATAAGCCCGAGCTGCATCAAGCAACTTGGCGTTGTCTGCCGTTGGTGTCACACTATCGTCTTTCGCCTCAACAAAGACTTGAGGGCGGGCACGATGTTGACACGTGTATGCGAAAAGCTGCGGCTTGGCAGCTTGTTCCTCACGGGTACTCTAATTGCCTGTGGGATGATCGGCCTGAGGGCCGAGCCAGTACAAGCGGCCGAGCAGGAGGTCGACCTCGCGCTCGTTCTGGCCGTCGACATATCCTACTCCATGGACGAAGACGAGCAGAAACTGCAGCGGCAGGGCTATATGGATGCCCTTCGCTCGCGTGAGGTGCTCGAGGCCATTGGCAAAGGCGCCGTGGGCCGCATCGCCGTCACCTATGTGGAATGGGCCGGACAGCGCAGCCAGGACATTATCGTGCCCTGGCGCATCATCGAGGGGCCCGAGAGCGCGGATTCCTTCGTCGAGGTCCTGTCGAACGCACCGATACGGCGCGCCTTCCGCACGTCGATCTCGGGGGGCATCGATTTCTCGGCCGCCCTGTTCAACACGGGCGGTATCAAGGCGATACGGCGGGTGATCGACGTGTCGGGCGACGGGCCCAACAACGAGGGGCGCGCGGTGACCGACGCACGCGACGAGGCCGTCGCCCAGGGCATCACCATCAACGGCCTGCCGATCCTGCTCAAACGGCCGGGTTATACCGACATTTCCGATCTCGATGGCTATTATCGCGACTGCGTCATCGGCGGTGTGGGTGCCTTCATGGTGCAGCTGCGGGAATTGCAGCAGTTCGCCAACGTGATCCGCACCAAGCTGGTGACCGAGATCGCCGACAGTGACGAGACGCCGAGAAATGAGTTCGGCCGAATAGCGCCGTTGATCCAGCAGGCCGGCATCGTCGCGCCGACCCCGCAGTTCGCCCAGGCCCAGCCGCGCGTCGAACGCGCGCCGGCGAATGGCCAAGGCCGTACGGGATGTCTTGTCGGTGAGCGCATGTGGAACCAGCGCATGGGTAACTGAAGCCCGCTCATCCGAGGCATCGCGCAGCGATGAGCCCGGAACATGCAGCTCCGCAGCCTCCGGGACGCCCTCGGAACCGCCGCCTATGAGGAAAACGTAGCGAGGCGCGCCACACCTGACTTGATGACCCGGAATCAGGTCTCAGGAAAGCTTCACGCGCCCGACGGCGCCACGGGGATGTTGTCGATCAGCCGCGTCTTGCCGAGATAGGCGGCGACCAGCAGCCGGCCGGGCCGTTCCGCGCGGTCGAGCGGCACAAGCGTCTCGGCGTCCACGAAGGCCAGATACTGCACGGGCCCGAAGCCGGCCGCCCGCAGATTATCCGTCCCGGCCTCCAGCAAGGGCGCAGCACCCTGTCCCGCCCGGAGCTTCTCCGCGATCTCATCGAGAAGCGCATGGAGACGTGGCGCAACAGCGCGTTCGGCGGGCATGAGATAGGCGTTACGCGAGGACAAGGCGAGGCCGTCCGCCTCGCGAATGGTCGGCACTCCGCGGATCTCGACGGGAATGTCGAGATCCCGCGCGAACCGTTTGATGACCTGGAGCTGCTGGTAGTCCTTCTCGCCGAACAGCGCGACATCCGGCAGCGCCTGCAGGAGAAGCTTGGTCACCACCGTAGCGACACCGGCAAAATGCCCGGGGCGGAAAGCCCCGCACAGGCCCTCGCTGACGCCGCTGACGGTGACCGTGGTGGCAAAGCCCGGCGGATACATCATCGCGACGCTCGGCAGGAAGACGGCACTGGCGCCGGCGCTCGCCAGCTTGGCAAGGTCGCCCTCCTGGTCCCGCGGGTAACGCGCGAAGTCCTCATTCGGCCCGAACTGCGTCGGATTGACGAAGATCGTGGCGATGACCCGATCAGCGGACTTGCGGCCTTCGCGGACCAGTTGCAGATGGCCATCATGGAGGGCGCCCATGGTCGGCACGAGAGCGACCGTCTCTCCTGCCTTGCGATACCCCCGCACGATTGCTCGCAGCGCGGCGACGGTTTCGGCAATCGCGAGCTGTGATGACAGGGCTGCACTCATGATGGGTTCATCCGACTATCTGGATTTGGCTGGGACCGCGCCGAAGCAATGCTCCGGCGCGGGGAACTGGCCGCCACGCACCTCACGCGCATAGGCGGCGACGGCCTCCGCCGCGGCGGAGCCCAGCTCGGCATAGCGCTTTACGAATTTCGGCGTGAATTCGCCATAGAGGCCGAGAATGTCCTCGCTCACCAGGATCTGGCCCTGGCAAGCCGGCGAGGCGCCGATACCGATCACCGGCGTGCCGAGATCAGTGGCAATGGCGCGCGCCAGCGGCTCGACGGTTCCTTCCAGCACAATCGCGAAGGCCCCCGCGGCCGCGATCGCTTCGGCGTCCCGGCGGATAGCCCCGGCCATCGCCTCGTCGCGGCCCTGCACGCGGAAGCCGCCATGGCTGTGAACCGACTGCGGCTTCAAGCCGACGTGGCCGAGCACCGGGATGCCACGCTCGACGAGGAAGGCGGTCGTCTCGGCCATCTCGACGCCGCCTTCAAGCTTGACGGCGGAGCACCCCGTCTCGGCCATGATGCGGGCGGCATTGCGGAAGGCGACCTCGCGCGATTCCTGATAGCTGCCGAAGGGCATGTCGACGACGACGCAGGCACGCGTGGCGCCGCGCATCACGGCCTTGCCATGGGCGATCATCATGTCGAGGGTGACGCCAAGCGTCGAGTCCATGCCATAGACCACCATCCCCAGCGAATCACCGACCAGGATGAGGTCGCAATGGGGATCGAGGAGCTTCGCCATCGGCATGGTATAGGCCGTCAGGGCGACGATCGGATTGGCCGCGCTATGCGCTCCGATGTCCTTCGTCGATATCCGACGATCACGGCTCGCCGCGCTCATCCCTCGCCTCCCCAAAAAATGACCGACTAAAGTTGTACGGCCTTTTAGAGCATCGTGCCCGAACCTGTGAAGCCGATTCCGGTCACTTTACGATGCCGGGCCGCAGCGGAGAGAGGGCACACGCTCGTCGTTGTTTCCCTCGGTAACGCGCGAGGCTATCTTTTTTGCGATTCTCGCCCCGCACATAAATTGGACACCCCATGCGTCGCACCGCCATCGCCCTCGTCGCCCATGATGCCAAGAAGGACGCGATGGCGGATTTTGTGGCGGCCCACCGGCTCAAGCTCTCGGCCTGCGAACTCTTTGCCACGGGCACCACCGGCGGACGCATCATGGAGCGATGCCCGGAGCTTCAGGTACAGCGCCTGAAGAGCGGGCCGCTCGGCGGCGATCAGCAGATCGGCGCTCTCATCGCGGAAGGCCGCATCGATGCGCTCGTTTTCTTCGTCGATCCCCTCTCGCCTCTTCCGCATGACGTGGACGTCAAGGCACTGACGCGGCTTGGCCTCGTCTATGACATCGCGATGGCGCTTAATCCCGTCACGGCCGAAATGGTGCTCGCGGCGATCGAGCCCAACGCATGATCGAGGGGGCCGCTATGTGCCCCGCGGCTTGGCGCGCGTGGTCGGCGCCGCGTTGGCCGGGTCCTCCGGCCAGGGGTGCTTGGGATAGCGGCCGCGCATCTCACTGCGCACATCAGCCCACGAGCCGCGCCAGAAGGCAGGCAGATCACGGGTAATCTGGATCGGCCGGTGGGCTGGCGACAGGAGACTAAGCACCAGCGGCACCCGTCCGCCGGCCAACGCCGGGTGCCGGGTGAGCCCGAACAGCTCCTGCACGCGCACGGCAATGCCCGGCCCCTCCTCCCCGCCATAGTCGACGGGGATGTTTGAACCGGTCGGCATGGTGACATGGGTCGGGGCCTCGGCTTCCAGCCGCCGCTGAAGGTCCCAGGGCAGAAGCGCCTTCAGCGCGCCGTCGAGGTCTGACGCCGAGATCGCGGACAGGCCAGCCTTGCCGAGGAGATGGGGACCGAGCCAGTCCGTGATGCCGGCCGTGAGCGCGGCATCGGACAAGTCAGGCCATTCCTCGCCCTCGGCGCGTGCCAGGAACATCACCCGCTCGCGCCACTGGCTGATCGCCTTGGTCCATGGCAGCACGCTGAGCCCGAGGCCGGCGATGCCCTTTGCGAGAATGGCGGCCGTCGCCTCGTCCGCCGGCACCGGCAAGGGCCGCTCGCCGAGCACGAGTGCATCGAGCCGCCGGCTCTCCCGGGCCCTGAGCGCCCGCGCTTGCCTGTCGAAGGTCAAGTCCATTGCGGTGACGATGCGTTCTCCCGCCAGATGCTCGACGGTCTCCAGCGTAAGCGGCGCGGCGAGCAGGATGCGCGCGGTCGCCCCGCCACCGGCGATCTCGGCGATGGCGAGATAGGGGGACCGTGCCAGGGCATCAGCCGCATCGAGCGCAGCCGCCCGCCCATTGGCCATCAGGAATTCACCCGGCTTGCCCCGCGCCTTTGCGATGCGATCGGGAAATGCGAGCGCCAGCAGGGCGCCGGCATCGCCGGGCTTGCCCTGCGCGCGCCCGGCGGCCGCCGTCTTGGCCCAGCCCTCGGCCATGCGACGCATGTCTCGCGCTTGCGGCGAGCGCTCGCCACGGAAGCGGCCGAGACGTTCGGCGAGATCCGTCCCGGTCCCGCCGAGCCCCCGCTCCACCAGAACGGCGGCGATATCAGCGGCCATTCCGGCCTGCCCCTCGGCCGCGGCGGCGATCACCATGCGGGCAAGCCGCGGCGGCAGCGGCAGGGCCTGCAGCCATCTGCCCGTCTCGGTGAGGCGGCCGTCGGCATCGAGCGCGTCGAGATCGCCGAGGAGGCGCCGGGCCTCCACGAGCGCGGGCTTAGGTGGCGGATCGAGAAAGGCAAGCGCTGCGGGATCGGCGACGCCCCAGGCCGCCGAGGCGATCAGGAGGGGCGCGAGATCCGCCGCCAGGATCTCCGGCTTGGCGAAGGGCTCCAGCGCGCCGGTGGCGGCCTCTTCCCACAGCCGGTAGCAGACGCCGGGCTCGGTGCGGCCCGCGCGGCCCCGCCGCTGGTCGGCCGCGGCGCGCGACACGCGCACGGTCTCAAGCCGGGTGAGCCCTATATCCGGCTCGTAGCGCGGCACCCGCGCGAGCCCGGAATCGATCACCACGCGCACGCCGTTGATGGTCAGCGACGTCTCGGCGATGGAGGTGGCCAGGACGATCTTACGGCGTCCGGGCGCGGCGGGCTCCACCGCCTTGTCCTGCGCCGCGCGGTCCATCGCGCCATAGAGCGGCGCGAGGTCGATGGTGGGATCGGTGATGCGTTGGGCAAGGCGCTCCTCGACCCGGCGGATCTCGCCCTGCCCCGGCAGGAAGACGAGCAGCGAGCCTGGCTCCGCGCGGAGCGCGCGCATCACCGCATCGGTGACCTCATCCTCGATGCGGCGATTGGGATCGCGCCCGAGATAGCGCGTCTCGACGGAAAAGGCCCGGCCCTCGCTTTCGACGACAGGAGCCTCGCCGAGCAAACGCGCGACGCGGGCGCCATCCAGCGTCGCCGACATCACGAGGATGCGGAGATCCGGCCGCAGGCCCGCCTGCGCGTCGAGCGCGAGCGCCAGACCGAAATCGGCGTCGAGCGAGCGCTCGTGGAACTCGTCGAAGAGGACGGCGGCAACGCCCGTCAATTCGGGATCGTCGAGGATCATCCGGGTGAAGACGCCCTCCGTCACCACCTCGATGCGCGTTTTCGGGCCGATCTTCGAGCCGAGGCGCACGCGCAGGCCGACCGTCTCCCCCACCGCCTCGCCGAGCGTCGCCGCCATCCTCTCAGCCGCGCCACGCGCGGCGAGCCGACGCGGCTCCAGCAGAATGATGCGTCCGCCCACGATCCACGGCTCATCGATGAGGACGAGCGGCACCCGCGTCGTCTTGCCCGCGCCGGGAGGGGCGACGAGCACGGCATTCGACGTGGCGCGGAGATGCCGCGTCAGCGCCGGCAGCGCGTCGTCGATGGGGAGGGGGGAGAAGGAGAAAGCCGCCATGCGGCTATCCCTAGCGTCTTGCACCCGCAGCTGTCACCCGCAGCACAGCCGGAGCAGCAAATACATGCACCTTAATCGGGATGGCCGGGACAAGCCCGGCCATGACGCTGGGGTGTCATCCGCAAGCTCGGCCTGCAGCCGCCCCGGAATGACCGGCGAGGGTCCGCTCCCTCAGCTATCCATCTTCAGCGCGGCAATGAACGCTTCCTGCGGAATCTCGACCTTGCCGAACTGCCGCATGCGCTTCTTGCCCTCTTTCTGCTTGTCGAGCAGCTTGCGCTTGCGGCTGGCGTCGCCGCCATAGCACTTGGCCGTCACGTCCTTGCGCAGCGCCCGCACCGTCTCGCGGGCGATGATCTTGCCGCCGATGGCCGCCTGGATCGGGATGACGAAGAGATGCGGCGGGATGAGCTCTTTCAGCTTCTCGCACATGGCGCGGCCGCGCGATTCGGCGCGAGCCCGGTGCACCAGCATGGAAAGCGCATCGACCGGCTCGGCATTGACGAGGATCGACATTTTCACGAGATCGCCGGGACGATATTCGGTGATCTGGTAGTCGAACGAGGCGTAGCCCTTGGAGATCGACTTGAGACGGTCGTAGAAATCGAACACCACCTCGTTCAGCGGCAGGTCATAAGTGACCATGGCGCGCTTGCCGACATAATTGAGATCCACCTGCTCGCCGCGGCGGTCCTGGCAGAGCTTCAGGACCGAGCCGAGATAGTCGTCCGGCGTCAGGATGGTGGCGCGGATCCACGGCTCCTCGATCTCCTCGATCTTCATCACATCCGGCATGTCGGCCGGGTTGTGCAATTCGATCTCCGTGCCATCCCGCATCTTCAGCTTGTAGATGACCGACGGGGCGGTGGAGATAAGGTCGAGGTTGAACTCGCGCTCCAGGCGTTCCTGGATGATCTCGAGATGAAGGAGGCCGAGGAAGCCGCAGCGGAAGCCGAAGCCGAGCGCGGCCGAGGTCTCCATCTCGTAGCTGAAGCTCGCGTCGTTGAGCCTGAGCCTCCCCATGGCGGCGCGCAGGTTCTCGAAGTCAGCGGCATCGACGGGGAAGAGCCCGCAGAACACCACCGGCTGCACCGGCTTGAACCCCGGCAGTGCCTCCGCGCAAGGGTGCTTGGCATCGGTGATGGTGTCGCCGACCGCCGTATCGGCCACTTCCTTAATCGAACCGGTCAGGAAGCCCACTTCGCCGGGGCCGAGCTCGGCGACATCGACCATCTTTGGCCGGAACACGCCGATCTTGTCGACGCCATGGATGGCCCCGGTGCCCATCAATTTGACGTTCATGCCCTTCTTGAGGACACCATCGACGATGCGCACGAGCACGACCACGCCGAGATAGGCGTCATACCAGCTGTCGACGAGCAGCGCCTTCAAGGGCGCCGCGCGGTCGCCCTTGGGCGGTGGCAGGCGGGTGACGATGGCTTCCAGCACGTCGGGAATGCCGATGCCGGTCTTGGCCGAGATCGGGATGGCGTTGGACGCATCGAGCCCGATCACTTCCTCGATCTGTTCCTTGACGCGGTCAGGCTCGGCGGCCGGCAGATCCACCTTGTTGAGCACCGGCACGATCTCGTGGCCGGCCTCGATGGCCTGATAGACATTGGCGAGCGTCTGCGCCTCGACGCCCTGGGAGGCGTCCACCACGAGGAGCGAGCCCTCGCAGGCGGCCAGCGACCGCGACACTTCATACGCGAAGTCCACGTGGCCGGGTGTGTCCATCAGGTTCAGGATATAGGTCTTGCCATCCTTGGCCGGATATTCGAGGCGCACGGTCTGCGCCTTGATGGTGATGCCGCGCTCACGCTCGATATCCATGGAGTCGAGCACCTGCTCGGACATCTCGCGATCGGACAGGGCGCCCGTCATCTGGATCAGACGGTCGGCCAGCGTCGATTTGCCATGGTCGATATGCGCGACGATGGAAAAATTGCGGATGGTGTCGATGGGTTGCTCGCTCATGTCCGGCACATAGCAGTGCGCTTAGGCCGCGCCAAGAGGGAACCCGAAGAGAGAACCCGATTCAGCGCGGCAGACATGCGGTTGGAACGCGGTTGGGCGGCTGTGCCGCAGGCCTCCCGGCCCACACCGACCGGCGACGCCTCCCACCCTGCATGCTATGACGGACAGCGGCCGGACGCGGCGGGGGCAGCGATGACACACAAGCCATTGGATGTAGCCATACGAACCATCGACCAGCGGGAGGCCGAGACACGCGAAGGTGAACTCGCCGACCTCCTTGTCGATGCGGTCGCCGGCGGCGCTTCCGTCAATTTCATGGCGAACTTCGCCCATGCTGAAGCCCGCGCATTCTGGCGCGGGCAGTTTCCCGGTCTTGGCGCAGGCGCGCGGCTTCTCTTCGTGGCGGACGATGGCCGGCGCCTTCTCGGCACCGTCGTGCTGACCTTCGCGCCACAGCCCAACGCGCCACATCGCGCCGAAATCGGCAAGATGCTCGTCCATTCAGACGCGCGGCGCCAAGGCCTCGGCGCCCGCCTCCTGACGGCCGCGGAACAGGCGGCCCTTGCCAACGGCCGCACCCTGCTGATGCTCGACACCGCGAGCGGCAGCGCCGGAGAGCGACTCTACCGCCGCTGCGGCTGGACGGAATATGGCATCGTGCCCGACCACTCCCATACGCCGGCCGGCGCGCTCGCGCCGACGACCTTCTTCTTCAAGCGCCTTGTGTCGACAAGCTCTTCAGGTCCGGCGGGCGTCGAGCAGGCTTGAAACGATCTTCGCCGTGTAATCGACCATCGGCACGATCCGCGCATAGTTCAGCCGCGTCGGGCCGATGACGCCGACGACACCGACGATGCGCTGCGAGCCGTCGCGGAAGGGCGCGGCGATCATCGAGGAGCCGGACATGGAGAACAGCTTGTTCTCCGAACCGATGTAGATGCGCACGCCCTCTCCCTGTTCGGCCCGCGCCAGGAGGTCGATGACTTCCTTCTGCGTCTCCAGGTCGTCGAACAGCAGGCGGATGCGCTCCAGGTCCTCGGCGGCGCGCAGGTCATCGAGCAGGTTCGCCTGTCCGCGCACGATGAGCTGGCGGCTGTCGGCCGGGCCGATTGAGGTCGCGAGCCCGGCCTCCACAAGGCGCGCGGTGATGACGTCGAGCTCCCGCTCCATGGCCTCGCGGGCGCGCTGGATCTCACGCTTGGCATCGGCCAGCGTCCGGCCTCGGATATGCGCATTAAGGAAATTGCCAGCCTCGATCAGCGCCGCCGTGGGCAATCCCGGCGGCAAGTCGAGCACGCGGTTTTCCACCTTCCCGTCTTCCGCCACCATGACGACCAAGGCCTTGCCGGGGTCGAGGCGGACGAACTCGATATGCTTCAGCGGCGCATCCTGCTTGGTGGTGACGACGACACCCGCCCCGCGCGACAACCCGGACAGCGCCGACATGGTCTGGCTCAGCGCCGCATCCAGGGACGATTCGGCGCCATGGGCCTTCACCTCGGCCTCGATGCGCGCCCGATCTTCCTTGCCGAGATCACCGATCTCCAGGAGTGCATCCACGAAGAAGCGGAGCCCGCGCTCTGTCGGCAACCGGCCGGCGCTGGTGTGCGGGGAGTAGAGCAAACCTGCATGTTCGAGATCGGCCATCACGTTGCGAACGGAGGCCGGCGACAGAGACATGGGGATGATACGCGACAGGTTGCGCGAGCCCACCGGCTCGCCGGTCGCGAGGTAGCTCTCCACGATCTGCTTGAAGATCTCGCGGGAGCGTTCGTTGATATCGACGAGCACGCCCTTGCCTTCAGCCTCGGAGAGAGGGGGGCTTATTGGTGCACTCATGGATTGTCTCGACCTTCCATCCCACGGGCGATCCGAAGCACCATCACCTCGACCGCCTTACTCAATTATGGGGATGGTGTGGGGGCAAACACAAGCAGCACCCCGCCACGCACCCCAGTCATCCACCATAACGGCCGCCTGCGATAAGCGCGCGTGAGGCATCCGCTTGCGTGTCACGGGCGCTGCTTCTAGAAGCTGCTTTCGGCAGCATTCTGGCTGCATAGTGGGAGATTGTAGATGCGGCCCTCCAAACGCGCTCCGGATGAATTGCGCAAAGTCACCCTGGAGCGAGCGGTCGCGCGCTACGCCGAAGGCTCATGCCTGGTGAAGTTCGGCGATACCCACGTGCTGTGCACGGCCTCGCTCGAAGAACGCCCCCCGATGTGGGTCCGCGGCTCCGGCAAGGGCTGGGTCACGGCGGAATATTCCATGCTGCCGCGCGCGACGCTGGAGCGCACCCGCCGGGAAGTCACAGCCGGCAAGCCGTCCGGCCGCACCCAGGAGATCCAGCGCCTGATCGGCCGCTCCTTGCGCGCGGTCGTCGATCTCGCGGCGCTGGGCGAGCGTCAGATCACCATTGACTGCGACGTCCTGCAGGCGGACGGCGGCACGCGCACCGCGTCGATCACCGGGGCATGGGTCGCGCTGCACGATTGCCTCGCATGGATGCGGGCGCGCTCCATCATCGCGCTTAATCCCCTGAAAGATCATGTCGCGGCCGTGTCGTGCGGCATCTACAAGGGCACGCCCGTCCTCGATCTCGATTACCCGGAAGATTCCGCCGCCGAGACGGACGCCAATTTCGTGATCACGGGAGCCGGCGGCATCGTCGAGATTCAGGGCACGGCGGAAGGCACACCCTTCTCGGAGGAAGAGTTGCTCGAACTTCTCAAGCTCGCGAAGCTCGGCACCACCAAGCTCGTCGATCTGCAGAAAATGGCAGTGATGTAAGGTCATGAGTCCCTCCCCTGCCCGCCCCATCACCTCGCCGCTCGTCATCGCCACGCATAACGCCGGCAAACTCCGGGAAATGCGTGAGCTTCTGGCGCCCTTCGGCATCGAGGCGCGCTCGGCGGGGGAGCTCAACCTGCCGGAGCCGGACGAGACCGGCACGACCTTTGCCGAAAACGCCGCCTTGAAGGCGCGAGCGGCGGCCAAGGCAACCGGGCTGCCGTCCTTCGCCGACGATTCGGGCCTGTGCGTCGCGGCGCTCGACGGCGCCCCGGGCATCTTTTCCGCCCGCTGGGCCGGTCCGGACAAGGATTTCCCGGCCGCGATGGCGCGCATCGCCCACGAGCTCGATATCCGTGACGTGGCGCCCGCCGACCGGCGCGCCCATTTCGTGTCAGCCCTCGTCGTCGCCTGGCCGGACGGCCACGAGGACCTGTTCGAGGGGCGCGTGTTCGGCACGATCGTGCCACCACGCGGCACGCTCGGTTTCGGCTATGATCCCATTTTCCTCCCCGACGGCCATGATCGCACGTTTGGTGAAATGGCGAGCGCGGACAAGCACGGCTGGAGCAAGACAGGCGCGCTATCCCACCGCGCGCGGGCTTTCGTGAAGCTGGCTGAGGCCTGCCTGCCGTCGATCGACTGACCACGGCGCGCGTCGATCGCGCGCCCTGATCCCTCCCCGTCCACGGGGAGGGTGGCGCCGCAGGCGCCGGGTGGGGCCGGCCTTGGCATCCCCCAGAGGCAATACGACTTTTGCCGTGACTGCTCTTGATGGGAACAATGGTGCACGTGCAGACGCGGGCGCCGCCTGCCGCCAGTGATCACAGGTTCGAACGCAGCATGGTTGGCCCTTGCGTGGCGGCGGCGTTCGCGGCAAAGCAGGGGCCATGATGCATCCAACAGCGGGCGCGGGCTTTGGTGTCTATGTGCACTGGCCGTTCTGCGCCTCGAAATGCCCCTATTGCGACTTCAACAGCCACGTCCGCCATGCACCGGTGGATGAAGCGCGCTTCGTCGCGGCCTTCGCGCGGGAAATAGCCCATCGCGCCGAACTCGCGCCGAAGCGTGTCGTAACCTCCATCTTCTTCGGTGGAGGCACGCCATCGCTGATGAAGCCCGCCACGGTCGGCGCCATTTTGGATGCCATCGGCCGGCACTGGTCCGTGGACGAGCGCGTCGAGATCTCGCTGGAAGCCAACCCGACCAGCGTGGAGGCCGAGCGCTTCCGCGGTTATCGGGCCGCCGGCGTCAATCGGGTCTCGCTCGGCGTCCAGGCCATGAACGACACGGATCTCAAGGCGCTTGGCCGCCGGCATACGGCGGCGGAAGCCATGGGCGCGGTCGGCATCGCCGCCTCGATCTTCGACCGCTTTTCGTTCGATCTGATCTACGCGCGGCCCAATCACACACCCGCGGCCTGGGCTGCCGAGCTCAAGGAAGCCATCGCGCGTGCCGCTGAGCATCTCTCGCTCTACCAGCTCACCATCGAGCCCGGCACCTGGTTTCACAAGCTGCATCAGGCCGGCAAGCTCGTCGTGCCGGACGATGAGGTCGGCCGCGCGCTCTATGACGTGACCCAGGAGGTCTGCGCCGCGCATGGCCTGCCGGCTTACGAGATCTCCAATCATGCCGCCGCCGGAGCCCAGTGCAGGCACAATCTGGTTTACTGGCGTTATGGCGAATATGCGGGCGTCGGCCCCGGCGCCCACGGACGCCTCGTCACCGGCCAGGGCCGGCTCGCCATGGAAACGGAGCTCGTCCCCGAAACCTGGCTGGAAAAGGTCGAGCAGCACGGCCACGGCCTTGCCGATGTCGAGGTTCTGACGCCGGCAGCGCAGGGCGACGAATATCTGCTGATGGGCCTGCGACTGACGGAGGGGATTGATCCCCGCCGCTACACAGCGTTGTCGGGCCGCGCGCTCGATCCGGAGCGCGTTGCCGGCCTCCTCGAACACGGGCTCATCATCCGCCACCCGGACGAGCGCATCTCGGTCAGCCCTGCGGGCTTTCCCGTGCTCAATGCGGTCATCGCCGATATCGCGGCCTGATCAGCTGTCTGGCTTCAACTCGCGTGGCGCCGGGCTCACCGTCACCGCCGCGCCATTGCGGATTTCAAGCACGGCCAGCGCGCGCTGGTTGGTGCCGTCCGGCAGGAAACGGAACACGCCGTCCGCGCCGGCGAAGCCCGATGGATTGGTCAGGACCTGCTCGCTGAAACGCTGCGACCCTTGCGTGCGGACGAGCGCGGCCGATAGCGATACCGCATCGTAGCTGAGGCTCGCGATCCGAACGGGTTCCGCGCTGAAGCGGGCGGAATAACGCCGCGCGAAAGCGGCAAAGCCCGCCGAATCAGGAGCGGCGAACCAGCCTCCCTGCATCGTGGGCAAGGCCAGCACCTGCGGGTCGTTCCATATGCCCGTGCCGGCGAGTTTGACGCGCGCGCCGTTCACGCCCGCCGTCTGCAATGCCTGTGCAGCCGACGCGAGGCTCGCCCCGCCGTCGGGGAGGAAAATGGTGTCAACCTGGGGATTGGCGCCCGACGCAACGGCCGCGACGCGTTGGGCTGCCTCACGCATGCGCGCGGCGTCGGCCGGAAAGCGCTCGACGAGACCGACCTGGACGCGCGCCGATGCGGCCGCAGTCCTGAAGGCGGCTTCCGCGACATTGCCATAGGCCGTGTCGGGCACGAAGGCGGCAAAGGACCGGCGCCGCTGCTGCGCCGCGAAGGCGACGATGCGGTTGATCTCGGTCTGCGGCATGAAGGACAAGAGATAGACGCCGCGCGAGGCGACATTGGCGTCGGTGGAGAAAGCGATGACCGGCTTGCCAGCCGGCTTTGCCACCTGCGCGACTGCCTGGACCTCCGCGGCAAAAAGCGGCCCGATGATGAGCTCCGCACCTTCGCTGAGGACGGCCTGCGCAGCGGCCCGGGCGCCCTCGGGCGTGCCGCGCGTATCCTTGACCAAAATCTGCATGTCGGGATTGTTGAACTCGGAATAGGCGAGTTCAGCCGCGTTCCGCAGGGATTGAGCGGCCTGCCCGCCCTGTCCGGATGCGGACAGCGGCAGGAGCAGCGCGACCTTGACCGATCCCTGGCCGATCACCGAGCCCGGCACATTGCTGGAACCAAGGGCGGGGCCGCCCTCGCCACCGCCGACAAGGCCCCCCAGTCCACCCGAACAGGCGCTGAGCATGGCGCAAGCAGCCACCACGCCAAGGCGTGGCACCCATCTGCGGGTCATGGGCGATGTCCGCGTGAGAAGCGGCGCGAAAGTGTCTTTCAGGCTGCGCAACACCGGCAAATCCTTGAACATCCCTTTCATCGGCCCGTTGAGGGCGTGGTCAGATACCCAGCAGGCCTATAAATCATAAAAGCAACCATGAGCGAATCACTCAAGCTTTGAGAGTGATAGTAAACAGCTTCTTCCCATACCCCGCATATCGACTATCGTGGCTTTCCCCATGCAAGCCCATGCGGAGCATAATCGGACCTGGAGACGTGACCATGAACGGCGAGCGACCCGTGCCGCATCAACAAGGCCCTCGCCAACGTGTCCCGAGCTTCACGGCCTTCGGCCTTGCCGCCGAAGCGGAAAAGCTCAGTCCGGGCCTGCATCTCGTCGCAACGCCGATCGGCAACCTGAAGGATATCTCCTTCCGTGCCCTCGCCACGCTTGCGGCAGCCAATGCTATCCTGGCCGAGGATACCCGCGTCACCAAGACGCTGCTAGCCCACTACGGCATCTCGACACCCCTCGTTCCCTATCATGAGCACAATGCGGCGCAGATGCGCCCCCAGATTCTCTCCCGCCTCAAGGCCGGTGAGGCGCTGGCGCTCGTTTCCGACGCGGGCACCCCGCTCGTCTCGGACCCCGGCTACAAGCTCGTCGCCTCGGTCCTCGAGGAAGGCATCGCCGTGACCAGCGTGCCCGGCGCCTCGGCGGTTCTCACGGCGCTCGTCGTTTCCGGCCTGCCGAGCGACCGCTTCTTCTTCGAAGGCTTCCTGCCGCAGAAGAGCGCGGGACGCCGCAGCCGCTTCGCGGCACTCGCCGCCGTGCCCGGAAGTCTTGTCTTCTTCGAATCACCCCGCCGGCTGGCGGCCATGCTCACTGATGCCGCCCATGTCCTGGGCGATCGGCCGGCAGCCGTCGCCCGCGAATTGACCAAGCTGTTCGAGACGGTGCGACGCGGAACGCTGGCAAGCCTCGCGCAGGAATACGAGGCTGAGGGCCCGCCGAGAGGCGAGATCGTCGTCATCATCGGCCCACCCGATGCCAATGGCGAAAAGGGAGCTGCCGGTGATCTCGACGCGCGGATCGAGGCCGCGCTCAAGATCCATTCCCTGAAAGATGCAGCAGCCGTCGTCGCGGCGGACACCGGCCTGCCTAAGCGCGAGGTCTATGCGCGCGCGCTCACTCTTGCCGCCGGCGCCAAGAGCGATGCCGAGACCAGTGAGGAAACAGACGCCCCATGACAGCGGCAACGCCCCGGCAGCGCCTCGTCTCCCACCGGCGCGGGCTCGGCGGCGAGCGGCTGGCGGCGCTGCTGTTGATGGTCAAGGGCTACCGGATCCTCGCCCGCCGTTACGCGGCGCTCGGCGGCGAGATCGACCTTGTCGCCAAGCGCGGCAGCACCATCGCCTTCGTCGAGGTGAAGGCCCGTCGCGAGCTGGACGACGCTCGCGTCGCGATCACGCCCGACAAGCGGCGCCGGCTCGCGCGGGCGGCGCGCCATTGGTTGTCGCACAATCCCTGGGCCGCCGGCATGACGCTACGCTTCGACGCGGTCTTCGTCGCGCCGCGTCGCCTGCCGCGCCATCTCGTCGCCGTCGCCTCCCTGGCGATGGATTAAGCTTGGACCGGCATTCAGCGATGGATCAAGGAACACCTTTGTCATCACCGGGCTTGCCCTGGTGACGACAACTGGGGAGCGCTGAATGTCAATTGGCCCTGAAGGTAAAAAAGCGCGTGCATCTGCACACTTGCCTTGATCCATGCGCACGCGCATGGATCAAGGCAGCATCGATCTTGCAGTGAAGGATAACGCCATGAGGGCTTCACGATGAGGACTTCGCCATGAGCCGGACATCGCAACTGAGGGTCGCGGTGCAGATGGACCCCATCGAGCGCATCAACATCGCGGGTGATACCACCTTCGCGCTGCTCCTCGAGGCCAAGGCCCGCGGTCATCAGCTCTTCTACTACACGCCCGAACGGCTTTCGATGACCGGCGGGACCGTGACCGCCGCCATGCAGAGCCTTGATGTGCGGGATATCGCCGGCGATCATTTCACGCTTGGCGATAGCGAACGCCGAGCGCTCGCCGATGTCGACGTCGTACTGCTGCGGCAGGACCCGCCCTTCGATATGGCCTACATCACCTCCACCCATCTCCTGGAGCGCGTGCATCCCAAGACGCTGGTGGTGAATGATCCGACCTCCGTGCGCAACGCGCCGGAGAAGCTGTTCGTCACCGAGTTTCCGCAGCTGATGCCGCCGACCCTGATCACCCGTGACAAGGCCGAGATCGAGGCCTTCCGCGCCGAGCACGGCGAGGTGGTCATGAAGCCGCTGCATGGCCACGGCGGCGCGGCCGTCTTCCGCATCGCCCAGCCGGACGCCAATTTCGGCTCCCTGTTCGACCTCTTCTCGACGACCTTCCGCGAGCAATGGGTTGTGCAGAAATTTCTGCCGGCGGTCTCGCGCGGCGACAAGCGCATCATCCTCGTCGACGGCGAGGCGCTCGGGGCGGTGAACCGGGTGCCGGCTGACAACGACATCCGTTCCAACATGGTGCGCGGCGGGGCCGCAGCAGCGACTGATCTGACCGAGCGCGAGCGCGAAATCTGCACGACGATCGGCCCGTCGCTCAAGGCCCAGGGCCTCGTCCTTGTCGGCATCGACGTCATCGACGGCTATCTCACGGAAATCAACGTGACTTCGCCCACCGGCATCCGCGCCATCAAACGGCTCGGAGGGCCCGATCTCGCGGTTGCCGTGTGGGATGCCATCACCACGCGCCTCGGCTGACGGGTGATCTGATCTCGATCAATGCGTCGTAGCGACGCCAAGCCCAGACTTTGCCTTGTGCCGCTCCATCTCGAATGGGGCGGCGGCAAGGAAGGGAAGCGTAATGTCGCGGCGCATTGTCATCATCCAGGGCCACCCCGATCCTGACGAGCAGCGGCTGTGCCGTGCCCTGGCGGATGCCTATATCGAAGGCGCGCGGGAAGCCGGCCACGACATCAATTCCATCGATCTGGCCTCCCTCGAAATTCCGTTTCTGCGCAGCCAGTCGTCGTTCGAGAACGATCCCGTGCCGCCGAGCCTGAAACCGGCCCAGGAGGCCATCCTGGCCGCCGAACATATCGTGATCGTCTTTCCGCTCTGGCTCGGCACCATGCCCGCCCTCGTCAAGGCCTTCCTGGAACAGGTGATGCGGCCGGGCTTTGCCTTCGGCTATGACAAGGGCGTGCCGAAGACCAAGCTCGCGGGCCGTTCCGCCCGCCTCGTCGTGACGATGTCGATGCCTGTGATGGCCTATCGCTGGTGGTACTTCGGCCATGGGCTCAAGGCGCTGCAGCACAATATCCTGCGTTTCGTCGGGATCAGCCCCGTCCGCGAGAGCCTGTTCGGCATGGTGGTCGGCGTCAACGACGCAACCCGGCGCAAATGGCTCGACGACATGCGCAAGCTCGGCCGTCAGGGCGCGTGACAAGCGCCCGCCGTCAGGCGACGGCAGGCGTTTTCGGCTCGAAGCGGCAGAGATCGCGAATGAGGCACCGCCAGCATTCCGGCTTGCGCGCCTTGCAGACATAGCGGCCGTGCAGGATGAGCCAGTGATGGGCGTGGCGCCGGTAGCGCTCGGGGATAATCGCTTCCAATCCGAGCTCCACCTCCAGCGGGTTTTTGCCGGGCGCCAGGGGAATACGGTTGGCAACCCGGAAGAGATGGGTATCGACGGCGATCGTGGGCTCGCCGAAAGCAATGTTCATCACAACGTTGGCGGTCTTGCGGCCCACTCCGGGCAGCGTCTCCAGCGCCGCCCGCGACATCGGCACCTCACCGCCGAAGGTGTCGATAAGATCTCGCGACAGGCCGATCACGTTCTTTGCCTTGGCGCGGAACAGGCCGATCGTCTTGATATGGTCGCGCACCTTGCCTTCGCCGAGATCGAGCATCTTCTGCGGCGTGTCGGCGATCGCAAACAAGGCGCGCGTCGCCTTGTTCACGCCGACGTCGGTGGCCTGCGCGGACAGCACCACCGCGACGAGAAGGGTGTAGGCGTTGACATAGTCGAGCTCGCCCTTGGGCTCCGGATCGACCCGATGAAACCGGCTGAAAATTTCCTCGACGACAGCGGGATCGACGACCGGTGCCTTGGATGCGGCCTTGCGGGCCGACGAGGCGGCCGCAGCAGACCTGGCCTTGACCTTCGCCGGGGCTTGCCTCGTCGCAGGGACTTGCCTCTTCGCGGGAACCTGGCCCTTCGCAGGAACTTGGACCTTCGCAGGAACTTGGCCCTTCGATGCGACGTCCCGCGTCGGGGCCGCCGCGCGGCCTTTTGAAGCAGAGGATCCAGCGCTCCCGGAAGGCGCCTTCCCGGATTTTTGTTTATCGCCCACAGCCATCCGACGCTTATACTGTCCCACAGTGAAAACGGACAAGGCCTCAAGAACGGACATGGCCCCAATTTCGGACGAAGCCCCAGGTTCGGACCAGCCCGGCTTGGGAGCCAAACTCCAGGGGCTTGAGGGCCAACACCCGCCGGGAGCCCGTATCCCTCCGATGACCACCGACGATCCGCCGTCCGCATCCGCGGGAGCCGCTCAGACCTCTGTTCCCACCATCCCGTCCGCCGCCGGGCGCGATGGCGACACGGGCGTCGACCGTGAAAGGCCGGTCTTCGCAGCAGTCATCACGCCCCATCGCTCGCTTGGTCGCCGTGGCTTCAGGCTGCTCATCATCCTCCTCTGCATCGCGAGCTTGGTCTCCAGCCTGCCCTTCGTGATCATGGGCGCCTGGCCGGTCGCGGGGTTCTTCGGCCTGGACCTGCTGGCCCTCTATATCGCCTTCCGCGTCAGCTTCGCCCGGGCGTCCGCTTTCGAGGAGATCATTCTCAGTCCCATCGAACTGTTGCTGCGCAAGGTATCGCACCGCGGCCACCGCAAGGAATGGCGCTTCAACCCGCTCTGGACCCGCCTGGAATGCGATATTCACGCGGAGTTCGGGGTGCAGCAGCTCGCCCTCGTGTCGCGCGGCGAAAGGATCACCGTCGCGCATGAACTCGCGCCCGAGGAAAAGGCCAAATTCGGCGATGCCCTCGGCCGAGCCCTGGCCGACGTCAAGCGCGGCTGATCCCTTCTCTACACCTCATTCTACGGAACTGGCCTTGCGGGCTACGCGCGTCCTGTTCGGCGTCAAGTGCCACTCTCTCGTCGCATATTCCAACGCGCTGCCGATGTCTAAGTTGGCACGAATACGGCTCGATCCATCCTCAAGCTCGCCGCTCCCCGTCATCACGTGGTCTGAGAAAGCAGCGACGCAAACGGTGCTGAGCCTCCGCCCATGCAAAACGAAGCCGTTGATCTCAAGTACTATCAAGCAGCAAAGCCTCATTCGCTGGCCGAACGACTGACCATCATCGCCCGCGACGCCATGTATGACGATTTCCTGGCGATCTGTCGGCCCACAGCGACCACGACGGTGCTTGACCTCGGAATTTCGGACGTCCTGAACGACGCCGCAAACGCCTTGGAACGCAAATATCCTTATCTGCACCAGGTGACAGCCGTTGGCCTGGGCGAGGCCAGCCGCTTCAGGGCAACCTATCCCGAGGTGCGCTATCGGCAGATCGAGCCCGGCGACGCACTGCCCTTCCCGGACAAGTCATTTGATATCGCGACCTCCAATGCTGTGCTCGAACATGTCGGTAGCCGGGAAGCGCAAGCATTTTTCCTCGACGAGATGTTCCGGGTCGCCCGCGTAGTCTTCGTTACCGTTCCCAATCGCTTCTTTCCGATCGAGCACCACACGGCCATCCCCCTCCTGCACTTCTGGGACAAGCCATTCTCTCTGGCTTGCAGGCTTCTCGGAAAGGAGGAATGGGCCGACAAGCGCAACTTGATACTCATGGAGCGCGACGCGCTCGCGAAACTCGCCCCACGCGGTCAACGCGTCATGGTCGCCTATTCCGGCATCAGATTGGGGCCGTTCAGCTCGAACCTCATTCTTCACAGCGAAACGGTCGAATAACCTCCTTCACGGGCTTCGGTGAAGGCGGGCCTCCCATCACGGCCTCACCGTTTCGTTTGGCCTTATGGACGCGCCGTTTTCTTTTTCTCCGGCGTCACGGCAAGCCGGGCATTGACCGCTATCACGCGTGCCGAAGTCACTCGCTCGGCACAGAAGCCGTGGCTGACCTCGTCCGCATAGTCGCGGCACAACATTTCGCGTTCCGAGGAAAACCCGGCCTGCTCCGCCGCCGCCTCGCGCTGCTCATTGCCCGAAAGCCGTTTGAGCAGCCCGCGGAACTTGTCGCGCAGGTTGCGCTCCTCCCGGCTGCGGCGGCGCTCGATGTCCTTGGCCTGCGCGATGAGCCCCTGCGCTTGAGGCCCCCACAGCCCGCCGATGCGCCCCTGGCAGTCCGCCGCGGAGAACGTGCAGGTCTCCTCGTGGTTTGCGACCAGCACCGCCCCTTCGAGCACGTCGAACACCATCGGGCAGATCGGGGCGGCCAGTTGATAGCGTGGCATACCCAGCGGCGCCCCGAGATAGGTAAGGGCGACGGGCTCGCTCATGCCGAGTTCCACGACGCAGGCGCTTCCCGGATCGGAGATCTGAGTACCCTCCACGCGCAGCCGTCCCGCGAAACTGGTTTCGTCGACCCGTTCGATCACGAAACGCCCACTGTGGCCGCTGTGGAAGAGAGGAGCGCCAATAACCGTGCGGGCCACCGCTGATCGCGTGCTCGGCGAGGGCGCGGCGCGCGCGCCCTGCGGGCGCGCCACGGCAGACGGGCGCGCCTCATGGGGGGTCTGTTGCCTGACCCCGGCGGGGGTTGGCGGCTGGGCACCTGGCAACACAAGCGCCTGTCCATGCGCCTCGTGCGTCGTCAGTCCGGTAATCCCGATCAGAAAAACTGTGGATGCCGCCCAAAGAAAGGAAAAAGAGATCCTCGGCCACAGCGCCGTGCGTGCCGCGAGCCTTGCCACTTCTGGCAGACGCCAAAGCTGTCCATCAGCCAATCTGCTGCACAATGCCACCACCCAAACCCAAGCTGATTGTTAAGCTAGCACGCGAATCAGCCCTTGCGAACACGGCAACGAGCGCCCACTTTCCAATCAATTCAAATATCGGGCGCCTGCCACCTCTACAGCCCGCTTGCGAGCTGTAGAGCGGGTCCTTATATACGCGGCCGATGTGCGATTAGCTAAAACCAGGCTGAAGGCGCATGTGTCGTCAGCCGAATGTGAGCTGTATTGAGCCATGGGCCAGGTCGCTTCGGGATCTGGCGCCGGTCTGCTTGAAAGTGAGGGATCACTCCATGGGTAAAGTCATTGGTATCGACCTTGGTACGACCAATTCCTGCGTCGCGGTCATGGAAGGCTCGACGCCAAAGGTCATCGAGAATGCCGAGGGCGCACGTACGACGCCTTCGATCGTCGCCTTCACCGATGACGGCGAGCGGCTTGTAGGCCAGCCGGCCAAGCGCCAGGCGGTCACCAATCCGGAACGTACGTTTTTTGCCATCAAGCGCCTGATCGGGCGCACCTTTGACGATCCGATGACCAAGAAGGACATCGGGCTCGTTCCCTACAAGATCGTCAAGGGAGCGAACGGCGACGCGTGGGTCGAAGCCGATGGCAAGACCTATTCGCCCTCGCAGATTTCCGCCTTCACCCTTCAGAAGATGAAGGAGACGGCTGAGGCTTATCTCGGGCAGAAGGTCGAGCAGGCCGTCATCACCGTCCCGGCCTATTTCAACGACGCCCAGCGTCAGGCCACCAAGGACGCCGGCAAGATCGCCGGCCTTGAAGTGCTGCGCATCATCAACGAGCCGACAGCGGCCGCGCTCGCCTATGGCCTGGAGAAGAAGGGCAACGGCATCATCGCGGTCTACGACCTCGGCGGCGGCACGTTCGACGTGTCGATCCTCGAGATCGGTGACGGCGTGTTCGAGGTGAAGTCCACGAATGGCGACACCTTCCTCGGCGGCGAAGACTTCGACATGCGTCTCGTCGAATATCTGGCGGACGAGTTCAAGCGCGAGAACGGCATTGACCTGAAGAAGGACAAGCTGGCGCTGCAGCGGCTCAAGGAAGCGGCCGAGAAGGCCAAGATCGAGCTGTCGTCCGCGAGCCAGACCGAGATCAATCTGCCCTACATCACCGCCGACGCGACAGGCCCGAAACATCTGGCCCTGAAGCTGACGCGCGCCAAGTTCGAGGCTCTGGTGGATGATCTCATCCAGCGCACCGTCGAGCCGTGCAAGAAGGCGCTGAAGGATGCCGGCCTGTCGGCTGGCCAGATCGACGAAGTCGTTCTCGTCGGCGGCATGACGCGCATGCCGAAGGTGCAGGAGATCGTCAAGCAGTTCTTCGGCAAGGAGCCCCATAAGGGCGTCAACCCGGATGAGGTCGTCGCCATCGGCGCCGCCATCCAGGCCGGCGTGCTCCAGGGCGACGTGAAGGACGTTCTCTTGCTCGACGTGACGCCGCTGTCGCTCGGCATCGAGACCCTGGGTGGCGTTTTCACCCGTCTGATCGACCGCAACACGACGATCCCGACCAAGAAGAGCCAGGTGTTCTCCACCGCCGACGACAACCAGACGGCCGTGACCATCCGGGTCTTCCAGGGTGAGCGCGAGATGGCGGCCGACAACAAGATCCTCGGCCAGTTCGATCTCGTCGGCCTGCCGCCGGCGCCGCGCGGCGTGCCGCAGATCGAGGTCACCTTCGACATCGACGCCAACGGCATCGTCAATGTCTCGGCGAAGGACAAGGCGACCGGCAAGGAGCAGCAGATCCGCATCCAGGCCTCCGGTGGTCTCTCCGACGCCGATATCGACAAGATGGTCAAGGACGCCGAGGCGCATGCCGCCGAGGACAAGGTGCGTCGCGAGCTGGTGGAAGCCAGGAACCAGGGCGAAGCCCTTGTCCACTCCACCGAGAAGTCTCTCACCGAGCATGGCGACAAGGTCAGCGAAGGCGAGAAGACGGCGATCACCGATGCCATCGAGGCGGTGAAGACGGCTATCTCCGGTGAGGACCTTGAAGTCATCAAGGCCAAGACGGCTGAACTGATCCAGGCCTCCATGAAGCTCGGCGAAGCCGTCTACAAGGCATCCCAGGGCGGCGAAGCGGAAGGCGAGGAAACCTCCGCCGCCGGCGCCGAGGCGAAGGACGATGTCATCGATGCCGACTTCCAGGAAGTCGACGACGACAAGAAGAAGCGCGCCTAAGCTCAAGGCTTGGCAAGCATGCAACTTTCGATCGTTCCGGATAGGCCTCTGGCTTGAGCATTTGGCGGGTGGGTTCCGGCCCATCCGCCGGCATGCGTTAGGGGGGCGTCTTGCACCAGCCGACGCCCGCAGGACAAAGCCTCTTGCCGGAACGCGCGAATACCGCCAGAAGCACTGGAGTGGTGGTGAACACTCCTCCAGGGTCGGACATAAGGGGCACGCGATTGCCCCCGATGGATATGCAACATGACGACAACCGTGCCCAAGATGCCTGCGAATGCGGGTGAGCCGTATCGGGCAAGCGGTAAGAAGGGGTTTGCCGTGAGCAGGGGGGCCTCGCGTGGCTAAGCTCGACTACTACGAGGTGCTGACTGTCGAGCGTAGCTCTTCCGATGGGCAGATCAAGGCGGCTTTTCGCAAGCTCGCCATGCAATTTCATCCGGATCGTAACCCGGGCGACCATACGGCCGAGTCCAAGTTCAAGGAAATCAACGAAGCCTACGACGTCCTGAAGGATCCGCAGAAGCGTGCCGCCTATGATCGCTTTGGTCACGCGGCCTTCGAACAGGCGGGTGCCGGCGGGCCAGGCTTCGGCAACGACTTTTCCGACTTCATGACCGACATCTTCGATAACTTTTTCGGGGATGCGCGCGGCGGGGCGCGCGGGGCACGCTCGGCCAGTGGCCGCGAGCGGGGCGCGGACCTGCGCTACAACCTTGAGATCACGCTCGAGGATGCCTTCACGGGCAAGGCCGAAACGCTGCGCATACCGACTGCGGCCGCCTGCACCACCTGCAGCGGCAGCGGCGCGAAGCCAGGCTCCAAGCCGCGGCAATGCTCCACCTGTGGGGGCGCCGGCCGTGTCCGTGCTGCCCAGGGCTTCTTTTCCATCGAGCGCACCTGCCCGGCCTGCCAGGGACGGGGCGAGGTCATCGACGACCCCTGCCCGGACTGCAATGGCGCCGGACGCATTACCCGCGAGCGCAGCCTGTCGGTCAATATTCCGGCCGGGGTCGAAGACGGGACGCGTATTCGCCTGACCGGCGAGGGCGAGGCCGGCCTGCGGGGTGGACCGGCCGGCGATCTTTACATCTTCCTGTCCATCAAGCCGCATCCGCTGTTCCAGCGCGACGGCGCGGACCTCTTTTGCCGGGTTCCGATCTCCATGGTGACAGCGGCCCTCGGCGGCTCCTTCGAGGTGCCGACCGTCGACGGCAAGCAGCACAAGGTCGAGGTGCCGGAAGGCACGCAGACGGGCAAGCAGTTCCGCCTGCGTGGCAAGGGCATGCCCATCCTGCGCTCACGGGACACGGGCGATCTGTACATTCAGGTGGTCGTCGAAACGCCACAGAAGCTCACTAAACGTCAACGTGAGCTCCTGGCAGAGTTCGATCAGGAGTCGTCACGCGATACCCATCCGGAAAGCGCGGGGTTCTTCTCTCGTGTGAAGGACTTCTTCGAGGGATTGGGCGGATCCGCGTGAGGATCGGAAGCGGCATTCTCTGGACCGTGACCACGAGGTTCTCTTAGAATGTTCAAGTGCTCCAATGATATTGGCGCAGCCAGCGAGGATGGTAACCACGTGTTTCAGCACAGTCTCCGCAACGGCAGTCGCCCGGTTCGCATCGAAGATGAAGCACGCTTCCTGAAATCCTGGGTCGAGAACCCTCTGCGCACCGGCGCGGTCAGCCCTTCGGGCCGCCATCTGGCCCGAACCATGGCTTCCTATGTCGACTGCGATGTGCCAGGCCCGGTGATCGAGCTTGGACCCGGGACCGGGCCGGTCACCGAAGCGATCCTGAAACATGGCCTTCCCGAGGAACGCCTTGTCCTGGTCGAGTTCAATCCGGACTTCTGCAAGCTCCTGCGCCTGCGTTTTCCCAAGGCGACCGTTGTGCAAGGCGATGCCTATAGCCTGGGGCGGACCTTGCAATCCGTGGTGATGGAGCCCGCCGCGGCCGTCGTTTCCGGCCTCCCGCTCTTCACCAAGCCTCCGTCGATGCGGCGCGCTCTTCTCGACCAGACCTTCGCGCTGATGCATCGTGGGGCGCCCTTCATCCAGTTCACTTACGCGACCGTGCCTCCAATCCCCAGGCGCGGCGTCGGCTACACGGCACGCGGCTCGGCGCGCATCTGGTGGAACCTGCCGCCGGCACGCGTGTGGGTCTACCGCCGTGACACCGAAGCAAAGCAGTAGGACCAGTCCCGCTCTTCGCGGGGCGCGGTGAATGCTCCTTTGAGCGAAAATCCATCGACTTGGATGGAATCAGATAGGTCCATCCGAGTCGATGGATCTTCTCGTCTGTTGTAAAGTGGAACAGGTCCGCGACAGACGGGCTTGCTCCAGGCCCAACCGCCATTGTCCTCATAGCAGCTACCCGACGCTCAGCGTCAATGGGCGCCCTCCCCTCGCAGATGGGCCAATTCCGTCATGCGAAGCTGGCCGCATCTCGCTTAAAGATAAAAAAACATTCTCAACAATCATGATAAGCCAGAAATCCCTTATATAGCACCCATAAGATTTATTGAATAATACGCAGTTGCCGAGCAGCATAAATAAACCTTACCGTTCTTAATTGTGAAAGACATAGACTTTTACGGCCGCTGAATCATTTTAGGCTAGACAGACGGCACAGAGACGTTAACATACAAATAATAATTGCTTCATCCAATTTATTGCCGAGCGAAAATATGAAAACTTATATTTGTGTGGCTCATGCGGGTGGGCAGGGAAAGACAACTGTTGCCCAACTCCTTTTTCGGAACATTCTGCGTAAAAACTCGAAGTATAATCTGGTCTCGGCTGATTTCGTCGATGACACCGGGCGCTCGAAAATCGGGAAGTTCTATCCCGATCAGGTCGACGAACTGGGGACGGGCGCGCGCCTGATAGCTGCGAAGCTGGAGAACGACCCCAACGCGGCGCTGCGCTATTGGGACAAGTTCGGCACCATTCTGATGCGGGGAAGCGCTGTCATCGATGTTGGCGCCAATGTTGTGTCCCTTTTGAAGCAGTGGGCCCATCACCGCAGCGCTTTCCGCGTGCTCCAAATGTCGAACGCCCCCCCCAGCGAGATCCTCCTCGTCTGCAAGGCGGAAAAGCACGCCATAGAAGACGTGGCGGAGCTGGTGAGCACGATCGCCGACAACAAGTTCATCCCCTACGAGCATGTCACCGTCGTGCTCAACGAGGTGGGCGGGTCCTTCGGGCGAATCGATGTCAAGAACGTCATCAAGGAGGCCGCGCCGGATGCCTCCGTCCGCTTCGTCTCCCTGCCGCGCTGCACCTCTGAACTCTGGGCGCAACTGGAGCAGACGAATACGCCCATTGATCGCGTGCTCGAAATGTCCGACCGCGAAATATCGGAATCCTTCAGCACGGATATCTGGAGTGCGACAGCCGGCCTCGCCGATCTCAAGTCCTGGGTGACCAGCGTGGATAAGGAATGGAAGAGCGCCGGCCTGTTCAAATAATGTCACCCCCGGCGAAGCGGCGGCTGCCTGTTCAGAACGCTTCGCCGCTCCCGATGGCGCCGATGCCGCCAGCGTCCTTCTTCCATTGATCCGGTTCGCTTCATTCAAGCGGCACATGCCTCTCGCCATGAAGCCGCCTGCGGCAGCTTCCGGCGATTTGCAGATCTCGCGACGCGGGCTTTCTTCTCGCGTGAGTAGTGCCTGACGGAGGCCGGCAAACGCCTCGGGCGGGCAATTTTATTTTACTTCGACAGACGAACAACCGGCGTGTAAACAGCTGGCGCATCCACGCGAACAGGGAAGCGCCAGCCTTGACCATCGCGCCTCAGTCATCGCCCTCTCCGAGGGATCGCCTCATCGTCGCCCTTGATCTGCCGAGCGTCGCGGAAGCGGAGCGTATGGTCGATCAGCTCGGCGATACCGTTACCTTCTACAAGGTCGGGCTCGAGCTGGCCTTTGCCGGGGGGCTGCAGTTTGCCGCCGCCTTGGCCCGCTCCGGGCGGCAGGTCTTCCTGGATCTCAAGCTCCACGATATCCCGACCACGGTCGAACGCGCCACACGCCAGGTCGCCGATCTCGGCGCCACCTTCCTCACCGTCCATGCCTATCCGCAGACGCTGGCCGCAGCCGTGCGCGGCCGCGCTGGGCACGCGGGCACCGGCGGCCTGCACATCCTCGGCGTGACGGTGATGACCTCTTACGGCGATGCCGATCTCCTCGAGGCCGGCTACGCGGAGGGCGTCGCGGCAACCGTGGAGCGGCGGGCGCGCCAGGCCGAAGCGGCCGGCGCCGATGGCCTGATCATTTCCGCGGAAGAGGCGGCCCGCATTCGCGGGCTCGTCGGGCCGCGCCTGCAGCTCGTGACGCCCGGTATCCGTCCGGCGGGAACAGCCGCTCAGGACCAGAAGCGCGTCATGACTCCCGGGGATGCGATCCGCGCCGGTGCCGACTATCTCGTCGTCGGACGGCCCGTGACGGCAGCAGCCGACCCGGCCGCCGCTGCCCGCGCCATCATCGCCGAAATTCAATCAGCCAGTCGAGGATAGGACCATGCCCAAGGGTTATGTGATTGCACGCGTCACCGTCACCAATCCCGAGGCTTACGCCAACTACGTGGCGCTCGCTTCGGAAGCCATCAAGCTCTATGGCGGCAAGCCGCTGATGCGCGGCGGCCGGACCGAGGTGCTGGAAGGCGAAGGCCGGCCGCGCAACGTGGTGATCGAGTTCGAATCCTACGAGCAGGCGGTCGCCTACTACAAATCGCCCGAGTACGCGAAGGCCAAGGCGGCCCGTGAGAACGCCGGTATCGCCGACATGATCGCGGTCGAGGGCGTATAAGCCGGCGCGAGACCTTCAGCAGGCCGGCTCAGGGTATCAGGACAAGGAGAACCGGGGATGAGCGAACTTCGCATCGTCGTCGTTGGAGCAGCCGGCCGCATGGGACGGATGCTGATCAAAACCGTCACCGAGACCGCCGGCATGCGCCTCTCCGGGGCTATCGAGCGGACTGGTAGTGAGGCACTCGGTCAGGATGCGGGCCTTCTCGCCGGTGTGGGCGAGCTTGGTGTCCCGGTCACGGACGATGCGCTCGCGGCTTTTGCCGCGGCGGACGGCGTGCTGGATTTCACGACGCCCGCAGCAACCGTCGCTTTCGCCGGGCTCGCGGCACAGGCACGCATCGTCCATGTGGTGGGAACCACAGGACTCGAGGAGGCTGATATCGCCAAGCTCGAGGCCGCTTCCCGCCATGCGGTCATTGTCCGGTCCGGCAATATGAGCCTCGGCGTCAACCTCCTGGCAGCGCTGGTCGAGCGCGTTGCCCGGACGCTCGGTGCTGAATTCGACGTCGAGGTCGTGGAAATGCACCACCGCATGAAAGTGGATGCGCCATCAGGCACGGCGTTGATGCTCGGCGAAGCGGCCGCGAAGGGACGCGGCATCACGCTGAAGGATCACGCCGACCGCGGCCGCGACGGCATCACCGGCGCCCGGCACGAGGGCGACATCGGCTTCGCCTCACTGCGCGGCGGCTCGGTGATCGGCGAGCACAGCGTGATCTTCGCCGGCGCCGGCGAGCGCATCGAGCTGTCGCACAAGGCTGAGGATCGCAGCCTCTTCGCCCATGGCGCGGTGCGCGCCGCTCTCTGGGGCCATGGCAAGAAGCCTGGCCTCTATTCCATGGCGGACGTTCTCGACATCGCCGCAATCTAGAGCATGTCCGGCGAAATCAGGTTCGCCGGGTATCTCTACCGCCTTGTTTTCTCGCGATTCCGGACGCAGAACCGCTGCACAAGTTCGCTGGAATCGCTTTAGCGCATCAGTTGAAGGAGACATCGCATGGAGCGACTGCTCGTCCTCGTTCGGCATGGCCAGAGCGACTGGAATCTCAAGAACCTGTTCACGGGCTGGAAAGACCCGGACCTCACCGAGCAGGGAGTGCACGAGGCGACCAGCGCCGGCCAGCGCCTGAACGCCCTTGGCCTGAAATTCGATGTCGCCTTCACCTCGGTCCTGACGCGCGCGCAGCGCACCAACAGCCTGATCCTGAAGGAAATCGGCCAGCCCGACCTGGCGACGATCCGCGACCTGGCCCTCAACGAACGCGACTACGGCGACCTCTCCGGCCTCAACAAGGATGACGCCCGCGCCCGCTGGGGTGAGGAGCAGGTCCATATCTGGCGCCGGTCCTACGATATCGCGCCGCCCGGCGGCGAGAGCCTGAAGGACACCGCCGCCCGCGTGCTGCCCTATTACATCACGGAAATCCTGCCGCGGGTGCTGCGCGGCGAGCGCGTGCTTGTGGCGGCCCACGGCAACAGCCTCCGGGCGCTCGTCATGGTGCTCGATCGCCTGACCCCCGACACCATCCCGAGCATGGAACTCGCGACGGGGGTACCCCTCGTCTATCGTCTCAAAGCCGACTCGACCGTCGACAGCAAAAGGGTACTGGAGGGGTGACAGGCTTGGTGGGGACCGGCTTGGGGATGACAGGGGCGCTTGCCATCCGCGACGGGGTGACCTACCACCCCGGCTATCTCAGCGCGCAGGAGCAGGATGATCTTGTCGTCGCCCTGCGCGCGATCCTGCGGGAAGCGCCGTTCTTCACGCCACGCATGCCGCGCACGGGCAAACCCTTTTCCGTGCGCATGAGCAACTGCGGCGCGCTCGGCTGGGTTTCGGACGAGCGCGGATATCGCTATCAGCCTGCCCATCCCGAGACCGGCCAGCCTTGGCCCGCCATGCCAGAGCGCCTGTTGCAGGCTTGGCGGGAGCTTGCCCCGACCTCACCGACGCCTGAAGCCTGCCTGATCAATTTCTACGACGCAGGCGCGCGCATGGGGCTGCACCAGGACCGGGACGAGAATGATCTCGTGACGCCAGTCGTGTCCCTGTCCCTGGGGGATACCGCGGTGTTCCGCATCGGGGGCACCGACCGGCGCGACCCCACAACCTCGTTGAAGCTCGCATCCGGCGACGCGCTCGTCTTCGGCGGCCCGGCGAGGCTCGCTTTCCACGGCATCGACCGGGTCCTGGCCGGATCTTCCACGCTGCTTCATGAGCCGCCTCTGGCCGGCGGCCGCATTAACCTCACCCTGCGCCGTGTCAACCGCGCGACGGCGGAGCGATAGTCATGGCGCGCGCGCCGGCTGATCCTGTCCAGGCTGCGATTGCCGTGCTCCAAGCCAACTTCGGCAACGACACCATCGCTTTGCGCAATGGCCTTGTCACCTATCTCAAGGACATACACGAACGTGGCCTTCTCCATGCGGAAGAGCGCCTGCTCGCCGAACGGGACGGCTTGGCCTGCGCCCACCGCCTGTCGGCGACGATGGACAGGATCATCACCATCACCTTCGGGGTGGTGACGCAGCTCCTGCATCCGCAGCCGGAAGCGGCAGGCACCACGACACTCGCCTCCACCCTCGCGATCGTCGCGGTGGGGGGATATGGCCGCGGGACGCTGGCGCCTGGCTCCGATGTCGACGTCCTCTTCATGATGAGCGCTCCGGCCAAGCCGAAGGGCTCGCTGCGGTCGCGCAACAACCAAACTCCGGCCACGGCGCAGGCCGCCTGGGGAGAGCGGGTCGTCGAGGCCGTGCTCTATGTGCTCTGGGACCTCAAGCTGAAGGTCGGGCACGCCACGCGTACCGTTGACGAATCGATCCTGGAGGCGACCAACGACCTGACCATTCGGACGGCGATCCTGGAAGCGCGCTATCTCGTCGGGGACAGGACACTGTTCGACGAGCTGGTTACCCGCTTCGACAAGGAAATCGTCAGCGGCACGGCACCTGCCTTCGTCGAGGCCAAGCTCGCCGAGCGCGACGCCCGGCTGCGCCGCGCCGGCACGTCGCGTTACGTGGTGGAACCGAACGTCAAGGACGGCAAGGGCGGCCTTCGCGACCTGAACACGCTGTTCTGGATCGCCAAATATGCCTATCGCGTGCGCGACGTGAAGGAGCTCGTCACCGCCGGATTGTTCACCCAGGATGAATTCGCGCTGTTCCAGCGCTGCGAGTCGTTTCTCTGGCGGGTACGTTGCCACATGCATTTCGTGACGGGGCGTGCCGAGGAGCGCCTGTCGTTCGACCTGCAGCCGCCTATCGCGCTCCGCAACGGCTATATCGCCCATGGCGGCCTCTCGGCCGTCGAGCGTTTCATGAAGCGCTATTTCCTCACGGCCAAGGATGTCGGCGACCTCACGGCCATCGTCTGCGCGGCTCTGGAGGCCCGCCACGCAAAGCCCCGCCCGGTGCTCGACCGCTTCGTCAGCCGGCTGCGCAGCCGCCGCAACTACCGTACGCTGGAATCCCGTGATTTCATCCTCGACAACAATCGGATCACGATCGCCAACAACGAGGTTTTCAAGCGCGACCCGATCAACCTCATCAGGCTCTATTGGCTCGCTGACCGCCACAGCTACGCCATCCATCCCGATGCCAGCCGCCTGGCGACGCGCTCGCTGACATTGATCGACCGTTCGGTTCGTAACGACCCGGAAGCCAATCGGCTGTTCCTGGATGTCCTGACGTCCCACAACGCGCCTGAGGTCGTCCTGCGGCGTATGAACGAATCCGGTGTCCTCGGGCGCTTCATCCCGGAATTCGGCCGCATCGTCGCGCTGATGCAGTTCAACATGTACCACCACTACACGGTGGACGAACATCTCCTGCGCTCCGTCGGCGTGCTTGCCGATATCGATGCCGGGCGGGCCGATGCGGAGCATCCGCTGTCGGGGGAGGTCATCGGCACGATTCAGAACAGGCAGGCGCTTTACGTCGCGGTGTTCCTCCATGACGTTGCCAAGGGACGCCAGAGCGATCACTCCGCCGGCGGCGCGCGTGTCACCCGCAAGCTCGGACCGCGCTTCGGCTTGACCCCAGCGGAGACGGAAACGGCGGCCTGGCTCGTCGACAATCACCTTCTGATGTCGATGGTCGCCCAGAGCCGCGACATCAACGATCCGTCGACCATCCGCAGCTTCGCGGGCACTGTTCAGACGATGGAGCGGCTCAAGCTGCTCCTCATCCTCACGGTCTGCGATATCAAGGCCGTTGGCCCGGGAGTCTGGAATGGCTGGAAGGGCGAGCTGCTGCGCAGCCTCTATTATGAGACGCAGATCGCGCTGACCGGTGGTCACATCTCGGCAAGCCGCAATGAGCGTGTCAGCGCCGCGCAGGCCGAACTGCGCGAGGCGCTGCCGGACTGGTCCGGCGCGGAATTCGCCGCCTATGCCGCGCGACATTATGCGCCCTACTGGCTCAAGGTGGATCTTTCCCGCAAGATTCAGCACGCCCGGCTTATCCGGCGCGCGGAGGAAACCGGCGAGACCACGGTGACCGCTGTGGAAACCGATGGTTTCCGCGGCGTCACCGAGCTGGTTGCCGCCGCGCCCGACCATCCGCGCCTGCTCGCCATCCTCACCGGGGCCTGCGCGGCGGCCGGCGGCAATATCGTCGATGCCCAGATTTTCACGACGACGGATGGCCTCGCGCTCGACACCCTGGTCATCTCGCGGGCCTTCGATCGCGACGATGACGAACTCCGGCGCGGCGAGCGGATCGCGCAGGCCATCAAGCGGGCCCTGACAGGCGAAGTGCGCATCGCCGATCTGGTCGCGTCGCGCCGCCCGAAGAAGGACCGCAGCCGCACTTTCCAGGTCCCGACCGAGGTCATTGTCGACAACAGTCTGTCAGACCGGCACACGGTGCTCGAAGTCTCGGGGCTCGACCGGCCCGGGCTCCTCTATGACCTCACGACGGTGCTCAGCCAGCTCAATCTGAACATCGCGTCGGCCCATATTGCCACCTACGGCGAGAAGGTGGTGGACGTCTTCTATGTCACGGATCTCACCGGCGCCAAGGTCGACAATACCAACCGGCAGACCGCCATCCGTCGCGCAATCGAGCGCATATTCCAGGATGAGGACGCAAGTTCCGCTGATAGCAAAACCGGATAGCGGGCAGACCCATTCGGTCCACAAAACCGAGAAAGGCGATGCGGGCCAGACAAATGCTTGATTTTTGGACTGTCTGACCTGATATCACGGGGGACAAACAATCAACAGCTACGAGAGCCATGACCCAGACGCCGCCCCGCCCCGAGCAGGCTGACGCCGAGAACAACGCCTTCGAGACAGATGAGACGCTCGCAGGCAATGTCCAAGACGAGATCACTGCCGAGGCAGCGGCGATCGCCGCGCTTGAGGCGGAAAAGCGTGAGCTGAAGGACAAGCTCCTGCGGACACTCGCCGAGATGGAAAACCTCCGCCGGCGCACGGAGCGTGAAATCGCTGATGCCCGGGCCTATGGCGTCACCAGCTTCGCGCGGGATATGCTATCGGCTGTCGACAATATCCGCCGCGCTATCGAGATGATCCCAGCAGAGATCCGGGAGCAGGCAGACAACCCGGTCAAGCCGTTCCTTGAAGGCATCGAGCTGACCGAGCGCGACCTGATCAAGACCCTTGAACGCCATGGCGTGCGCAAGCTCGACCCCGTCGATCAGAAGTTCGATCCGAATGTGCATCAGGCGATGTTCGAGGTCGAGGATGCCAGCAAGCCTCACGGCACTGTGGTGCAGGTGATCCAGTCAGGCTTCGTCATCGGTGAGCGCGTGCTGCGACCGGCCATGGTCGGCGTATCGAAAGGCGGCCCCAAGCTTGCAGCCGGCACCGATGCGGGCCCCGTCCAATAATCGACGACGACGCTTGCCCTCTCGCTGGCAGCGTTGAGGGCGAGCTGGTCTTCCCAATCCCACGTAAAAAAGGCCGTCCGGCTATGCCGCGACGGCCTTTCTTTTCGTGGCGGTCATTTCACCGAAACTCGGTGTCGACGGTCAATCCTTGGCCTTCTCGGGCTTCGGCGCAATGCTGTCGCGAATCGTCTCGAAACGCACGAGCATCTTCTTCTGGTCACGCTCCCGCGACATGGCGATCAGGCGGATATAACGCGTCGTGTCGAAGCGGATAGCCTGCATGACGAAGACCTTGTCCTTGGTCTCCGAATCCTGGGCGACAGCGGTAATCTCGTGCCACGGCACATTCTGCAGCGTCAGATTGCGCGCGGTCTTGATTTCGGGCGCGACGATACTCGCCAAGCCACTGAAGGCCTGACGCGCGAAACGGTCCTGATCAAGCGTGCCGGGAATGGCCCCATCACCCGATGCAACAATGACGATCGGCTGCTCCGCACCCTTGATGCTGTCCTTGGGGCCCTCGGTCATAAGCAAACCCGTGCCCGCCAGCACGCGCGACACCCGGAAACCCGCCTGTTTTCCGAGCGAGAAGGGAAGCGCTGCAATCTGCTCTTCCATCGGCGGAGGCTTGCGGAAAACGAGGCTCTTCAAAGCGGTACGGACGGTCTCATCGCTGTAGGCACTGGAGTTGGACTCAGGGACCTGAACCGTGACCACCGCCGTACCGAGCGGCGACGAAGCCACGACAACCCATTTGTTGATGACATGGGCCCCGGCCTGCTGCCGCGCACTGACGAAGAGAGCCTTCGCGCCCGCGAGCTTCCAATCCTCGCGCTTGACCCCCGCGAGGCCCTGCTTCTCCATTTCGCCGACCTTCAGCCCCTCGACGACGCGGGAATAGGCATCCGCCGGAAGCTCGGTCATCAGGATGGCCGCCCCCGATGCTTCATCCTCGAAGCCGAGGAAATTCTTGGCCTCGCGCATCTCGCCCGGCGGCACAAGGCCGATATTCAGTCCTGATGGAAAGACGGGGTCCGCCGCGCGCACGGTCGACGCGAAGGCCGCAAGGACAAAGGCAAGAAGCACGGTGACAACCGATTGTCGCATCATTGAGGGTACCCCCTTTTTCGTCCTTCCCCGCCCCTCGTCTTCCCGCGAAGCGGATGGTGTGATGCACGCTCAATATGGCGACAACGCGATTGACGGCGGTCGTCCTGCGCCAACTTTGGGGCGGATCGCGCCGAGGCGCAATCCTCGGTTTTAATCCACGTTTTCAGCCAAAGACGATAAGCCCGGCAAGCCCGGCCGCGCCGACCACGATGCGCCACCACGCGAACAGAATAAAACCGTGGCGGCTGACATAGTCGAGCAAGCTCCTGACCACGAACAGGCCCGAGATGAAGGCCATAACGAAGCCGATGGCGACGAGCCCGATGTCGTGGGCGTCGAGCAGGCTGTAGTTCTTGTAGAGATCATAGGCGAAGGCGCCCGCCATGGTCGGCATCGCCAGAAAGAAGGAGAACTCCGTCGCCGCGCGCTTGTTGGAGCCCAGCAGCATGGCGCCGACGATCGTGGCACCGGAACGCGATACACCGGGAATCATGGCGAGGCATTGAAAGAAGCCGATCTTCAGCGTCATGCTGAGCGGAAACTCCGAGATGTCGCGATAGCGGCCGCCGAGCCCCCGCTGATCCACGACCATGAGGATGAAGCCACCCACGATGAGGCTGACGCACACGATCCATGGGTTGAACAGCACCTCCTTGATGAAGCTATGCGCGAAGGCGCCAATCACCATCGCCGGCAAGAAGGCGACAAGAACGCCGAGGACAAAACGCTGCACGGCCGGATCATACGGCAGCTTCGTCGCGATGGTGACGAGGCGGTGGAAGTAGACGGAAACGATCGCGAGGATGGCGCCGAGCTGGACCAGAACCTCGAAGGTCCTCCCCTTCGATTCGAAGCCGAGAAAGTGGCCGAGAAGCAGAAGATGCCCGGTCGAGGAGACGGGCAGAAACTCTGTCAGACCCTCGACAAGGCCAAGGATGGCCGCCGACACGACATCGAATGTATTCATCGCTGATCCCACGATCCGAGACTGCGCGCCGCCCGCCCCCGAAGCTGGCGAACCGGGCGCCCCAACGTCTCAAGGACCTGCTGGATCAAATCCCCGCAAGACGTCATTTCACCGCACGGTCACGGCTAACACTCTCGTGCTGATGCCATAATTTCGCTTCATGGGGCGGCTTCATGGCATGTGGATGACGGAAGCGGTTCGGAATCACGACAGGACCTTGGTCCACGCTCGAATGCGTTGTGGGCCTGCTGTCGTTAGCGAAGCCTTAATGACGACGCCGGAAAGCCCGGTACATCAGGCAAAACGAGTTGTTTGCCATTTTTCGGGGTTTTATACGGGACATGTTGTGAATGCGAATGCCCTCCGAGCCAGTTTGCGCAACGGTTTCTCGCGTCATGCGCTATCACGCCGTCGACCTCACACATCGTTATCGCTGCCCCATCTGCTGATTGCGTGACAAACTCCATGGCGACCTTCCACCACTATTCCTTCTGTCCTCAGTCGCGCTTCATCCGCCTTGTGCTGGGCGAGATGGGGATCGCGCCTGCCACGGTTGAGGAAAAGCCCTGGGAGCACAGCCATAGCCTGCTGATGATCAATCCAGCGGGGAACCTTCCCGTCTTCGTCGAGGAACAGGGCCTCGCGGTGCCCGGCGCCGCTGTCATCGCCGAATATCTCGACGAAACGCGTGGCCTCGGTCTCGAAGGCCGGCGCCTCCTGCCGGATCATCCGGCCGATCGCGTCGAGGTTCGCCGCCTGATGGACTGGTTCCTTGTGAAATTCTACGAGGAAGTCTCGGCCTATCTGGTCACCGAGAAAATCTACAAGCGTTTCATGAAGGCGGAACTGGGCGGCGGCCCGCCGGATATGGGTGCTATTCGCGCAGGCCGTAGCAATGTGCGCTATCACCTGCAATATATTGGCTTCCTGATCGGCAAAAGGAACTGGCTTGCCGGACCGGATCTGACCTATGCGGATCTGGCAGCGGCGGCTCATTTGTCCTGTGTCGACTATCTCGGCGATGTGCCGTGGGAAGAGGATGAAACCGCCAAGGCATGGTACGCGCGCGTCAAATCGAGGCCGTCCTTCCGCGCTCTGCTGACGGACCGGGTACCGGGCATGGCACCGGCGGCCCATTACGAGGACCTCGACTTCTAGAGCCTCCTGCCAAAGACGCGCCTGGCGCCCGGGAGCCCTCCGCCTCGCGTTCGACGGCAAGCCTGAAACGCGCCCTGATCGACCGCGCCCGCCAGATGGGCTTCGACGACGTGCGTATTGCACGTCCTGACGCCATCCCGCATGCCCCTGAACGCCTCGCGGCCTGGCTTGAAGCGGGCTACGCTGGCAGCATGACCTGGATGGGTGAGACGCCAGATCGCCGAGCTGATCCACGCACGCTGTGGTCTGAAGTGCGCTCAGTCGTGATGCTCGGCATGAACTATGGCCCGTCGAGCGATCCGCTCGCTTCGTTGGCTTTGGAGAACCACGCGACGATCTCGGTCTATGCCCGCAATCGTGATTATCACGACGTCATCAAGGGCAAGCTCAAGCAGGTCGCGGGTTTCCTGGCGTCTTCCGGAGGGGCTGATGTCAAGGTCTTCGTCGATACCGCGCCGGTCATGGAAAAACCGCTCGCGGAAGCGGCCGGCCTCGGATGGCAGGGAAAGCACAGCGTGCTCGTGTCGCGCGCGTTTGGAAGCTGGCTCTTCCTCGGCTCGATCTTCACCACCGCGGAGCTGCCCTTCGACGAGCCTGGCGCGCCGCTGTGCGGCAGTTGCAAGCGCTGCCTCACGATTTGCCCGACGGAGGCCTTCCCCGCGCCCTACCAGCTCGACGCGCGGCGCTGCATTTCGTACCTCACGATCGAACACAAGGGACCGATCGACCGCGACCTTCGCCCTCTCATGGGCAACCGCGTGTTCGGCTGTGACGATTGCCTTGCCGTCTGTCCCTGGAACAAATTTGCCGAGGCTGGACGTGAGGCCAAGATTGTCGCCGGCGCGGACTATGAGGCGCCCGCCCTGGCCGATCTGGCGGAGCTCGACGATAAAGCCTTCCGTCTGCGCTTTGCCGGATCACCGGTGAAGCGCACGGGCCGTGATCGCTTCATGCGCAATGTGCTGATCGCCATCGGCAATTCCGGCAACGCCGATATGGCGGCAGTGGCCCGTGCCAAGCTGATGGAGGACAATCCACTGGTTCGCGGTGCCGCGGTATGGGCTTTGTCCCGCCTTCTTTCTCCCGAGGCTTTCGCCGCGCTTCTTCCCCGCTACGCGGACGGCGAGGCCGACGAAACCGTGATGGCCGAATGGCATGCGGGTTTGGCCATCGCAGACGTGCATCGAGCGGCGCGGAGTTCCGCAACCTGCAGCAGATCCAGCGAAATGCCGGGGAAAAAACCATGAGACTTTTCATATTTGGGCTCGGTTTTTCCGCCCAGGCTTACATCAGGCTGCATGGTTCGCAACTCACCGCGATCGCGGGCACCTCCCGCAGCAAGAGCCACGTTGCGGCGCCCGAGCAGCCAGTCTCCGTCGAATTATTCAGCTTCACGGGCACGGAAGTGGCCGACCCGGCGATTTCAGCCTGGCTTGCCACAGCTGATGGCGTGCTCGTCAGCGTTCCACCTGGGCCAGGTGGCTGCCCGGCGTTGCGCGCGTTTGGCCCACAGATCGCGGCTGCCCGCAACATCCGATGGATCGGTTACCTCTCGACGGTCGGCGTTTACGGGGATCACGGCGGCGCCTGGGTGGACGAGACATCAGCGCTCGTCACCCACAACGCCCGTTCGCTCCTGCGCATAGAAGCCGAAAAGGCATGGACGACCTTGGCCGCGTCTGCGGACCGCGCGCTCGACATCCTGCGCCTCCCTGGCATCTATGGGCCCGGCCGCAACGTGCTGGTGGATCTGGCGGCCGGCCGCGCGCGCCGCATCGCAAGGCAGGGCCAGGTCTTCAACCGTATCCATGTGGATGATATCGCCGCGACGCTCGCCGCCCTCACCGCGCGCGCCGCCGGAAATCCGGCGGAGGCGCGCGTTGGCATCTATAACGTCAGCGACGACGAGCCCGCTCCTCAGGCCGACGTGATCACCTATGCCGCGGGACTGCTCGGGATAACGCCCCCGCCCGAGACGACGCTGGAGGAGGCCGGGCTGTCACCCATGGGCCTGAGCTTCTGGGCAGAAAACAAGCGCATCACCAACACCAAGCTCAAGACCGAGCTTGGTGTTCGCCTCGCCTACCCCAACTACCGGACGGGCCTGGACGCCTTGCTTGCCGCCGGAGATGGCCGCCCGACGGCACCATAAGGCGGCGGGGAGCCAATCTCAGGCTGATTGCCGATTGGCCGTCGCGCCGAAATGTTCGAGGTAGCGGGGATTGATGGTGGGGACCGGCAACATGACCAGTACATCCGTCGTCCCGAACTGCCGGTCGATGACCGCCCCCTCCCCGAAGGTCGCGCCGAGCCGCAGATAGCCTTTCACCAACGGCGGCAGGCTATGCAGCGCAGCCTTGGTATCCAGGCTCGCGGCGGGCATCCTGTCCATGGTGGCGAAACGCTCCGGCAGGGCCCGCACGCGCCAGGGCTCCGGTGACAGGGCGTGGTGATGCAGGAAGCTCAATGGCATCGCGAGCCGCTCCGGATCCGTGCCCTCAAGACTCGCACATCCGAACATGACGTCAACGCGGTGATTGCGGATATAATTCCAGATGCCATACCACAACAATTCCACGGTACGCTTGTTGCGATAGGGCTTCAGCACGCAGGAGCGGCCGAGTTCCAGGAAGCGCAGACGCGGGTTGCTCTCCGTGAGCTTTGTAATTTCGAATTCGCTCGCTGTGTAGAAGCCGAAATTGCGATCCGCAACCTCCTGGCGCAGGAGGCGATACGTACCGACGACCTGGGGTGTGGCCGCGCGGAAGGGGCGGCGCGGCGCGTCGTGATCCAGGACGAGCAGGTGGTCGCAGATGGCGTCGTAGTCGTCCACATCGCGCCGGGCGATCATCGAGGCGGCGTTCGGGATAGCCGACATCTCATCATAGAAGACGCGGTAACGCAGGCGCTGCGCCTGCTTCAATTCCTTCTTGGTCGTGGCCAGTCTCACCTCAAGTGAGCCCATGCGGCCCAGAACAGGTTCCCCATGGTCAGACAGTGACGCGGATGCCAAGCGCCCTACACTCCAATTGCCCGGCGCCCAGTTGGACGGTGCCCAGGTTGACGGCAAAAATTTGCCGGCAATGGCACCCAAAGCACCTGCGGGTACTTTGTCCACCCATGCCTTCTTCGACTGAAGGGGACCCTGGACCATCCAATAATCCTCGGTTGCATCCGACATCACCGGCGATTCGCGGGCGATCTAAGTCCCACTAAACCGACGCATGCTATGCTTTCTACAGTGTTGTGACAATGACGTGTCGGCTGATGGGAGCCCACGGATTAAAGCCTTTAAACAGCTGGCTTTCGGCTGTCGCCGTAATGGTTTGCCAATTTTTGGGGATGAATGACGGGGCCGCCTGTCGCAGTGCGCTCACGCGGTGGCAAAGCCGGCGTATCATTCTCTTGGCTGGCTACATGCGTGCCCGTGCCGGAAAGCATCGGTCATCGAGGCCCCACACTCGGCGTGCTCACATGACTTCGCGCTGCTGCTGCAGCGGCAGCCAGGCCTTGAGCTTGGTGCGGTCCAGGGGCTTGGCGAGGAAGCCATCCGCGCCGGCGCTAAGCGCGGCCTGGCGATCCTCCGCAAAGGCATTCGCCGTGAGCATGACGATGGGCAGGCGCTTCTTGCCTTCCCCCTCCAACGCGCGGATCTGCCTCACCACTTCAAGTCCATCGAGTTCCGGCATGCGGACGTCGAGGAGGGCGAGATCATAAGCCGGCATGCGCCCCGCCAGCATCCCTTTGGCAAAGCCAAGCGCCCGGCGGCCGTCGCGAGCCCAGTCGACCTTTGCGCCGAAATGCTCCAGCGCCTTCAGGGTCAGCAGCGCGTTGATCTCATTGTCCTCGGCCAGGAGGACGCGTGCGGTCTGGCCGGTCGTCTGCAGCCCCGCCAACATCCGTTCTGCTGCAAGGGCGCTTTGATGCTGAACAAGCTCACCGCCGACCCATCCGTCGATCTGCTGGAAGAGCGAGCGCGTGCGAACCGGCTTGATGAGGAAAACGTCAAACCCTGCGGCCGACGGCAGGCCGAAATCACGCCTCTCGAAGGGTGAGAGCAGAATGATCGTGCGCCAAGCACCTGCCCTGCGCGCCGCGGCAGCCAGCCGGCGAGCGCGCTCGTCTCCAAGCGCGCAATCGATGATCGCGATGTCGACCCCTGCCGCCATGGCGGCTGTCGCCTGTTCCTCGGTCGCGACGACCGTCAGCGTGCCACCTGCCGCCCGGAGCTGGGTCGCCAGGAACGGAGCCTCGAAGGGGGAGTCCGCCGCGATCAAAATGCGTTGCCCCGTCAGATCGGGCCGTTCGATCACGTCAGCGGGATCACTTTCGGGGGCAGCATGCAGCGGAATGTCGACGGAGAAGGTCGAGCCCCTGCCAAGCACGCTTTCGACGGTAATGGCGCCATTCATCCCCTCGGCGATGCGGCGGCTGATGGCGAGACCAAGGCCCGTGCCGCCGTGACGCCGCCCCGTTGGCTCGTCCACCTGCTCGAATTCGCCGAAGATGTCCTGCAGGCGCGACGTGGGAATGCCCGTGCCGGTATCAAGGATGCTGAGGCGGAGACGTCCCTCCCCGGCAAGCTCCGCGCGAATGCCCACGCCGCCCTTGTCCGTGAATTTCACCGCATTGCCAGCGAGATTCATGAGGACCTGGCGCAGGCGATCGGCATCTCCCATGATGCGGGCCGGCACATCCTCGGCGATATAGGTGGCGATTTCGACGTTCTTGCCTTGGGCTCGCGGCGCCAGGAGCTCAACCACGCTCTCGACCAGCGCACGCAGATTGAACGGCGCCCGGGTCAACTCAAGCTTGCCGGCCTCGATCTTTGAAAAGTCGAGGATCTCGTCGATGAGCGACAGCAGCACGTCACCCGACGTGCGGATGGCGCGAACATAGGTCGCCTGTTCCGGGTCGAGATGGGTCTCACCCAGGAGATCCGCCATGCCGAGAATCCCGTTCAACGGCGTTCTGACCTCATGGCTGACCGTCGCCAGGAAGCGGGACTTGGCCACGTTCGCGGCTTCGGCCTTGCGCCGCCCCTCCTCGAGCGCTCGTTCCGACGTCACGCGGTCGGTGATATCCCTGCCGATGCGCTGCCATTCAGGGCCGCGAGACGTCTCGATGACCGTCTCCTCCCAGGCGATCCAGCGCATGCCCTGCGCCGTGGCAAGCTCCTCATCGATGCGCTCGCTGCCCACTGCCCCGTCGACGGACGGGGCTATGTCCTTCACGACCGTATTCAGGGGCACGCCCTTCAGATCTTCCCGCTCATGGCCCATGAGCTTCGCGAACGCTTCATTGGCATAGGTGATCCGGCGCCCACTGTCATAGCGGAGGATGAACTCGCTCCTCACTTCGGCCAGGCTGCGATAGCGTGACTCGGAGGCGAGCAGTGTCTGGTTTCGGCCGACGAGCGCGACGATCTCGGCCTCCGAAGCCGCCAGACGCCGCGCCATGACCCGGCGCGCATGATAAGCCAGCCCTATCAACGTGACCGCGACGACCAACATGGCCCCGACCAGCCATGGGCTTTGCCAGATCGTGTTGAACGCGTCATTGCTCATACCGCTGCCGTATTCCGAGGGGAATTCGGCGGAGTATTGCCGCGGGACATTGATAATGCATTGTCATAATTGCTGAATGTGCAATTAAGCTTATCAATCAAATTTTTCATGCTGCGGCCGGAACGCGATCGAGGACTGAGCGGTACGATAGTGCCTCCGCGAGATGAACATGCCTCAAATGAGCGGCGCCGTCGAGATCAGCAAGCGTTAAAGCCAGCTTCAAAACCCGGTGATAGCCGCGCGCCGTCAATTTCAAGGCGTCGGCCGCCTGCCGCAGCAGCGCCAGGCCAGCCGCATCGGGCCGCGCGATGTCATCAAGAACGGCGGCGGGACAGGCCGCATTCGTTGCGATCCCATCGAGCTTCAGCGCCTGGTAACGCTCCTCCTGAATCCGTCGGGCAGCGGCAACGCGCCTAGCCACCTCGGCAGAGCTCTCAGCCGCAGGTGGCTGGATGAGATCGGCCGCCGTCACCGCCGGCATCTCGATGACGATATCGATGCGATCGAGGAATGGGCCGGACAATCGCGCCTGATACTGCGCCATGCAGCGCTCGTTGGGCTGGCGCCGGCACGCATAGCCCGGCTCGGTCGCCCGGCCACAGCGACAAGGGTTCATGGCCGCGATCAGCTGGAAGCGGGCGGGATAGACGACACGGTGATTGGCGCGCGCGATCAGCACCTCTCCTGTTTCCAGCGGCTGGCGCAGGCTGTCGAGCACCTGCGGCTGGAACTCCGGCAATTCGTCCAGAAAGAGCACACCCTGATGCGCCAGCGAGACCTCACCGGGCCGCGCATGCAGTCCGCCGCCGACAAGTGCGGCCATGGAAGCCGAATGGTGTGGAGCTCGGAAAGGACGCCGATCCGTCAAGGTGCCGCCGGCCAGAAGGCCCGCGACCGAGTGGATCATGGAGACATCGAGCAATTCACGCGGACCGAGCGGCGGCAGAATCGATGGCAGGCGCTGCGCCAACATCGACTTGCCGGCGCCCGGCGGGCCGCTCATCAGCATGTTGTGGCCCCCGGCCGCCGCGATCTCGAGCGCGCGCTTCGCGGTCTCCTGGCCCTTGATGTCGCGCAGATCCGGCAGCGACCCTGAAGGCTTCGCCACGGCGGGCTGCGGGCGCGACAAAACCTGCGTGCCCTTGAAATGATTGGCGAGCTGGATGAGCGAGAGCGGCGCGACGACATCGCCGTCGCGGCTGGCCCAGGCTGCCTCCGGCCCGCAGGCGGCCGGGCAGATCAGCCCTTGTCCCCGGCCATAGGCACCGATGGCGGCGGGCAACACGCCGGACACCGCCGTGATGCTACCGTCGAGCGCAAGCTCCCCGAGCACGGTGAAGCCCGCCAGCGCATCATCCGGGATCGCGCCGATCGCCGCCATGATGCCGAGCGCGATCGGCAGGTCGTAATGCGAGCCTTCCTTGGGAAGATCGGCCGGGGCCAGATTGACGGTGATGCGCTTGGCCGGCAGCGCCAGACCCGATGCGATCAGGGCGGAGCGCACCCGCTCGCGGGATTCAGCGACAGCCTTGTCGGGTAATCCGACAATCGTGAAACCCACCGTCCCCGGCGCGATCTGCACCTGCACATCGACAGCGCGCGACTCGATCCCCTCGAGCGCGACAGTCGCGACCCGCGTCACCATTCCACGCTCCCCCGTGGCAGCACGGACGTCCCCCGACGTCCTTAGCTGATCCTAAGCAGGACTGACGACAGCATCAAGTTTCGTGAGAGTGCGAAGCGCCGGCGTCATCGTCCTCACGCTCGACCCCGAATAGGCGGCGTAAACGCGCGTCATTCAGGCAAGCCGCGTCGTACACATCGAAGGCCGCCTGGCTGCAGCCTGTGGCAAATGCCTCCTCACGCGTGAGCATCGCGCCAAAAATGCTCGCCCCCCGCCAATAGGAGGTATCCGCGTCATCAACCCGGCATGTCCCGTCCGCGGTACGTACGGTGATGGCAACGGCCCTGCGATCTTCTGGCGTCGTACCATCTCCCCATACGCCGAGGCTGACCAGCATCGAGATGAACTCGCTATGGTTAACCGTATAGGCAACTTTGTAGGCGGCACATGCAGCGCCATCCCGATAGGCAAAGGCGGCAAAGGCACGCGTCTCATGTCCGCAGCAATCGCAGTGGCCAACCACTTGCTCGTCGAGAAACTCCAGGCTCAACTCAGTCATAATTCCAGCCCCTGCACCACGCTGCCAGATCGAAAGTTCGCTGCGGGCGATCATCAGGTCGACCTCACCTTTTGCACTTGGGAAACAATCGGCAGCGCCCTACAACCGGCCGCATCCGCGCAACTTCGTGCCGACAGATGCCCCGACCCGATGCAAGAATTACCCTTCCTTGACCGCCTCGCAACCCGCGTCGCCCGCTATCGGGCGGAGATTGCGGAGCCCCGCGAGCATCTGGCGCTGCTGCGCTGGCAGATTGCGGAACGACATGCCCTTGATGAGCGCACGACCATGCCCGGACATGTGACGACGAGCGCAATCGTGCTGTCGCCCGACCATGCCAAGATCCTGCTGATCGACCACAAGACGATCGGCCGCTGGTTGCAGCCTGGAGGGCACTACGAACCTGCGGCCTCCTTTCACCTCTCAGCAGCGCGTGAAGCGATCGAAGAGACCGCAGTCCATGGCCTTGCACTGCACCCATGGCATCGGGGAGCGGATATCCCCTTCACCATCGACAGTCATGACGTGCCAGGAAAGCCGGCGCGAGCAGAACCCGACCACGTCCATCACGACCTGCAATATCTCTTCCTGGCTGATCCCTCCCTGCCCTTGATCGCCCAGGAGGATGAAGTGCATGGGGCGCTTTGGAAGCCGATCGCTGAGCTTGCCGTGATCGCGCCAAGGGCGGCCCGCCGACTTCGCGATGTGGCTTCCGCTTGAGCGCCATGTGCCCCTGGACGCCGAAGCGCGCGGCGACTCATGCGTCCGCCGAAAGCCCTTTCAACCGGTAGAGCGCCTCCAGCGCCTCGCGCGGCGTCATGTCGTCCGGATCGATCCCCCCAAGCGCCTCGCGCAGGAGATCCGGACCGGCGGCAGCGACGGCCGGCGGTGGCGTCACCGGTTTCAGCGTCGCGGCGAACAACGGCAGATCGTCGATCAAGGCGGAGACGGGCTTCTCCCGCTCGGTTTTCTCAAGCTGGTCCAGCACCTCGCGCGCCCGAGCGATGACCGGGGCCGGCAGGCCTGCGAGCTTCGCCACCTGGATACCGTAGCTGCGATCGGCCGCTCCTGGCACCACCTCATGCAGGAAGACCACGTCGCCATGCCAGTCGGTGACGCGCATGGTGGCATTGCTGACGTTGTCGAGGCGGTCGGCGAGCGCGGTCAGTTCGTGATAATGGGTCGCGAACAGGGCGCGGCTGCGGTTGACCGCTTCCAGATGCTCCACGGCCGCCCAGGCGATGGACAGTCCGTCGAACGTCGCCGTGCCACGGCCGATCTCGTCGAGGATCACAAGCGCACGCGGTCCGGCCTGGTTGAGGATCGCGGCCGTCTCGATCATCTCCACCATGAATGTGGAGCGTCCGCGCGCGAGGTCGTCCGCGGCGCCGACGCGCGAGAACAGGCGGTCGACGATGCCGATGCGCGCCGCCCGCGCGGGCACGAAGGCGCCCATCTGCGCCAGCACGACGATCAGCGCGTTCTGGCGCAGATAGGTCGATTTACCGGCCATGTTAGGTCCGGTGATCAGGGTGACGGCGCCGCTCTTGCCGCCCGGCGCGGTGAGGTCGCAATCATTGGCGACGAAGGTGCCGCCGCTCGCTTTCAGCGCGGCCTCGACAACCGGATGGCGCCCGCCCTCGATGCGGAAGGCAAGGCTGTCCTCGATCTCCGGCCGGCTCCAACCGAGATCGGCGGCGAGATCCGCGAGACCAGCCGTCACGTCGATGAGGCCGAGCGCATCGGCGGCGCGCTTGATCGGCTCGGCATTGGCCGCAACCACAGCCACGAGTTCGTCGAAAACGGCGAGTTCCAGGCGCACCGCGCGGTCGGACGCCGAGGCGATCTTGGCCTCGAGCTCGCCGAGCTCCACCGTGGAAAAGCGCATCGTTCCGGCCATCGTCTGGCGGTGCACGAAAAGTTCATTCAATGGCGGCTTGAGGAAATCCTCACCCGCCGCCTGCGGCACCTCGACGAAATAGCCGAGCACATTGTTGTGCTTGACCTTCAGCGTCCGGCATCCGGTCTCCCCGACATAGCGCGCCTGGAGAGCGACGATGAAGCGGCGGGAATCCGCCTGCAGCAGCCGCGCCTCGTCGAGGGCCGGCAGGTGGCCAGCCCGCACGAAACCGCCGTCACGCTTCAAGAGTGGCAGTTCGTCGGAGAGCGCAGCCTGAAGCTGGCTTGCCAATTCAGGCGCGAGATCGGCAAGGGCGGCGGCCGCGCTGTTAAGTTCCGCCGGCCTGTCGGCCGCCTCCGGCAAGTCTCCGGCTTCCTCGCCATCCCTCTCGGTCAGGAGAGCGGCAACGACGCGGGCCACGGCGAGGCCATCGCGCAGAGCCGCGAGGTCCCGGGGCCCGCCACGGCCGAGCGCGAGGCGTGACAGGGCTCGCGCCATATCCGGCGCCGCGCGAAGGCGGGCGCGCAGCCCTTCACGCAGAAAGGCGCGATCGACGAGATAGGCAACTGCATCGTGGCGCGCGCGGATCACAGCGAAATCCGTCGAGGGGCCCGCCAGGCGCTCCGCGAGCAACCGCCCGCCGGCAGAGGTCAACGTGCGGTCGACGGCCGCCAGGAGGCTCCCGCCGCGCTCTCCGGACAAGGTCCGGGAGAGTTCGAGATTGGCGCGGGTCGCGGCATCGATGAGAAGCGTGCCGCCTGCGGCCTCCCGCGCCGGTGGCGAGAGAGGCGGCCGAGAGCCGAGCTGGGTCCGGTCGACATAGCCGAGGACGAGCGCCGCCGCCGCCACCTCGGTCCGTGTGAAGACGCCGAAGGCATCGAGGCTCGCGACGCCGAAATAATCCTTGAGCCGGCGATCGGCAGACGCCGCATCGAGGCCGTCGCGGGCCATCGGCGTGATGGACGTCCGGATCTCACGCCACAGCGTCGCGAGATCCGGATCGTCGATCAGCGTATCCGGCACCAGAAGTTCGCGCGGGTCGAGGCGCGCAAGGTCGGCGGCAAGCTGGCCCGCCTCCACCTCGGCCACGGTGAAACGGCCCGTTGAAATATCGATGGCCGCGAGCCCGTAGACATAGGCCTGGTCGCCGGCGCGGCGACGGGTGACCGCGACGAGAAGGTTTGCGCGCGCCGGATCAAGGAGGCTTTCCTCGGTGATGGTGCCGGGCGTCACGAGGCGCACGACCCCGCGTGCGACCACGGACTTGCCGCCTCGCTTCTTGGCCTCCGCCGGGTCCTCGGTCTGCTCGCAGACGGCCACGCGGTGGCCTGCCGCAATGAGACGCTGGAGGTAGTCTTCCGATTTCTCCACGGGCACGCCGCACATCGGGATATCTTCGCCAAGGTGCTTGCCGCGCTTGGTCAGGACGATACCGAGGGTTCGCGAAGCCATCTCCGCGTCCTCGAAGAAAAGCTCGTAGAAATCGCCCATCCGATAAAACAAGAGGCAATTGGGGTGCGCCAGCTTGATCTCGGTATATTGAGCCATCATCGGCGTCACGCGCCCGTCGGCCCCGGCCGGCGCCGGCTTGGTGGCGTCACTCGGCTTTGCTTGGTGTTCAAATGGCCCGTTCATGGCCGGACCGTAGCAAAGCCGCGATCGGCTTTCATCGCTCTGGCAGGACACTTTTGAAGGAAACAGTGGAGAACGCGCCTTGAGCGCGCACCCTCACCTGCGTAAGGTCGCGCTCCGGCCGGGATAAAGTATCGAACGGGAGGTCCATATAAACCCATGAATGATAAGAAACGCGTGTCGCGCCCCACATTCACCGACCAGGAAGCGCTGCAGTTCCACTCCCAGGGGCGTCCCGGCAAGCTCGAAGTGGTCGCCACGAAGCCCATGGCGACCCAGCGCGATCTATCACTCGCGTATTCGCCGGGCGTCGCGGTGCCCGTGCGGGCCATCGCCGAGAACCCGAGCCTGGCTTTCGACTACACGACGCGCGGCAATCTCGTGGCCGTCATCTCCAACGGCACCGCCATCCTCGGTCTCGGCAATCTCGGTGCGCTCGCCTCGAAGCCGGTGATGGAAGGCAAGGCTGTCCTGTTCAAGCGTTTCGCCGATGTCGATTCCATCGACCTCGAAGTCGACACCGAGGACGCCGAGACCTTCATCAACTGCGTGCGCTATCTCGGGCCGTCCTTCGGCGGCATCAATCTCGAAGACATCAAGGCCCCGGAATGCTTCATCATCGAGGAGAAGCTCCGGGAGCTCATGGACATCCCGGTTTTCCATGATGATCAACACGGCACCGCGATCATCGCCGCCGCCGGGCTCGTCAATGCGCTGCATCTCACCAATCGCGACGTCAAGAATACCAAGCTCGTCGTGAATGGCGCCGGCTCGGCGGGCATCGCGTGCATCGAGCTTCTGAAGGCCATGGGCTTTGCGCCCAACAACGTCATCCTCTGTGACACCAAGGGCGTCATCTACCGCGGCCGCACCGAGGGGATGAACCAGTGGAAGTCCGCCCACGCCGCCGAAACAACAGACCGCACGCTGGCCGACGCCATGCGCGGGGCGGATGCGGTGTTCGGCCTCTCGGCCAAGGGCGCCCTCACCACCGACATGGTGGCCAGCATGGCGCCGAACCCGATCATCTTCGCGATGGCGAATCCCGATCCGGAGATCACACCGGAAGAAGTCGCCGCCGTCCGCGACGACGCCATCATGGCCACCGGTCGTTCCGACTACGTGAACCAGGTCAACAACGTCCTCGGCTTCCCCTACATCTTCCGTGGCGCGCTCGATGTGCACGCGACGACCATCAACATGGAGATGAAGATCGCGGCGGCCGAGGCCTTGGCGGCCCTGGCGCGTGAGGACGTGCCGGACGAGGTGGCTGCCGCTTATCAAGGCGCGCGTCCGCGTTTCGGCCGTGACTACATCATTCCCGTGCCGTTCGACCCGCGCCTCATCCACGTCATCCCGCCGGCCGTCGCGAAAGCGGCGATGGAGACCGGCGTCGCCCGCCGGCCGATCACCGACATGCGCGTCTACAAGGCGCAGTTGTCCGCGCGGCGCGATCCCGTCGCGGGCACGCTCAACCGCGTGTTCGAGCGGGTGCGCCGCTCCCCGAAGCGCGTGGTCTTCGCCGAGGGCGAGGAGGAGCAGGTCATCCGCGCAGCCGCCTCCTTCGTCAACCAGGGCCTCGGCACCGCGATCCTGGTCGGACGCGAGGACCGCGTGCGGGAAACCGCCTCGCTGGCCGGCATCGACCTCAGCGGCCGCAACGGCATCGAGATCCACAACGCGCGCCTGTCCCATCGCAACGCGGTCTACGCACAGTTCCTCTATGAGCGGCTGCAGCGCGAAGGCTACCTGTTCCGTGATTGCCAGCGGCTGGTGAACCAGGACCGCAACCATTTCGGCGCCGCCATGGTCGCCATGGGCGATGCCGATGCCATGGTGACGGGTGTCACCCGCAACTACTCGATCGCCCTGGAGGATGTGCGCCGCGTCATCGACGTCAAGCCAGGCCACCGGGTCATCGGCGTCTCCATCGCGCTGGCGCGCGGCCGCACCGTGTTGGTGGCCGACACCGCCATCACCGAGATGCCGAATGCGCAGGAGCTTGCGGATATCGCAGTGGAGGCGGCCGGCGTCGCGAAGCGGCTAGGCTATGAGCCACGGGTTGCGCTGCTCGCCTTCTCCACCTTTGGGCATCCGAAGGGGGAGCGCTCCGAGCGCGTGCAGGAGGCCGTGCGCATTCTCGACAAGCGGCGCTGCGACTTCGAGTATGACGGCGAGATGGCGGCCGATGTCGCGCTCAACCGCGACCTCATGTCCGTCTATCCGTTCTGCCGCCTCACCGGGCCCGCGAATGTCCTGGTCATGCCGGCTTTTCACTCGGCGTCGATTTCGACCAAGATGCTGCAGGAGCTTGGCGGATCAACCGTACTCGGCCCGCTGATCGTCGGCCTCGACAAGGCCGTTCAGATCGTGCCGCTTGGCGCCAAGGACAGCGACATCGTCAATATGGCGGCGCTCGCGGCCTACAACATCGGCGGGTGAAGGGCCCGACCATTGCCTCCATAAAAAATGGCCGGGATTACCCGGCCATTGTCTTTTGAGCAGATCGCGAAGCCGTCAGACCTCTCGGCCGATGGCGCGATCGACGGACAGCGCACCGCCACCACGCGCGATGATGGTGAGCAGCATCGCCGACCACAGGATGGACTTTTCCGCGCCCATATAGCCCTGCCCCATGACGACCCAATGGGCATAGATCGTGACGAGCAGGATAATGAGTGCCACTGCGGCGGCCGGGCGCGTCAGGAAGCCGATAAGCAGCAGCACGCCTGAGCCAAACTCGCTGAACGACAGCAGCGGTGACCACAGCGCACCTGGCACGAAGCCGATGCGCTCGACCATATCGACCATGCCGAAGGGATTGATCACCTTGCCCCAGCCGTGGGCCACCATCGCGATGCCCGTGACGATCCGCAGAATGACGTCCGCCGGAACCGTAAGAGCGGCCCAGAGGCCACCGAGCGCTGGAATGACAAGCCCGCCAGCATCGGCCCGTGATGGATTCGTTCGCGACATGTGGTCAACAGCCATGAAAGCGCCTCCTGCGCGCCTGCCCATGAAAGATATGGAGAAGCATAACTGCGATGAGGTGCCGAATTTGCAAGCCGCGATCACATAGCTTTCAACACTATGTCATCACCATGGCGTGAAGACGCCGTCAATTCACTCAAGATCGCCACATATATTTAAATAAAACCAATATGAGATGCGATAAGAGCGGAAAGATCCTGTACAGTCGACGCTGCACTCACGACATTATTGAACTATTCTAGGAGACAATAGTAATGCGCTCCGCAGCGCGTGTCAGGCCGGTATAGAGCCAGCGGCTGGCATGCTCGCGAAAGGCGAAGGCTTCGTCGAAGAGGACCACCTCGTCCCACTGCGAGCCCTGCGCCTTGTGCACCGTAAGCGCATAGCCATAGGTGAATTCATCGGCATTGCGACGGATGGCGAAGGGCACGTTCTCCTCCTCGCCCTCGAAGAATTCGCGCGGCACGCTGACCTCGGTCGTGCGCCGCGCGGTTTCGTCATCCGGCGTCACATCCATCTTCACCAGGCCCTTCTGCTCGCCCTTGAGCTGCTTGATGAGCCAGGTGCCCCCATTGAAAAGCCCTTTGGTCTTGTTGTTCTTGAGGCAGACAAGCTTCTCGCCCGCAGCGGGCATCGCATCGCGGAAGCCGAGGAGCGAGCGCATGCGGGCGTTGTACATGCGGCGTGTCTTGTTCATGCCGAGCAAGACCTGATCGGCATGCATCACCGCCGGCGCATCGATGTCGCGGCGCGAGATCACCCGGCTCTCGCCGAATTGGCCGTGGGCGAGGCTTCCGCCCTCGCGCACCACCATCGACATGTGGATGATCGGATTGTCGCGGGCCTGCCGGTGCACCTCGGTCAGCATCAGGTCGGGCTCGGCTTCGGTGAAAAAGCCGCCGCCCTTCACCGGCGGCAGCTGCGCGGGATCACCGAGCACGAGCACCGGAACGCCGAAGGAGAGGAGGTCACGCCCCAGTTCCTCGTCCACCATCGAGCATTCGTCGATGATGATGAGCTCGGCGTCCGCGGCCGAACTCTGCCGGTTGATGACGAAGGACGGCCCCTCCTCCTTCGAGCCGCGCGAGCGATAGATAAGGCTGTGGATGGTGGTCGCCCCCTCGCAGCCCTTGGAACGCAGCACCGAGGCCGCCTTGCCGGTAAAGGCGCCGAAGGCGACATCCCCGTCGATACCCTCCGCGATATGCCGGGCAAGCGTCGTCTTGCCCGTGCCGGCATATCCGAAGAGGCGGAAGACCTGGGCATCGCGCCGCTTCAACCATGCGGCAACCGCCTTCAGGGCATCATCTTGTTGAGGGGACCAGCTCATAATGTGCTCACAACGAATGGCTCAGGACGGACAATGACTGAGGTGAAAGCCGGGGGAAGCGCGTGCATCGCCCGGAGCAATTGGAAAGATCGTGGCTGATCGTCATAGAATGCAGGGGGCCTGCAGAAAAGCCCACGCCTTACAATCGAAGAAAAGGCATAATTATCAGTCAATTGCCGGGAGGCTACCGCCGGTGATGGCGGCGGGGCCATGCCGGTGATTCGGAGCGGCCACCGTCGTTTCGCCTGGGGAATCGGCTTGCGAAAGGAGTGCTTGCGAATGACGATGACGCCTTTTCGGCCCCTGCAGAGCAGAGGGGCAGGTCGCGCGTTGAAGCGGCTGGCGCTTGCCGGGCTTCTCCTGGCGTTCACCACGGTGGTGAGCCATCAGGCCGCCCATGCCCAGGAAAATGCGGCCGAAGAGGCCGCTCGCCGGAAGGCTGTCCTTTCCAAATTGCCTGCTGATGCGGCCCAACGGCGCTTCGGCACCACGCCTCTGGCATCCGCCGGGCAAGCCGCCGTCTTCGGCTTCTATTCCCTCGGCTGCCTCGCCGGCGGCGTCATGCTGCCGCCCGACGGGCCGACCTGGCAGGTCATGCGGCTGTCGCGCAATCGCAATTGGGGACACCCGACGCTCGTCGAGTTTCTGCAGAATTTCGCCGCCAAGGTGCCATCGACCACCGGCTGGCCGGGCATTCTTGTCGGCGACATGGGTCAGCCGCGCGGCGGCCCGATGCTGACGGGCCACGCCTCCCACCAGATCGGCCTTGACGCGGACATCTGGCTGACGGGCATGCCGGCAGGCCGTCTCAGCGCCGGCGCCCGCGAGGAAGTCTCCGCCATCAATGTGGTGAGAAGCGACTGGAACGACATCGATCCGTCGCGCTGGACGCCGAGCCATATGGCGCTTCTGAAGACCGCCGCCTCCTATCGGCAGGTGGAGCGGGTGCTCGTCAACCCCGCCATCAAGCGCGCGCTGTGCCGCGACGCGGGCTCCGACCGCCGCTGGCTCTCGAAAATCCGGCCGACGCCTGGCCACAACTATCATTTCCACGTCCGCCTTGCCTGCCCGGCGGGCGAGACCGCCTGCCGCCGGCAGGCACCGCCGCCGACCAGCGACGGCTGTGGGGCAGAGCTCGACTGGTGGTTCAGCGCCGAAGCCCGGCGGCCGAAGCCATACAAGCCCGCGCCGCCCTTGATGGTGGCCGACTTGCCCGCCCAGTGCCGCGCGGTGATCGACAGCGCGGCAGCGGCGGCCCGAAACTGAGACCCAGCCCGTCTCGTCCCCGGCGTGCTGGTTCCCGGCGTCCTGGTTCCCACTGTCTTGGATCGTTTGAAGGCCGGCCTTGATCTCTCCCCTTCGGGAGAGATCAGCGCAGCGCGTGTCAATTCACTCAGTGCTTTTCGCCGGCGATGCGGTCCGTCAGCGCCAGGAAAACGCCTGAGGCGACGAAGACGACATGGATGCCGACAAGCCACATCAATTCACGATCACTGACATTGGCGACATTCATGAAGGCCTTCAGGAGCTGGATGGCCGAGATGGCGACGATCGACGACATCAGCTTGAGCTTCAAGCCGGAGAAGTCGATCTTGCCCATCCAGTCCGGCCAGTCCCTGTGCTCGTCCGCGTCGATCTTCGACACGAAATTCTCGTAGCCGGAGAAGACAACGATCACGACGAGCGAACCGGTGAAGGTCAGGTCGACCAGGCTCAGGATGCCGAGGATGATGTCGGATTCCTTGCCGGAGAACACCATCGGCAGAAAATGCAAGAGCTCCAGCATCGTCTTGATGAGAAGCCCCGCCAGCCCCAGGACCAGCGCGACGTAAAACGGCGCGAGCAGCCACCGGCTGGCGAACAGGAAGCGCTCAAGCGCTCTCTCGATCATAAGGTCTCCATCGCAAAAGGGGCCGCCACATTTGAGTGGTGCCCCCTGGAATTCGCCTGCCCGGACCATGTTCTGGCCCGAGCTCTATCATTTGCGTGCCTCAGGCCGCGATACCCGTGCCAATGGCGCAGCTCACGCCGGTCCCGCCGAGGCCGCAGTAGCCGGCGGGATTCTTCGCCAGATACTGCTGGTGATAGGCTTCCGCGAAATAGAAAGGCGGGCGGTCCGCTATCTCCGTCGTGATCGGAGGATAACCCGAGACCCTGAGCGCCTCGCCATAGGTCCGCCGCGTCGCCTCGACGAGCGCGAGCTCGGCCTCCCCGGCCACATAGACCGCCGAACGATATTGAGTGCCAATGTCGTTGCCCTGCCGCATGCCCTGCGTCGGATCATGGTTTTCCCAGAACACACGCAGCAAGTCCGCGAGATCGACACCCTTCTCATAGACGACCTGCACGACCTCCGTGTGCCCGGTACGGCCGCTGCAGACCTCCTCATAGGTCGGATTGGGCGTTACCCCGCCCGCATAGCCGACGGCCGTGACATAAACGCCGGGCAGGCTCCAGAACTTCCGCTCCGCCCCCCAGAAGCAGCCCATGCCAAACAGCACCTCCTTGCTGCCTTCCGGATAGGGACCGGCCAGAAAGTGTCCATTCACGAAATGAGTCTGGGCGGTCACGATAGGTTCCGGCCGGCCAGGCAGGGCCTCATTGGCACCAGGCAAGACCGATGATTTGCGGAACAATCCCATGATGCTTCTCCTCATACCAGAGATGTGGGAAGGTCTGCGGCGTGGCGCGAGATCCTGTCGACCCTCATCGCAAGGGTTTGAACAGAAACGGATCCGCCGGTCGCCGACCAAGCCATAACAGCAGAATGCCAAGAATGGCGCCAACAGCCGCGGTCGGCAAGGTGAGCAGGCTGCCTGTGACGAGCCGCTGCGCCGCCTCAGGCAGATGCGCGCTCATCCAGGGCAGGAATTGCGGAAACAGGGCTGGCAGCGCCGCCTCAAGCGTGGTGGCCAGAGAGGTGGGGACGAATTGGCTATTGGCAATGCCCCGCGCTCCGTCAATGACGAAAGCGACGAAGCCACCGGTCAGGAGGATAAAACCGATGAAGCGAAGCAATGCACGCATTCGCGCTAAATCATCCTCCAGATAGCCCGACGCGATCCGCCGGCTTCCCGCCATCAATCCAAACAGCTCCATCCGGTCACGCGCGAGCGAACGCTCATCGGCGCGACCGGATGCTCAGCGTCCAGATCTAACGATGCACGGCGGGGGTCGCAAGAGGCTCGGGCCCGCATCAGGCCAGCAGGTCGCGCACCATAGGCACAACCTTGCTGCCATAGAGCTCGATGCTCCGCATCATCTTATCGTGCGGCAGGGGACCGGCGCTGTATTTCATGTCGAAGCGGGTGATATCGAGCGTCTTGGCGGTTGCCGCGATCTTCCGCGCGACGGTCTCCGGCGAGCCCACATAGAGCGACCCGTGCGCCGCCTCCTGCTTGAACTCCTCCTTGCCCATGGGCGGCCAGCCGCGCTCTGCGCCGATCTGATCGCGCATGCGCTTGTAGTCCGGAAACAGCTCCTCCTGCGCCTGGCTATCCGTATCCGCGACATAGCCGGGCGAATGCACGCCGATGGGCGGGAGCGGCTGCTGCAATTGCTGGCAGGCCCGCCCATAGAGATCGACATAGGACCGGAACCGCGCGGGATCCCCGCCAATGATGGCGAGCATCAACGGCAGGCCGTAGCGGGCCGCGCGAACGACTGATTCGGGACTGCCGCCCACACCGATCCAGGTTTTAAGCGCGCCGTGTTCGACCTGCGGATAGACCCGCTGATCCTTCAGCGGGGGACGCGTCGTTCCCTGCCACGTTACCGCATCCTGCTTCAGGAGAGCCGCGAAGAGATCGAGCTTCTCCTCGAACAGCCGCTCATAGTCGCGAAGTTCATAGCCGAACAGCGGAAAGGACTCCGTGAAGGAGCCACGGCCGAGGATCACCTCCGCGCGCCCCTTCGAGAGCGCGTCGACTGTCGCGAAGCGCTGGAATACGCGGATCGGATCATCCGAACTCAGGACCGTGACCGCGGACCCCAGCCGGATCTGATTCGTGCGCGCGGCAATGGCCGCAAGCACCACCTCCGGCGCAGAGACCGCGAAATCGGCGCGATGATGCTCACCAACACCGATGAAATCGATGCCGAGCTGGTCAGCGAGCACGGCCTCGTCGACGAGATTGCGGATGACCTCAGCCTGCGGCAGCAGTGAGCCGTCCGCCCGGCGCGTCACGTCGCCAAAAGTATCAAGTCCGAGTTCCAGATGCTTTGCCATGTCGTGCCTGCCGATCGTTCCGCTTCACCGGATCCTATCGTTGGGCGGAAAGACCATCCGGCTCCCTGCCCGTTGAGCAAAGGAAGTAATGTCGATCGGCTTGAAGTAAAGCCCCGGGACGCACCGGGACTTTGCACTCATGCTCAAGTGAGTTTGCGCCCACGCAATGCAACGAGCGACTTCAGATAATAATAGTCGCCATACATCGTGGCCTCGTCGATGCCGAGGCCGTGGGGCAGATCGGCTGTGGAATGCAGCAGGAGCCCACCTTTGTCGCCACCGTTGCCGCATGTCGTGGCGAGAGCCTTCAGAAGGCGCGTCGCGGTCGCGAGATGCTCCGCCTTGCCCGTGATGTCATGGAGCTTCTGGAAGCCGTAGCTGGCGATGGCGCCCGCCGAGGCGTCCTTCGGCTCGTTGGCGCCCGGCGCCGCGAAGTCCCACGGCGGCACACCATCCACCGGGAGTTGGCCGAGGAAATAGTCCGCGACGCGTTCGCTCGCCGCCCGATAATCGTCATTACCGGTGGCCTGCGCGAGCATGGCAAGTCCGGTGATCGCCCAGGACTGGCCGCGGGACCATGCGCTTTCCGGCCCGAGCCCCTGATAGGTGTCGCCTCCCAGCGGCTCGCCGCTTGCCGGGTCGAACTTGAAGACGTGGTAGACTGAACCATCCGGCCGGAAATGCTGGCCGAGCGTCGTCGCCGTGTGCCGGGTCACCACCTCCATCAGGCGCTCATCCGCGCCCTGCTTCACGGCCCAGACGAGAAGCGGCAGATTCATCAGCGTGTCGACCAGAACGGAGCCGCTCCAGTCCGTGCCTCCGAAAAAGCCCCACCCCGGTATGTAGCCGGCCTCCGGATTGAACTGGTCGCCCAGGGAGACGGCGGCCGTGATCGCCGCCTGGCGATAGGTCTCGTTGCCGGTCAGTGTCCAGCCCTTCCGCGCGCTCGGCACGAACATGAAGCCGAGATCGTGATTGTGCTTGTCATGCGCGCGCGGCAGCAGCCGGTCCGTGTAATGGACAGCGCGCTCCAGGCTCTCGGCGTCCTTGTCCTCCTCATGGGTCAACCACAACAGTCCCGCCCAAAAGCCACCAGTCCAGACGCCGTCCGGCGTGCACTGCCACTGCTTCTTCTCGGTGATATGCGGAAAGTCCTTTACTTCCCGCGCGATAGCCCGTGTGCGGGCCGTCGCCCTGGCAATGGCCTCGTCGATCCAGGCGTTCGTGCTCATGCGGTTCTCCAGAATAGTCCATAAGTCGGGGGATGCCGGGCCGGGGGCCCGCGCCGCGCGCAAAGCCGCGCCCTCACCGGCCCCGTCCGGACCGGCTGGAAAGGCTGTCGTGTGCTTCTGCAGATCGCCCTAGCGACCCTTGAAAACCGGCTCCCGCTTTTCCGCGAAGGCGCGCAGGCCTTCCTGCCGGTCTTCCCTATCGAAAGCCTCGACGGTCAGCCGATGCTCGAACCGCAACCCTTCCTCGAGGCTCAATTCGTCGGCCGCCTTGACGGCGCGCTTCGCAAAAGGCGTGATCGCCACGGACTTCGACGCAATCAGGCTGGCGATCTCCAGAGCGCGCGGCAACAATCTGTCAGGCGCCACCACCTCACTGATGAGCCCCTTGCGCTCGGCGAGCGCCGCATCCACCATCTCGCCGGTCAGCACCATCTGCATGGCGAACGACCGGCCGACGAGGCGCGGCAGCCGCTGGGTGCCGCCATCGCCGGGGAACGAGCCGATCTTGATCTCCGGCGTACCGAATTTCGCCTTCTCGCCGGCAATGATGATGTCGCAGAGCAGCGCCAGCTCCAGCCCGCCCCCAAGCGCATAACCATTCACTGCCGCGATGATGGGCTTGGCGAAACTCTCGATGCGGTGCCAGTTGGCGAGGCGATCCGGATCAGCATAGGAAGCAGGCCCTCGCGCGAGCATGTCGGAGATGTCGGCACCGGCGGCGAAGGCGCGCCCTGCCCCCGTCAGGATCACGCAACCGATGCCGCTATCCGCCTCTGCCAGCGTGAGCTGCTCCACAAGCTCGAGAAGCAACTCCTTCGACAGCGCATTCAGCTTCTCCGGCCGATTCAACATCAGAAGGAGCACGCCGGGCGCGGGCCTGGAAGCAAGCACCAACCGTCCGGTCCCATCCTCGGTGGAAGCGGCATGTCCCGAAGGATCGCGTGGGGTTCCTGTCATTTCAGATTCTGCCCAATGAACTGCTGAAACTCCGCAGTTTTCGGATGGCTGAACATATCCGCGGGCGCGCCTGCCTCGTGGATCAAACCATTGAGCATGAAAACCGCCGTGGAGGCGACGCGCTGGGCAAAGCCCATCTCGTGGGTGACGAGGAGCATCGTCATGCCGTCGGCAGCCAGTGCCTCCATGACATTGAGGACCTCGCCCGTGAGTTCGGGATCGAGCGCCGAGGTCACCTCGTCGAACAACATCACCTTGGGATGCATCGCAAGCGAGCGCGCGATGGCGACGCGCTGCTGCTGGCCGCCGGACAACTGGTCGGGGTGCGCGTCCACTTTCTCGGCGAGCCCGACCTTGCGCAGCATCTCCTCAGCGAGCCTGCGTGCCTCGCGCCTGTCCAACCCCTTCACGAGGCGTGGCGCCAACATCACATTCTCGGCCACCGACAGATGCGGAAACAGATTGAAACTTTGGAACACGATGCCAACATCCTTGCGCAGTTCGCGCAGGGACTTCGGATCATATTTCATGGCGTGACCGGCGACCTCGATACGGCCGCTGTCGACCACTTCGAGCCCGTTAAGGCACCGCAGAAGCGTCGACTTGCCGGAGCCGCTGCGCCCGAGCAACGCCACCACCTGGCCGCGCTCGACCGACAGGGAAACGCCCTTGAGAACCTCCAGTTGACCGAAGCTCTTCCGGAGGTTGTCAACCACCACGATAGGCATTGAACCTCATCTCCAAGTTACGACTGGCCCAGGACAGCGGAAAGCAGATCGCGAAATAGATCAGCGCCACCGTGATGAAGACCGGGAATGGCTGGAACGTCGCGTTATTCACCAGCTGACCAGCCCGCGCGAGTTCGACGACGCTCACGATCGAGACGATCGACGTATTCTTCACGAGCTGGACAAGAAAGCCGACCGTTGGCGGCAGAGCAATACGCACTGCCTGGGGCAGGATAACTGAATGATATTGCTGCGCGCGGGTCAGCGCGAGCGAGGCCGAGGCCTCCCACTGCTGGACGGGCACGGACTGGATGGCGCCGCGCCAGATATCCCCGAGATAGCCGCTCGCATAAATCGCCAGCGAGATCGAGGCAGCAATCAGCGGCGGCAGATCGAAACCGGATTTCGCCAGCCCGTAATACGACAGGAACAACACGATCAGGACCGGAATGCCCTGCACGACGGCAATGTAACCTGTCGCCAAAGCGCGGACGATTTTGTTCTGCGCGGCCTTCGCCAAGGCCACAAAAAGCCCGAGCACGCCTCCGAAGATTGCACCAAACAGCGTGAGGAGAAGTGTCCAGCGCGCGGACTCTAATAGGAACAGGGCTTCATCCGGCCCGAAACTGCGGATCATGGCAGAACCTCCGGCACACGAATGGTCGCAGATTTGGCGACGCGCTTGCGACCAAACAGTTGGATACCCAAGGCCGCGAGCCCCGTTTTCAGGATGAGCGCCAGGCCAAGATAGAGAAGGCCGGCAATGATATAGACCTCGAAGCTCTGGAACGTCTCGGACTGAATGGTGTAGGCGGCGCCGCTCAGTTCCTCGACGGAGATGAAGGAGCAGACGCTCGACGTCAGCATGATCAGGATGAACTGACTGACCAGCGAGGGCCAGACCTTCGCGACCGCGGGCACAAGGACGACGTGCCGGAAGATCTGGACACGTGTCAGGGCGAGTGACTGACCGGCCTCGAGCTGTGAGCGGTGGATGGATTCAATACCGGCACGGAATATCTCGGTAGAATAGGCCCCGAGATTGATGGTCATCGCCAGTATACTGGCCTGTATGGCGGAAATGGTGATGCCGACCGACGGCAAGCCAAAGAATATAATGTAGAGCTGGACGAGAAACGGTGTGTTCCTGATCGCCTCCACATAGACACGCACGATCCATTGCACCGGCTTTGGCCCCATACTCCGGAGCGCAGCGGCTATGAGACCCACAAACGAACCAAGAGTGATGGCGCCGACCGACAGCTGGACTGTCAGCCATAGCCCCTCCAGGAAAGCAGGATACTTCGCCAGTATCGGCCCGAACTGCAATCCCAACATGGAACTCATCTCCCTGCGACGCACGGGATCGTGGTCATTGCAACGTCAACGCGCCACTCAGGACTGCGCGTCGCGCGAAAGGCTGGATGCCGGGACGCAGATCCGCCGGCCATTCGCGCCGGCTGACTGCCGGCCAGCCGGGAATACCTGGAATGGACTGCCGGGGCCGTTCAGCGATACAGAACCCGGCAGATCAACCTGTGATGACAGGCAGGGAGCGTTTCCGCGCTTCTTCACATTGCGAAAACGCTCACGGCCTTGAGCTTACGCAGTCCAGAGCGGCGCTTTTCCTGGAACGACGCCACGACAAAGCCTGGCGCTTAGAAGGACGGCATGTCCTTGGGCAGAGGCTGGCCGGTCCACTTCCTGGCGATATCGTCGAGCTCGCCGTTCTGCTTGATATAGGACAATGTCGTGTTCAGCCACTGCCGCAGCTCGAAAGCATCCTTGCGCACGGCGATCGACATGAACTGGTTGAAATACTTGAATTTGGTCTCGAACGGAATGTCAGGGCGCGCCTTCTTGAGCTCCAGGAATACGGTCTCGGGGATCGCGATCGCCTCGACCTGACGCGAAATGAGCGACTGCATGGTCGTGGAATCGTCGTCGAAGCGCGTGATGGCCGCTTCCTTCGGGGCGTTGCGCGTCAGCGCCACTTCCTGGGGAGTGCCGCGCGACACGCCGACCTTCTTGCCCGCGAGATCCGCCATCTCCTTGATCGGGCTGTCCTTCGGCGCCAGAATGACAAGCTCGAAGGTGCTGTAGGGCATGGTGAACATCACCGCGCGCGCCCGCTCCGGTGTCGGGCTCAGGGTCGCGACCACGAAATCAGCCTTCCCCGATTCCAGCGCCGGGATGCGCGCTGCGGTGGTATAGGGGATGATCTCCGCCTCGACGCCGAGGTATTTGGCCAGCAGATTGGCAGTATCGACGTCATAGCCAACCGTCTTTCCCTGCGGGTCGACGATGCTGAAGGGGGGAGCGCCGCTGTTGACGCCGATACGCACCTTGCCGCGCGAGACGATGTCATTCACCGACTGCGCCTCGGCCGGAGCCGCGAAGGCCGCGACAAGGCTTATGAAACCGATGCCTATTGCTGATACAAATTTCTTCATTGTGCTGTTTCCTCACATGATACCGACTTGGTCTTGTTCAAAGTCACGGCCGGCCGCGCACGAAGCCGGTCGGACGAAAGCTTGAGCAGGCAACCACCGTTACTCTGCGTCCGCCTCCCGAGAGGCCAGCACTGCATTCGTCGTCAGCAATTGCTCGATCGCCTGCGGCCCATAGCCAAGCTCGCCCAGAATTTCACGGGTATGCTCGCCGATCTCCAGCGCAAGAACCCGCACGTCAGGTACCTGTCCATCATAGCGGTTGGGATGGTTGACCAGGTGGATCGTGCGCCCACGCACTGTGATCTTGCGGAACACCTCCGCGTGGATGAGCTGTGGATCTTCGAGGAGCTCATCGTAATACTTGACAGGCGCCCACCAGATACCACGCTCGTCCAGCTTCGCGGCGATCTCATCCAGTGTGAAACTGGCGGTCGCTGCACGCAGGCGTCGTGCATATTCGTCACGCTCGGCATAGCGGTCGAGCGTCGCGGCCTCGCGCACCGCCTGGCTGTCGAGCGCCTCAGCGAGGTCTTCCGTCTTGCACAGGGAAATGACCACATGCCCGTCGCGGACGGGATAGACCCCGTAGGGCGCTTCATGAAACCATGTCGCGAGATTGGTCTCACGCTTGAACACATCCCGATTGAAGCCACCAGCGAAGAAATTCACCAGCGCCTCGCCCTGCAGGTCGATGCCGGCATTGAGCAGGCTGCCTTCGACGCGCATGCCCTTGCCTTCCCGCAGCCGGCGCACGAGCGCGCCGAGAATGCCCATGGCGAGCAGGGCGCCCCCATGCTGGTCGACAACGGCGAAGCCGACGGGCGACGGAGCATGGGCCGGGTTGCCGGTTGCCCCTATGATCCCCGAGCGGGCCTGAACGAGAATGTCCTGCCCCGGCTTCTGGGCCATCGGCCCGGTCGATCCAAACCCGCTGGCGGAAGCAAAAATCAGGTTGGGGTTGATATCGGCGAGTGTCGCGCTGCCGAAGCCAAGCTTTTCGAAGACACCCGGCCGGAAGTTTTCCATCACGACATCAGCGGATGCAATCAGTCGCCGCGCCACTTCCTTGCCCTCTTCGCTCTTCAGGTCGATGGCGATGGAGCGCTTGTTGCGGTTGGCGCAAAGAAAGAAGCCACTGACGCCCTCCACATAAACATTGGCGCCGGACCAGTGCCGCTCGTGCGCACCGCCGAGTGGCTCCACTTTGATCACGTCCGCGCCCATGTCGGCCAGATATTGCGCAGCCGCCGGCCCTTGCAGGAAGTGGCAAAAACTGACGACCTTGATGCCGCTGAGAAGCATTCTCCCTCCCCAACTCGCACAGCGAGAAATGAGAAATCGATTTCTTGATAAGCGTCGTTATCGCGGATCTTCGTGGGGCATGTCAAGCGCTCTGTCCTTTTACAGCTTGCAAACTGGCGAGAAATGGCTGAGAAAATTAGAGAATGATTTTCTAGTAGGAGAAATCTGAGGATGAGCAACCGGACTGGCGGGCCAAAACTGATCGATGTAGCCCGGTTGGCCGACTGCTCACCGGCGACGGTCTCACGCGTCCTGAATGACAACCCGACGGTCGCGGATGAGATCAGGCTCAGAGTGCTCCAGGCAGCCGCAACGCTTGGCTATGTCCCCAACGGCTCCGCCCGCGCTTTGCGCTCGACGCAGACACGCCTGATCGGCGCGGTCATCCCCACGCTGGACCACGCGATCTACGCATCCATGGTGGACAGCCTGCAGGCGCGGCTCGCGGAAAGACATGTCTCGCTGATCCTGAGCACCTCGATGTATGATCGGGATCTCGAGTTTGAACAGGTACGGCTCCTCATCGAGCGCGGGGCCGAGGCGCTGATTCTGGTCGGCGCCGCGCACAAGCCGGAGACGATTGACCTGCTCGAGCAACGGCAGCTGCCCTATGTCTTCACTTATACATTCGACACGATGCGGTCTGGCGTAGCGATAGGTTTCGATAACGAGAAGGCGGGGCGTACGGCCGCGCGTTTTCTTCTCGATCTCGGCCATAAACGTCTGGCGATGATTGCCGGCATCACCCAGGACAATGATCGCGCCAAAGGGCGCGCCGTGGGATTTCTCGACGAACTGGAAAAATGCGGGTTCGACACGGACCGTGTCCCCGTGCTGGAAGGCGCTTACAGCATCCATGCCGGCTATGCGGCCATGAAGCAGCTCCTGGAACGGAACGAGGCGCCTACAGCCGTGTTCTGCGGCAGTGATATACTGGCGGCCGGCGCGATCAAATGCTGTAACGAGAGTGGCATAGAGGTTCCACGCGCGGTTTCCATACTCGGCTTCGACAACCTGGAAATTGCCGAGCTCACCTCGCCTGAACTGACAACCCTCGAAGTGCCGGCTCGCGAAATGGGACGGCTGGCGGGCGACTATGTGACAGCATCCCTCGCGCAACGCCGCCATCTCCAACTGCGGGAATTGTCCATTCGTCTTGTCGTGCGCGGCAGCACTGCGGTCGCGCCCGCCGTGGCCTGATGCGACCACTGCCGTTCGCCAGGTGAGAGGATACGGCTCGCAGCCCAGCAAGACCCCACTGACCTTTTCCACCTGCCTTTGCCCCCCGCCCTCCATGGGCGAGCGGCGCACCACATCTCAAAACGGTATGATTTTGATATATTGAGAATATAATGAATTTATCTATATACATAAAGTATTTTTGAATGACTTTCTCATATATTATGCTGGAAAAACTAGGCGAAGCAGGAATCTAGAGTAGTTCCAGCGAACCGGATTTCGTGAGCAGTATTCCAGCCTTCGGTTTTATTGTCCCCGGACATCCGTCAAGAACTGCATGGCGAATGGCGCAGGATGCAACGCGCCATCACGGCGCGACGCGTACTGCATCGCCCCAATAGGGCGCCGCAGTGAACAGGAATGCGCCCAAATCTCGCAATAATGCCGCGCAATAGACATGCAAGAGATGCGCCAGCCGCGCAATAATTTGTGCGCGGCCCGAGTACTCATGCCCTCTTGCTTGCCCTGGGACGCGCATCAACCGATGAAAGAGGGATGTATGGCTGTAGCGCTAGCGCCTCAATCCAGGCCGACCCATGTCGTTCTGGCCAGCCTCGTAGGCACCGCGATCGAGTGGTACGACTTCTACATCTACGGAATAGCGGCGGCCTTGGTTCTAGGCCCGCAATTCTTTCCCGGCATGTCTGATACATCGGCGATGTTGGCGGCCTTCGCCACCTTTGGGGTCGGGTTCATCGCGCGGCCGATCGGAGCCGCTCTTTTCGGACATTATGGTGACCGGGTGGGGCGGAAGAAAGCTCTGGTCATTTCATTGATGCTGATGGCCATCGGCACCTTCGCTGTCGGCCTTCTCCCCAACCACGAAAGCATCGGCATCGCCGCACCGATCGCCCTCGTGGCGCTGCGTTTCGTCCAGGGCCTTGGCATTGGTGGCGAATGGGGCGGCGCAGCGCTCATGACCGCCGAATATGCGCCGCACAAGCGACGCGGGCTCTTTGTGAGCTGGGCCCAGTTCGGCAGCCCCGCCGGCCTGCTCATGGCGAATGGCGTATTCCTCGCCGTGCGCGGCATGATGAGCGCGGAGCAGTTCGCCGACTGGGGCTGGCGCATTCCCTTCCTGCTGAGCATCGTGCTCATCGTTGTCGGATGGGTCATCCGCCAGACCCTGCACGAGACACCGGCCTTCGCGAAGGCGCAGAAGGAAGGACGTATCGAGCAGCAGCCTCTCGTGACGGTCATGCTCCGCTACAAAAGGCCGCTGTTTCTGGTTGCCGGCGCCTATATCTTGAACAATACCGTCTTTTTCATCGTGACCACCTATACGCTCGCGCATGCAAAGGGACTGCCCTCCCTCGGCGACACAACGCAGATCGCATTGATCGCGCAGATTGTGGGCGGTCTGACACTTGCGGTTGGCGTCGTAGTCTTCTCCTGGCTATCGGACAGTATCGGCCGCAAGCGGGTTATCCTGCCCTTCTATTTTGGCTGGATGCTTTGGATCTGGCCGATGTTCTGGCTCATCGATCTCGGCACGCCCATCGCCTTCATCACAGCCGTAGCCGTCGGCACATTTATGACCTCTGCCTATGGCCCGCTCGGCGCATTCATGCTCGAGCAGTTCGACACCCGTGTCCGCTACACCGGCGCAGGCGTCGGCCAGCAGCTGGGATCCATTCTCGGCGGCGGCATAGCGCCGATGATAGCTGTGCAGCTCAACGCCATCGGCGGTATCACGGCTGTCCAGAGCTACGTCGTCTTCGTCGCCATTATCAGCGCCGGCTGCGTGATGATGCTACGCGAGAGCGCGGCGCTGACCACAGACCAGCTCGACGACCGTGTCGCCCCCCTCGCCCCCCCGGAGGTCCAGGGCGAGATGGCGAGCATGCCGCTCGCGCTGCAGGCGGAGGCCGCTGGCTGAGCCGCAAGGCCTGTCTGCCGCCTTCATCGACCCAGTAACCAGCCGGACAGTGCGTCGGCTGGTTGTGGGAATGAGATCAGGCTGTCTTCAAGCTCATGGCCGGCGAAGGGCCGTCGGCGTCCTGACTATGCGGGGCGAGATCCACACGCCGCAGCGGCCCGAGCCCGGCAGGCTCGCGATGCGCCACGACAACGAAGGTCGTCAGCGGCAACATCTCGCGAATGAGAGCAAACAGATCGCGTTCGGCCTGCGCATCCAGCGCGCTCGTCGGTTCGTCGAGAAAGGCCCAGTTCGGCCGGATCGCAAGCAGCCGGGCGATCATCAAGCGCTGCATCTCGCCGCCCGACAGGCCCTGAGGCTTTTCCGCCGTCCCGCTTTCCATCCCCACGCGGATGGTTGTGAGCCGGTGCGCCAGGCCCACTTTCGCCAGCACGTTCTCAATCCATCCCGGCGGGAAATCGTGTGGATCGTGGGGATAGACCGCGGCCGCAGCGAGATCGTCGAGCGGCAGATAAGGCTTCTGCGGCAGGAAGAAGGGGGTGTCGATCGGCGTCGCGATCCGACCCTCGCCATGGGGCCAGAGCCCCGCTATGGTCTTGAGAAGCGTACTTTTTCCGGCTCCTGAGACGCCGCTCAGCCAGATGCACTCTCCCCGCTTGATACGGAGATCCGGCAGGTGCAAGAGCGGTCGCCCTTCCGGGTTGCGCACGACGACCTCGCGCAGGGTCAATGCGTCCCCCGCCTCGCGCACATGCTCGAAGGTGGAGCGCCGCCCGGCCTGCTCCTCCGCGATTTGCAGGAAATTGCTAAGCCGTGAGGTCGTCGCGGCAAGCTCCGCCAGATCCTTGTAGGAGAAAATGAACCAGGACAGCGTCGTCACGACATTGGAGAACGCATTGGCGATCTGCATCAAGCCGCCGAGCGTCAGCTTTCCCGCGAGAAAGGCGGGCAGCGCAAGGAAAAGCGGAATACGCAGCACGGTCGACATATAGGGCCGTACGAAGAAACCCAGGATCAACTCCCGCCCGATGAGGCGGCGCCAGTTATCGATGATCCGGCCAAAACGGCCTTCGAAATGGCGCCTCTCCGCAGCCTCGCCGCCGGCAAGAGCCACTTCGTCATAGGCCTCGCGCATGCGCGCCAGAGAGAAGCGAAAGTCAGCCTCCCGCTTCTGTTGCTCGAAACTCAACCTCTTGAGCGGACGCCCCAGGAGATGGGCGATCAAACTGCCGATGGCGACGTAAATCGGCGCGGCCCACACCATATAGCGCGGAATCTCGATCGACATCCCGGCGAACACAAAGGCGAGTGGGAAGGTGCTCAACGTCCAGAGCAAAGTCACATAGGAGAACAGGGCAATGATATTGCCGGCGACATCAAGGCCTTCCTGGGTGAATTTGTCGATGAAGATGCGGCAGTCATCGGCGATACGCTGGTCGGGATTGTCGATCCTCGAATCGCCGGCCAGGTGCCAATAGCTTTTGTTCGACAGCCAGCGGTCGAGCGACGCCGAGGTCAGGGCCGTTCGCCAGCGTATCTGGACGATCTTGCGGAGATAGCTGGCAACCAGAAATACAGTCGCGCTCGAGCCGATAATCAAAAAGAAGACGCCAACCTGGCGCGCAGCCTCGCCGGCGTCCAGCTTCTGCAGCGCATCGAAAAAAGCCGCGTTCCAAGCGATCAACTTCAGGTTGATCTGAATTGAAACGATGTTCAGGAGGAAAACACAGAAGAAAAAGAAAAGCCCGACCCTGCCGCCCGGCCCCTTGACGGCAAGGCTGACCAGCCATCCCATCTGGCGGAGCAGGCGGATCACGATCGAGAGCCCCCAGCTGGGGGCTGTGGAGGGGGCGGCCGCTTGGCGCGCCATGAATTTGGCGGCTCGGGCCGGTCCAGGCGAAAGATTGCGTCCGCTATCCCGCCGATCGTGCCGGCATCCTGTGTATCTGTCTCACCCGGTAGCAGCACGGCGACATCCGTGATGCCGAGATCACGCAGCTGATAGGGCGTGCCATGTCCATATTCGAGATGTCCTCGGCCGATGATGCCAACGACGAGTGAAACCGACCGCTCGGCAAGCGCTCTCGCGATGTTGCAGGCAAAGGCGCGATCCCATGTCTGCTGGGCGCGGACGAAACGGTCGAAAGCGGGATCGTCGGCACTCTGCGCCATCCCGCCGGGGCCGGCCGCGCGCCCGCGCCCCACGAGATTGAAGAGATACTCCCGGTAGGCGGATGTCGCGGGAGCCGAGGGGGTCAACCCATCGCGCTCACTCTCGGGTATCGCGTCCCAGCCTTCCTTGCCGACCCGCGTCACGAGCGGGCGATGGCAATTCAAGGCCAGCATCGGCACTTTCTGCTGCCGGCAGAAATGGAAGATCGGCAGGTACAAGGCGGGATCAAAGCCCCACACATCGTACCATTCCGACCGGATCAGAAAGTTTTCCGTATCCATTTCACCATCGACCCAGGCATCGAGCACGGGCTGAAGACGACGCGGAAACATCTCGAACCCGACCGCCATGGCTGGATTGAGCACGTGCAGAAAGGCGATGACATGGAGCTGCCAGCGATGGATCTCCGCGATATCATGTGTCTCGCCGAGCAGTACAGCGCGCCGGAAAGCCGCCTTCTGCAGAACAGGCCGCTGTTCCACCAGGCTCCCGGTCGCCGGGTCGAGCCATGTCCCCCGCGGGTGGGGGACAACCTTTGCCTCAAAAGTCGCCATCGCAGTCAACTCGATGCTCAGAACGTGGAAAAGACGACAGCCGGACCACGAACGCTCAGGCCGATCGGATCGCCATCGGCATTCTCCGCTTCCAGCACGATCGCGTCGCCGTCGTCCCGTCGACGCCAGCCCGCGACCGAGCCGCCGCGCAGATGCAGATGGAAATCAGGCTGCATCACATTGATGAAGCCCATGCCAGGCTTCACAGCCGCAACAACACCCTGCCAGGTTTGCACAACGCCGGGACGCGTCAGCGTGATCGAGATCGGCTCTCCGCCCTCGCGCGCGGCCTCGAAGGCGAGCGTGCCGGGATCGCCCTCCTCGAAGGTTGCCGGCTCGCGCACGGGTTTCTCCGGCTCAGGAAGCGGCGTGCCTGCGCCGAGCGGCGCGAGGCCGCGGTCGAAGGGCTCCAGGCCCGCCATGCCGATGATGCTGAACAGCACTTCGCCGCCGGCATCCTGAAAGTCGAGCCGCGGCAGGACCATGTCCTTCATGCGTCCCGAACGATCGACCACCACGGAGGCAACTTCGCCGATATGGATGCGCGAGTCATGCGCCGCGCCACGGCAACGCACAATGCCATCCTCGGCCGAGACCGCCTCGACAGGGCCAATACGTTCGTGGGTTGCACCGCCATGGCGAGCCGTCAGCATCACGCTGCCCATCTGGGGAAGGCAATGCAGGACGGCCGATGCGTCTCGGCCGAGATCGGCGCGGACAGGAGTTTCAGTGGTCATGTCAGAAATCTGCCTCTATCAGAAGTCGACCTGGGCGCTGAGCTTGAACGTACGGCCGGGCGCGGTCTGCAACTCGAGTGGATTGGTAATCTTGACGTTGTCCGCGGGGTTGCGCGCGAAGGTGTATGGAAGCGGTCCCTTGAAATAGCGCTGGTCGAAGATGTTGAGAACACCGGCGCGCAGCGTGATCATCTCCGTCGGCTTCCAGTTCACATAGCTGTCGAACACCATGTAGCTCGACGGGCGGAAGAGATCATTGGAGCTCGCGCGGTTCACACCTTGACCGAAGGTGCTGATGACTTCCGCCTGCAAGCCCCAATCAGGTCGCAGCCACTTCAGGCCCACCGTGCCGTTGAAGGGCGTGGCGCCATCATAGGGCACCATCGGGTCGCCCGCCTGGTAGCGCTGGTCACCATGCTGATAGGAGGCCGAGGCATTCACAGCCCAGTTATCGTGGAACTGCCATTCGCCGAAGGCCTCGATACCCCAGATCTTGACCGCGGACAGGTTACGATAAGTGTAGTCGTTCGTGCCCGGAGGATTGTAGAAATTCTGGATGAAGTCCTTGTAGTCGGCATAGAAACCGCCGATCGAGAACCATGCGCGATCGAATTGGCCCCGGAAGCCGCCCTCGTAGGACTTGACGCTTTCCGGCTGCAGGTTGGGGTTGGGAATGAGATTGAAGGAAACGCCCGGCGATGACGTGTAGAGCTGCTGCGCTGTCGGCATCTTGAAGCCCTCGGCATAGCGCGCATAGACCGAGTAGTGGTCCGTGAGCTTGAAGATCGCGCCGATCTGCGGAATGAGCTTGCTGGAGTCCGACTTCTTCGGCGTTATGCCGTCTGTTGCGACGTAGAAGGCATTTGTCTTCGGATCAATCGCGTAATTCGCCCAGCGGACGCCAGGGGTGATGATCAGCCGATCGTTAAACAGCTTGATTTCGTCCTGGATATAGAGATCGGCGCGCGTCGTGTCGGCGTTCGAGAAGGCGGCGCTGCGCGTATACGTCGACCGGCCGGTCGTCAGATTCTTGACGAGACTGTCGCGATAGTAATCAGCACGCGTGTAATCACCCTGGAAGCCATAGGTAAGGGTGTGGCTGCTCGCGCCAATGTTAAACTTCGATGTCAGCTGGAGGTCGGCCTGCCAGAACTCCTCGGAATATCCGAGATTATCGACCGTCACCTGATTTTGCTTTGACGCCAATGTCTGAAGACGTTCGCTATGAACATCTCGGCTCTGTGGCGAGTAGGACACCTGCCAGTGCAGGTTATCGAGGAAATTCACCCCGACATTCCAGTCGTGCGACAGCGAAACGCGCTTGCGGGTCTGATCCTGGATGCGTGGGTATAACCCGTTGAAGGCACCTGTGGACTGCAATCCATAGTCATACATCTGCCGGATATTGTTCGAGCTATCAAACAGCTCACCGGTCAGCTTGAATTCGTGGTCCGACGACGGACGGAACACCAGCTTTGCCAGCATGTTCCAGGTGCTGCCGTCGAGCGGATTGAGCGTGTCGCAGCGGATAGCCATCGGCACGCGCGGGCAGCCCCAGAGGCCGCCATCGGCGCGTGCCTTGCTGAGCTTGCCCTCGTTATAGCTGTTCTGGTTGACGAGGATGAGGCCCTGCAGGGTCGGCGTCAGTTGAAACGCCGCCATCGCGGTCTTGGAGAAGGACTTGTTGAAACTGTCGTAAGTCGCCTGGACGCGCCCCGCGTAAGGCTTGTCCTTGCCCTTGAGGAGATCATCCGGATCAAGTGTGCGATAGGCGACGATACCGCCAAGCGCGTCGGCCCCCCAGAGCACGGAGCCCGGGCCGCGGACGATCTCGACGGCCTTCAAGCCGGGGAAGTCGACGAAACCGCGATTGCCGTCGGTGATGCGCTCCTGGATGCGCGTGCCATCGACCTGCATCTGCACACGGTTGCCACCAACACCGCGGATGGTGAAACCGCCAAGATTACCAAACGGATCCGTCCCCGATGTCTGACGATCAACAGTAATGCCAGGCTGGTAGCGCACGAGATCCATATTATCGCGCGTCATCGTCTGGTCCAGCTGCTGCCGGGTCGTCACCGTGACCGTGCCTGGCACGTCGAGGACGTTGGTCGGCTGGCGCGTGGCTGTAATGGAGATGGCATCGAGCTCGATCGTGCCGGGCGCGACTATGACGTCAGCGTTTGTATTCGCCTGATCGGCGGGCTGCTGCACTGGCGCCGTCGCGCCGGCTTGTGCGCCGCGCGCTTCCCTTGGCGTGCGTTGCGCCTGCTGCGCATTCGCGTTCGCGGCCGCAAGAACAATCACCAGCGCGCTAGCGCTGCTGAGAAGACGAGACGTTGTGCCCATGATGCCCAGCCAATTCGAATCTTAACTAGCCGGCTTTAATCAAGCATTCAGAGATTCTTCAAGAAAAATATCCGTTAAATTCCAAATATTTACTTTTGAATCGTTCTTCTTTTTAATTATTTTACTTTTCTTTTAAAGTTAGAATAGTCAAAAAATACGTCAAATGAGGCAATCACATCGGGCAATTCCCGCGAACGCCGGCTGGACGATCCGCGCCGAACGTCAAATTGAGCAAGGGATTCGTAAGCTTGAAGCGCGGCGGCACGGGTCGCAAAGGCGGCACCGCGGCACCGGCCATTTAACGGAGGGGAACAAAAGTTTTGCTATAGTCAAACAGAATTATACAATCGGCTCACAGCTAGATCATGAGCTTACATTCTACAAATTCCAATATAGCCGAGCCGAAAGACTGTCCGCTCGGCCTTACCACGGCTACGCCTCACTGCGCGAGGAAGCCACCATCCACGGGCAGGGTGTGGCCGGTGATCATCGCCGCGCCCGGCCCGGCCAGGAAGACGATCGCCGCCGCGACGTCCTCGGGCTCCGCCAGACGCCTGAGCGGCGTCATGGCCTCGATGCGCGCCACGAGCTCGGGCTGCGCCACGAGCGGCGCGATGAAAGGCGTGTTCACATAGGTCGGCGCAACCGCATTCACGCGGATGCCGTGAGGCGCCCATTCCACCGCCAGCGCGCGCGTCATGTTGACGATGGCGCCTTTGGTCGTCTGGTAGGAGATGTTGGGATAAAGGCCGCCGCCCGAAAATCCCATGATCGACGAGACATTGACCACCGCGCCCGCGATGCCCGCCGCGATCATATGGCGGGCCGCTGCCCGCGCGCAGAGGAAGGTGCCTGTCATGTTGACGGCCACCACCTTGTCCCAGTCGGCAACCGTATGCTCGACGGCGGGCTGGCGGATGGCAAGGCCCGCGCTGTTGACCAGGATATCGATGCGCCCGGCCTTGGCAGCGACCTCCGCGAAGGCCTGGTCGACCTGCCCTTCGTCGGCAATGTCGGCCGCGACCGCATAATGCGCACCGGCGCCGAGGCTTGCGAGCACATCAGCATCGACAGAGGCGCGGTCGAGCACGGCGACCGTCGCGCCGGCTTCAGCCAGGGCCTTGGCCGTGGCGAGACCGATGCCGCTTGCGCCTCCGGTCACCACCGCGACGCGGCCATCCAGCGGTTTCACGGGTCCGGTCATAGGCTGACGCCCAACGCTTTCACCCATCCCATCCCCTCGTCCGTGTCGGCGCGGGGCTTGTACTCCAGCCCCACCCAGCCGTCGTAGCCGATGCTCGCGAGATGATCGAGGACGGCGCGATAATTGATCTCGCCCTCGTCAGGTTCGGCGCGGCTCGGCACGGCGGCGATCTGCACATGGCCGATCACGGGCAGATAGCGCGTGAGCTTGCGCAGGACATCCCCCTCGGTCGCACCGACGTGATAGACGTCGAACATCAGCTTGATGTTCGGCCGGCCGGCTTCCTCTTGAATGCGCGCGGCCTCGGCCTGCGTGGAATAGAAATAGCCTGGTGCGTCATAAGGGTTGAGCGCCTCGAGGAGCAGCGTCAGGCCGTGCGGCGCGGCCTTGGCGGAAGCCTCGCGCAGATTCTTCACAATGACGCCCGCCGCCGCCTCCCGCGCCTCGGGTGCGACGAAGCCCGCCATGCAATGGATGGCCGTGCCCCCCGCCTCCAGGCAATACGCGATGGACTGGTCGACGGCGGCCTGGAACTCGGCCTCGCGGCCAGAGAGGGCGCCGAGGCCATTCTCGCCGGCGGCCAGGTTGCCGCGCACCGTATTGATGCCGAGCAGCTTCAGCCCATGGCGTTCGCAGCGCGCCCTCACCTCCGCGGCCGGCGTGTCATAAGGCCAATGCAGCTCGATCGCCTTGAAACCGGCCCGTGCCGCCGCATCGATGCGCTCCAGCAGCGGGCGATCGGGCCAGAGAAAACCGAGATTGGCGGAATAACGCAGCGTCGTCATTTCAGGGCGAACCTCGCGTTCAGCTGATCGATCTGGCCTTGATCAAGACTGCGCACGGCAAGCCCGCGCGTCACGATGAGGAGCTTGGCCGTCTCCTCCAGTTCTTCCGCCGCGAAGACGGCGCTCTCCAGCGTCGTGCCGGCCACCACCGGCCCGTGATTGGCCAGAAGCACCGCCGCATGCGCCCCCGCCCGCGCGGCGACGCGCGGCGCCACATCGGGCGAGCCCGGGAGCGTATAGGGCAGCACCGGCACGCGGCCTACGCGCATCACCACATAGGGCGTGACCGGAGTGATCGCGTCCTCCGGGTCGACATCGGCGAGGCAGGACAGCGCCGTGGCATAGGTGGAATGCAGATGCACCACGGCGCCCGCCGCCGGCCGCGCCTCGTAGAAGGCCCGATGCAGCGGCAATTCCTTGGTCGGCGCATCGCCTCCCACATGCCGCCAGCCTGCATCAAGCTTGGAGATGCGCGCCGCGTCTAGAAAGCCGAAGCAGGAATTGGTCGGTGTGACGAGAAAGCCGTCCGCGATCTTGACCGAGATATTGCCGGACGAGCCCACGGTGAAGCCGCGCTCGAACAGCGAGCGGCCCCACAGGACGATCCGCTCGCGGAGATCGGCTTCCGCCTCAAGCCCGGTCATCGCGAAACTCCCATGATAGCAAGCGCCTTCGCATAGAAATCGAGGGCGCCGAAATTGCCGCTCTTCAGCGCAAGGCGGATGGGCTCCGCCCCTGCCTCGCCGGCGAGCGCCGGCACGCCCGGGTCGATCTCCGGCCCGATGGCCAGTTGCTGCAGGGCAAGCGCCGCCACGACGGCCCCGGACGTCTCTCCGCCGCCAACGGCGATACGCGTGACGCCGGCCGCCACAAGCTCGGCGGCCAAGGCCCCGAAAAAGCTCTCGATCGCACCCGCCACCGCCTCGCGTCCGAACCGCTCCTGCGCGGCCTTCACGGCGACCGGCTCGGCGCTGGAATAGACGATCGGCGCGTCATCGGCATGGGCCAGCACGAAATCCCGCACCGCCGCCACGGTAACCTCCCCCGCCATGACCGCGTCCGGCCGGAGCGCAAAACCGGGATGGCCGTCGAGATGCCGCGCGAGCTGGGCCAGCGAGGCCCTTGAACAGGAGCCGGAGAGCGCCACTCCCGGGCTCGCGATGCCGCTGTAGGCCGTGCGGCCCGTTCCGAGTTTCCCGGCCTTGCGGAAATTGTCGGGCAGGCCGATGGCGATGCCGGATCCGCCCGTGATCAGCCGGGCATCGGCAATCGCGGCGCCGATCGCACGCAGGTCGTTATCGGTGACGGCATCGACGACGGCAAGCTTGGCGGCCTTGTCGATCTCCGCCAGCGCCGCGCGAATAGCCTCCCCGCCCTCCCGCACGACCGCATAGGGAACGAGCCCGACCTCACCCTTGGTCTGGCGCCGGAGCCAGCGCCGGATATCCGGATCGGTCATCGGCGTGAGCGGGTGCTTCTCCATGCCGGATTCGCTGAGCAGCCGGTCACCGACGAAAAGATGCCCCTGGTAGAGCGTGCGGCCCGTCGCGGGGAACACGGGACAGACCACGGCCACGCCCGCGCCGAGGGCCGCGCTGAGCGCCTCCGCCACCGGCCCGATGTTGCCCTCCGGCGTCGAATCGAAGGTCGAGCAATATTTGAAGAGGATCTGCCCGGCCCCCTGGCGCCGGAGCCAGGCCAGCGCATCGAGTGACTGGCGGACGGCCTCCCCCGGCGCGATGGACCGTGTCTTCAGGGCCACGACCCCGGCCTCCGCCGGGGCGACATCACCATCCGGCACACCGACGAACAGCGTCGTCGCCATGCCGTTGCGGGCCAGCGTATTGGCCAGGTCGCTCGCGCCGGTGAAATCGTCCGCGATTGCGCCGAGCAGCATCATCAACCTCCGACGCGTCCGCCGAGCTCATCCTCGACATGGGTGCGGATGATATCATCAAAGGTCGCGTCCGCCTTGAAGCCGAGTTCGAGCGCGCGCTTCGCCTCGAAATCCTGCGCCCAGCCATCGACGATGCGGATGATCGTCTCGTCCGGCTCGGTGCGGATCAGCTTCACGGCCTTCTCGCCGGCGATGCGGCGCAAGGATTCGATTTCCTCGGCGACGGTCGCGGACAGCCCCGGCATGCTGAGATTGCGGCGCCAACCAAGGCGGGACAGATCCAGCGCACCGGCATGGATGAGAAAGCCGACCGCCGCACGCGGACTCGCGAACCAATGGCGCACATCCGGCGAGACCGGCAGTACCGCCTCCTGCCCCACCAGCGGCTCGCGCAGGATATTGGAGAAAAAGCCGGATGCCGCCTTGTTCGGCTTGCCTGGACGGATGCAGATGGTCGGCAGGCGGATACCGATGCCGTCGAAGAAGCCGCGCCGGGAGTAGTCCGACAGCAGCAATTCACCGATGGCCTTCTGCGTGCCGTAGCTCGTCAGCGGTGCGGTGAAGAACTCATCACCGATCTTGTCCGGGAAGGGCGCGCCGAAGACGGCGATCGATGAGGTAAAGATCACGCGCGGCTTGTATGGCTGGCGCAGGCCTTCCTGGCGGATCGCCTCGAACAGGTAGCGCGTGCCATCGAGATTGATGCGGTAGCCCTTGTCGAAATCCGCCTCGGCCTCGCCGGAGACGATCGCCGCGAGATGATAGATCACGTCGGGGCGGGCTGTAGCGAGTTGTGTGGCCGTTTCCGGCGCGGAGAGATCGACCGTCAGGGTCGAAGCCTTGCCCCGAAAGCCCTCCGGCGCGGAAGGCGCGACGACATCGGCCAGCGTCAACTGTGTGATCGCCTTTCCCCCCAACTGGCCCTCGGCGACGAGCTTGTCCGTGAGCTTGCGGCCAACCATGCCGGCGGCACCGATAATCAGAATATGCATGAGACCGTCCTCGCGAATCCGCCTGAGGTGATGGATGATGAAAGGGTTGATCAGTTCAATCGCAAACGCGCAACCGCATAGGGAGCGAGTGTGCAAGTGGAGCCGACAGTGCCCTCCGCCATGAGGGCGAGGGCATCGGCATTTTTCGTCGCGGCGACGAAAGTCCCGGCATCGAGAACAGCCCGCTCCGCAATGGTTCCCTCCACTTGCACAGCCTGATCGGCGCCGGTGAGATTGGCGAGCCACAGCTCGATGCCGTCCGCGCGCTCTACCGCGATCCCCTGCACGGCCGAGGGTTCGGACAGGACGACGCGGCGCATGGTGGCACCACCAAGGCCGGCGAGCCCTTTGAGAACGTGGAAGACGGGAAAAAGCCCGCCATGCTCGTCGAACCACGGCTGCGGCCAGGGATGGCGCCGATGGAGCAAGCCGAAGGCGCCGGTGGTCCCGCCCAATGTGATCGAGGAGGCACCACCCGCCGCGAAGCGGGCGAAGAAGCCGAGCGTCCAGGCCGCGCCGAGCAGGCCGCGCTGGCGCGGATCGTTGAAATTCATGGCCTGACGGATATTGCCGGGATTGGCCATCGGCGCCTCGCCATAGGGGTTCATGCGCATGCCGATGGCGCTCGGCCCCACGGCCCAGGGCTTGCCCGCGGCGATCGCCTCCGCCGACAACGCCATGGCCGGCAGCGATTCCAGCCCCTCGGTGATGGAGTGATCATCGCCGGCATGAAGCATCGCCGTCGTCGTGAAACTCGCGATATCCAACAGGTCGCTCGGCGGGCGCTTGCGGTTCATCTCGGTGAAATAGCTGAACATGCCGCCGCCGAGCCGGGTGCCGGGAAAGGCCTTGCGGGCCACGGCGAAGAAGTCACGCGGCGGCGGCGCGGGGGGCCAGGGGCTGCCAGGCAAGGTGCATTTGAGATCGGGGGCGGGCGAGACGAGCACCACCGGGAAAGGCGAGCCGAGTGTCGCCACCTCGCGGCCGAGCGCGGCGAGTTCTTCCGCGTAGCCATCGACACTGACGATGACCGCCTCGAGCCAGGGCTCGGCGCCGATGGATCGAGCCGCCGCCGCCAATCCGCGCAACGTCTCGCGATCATGGCCCCGCCGGGGATCGTAGAAGCCCACCAGATGCCGGGCGCCGATGCGTTGCAAAGTGTCGGCCGCCGCCGTGGTCCCGTCGACCTCGTCGGGGTCGAGCCCCAGTCCGAGCGGCGGAACGACGCCCACGGCCTCGCCGATATGGACGGTGATCCCCGCGCCGGCCGCTTCCGCCTGCGCGGGCTGCCCCGAGACATCCAGCCGGACCGCCTGTTGGAGCACCTCGCCTTCCGCGAGCGTATAAGGCCAGGGCAAGGCGAGCGGCCGCACATAGGTCTTGTAGGAGACGTCCGTCCAGTTGCGCTGGTCCTCCATTTCATAGACATCGCCCTCCATGCGGCAGCTCACGCGCAGACCGGGGGCTGCCTCATGGATGAGTGCGCGCAGGTTCATCATGGGCTGGACCGGGTCGATGCTCTCGGGAAATCTTCCCTCCTCAACCACGCCGTCAGCGTGCTCGATGGTGACCGGCAAGCCGGAGGCGGCGCTCGGGTGCAGCACCACGAAGCCTGTGCGATTAGTGAGGAAAGCGGTATCGGCCGCCCCCGTCGCCGCGAAGGCGAGCGTACCGTCCTCGCCGAGCGTGATCTCCGCGGCATAGCTGAAGCTCTGGCGCTCATCCCGCGCCACCGCCTTGTAGGTGACGGTCAGCCCCGCGTCCGTGCCGTTGATGGCGAGATCCGTGATGACGGGGTTGTAGGTGCCCCAGTTGTGGTCCCGCACGATGAAGGAGATGGCGCGGATGATCTCGACACCGCCGAAGCGGATATGGCGGAGGTTGCCGGCATCGAGTTCCGCCGAAAGCTTGCCTGCCTTGAGGATGCGCTGCGGGGGCACCGGCTCGTCTGTGCCGAAAAGAATGACGGCGGGCGAAGGTGCGGATGTCATGGGCTTGTCCCTCCTACCGGCTGGCGCGGCTGCTGACGAGACGCTCCACGAGCAGCGCCACGATGATGATGGTGCCGATGGCCGAGCCTTGCCAGAAGGGCGATACGCCCATGAGGTTGAGGCCATTGCGGATCATCACCATGATGAACACGCCGATGAGCGTGCCGATCATCGAGCCGCGTCCGCCGTAGAGGCTGGCGCCACCGATGACGACGGCGGCGATGGCATCGAGCTCCATGGAATTGCCCATCAGCGGGTCGGCGGACAGGAGCTGGCTGATCGAGAAGGTCACGGCCACCGCCGAGAGCGCGCCCGACAGCACATAGGGCAGCACGGAATAAAACAGCGTGTTGAGGCCCGCTGCCCTCGCTGCCTCCTTGTTCGACCCCACCGCATAGATGGTGCGCCCGCCCTTGGTATAGGTGAGGTAAGCCCAGGCGACGAGATAAAGAACAATCAGGAACAAGACGTTCGAGGGGATGCCGAGAATATTCGTGTAGACGATATTCTGCATCGCGTCGGGTATACCGGAAATGGCCGTCTGTCCGGACAGGATATAGGCGAGGCTGCGCCCGATGGCCATGACGCCCAGCGTCACCACGAAGGCGGCGAGGCCGAAGACATTGATGAGCAGCCCCGAGACCAGCCCGATGCCACCGCCGGCAAGAACCGCCACCGCGATCGCCGGCACGATCGGCATCTGCTGCAACGACAGGCCGAGGATGATGCCGGTGAGGCCCGCCACCGACCCGACCGAGAGATCGATGCCTCCGGTCAAGATCACGAAGGTCATGCCGACCGCGACGATACCGATCACCACCGACTGATCGAGCATATTGAAGATGTTCGATTGCGTGAGGAAATAAGGCGACAGCAGGGACAGGCAGAAGCCGATGATGAGCGCCAGTGCCAGCATGCGCACTTCGAGCCGCTGCGCCAGCGTCTTGAGGCGGAAACCGCGCGCCGGCGTGGGAGCGGTGATGGATGCCATGGAAGAGGGCTCCTTGATGGTCACAGCGTGGCCGCCATAGTGTCGATGCGGGCCTTGATCCCCTCGGGCGACGGCAGTGCCGTGCTGGGCGAGAGCGAGAGGCCGACCCAACCGAGATCATGGCCACGAGGGCTGTGCATGGGAACGAGCAGAGTGGTACGGCTCTTGTCCGCCTCCGGCACGAAGATCGGTTCGCGCTGGCTCAGTGCCCGGGGGATCAGCGTATCAGCGAGCCCGCGCGCCTCGCCCGCCCTGAAGCCGGGATCGAGCGCGGCATTGGTGACCACCGTGTTCAGGCAGATGAGGTTGTCTTTCTCGATGAGCGCCCAGAAGCCCGCCCCACCGTGCTCGTGGGCGAGTTGGTTGAGAAGGGCCGTATTGCGCGCCATCGAGGTGCGCGGCGCCGCCAGCAGCGTCAGCTTCTCCTCGTCGAGCATGGCGCTCGGCAGATCCGCGATGCTGCGGCCATCGCTCATCACGACGATGCGGTCGCTGATGCCGAGCAGTTCCTCGAAATCCGACGACACGACAACCACCGCGACGCCCGCGGCAACAATGTCGCGCAGCATCGCATAGATGCTGGCGCGTGTGCCGATATCGACACCCTTGGTCGGCTCGTCGAGGATCAGCACCTTCGGCTCAAGCAGGAGCCAGCGCGCCATGATGATCTTCTGCTGCATCCCGCCGGAGAAATTCAGCATGGAGGCGTCCATCAGCCGGTCTTCCGGCAGGCCCAGGCGCTGCAGCAGCTCCCTGACCTTGCGCTCCCGCGCCTGATAGCCGCAGAAGAAACCGCGATGCGCGCCGAGATGAGCGAGCAGGAGATTCTCCTTCACGCTGAGATCGGGCACGATGTTCTGCGTCCGCCTGTCCTCGGCCACGAAGCCGAGCCCGGCCCGAATGGCCCCTTGCGGGTTGTCGCCCTTCAATGGCCTGCCCGCCAGTCGGACTTCCCCGCTGCTGCGCGGCCGCAGGCCGAAGATCGCCTCAACGGCCTCCGAGCGTCCGGCCCCCACGAGCCCGCCGAGGCCAAGGATCTCCCCTGCCCTCACCGAGAAGGACACGTCCTTCACCACAGGCGCGGCGGCGAGATGGCTGACCTCGAGCATGACCGGACCGCCCTCCCCCTCGCCCAGGGCATGCGGCTCGGTGTAGATAGCGCCAAGCTCGGCCCCGACCATGGCGCGGATGAGCTCCGCCTGGCTCAAGTCGGCCGTCGGGCAGGCATTCATCACCGTCCGCCCCTCGCGCATGACGCTGACGCGGTCGGTGATGGAGAACACCTCCTCCAGCCGATGCGAGACAAAGACGAGGCCATGGCCGGTGTCGCGCAGGCGGGACATCACGTCGAACAGCCGGTCGACCTCGCCCGGGCTGAGAGAGGCCGTCGGCTCGTCGAAGATGATGAGCTTGGCACCGACGCCGAGCGCCTTGGCGATCTCGACGAGTTGCTTCTGCGCCGAGGACAGCCGCCTGACCTCCCAGTCGAAGGGCAGGCTGTCACCCTGTCCGAGGCTGTCGAGAATGCGCCTGCCGCGCTCCTTCAGCGCGCCGTAATCAAGCCGGCCGGGACGCCCGAGTTCCGGCAGGAAGATGTTCTCGAGCACCGTGAGATCGGGAACGAGGCTCGTCTCCTGCATCACGATGGCAATGCCGACACGCAGCGCGTCACGCGTATTCCGGAGCTGGATGTCATGCCCGCGATACTGGATGGAGCCGGAATCGGCGATGTAGTGGCCGGAGATGACCTTGGAGAGCGTCGACTTTCCCGCGCCGTTCGCACCCAGCAGCCCGTGAATCTCGCCCTCACGCAGCTCGAAATCCGCGCCCGCCAGGGCACGTGTCTTGTCGAAGATCTTCGTGATTTTGCTGGCCGCCAGCAATACCGGCAGCGGATCAGCGGATGGCGCTGGTTTCATCCCGATTCCCGCCGTTTACGATGAAGAGTTTTCCGCATGGCACGGGCTTGAACAGCACCGCACCATGCGTTCAGTTGTGAAGTCCTCGACAACAATACGCCTCACGATGGAGGACGTCAGACCTCGTCGGCGAAGACAGTCCTCCGCACTGTAGGCAGCTCCTTCTCGATGTTTTCACTGGTGATCACCAGGATCGGCACAGTGATTTCCTTCTCAGGCGTCTTGCCGTCGAGGGTCGCGAGCAGGGCTTCGCCGGAGCGCACACCCATCAGATAGGGCTGCTGCATGCCGGACACGACGATTTGCCCGGATTTCAGCAGGTCGACGAATTCGGGAATGCCGTCGAAGGCGGCCACAAGCACCTGGCCGTCGCGGCGGGCTGCCTTGATGGCGCGCAGCGCGCCAAGCGCAGGCTGGTCCGTCTGGATGAACAACCCGCGCATGCCGGGGTTGGCCGTGAGCATGTCCTGCGTGAATTTGAAAGTTTCATCAGCCGTATAGGACTGCATCTGCTGCAGGCCCGCCTCCTTGCCGGTGAAACCGCCTTCCTTCAAGCCGTCCAGGAAGCCCTTGGTGCGCGCCTGGCCGTTCTTGCGCGCCTGGGAAATGGCGATGATGCCGACAGAGCCGTCCTGCCAGCCCTTTTTCTTCAAAGCCGCCGCCAGCGCCAAACCGACACCGTGAGCGCCCTTGTAGTTGTCGGAGATGATGAAGGAAGAATAATCGCCGCTGTTCGTCCCGATATCACCGATGACGACGGGAATACTGGCTTTCTTCGCGAGTTCGAGCACGCTTGGCGCGGTCGATGAATCCGTCGGAGAGATCACGATGCCCGCCACGCCGCGCGCGATGACATCCTGCGCGTTCTGGAGCTGGGTCTGCGCGCTGTTCCGGGAATCGAGAGCCTGATAGCCGAATCCCTTCTGCTTCGCCGCCGCCTCGACACCCTTCGACAGGTAGCGCCAGAAAGGCAGATCCAGACCCGGCGTGAGATAGGCAATGTCCTTGCCAGCCGCCATCGCCGCGCGCAATCCGCCGAGACCGGCGCTCGCCGCGAGCGTGCTGCCCAGCGCGAGCTTCAACACTGTCCTGCGTTCCATAGCATTATCCTCCGTATGTTATATTCGTTTTATTTGCGTAGTTAGGACAATAAGCTGCTAATTCAGAGGAATTATTACTTCTTCTCGATACCCATTACTGTCTGCGTTGTTTGATAAATTCTGTCCGTATGATCTGCAAAGGCCGCGACCGCAGCGTCAGGATCATGGGCGCGCAACGCCGCGACAATCGCGGCATGGTCCGCATAACTCGTCGCAATGGCCTCCGGGCGGGCCACCGCGATACGACGATATTCCATCATGTAGCTGTAGAGATCCGCGGCGAAATCCGCGAGCAGGGCATTGCCCGATGCCCGATAGATCGTGACGTGGAACTCCCTGTCGCAGATCAGGAAGCCAACGGGATCATCGAACGCCTCCTTCTGCACCGCGAGCAGCCCGTCCAGCGTCGCCAGCGTCGCGTCGTCGATGCGCCGCGCGGCGCCCGCCACCACCTCGCGCTCGACGAGAAGGCGGGCCGCATGGACGGAATCGATGTCATAGGCATTGATGGCCCGCGCCGGACCCACACCGATGGTCACGGGCCCCACGTCGACGCGCACGACCCGCGTGCGGGCCCCGTGGGAAATCTCGAGGATGCCGCGCGCAGCCAGGATCTGGATGGCGCCACGCATCGTCTCGCGGCTCACGTTGAGCGAGGATGCGAGCTCCCGCTCGCTCGGCAGCGCATCCCCCACCTGGACGATGCCGGATGCGATCAGTCCGGCAATCCTGTCGGCGATCACGTCCTTCAGCGAGCGCTTCACGATCGCATCGCGAAACGACGGCACCTCCGCCAGCACAATCGCTTCCGAACTCTTCGCTGAAACCGCCATGACCTCCCCTGATCTACTGGTCCAACCAGAAGACCAGATGAGAAAGCCGCGTTTTCGCCCCGCTGTCAAGCACAGCAAAAAGGGCGGAGCGACGAGACGCTCCACCCTTCATTCATCAACGACTGGACAATTGGGGTGCTCAGCCGGCCGCCAATGCAAAGGCCTTGCTGAACGCCGCCACAGCCTCGTCGATCTGCGCATCCGTGGTCACGAGCGGCGCAAGGAAGCGGATGACGTTGCGGTGGACGCCGCATTTGATGATCAGCAGCCCCTCCTCGCGCGCCTTGTCGATGACGACCTGGGCGAAGTCCGCGTCGTGACGCTTGCTGGCCGCGTCGGCCACGATCTCGACAGCGAGCATGCTGCCACGCCCGCGCACTTCGCCGATGCGGTCGCTGTATCGGCGCTGCAGGGCCTCCAAACCGGCCCGCAGGCGGGCACCACCAGCCGCGCCGCGCTCCAGAAGTCTCTCTTTCTCGAAAGCGTCGAGAACACCAAGCGCCGCCGCGCAGGCCAGCGCGTTGCCGCCATAGGTGCCGCCAAGGCCGCCGGGGGTCGGCGCGTCCATGATCTCGGCCCGGCCGACGACGCCGGACAAGGGCAGACCGCCGGCGAGGCTCTTCGCCACCGTCACGAGATCGGGCTTGATGCCTGAACGCTGGAAGCCGAACAGATCACCTGTGCGGCCAAAGCCCGTCTGGATCTCATCGCAGATGAACACGATGCCATGGCGCTTTGTGATCTCGCGCAGCGCGACGAGGAAGTCGTCGGGCGCCGGCAGAAAGCCGCCATCGCCCTGGACGGGCTCGATGATGATCGCGGCCACGCGGTCGGGAGCTATCTCGGTCGCGAAGACCTCCTCCAGGGAGGCGAGCGCCTTGTCCGTGGTGATGCCGCGATACAGATCCGGATAGGCCGCGTGATAGATGTCAGTCGGGAAGGGACCGAAATTCTGCTTGTAGGGCTGGCTGAAGCCGGTCAGCGTCACGCCCAGCAACGTGCGGCCGTGGAAAGCGCCGCGGAAGGCAATGACGCCCGGGCGGTTAGTGTAGCCGCGTGCGATCTTGATGGCGTTCTCGACCGCTTCCGCGCCGGTCGTGAGGAAAATGCTCTTGTAGTGATCATCGCCCCCGATGAGCGTGTTCAGGCGGGCTGCGAGATCGATGTAGGGCTCATAGGCGGCGACCTGAAAGGCCGCGTGCGAAACCTTCTGCAGTTGGCGCGAGACCGCCTCGACAACGCGCGGGTGGTTGTGACCGACATTGAGCACGCCGATGCCACCGACGAAATCGAGATAGCGCTTGCCGTCCACATCCCACACCTCGGTGCCGAGCGCACGCTCGATGGCCACGGGATGCGCGGTCGCGACACCGCGCGGCACGTGCCGCGCGCGCTCCGCCAGCAGAAGCTCGGTCTTACGCGCAGAGGCGTTCATGGCAGTCTCCAGATACTGAGAGGATTAGGATCAGAACACGGTCTCGCCGCGCGCGACATCGGAGCGCGGCGTCAGGAGGATGACGTGGCCGAGGGCGTTGCGGGCGCCGAGGATCAGGACCTCGGATTGGAAGCCGGCTATGTTACGCGGCGCGAAGTTGACGACGCAGGCAACGTCCGTCCCCGTGAGTTGGTCGGGCGAGTAGCTCGTGATCTGTGCGCTGGACCAGCGGATGCCGAGCTCACCAAGGTCAACCGCAACCTTGTACGACGGGTTTCTGGCGCGCGGAAACGGCTCCACATGCACGATACGGCCAATGCGAATGTCGAGTTTCGCGAAATCGTCGTAGACGGCTTCAGGCTTTACGGGGGCGGACAACTTTTTTCTCCGTCTGCTGGCGCTTGCTGCCAGATAGGGCAACGGCCATCTGCACAGGGCAGGCTCTAAGCTCTTCGAATTCATCGCGTTATCTGCGCTTGGGGCGTTTCGTCCCGAAGCAGCGTGACCTGTCCGCATTCAAGCGCTCCGCAAGCGACAAGCGATGCTGTTCCGCCTGCCCGGCGCGGCAGGGTGCTCTGTTCTGGGGCGATTTACGGCAGCAAATCCTTGAGCCGAAAGGCACGCTGCGGGGCCACAGCTCCGTACCCTTTCGCAAAGGCATCCCATGTCTCTCAAGCAGCGTCTCCGCGATCCCTCTCTCCTCGCCGAGAAAGCCTTCATCGGCGGCGGATGGGAGGACGCCCGCAATGGCGAAACACTTCCCGTCCTCAATCCAGCCACCGGCGAAACCATCGCCCATGTGCCGGCTCTTGGTGCGGACGAAACACGCGCCGCGATCGCAGCCGCCAACGAGGCCTGGCCGCGCTGGCGGGCGCTTCCCTCCGCCGAGCGCGGCCGGCTCCTTGAGGTCTGGCATCGCCTGATGCTGGAGAACGCCGAGGATCTCGCCGTTATCATGACCGCCGAACAGGGCAAGCCCCTCGCGGAAGCCCGCGGCGAAGTCACCTATGGAGCCGGCTTCGTGAAATGGTTTGCCGAGGAAGCACGCCGCATTTATGGCGACACCATCCCGGCCCCCTCGACAGACCGGCGCATCATCACGCTGCGCGAGCCTGTCGGCGTCTCCGCCGCCATCACGCCGTGGAACTTCCCTAATGCCATGATTACCCGCAAATGCGCGCCAGCCTTGGCGGCGGGCTGCCCGGTGATCGTAAAACCCTCGGATTTCACGCCTCTTTCGGCGCTCGCCCTCGCCGTCCTTGCGGAGCGGGCAGGCTTCCCCAAGGGCATCTTCAGCGTGCTCACCGGCATGCCTGACGGCATCGGCGCTGAACTCACGAGCAACGAGACCGTGCGGAAGCTGTCCTTCACAGGCTCCACTCGTGTCGGCCGCCTTCTCATGCGCCAGAGCGCCGACAGCGTGAAGCGCCTGAGCTTCGAGCTCGGCGGCAACGCGCCCTTCATCGTCTTCGACGACGCCGATCTCGATCTCGCCATCGCGGGTGTCATGGCCAGCAAGTTCCGCAATGCCGGCCAGACCTGCGTCTGCGCGAACCGCATCCTCGTGCAGGATGGCATCTATGATCGCTTCGCGCAGCGGCTCGCCGCGGAAGTGGCGAAGCTCAAGGTCGGCAATGGCTTCGATGAGGGCGTCACCATCGGGCCGCTGATCAACCAGGCCGCGGTCGACAAGGTGGCGCACCATGTCGATGATGCCCGCGCCAAAGGGGCCAGCATTCTCATTGGCGGCGAGGCGCGGCCGGGCACGCTCTTCGCGACGCCCACCGTTCTCACCGGCGCGACCACCGAGATGGTGCTGGCCAGCGAGGAGACCTTCGGTCCGCTCGCTCCACTCTTCCGCTTTGGCGAAGAGAGCGAGGCCCTTGCCATCGCCAACGCGACGCCCTTCGGCCTCGCGTCCTATTTCTTCACGCAAGACATCCGCCGCTCATGGCGCGTGACCGAGCGGCTGGAGTTCGGCATGGTCGGCCTCAATACGGGCTCGGTCTCGCTGGAAGTGGCGCCCTTCGGCGGCATCAAGCAATCGGGCCTTGGCCGCGAGGGCTCGAAATATGGCCTCGACGAATATCTCGAGACCAAGACGCTGCATGTCGGCGGCCTCGATCCGGCCGCCTGAGCCCCAATCATGAAAAGGCCGGGCAGTGTCCGGCCTTTTTTACTTCGCTTCGCTCAACAACGCCTGTATGGGCAACTCGGTCTTGACCAGTGGCGTCTTGAGAACGATGTAGCTGAAGTATTTCTCGATGCCGATGTTGCGGTCGACAAGCGCTTCGATGACTTCCTGATAATGCGCGATGCTGCGCACCATAAAGCGCAGCAGATAGTCGTAGCCGCCGCTGAGCAGATGGCATTCCAGCAGCTCTTCGATGCTGCGGATGCTCGCCTCGAACTTCACGAAATCCTCGCGGCGATGATCAGCGAGCGTCACCTCCGTGAAGACGGTCACGCATTCGGCAAGCTTGCGCATATTGATATGCGCGCTATAGCCGGTGATGTAGCCGGCCGCCTCAAGCCGCTTGACGCGCTGGAGGCAAGGAGACGGCGACAGGCCGACGAGTTCCGAGAGGCTGACGTTGGTGAGTTGCCCGTCCCTTTGCAGGTGAGTCAGGATCTTGATGTCGATCCGATCCAGCTTGGGCAACCCCGCCATCGCACCACCTTATTCTTCGCCCCGCTGTCAGGCGCGCAGCTGATCCTGATGCGCGGCCGCCAGTTCACCCATGCTCGTAAAGCGGAAATCGTATTTGGGCAAATCGCCGGGGTTCATGGTGGCGCCGAAGCCTTCATCCTGGTGACGGCGATGGATCCAGCAGGAGGCGAGCCCCATGGCATTCGCCGGCTTGTGATCATGGAACAGGCTTTCTGCGGTATGCAGGATATCGCCCTTGCCAAGCCCCATATTGCCGAGCGTCTCGATCATATACTCGAAATTCTTCAGGCTCGGCTTGTAGGATCCGATGTCTTCCGCCGTGATGATCGCATCGAAATCAACCTGCAGCTTCTTGTTGCTGTAGGTGAAGGTCTCGTTGTCGACGTTTGACAGGATAACGAGCTTGTAGAATTTCTTGAGATACTGCAGCGCACCGGGCGAATCCTGGAAGGCCGGCCAGTTGCGGACCGACAGGCCATAGGCCAGGCAATCCTCATGGCTCACCGTCACGCCCCATTCCTCGGCCAGGCGCTTGTAGACGATGGCGAGCAGGTCGCGATAGCGCATGGCAGGGGTGTGAAGCTGCTGCGTCGATTCGTGGCGCGCATGGGCCTGCAGGATCTCGTTACGCGTCAGCGGGCGCTGCACCTTGCTGATCAGGGGCTTCAGCCCCTCGACCATGCCGCTCTCCCAGTCGATCAGCGTGCCGTAGCAGTCGAAGGTCAGAACCTTGAAGTCGGTCAGGCGCATGGTGAACTCCTTGAACGTCGCTTATTGAGCGCACAAAACGGCGCGAGGCAGCCCCCGCAGGATCGCTTTTGTCTAAACCAAGCCCGCATCATCGTCTGCTGTTTCGCCCTGCCGCTTCCAAAGCGGATGCCTCGCGGCGGGCAACAGACAGCAGAAAGCTGTGTCCGCCTATCCGGCCTGGCCGAGATAGAGTTCTGCCGCGCGTGGATCCGCCAGAAGCGCGTCAGCCGCCCCCTCCAGGGCCACCTTGCCGCCATCGAGGATGCAGCCCCGATCGGATATGGCGAGCGACTGGCGGGCGCGCTGCTCGACGATGAGCGTGGACACCCCGAGCGCGGGCAGGCGGGCGATGAGGGCGAAGGCTTCCGCCACCTTGGCGGGCGCCAGTGCCGCCGTCGGCTCGTCGAGCACCATCAACGTGGGACGTGACATCAGGGCGCGCGCGAAGGCGAGCTGTTGACGTTCGCCCCCGGAAAGGCTGCCCGCGCGGGCGCGACGGCGCTCCCCGAGCAGGGGGAACAGCGTGAACATCTCTTCGATGCGCTGCCTGCGATCCGGAACGCCGGCGACGACCTGCAGGTTCTCCGTGATCGAAAGGGCCGCGAACACATTGGAGACCTGCGGCACGTAGCCGATGCCATGGGCCATGCGCCTATAGGCCGGAACGGCGAGGATGTCCTGTCCATCGACAAGGATGTCCCCGTCCACGCGCGGCAGAAGTCCGACGATAGCCTTGGCGAGCGTGGACTTGCCGGCGCCATTCGTGCCGGCGACGGTGAGGATTTCCTTCTCGCGCAGCACGAGATCTATGCCGTTGAGGATATCAACCTCGCCGTAACCGCCACGCAGGTTGCGGATTTCGAGAACTGCCTTTGCGTCGCTCACGCCGCGCCTCCGAGATAGGCTTCACGGACCTTGGCATCTTCCAGCACCTCGCCCGGCGAGCCGGAGGCCAGGATCCGGCCGCGATCCATGACGTGAAGGATGGGCACGAGCCGCGTGAGGGCCTGCAGGTCATGCTCGATGATGAGAAAGCCGATGCCCCGTGCGTTGAGTTCGCGGATACGCTCGACCAACTCCTCGATCAACACCGGATTGACACCGGCAAAGGGTTCGTCGAGCAGGATCAGCGATGGCTCCACCATCAACACGCGTCCGAGCTCGAGCAATTTCTTCTGCCCGCCGGACAGCCGCCCGGAAGGCAGATCGGCGACATGTCCGAGTCGCAGGAAGGCGATGACCTCGTCAGCCTTCGCCGTGATCTCGGCCTCCTGACGCGCCACCTCGCCCGGTCGCAGAAACAGGCCGACGAGCCCCTCGCCCGTCTGGCCGGGAGCAGCCGCCTTGAGGTTGTCGCGGACGGTGAGATGGCTGAACTCGCGCGGCACCTGGAAGGTGCGCAGGAGGCCCTTGCGGGCGCGGGCAGCCGGCGATTGCCGACCGAGATCGCCGCCCTTGAAACGCACCTCGCCGCCGTCGGCCTCAATGAAGCCGGACACAACCGAGAACAAGGTGGACTTGCCGGCGCCGTTCGGGCCGATAAGCCCGACCAGTTGCCCCTCGCCCACCGAGAGAGTGACGCCATCGAGCGCCTGGAAGCCGCCGAAGGCCTTGCGGATATCCGTGATTTGCAAGCTCATCGCCGGGTAAAATCTCCCATGAGACCTTGCGGGCGGTAGATGGTGAAGAGGATCAGCATCAGGCCGATGACACCCAGGCGCACCGAGGCCATCTCTACGTCCGAGATGAAGGGCATGACATCGCGGATGAAGCGCGATCCCTCGAGCAGGACCATCAGCAGGACGGTGCCCACAACGGCGCCCGAAACACGCCCGACCCCTCCGATGATGATCGCCATCCAGACATAGAAGGTGACGAGGGGAATGAACTGATCCGGCACGATATAGGTGATGTAATGGGCGTAGAAGGCCCCGGCGAGACCGGCGAGGCCCGATCCCAGGATGAGCACCTGCACCTTGAAGCGCGCCGGATCCTTGCCGAGCGCCTTCACGGCATCCTCATTGTCGCGGATGGCCTCGATGATGCGGCCGAAGGGGCTCTTCACGATACGGCCCATCCCCAGGACCGCGATGATCGTGACAACCAGCAGCACCGCCAGCACCGCGAAGGATGCGAGCGAGCCGACCGAGATGCTCGCGAACATGCGCGGAATGGCCGGAATGCCCTGCACGCCGTTGGTCAGCCACTTCTCGCTGGTGATGACGAGACGCACAGTCTCGGAAAAGCCCAGCGTCACGATGGCGAAGTAGTCGTCGCGGAGCCTCAGCGCGATGAGGCCGATCGGCCAGGCGGCGAGGCCCGCGACAATGGTTCCCGCGGCAAAGCTCAGGACGAGCGGCACGCCGCTCATCGCCAGGATGGCCGAGGTATAGGCCCCTATCGCGAAAAAGCCGACGTGGCCGAAATTGATCAGGCCGGTGAAGCCGTATTGCAGCGTCAGCCCCAGCGCGAGCAGCACATAGATGAGGGCGACGATGGCGATTGCGACGAGATAGGCCTCCATCAGCGCACTCCCTCAAGCCGGCCGAAAAGACCACGTGGACGCACCAGAAGCACCAGAAGCAAGACCACGAAGGAGATCGAGAGCTTGTAGGTGAAGCCGACGAAAGGTGTCGAAAGCTCCTGCGCCACGCCCAGCAGCAGGCCGGCGATGACGGCTCCTGCCGGGCTGCCGATGCCGCCGAGGATGGCGGCCGCGAAGGCCGGCAGCAGCATCTCCCAGCCGAGTTCCGGCGAGACCACCGTCTTCATCCCGAGCATCATGCCGGCGACGCCGGTCACGGCGCCGACCAGCATCCACAGGGCGATCATCACGCGCTCGGGCCGGATGCCGGAGACGAGCGCCAGTTCCCGGTTATCGGCGACCGCGCGCATGCGCCGGCCGATCGGCGTCGCATAGAGCACGAGGAACACCCCGACCAGCGCCACCGCCGCCACCGCGGCGAGTTGCAGGTCGAAGGGATTGATGATGAGCCCGTTGAAACGGATCGGGCGAACCAGCGGCACCGTGAAGAGCTGCTGGTTATGGCCGAAGATGATGCCAAGCGCGGCGCGCAGCAGGAAGCCGACGCCGATCGACGTGACCAGCAGCGCCACCACCGAGCGCCCGGCGAGTTTCCGGAACACCAGCGCATAGACCGTGAGCGACAAGAGGGCCGTGGCTCCGACTGCCGCGCCCCCGGCCACGACGAGTGAGCCCGTCGCCTTGTGGCCGATGAGAGCGGCATAGGCGCCGAAGGTCATGGTGTCGCCGGTTGCCGCATTAGCAAAGCGCGCCACGCCGAAGACGAGCGTCACCGCAAGCGCGGCAAGCCCGACGATCAGCCCCTGGACGAGCCCGTTGACGATAAGCTGAGCGTAGAACAACGCTATGTGCCTCGCGTAGACTAAGGGCATATCCGGCGCCGGAACTTCGACGCCGGATATGACGTGATCAGATCTTGACGATGTAGCGGCGTTCCAGCTTGCCACCCGTGATGAAATACGCGCCGAAGTCGGGCGTGACGTCGCCATACTGGTCGAAATCGAGGACCGACGAGGCGCCGTCGTAGTTGATCTTGCCGTTCTTCAAGGCCGCCTTGCCCTCGGCGAAAGACGAGACCACCGTTCCGGGCGGGTTGCCGACTTCGCGCAGCTTGGGCACGACCGCGGACATGTCGGAGGAACCGGCCGCCTCGATGGCGAGGGCCAGTACATTGACCATGTCCCAGGTCATCGCGGCATAGACATTGGCGGCACCCGGCTGGTTCATCGCCTTCTGGTAGGCGGCGTCAAACTGGGCATAGGCCGGGGAGCCCTCGTTGGAGACCGAGTCGACGGAGATGATGTCTTCGGTCACCTCGGGGCCAAGGGCCTTGATGAGGTCCGGGTTGGCGGCCCATCCCGGTATGATCCACCGCACCGGCTGGCCGCTCTGGAACCACTCACGCAGCAGAATGGTCGTATCCGCGAGATAGGAGCCGGTGACGATAACGTCGGGCTGCGCCGCGAGCACCTTCATGAGTTCCGAACGGTAGGAGGCCTGGTTGGGTTCGTAGACGACGCTCTCCACGACTTTGCCGCCCTTGGCTTCCCAGGCCTGGCGGAAGCCCTCGGTGTTGCCGATACCCGACGCGTTGTTGAAGGCCATGGTCGCCGGCCGCTTGAAGCCCTCCTTCACGCAGATCTCGGCGAAGGCGCGGCCGAAGCGACCGTTGGTCGCCTGGAAGCGGAAGCCGAGGCCCTTGGCATTGGCCGGGGGCGTGGACAGGGCCGGGGCGCCCGAGCAGTGGAAAAGCGGGATGCCAGCATCATTGCAGAGGGGAATGACTGCCAGGGAAACGCCCGACGACCAGGTACCCAGGATCGCCTGGACCTTGTTGGCCTCGATGAGTTTCTTGGCCGCCAGAACACCCGCTTGCGGATTTGTCTGGCTGTCTTCCGCAATGATCTCGATGGGACGTCCCGCCGCGCCGCCGGCGGCGTTCACAGCCTCGGCAGCGGCCAGGATCATCTTCTGCATGCCCGAACCATAAGGGCTACCCGACCCCGTGACGGGGTTGAGTGCGCCAAAACGGATAGGGCCGGAGCCCGCGCCCTGCGCGCGCAGGATTGAAGGGGCCGCCACGAGGGCCCCAGTTCCAGCAATGCCGCTCAATACTGTACGACGATTGATCATCTTCCCCTCCTTTTGAACCGGCAGCTCTCAATCAAACGCCGAGTTCGTTCTTCACAAAATGGCCGGCCTTCATGATGGCCGGCATATGCTTGCCCTGGCCGGTCAGAAGCGCCATGTCCTTCAGCGGATTACCATCGACCACGATGAGGTCGGCATGCGCTCCGGCGGCCACGACACCGAGCTTGCCCTCCTGCCGCACGACCTTGGCTGCGTTGATGGTGGCCGAGCGGATGACCTCGATCGCCGGCAGCACATCCCGGCGCAGCAGGAATTCATCCGACTGGTGGCGGTGCATCTCGCCTAGCAGATCCGAGCCATAAGCCATCATGACTTCGGCGTTATGCAGGATCTCAAGCGCCGCAAGACCCTGCGCGCGCACGTCCTCGATCTTGGCGACGGACTCGGGCGGCAGGCCATAGGATGCGCCTTCCTTGGCGAGGTAGTCGAAAGTAACGTTCGTGGGCACGACATAGGCGCCGCGCTCCTTCACCAGCCGCGCCGTCTCGGCGGTGATGAGGTTGCCATGCTCAACCGATTCCACGCCGAGTTCGACGGCGCGGCGGATTCCTTCGTCGGTATAGAGATGCGCGGCAACATAGGTCTGGGCGTGCCGCGCCTCTTCCACCGCCGCGCGCAGCTCGTCATCCGAGAAGCCGAGGAACGCGATGGGGTCGGTCGGCGATGACACGCCGCCATTGGCCATGATCTTGATGAACTGCGCACCGCCCTTGATTTCTTCTCGGGCAGCGCGGCGCAGTGCATCGACGCCATCGACGACACGGCCAAGCGTGCCGGCCCGGTCGGCGTAGTAGTCCACGTTACGCGCATGATAGCGGCCGCGATAATCGGTATGCCCACCCGTCTGCGACAGCGCCTTGCCGCAGATCACCAGACGCGGCGCCTCGATGAGACCTTCATCGATCGCCTGCACGAGGCCGTATTCGGCACCGCCAAGGTCGCGCACGGTGGTGAAGCCGCGCATCAGCATATCGCGCATGATCTTGGCGGAGCGCAGCGCGACCAGCGTGTTCGGCAGCTCGGCATTGAGGCCGAGGTTGGTCGTGGTGGCGATGACATGCACGTGGCAGTCAATCAGCCCCGGCATCAGCGTCTTGCCGGCAAGGTCGACGACCACAGCCGAAGAAGACTTGATCGGCTTGTCCGATACTTCACGAATCTCGCCATTCTCGACCAGGACATGGTGCCCGGCGAGGGCCTCGTCAGAACGCCCGTCGAGAATATCAGCGTTCTGGAACAGGATCGTGCTCATAACAAACTCCGAACGTCGTTAGGGAGGCAGGCGTCAGACGCGGGCCTTGGTCAATGCGGGAATGAGGAAGGGGGTAAATGAGCGCACCAGCGCGACCTGATCCTCGCTGGTAAAGGCTCCTTCGCGGTCGAGGACGTTGAGCGTCCCCAGGATCTCGCCGCCCTGCTGGACAGACACGTTGATGACCGAGCCGAGGCCCAGGCTCTCGATCAGTTCGTGATCCGGGAAAGCCCAGCGGATGGCGGCGACATCCGGACCGAGGAAGGTCTGCTTGCGCTTCAGAACCAGGTCACCCCACGGGGTCGGTCCCATGCGCTTGCGCCCCTGAACAGGATAGGCGACTGGCTGCGAGGAATAGACACGTTCAACCTCCTCCCCATTCTCGCACCTGACGAGAATGGTGAAGAGCTTGTGGCCAAGAAGATCCGCCACGGCCTTGTCGACGGCCTGGTAGGCGGCCTCGGGGCTCGCGTCGGCGGCGATGGCATCGGTCACGGACAGATAGGCTTTGAGCAGAGTGTCGGTCATTGCGCGGGAGCTTTCTGTGAACGTTCTGGAAGTAGGCCGTCCGGTCGGAAACTGAGGATCAGAACGAGACCGAGCCCGACCACGATTTCCCTGAGGGAGGCTGCCTGAACGGCGGACACGCCCGGCGCCAGTTCCGCGATGAAGCGTGTGGCTTCGAGAAAGGCCACGAGCAGATAGGCGCCGATCACCGCGCCGGCCGGTCGCGCGTTGCCGCCAGCCGTGACCGCCAGAAAGATATAGATCGTGATGAGCGGCTGGAAGAGATCCGGCGCGACGTAGCTCGTGTAGTGCCCATAGAAGGCACCGGCCACGCCGGCGATCGCCGCGGCGAGCGAAAAGGCCTGCGCCTTGAAGCGCACGATGCTCTTGCCGGCGACGGAAGCCACCGTCTGGTCCTCGCGGATGGCCCTGAGGCTGCGTCCCCACGGCGAGCGCAGGAGCCGCCGCAGGAGAAGATAGACCGCGGCCACAGCCGCTGCGATGATGATGAGCGAGCCGGCATGGAACCAGATGCCGGCGTCACGCGGCACCAGAACCGGAATGCCGGAGATGCCGTCCGTACCGCCGGTCAGCCATACCTCGTTGGAGGCGACGAGGCGCACGATCTCGGCAAAGCCGAGCGTGACGATGGCGAGGTAGTCATCGCGCAGCCTGAGCGTCGAAAAGCAGACGATGAGCCCGACAAGCCCGCCGGCCAGCATGGCAGCCGCCACACCTAGCGGGATCGGCGCGTGGCCCCAGGTCGTCAGCATGGCCGAGGCATAGGCCCCGACCGCGAAGAAGCCCGCCAAACCCAGATTGACCAGGCCCGCCAGCCCCCAGGACAGCATCAGGCTCTGCGCGAGCAGCGCATAGACAGAGCCAATGACGAGCGCAAAGAGGATATAAGTGAGCATGTCGTCAGTTCGCCTTGCTGCCGAGAAGCCCGGACGGCCGCACGGTAAGAACGACCAGGATCACGATGAAGCCGACCGCCAGCCGATAAGCGGGCGAGAGGGCCAGAACCGTGAATTCCTCCACGATGCCAATCAGGAACGCGCCCGCCACCGCACCGGGAATGCTGCCAAGTCCGCCGAGCACCGCGGCCGCGAAGACCGACAGGAGAACACGCCCGCCGACCAGGGGGTCGATCGCCGTATCGAGGCCGATGAGAGTACCGCCGATGCCGCAGAGGCCGCTGCCGATGGCAACCGTCACCAATGCGATGAAGCGCGGATTGACACCCTTGAGGCGCGCGAGATCGGGATTGTCGGCGACCGCTCGCATGGACCGGCCGAGGCTGGTGAGCGAGAGGAAGGCCCAGACCGCCGCCATGATGACAAGCGCGAGGACGAGGTTGTTGAGCTGCTGCGGGCCGACGCGGATCGGCCCGAAGACGATATCGCGCGCCAGCGGCAGATCGAAGGCCTGCAGATCATTGCCGAAGATGAAGCGGACAATGTTCTCGATGACCATGCCCATGGCCAGCGAGCCAATGGCCTTCATCAGCGCGCCGCCGCGGCCGAGCCGCTCCAGCGCGCCATATTCCAGCAAGGCGCCAACGAGTCCGGCCCCCGCGAAGGCGGCGAGAATCGCCACCGGAATGGGGAGGCCGAGACTGACGTTTACCACCCAGGCACAATAGGCACCCGCCGTCGCCAACGCGCCAATGGCGAAATTGGGGAAGCGGAGCACAGCGAAGATCGCGCTGAAGCCCAACGCCGGGACAGCAAGAAGCGTCCCGGAGATGATGCCGTTGATCAGCGCCTGGAGGACCGCATCCATGATTACGCGATCTTCAGGAGGACGATCTTGCCGCCCTTGATCTGCTCGTAGCGGAACTGGGCGTCCTGAATGTCACCGACATCGGTGAAATCACACGGACCCGAGGCGCCATCGTAGTCGATCTTGGTGCCGGCAGTCACGAGCTTCAGGCCGTCGATGGCATTGTCGACCTTCTGACCGCCACCTTGCGCGATCTTGCGGACGTTGTCCTTGATGACCGCGCCGGTCGTACCCTTGCCCGCTGCCATGGCCAGCGAAACGAGGTTGATGTGATCATAGATCTGGCAGCTATAGGTGTCGGGCGTGTCAATGCCGAGCAACGTGGCCACACGCTTGTAGCCATTCGTGCCTTCAGCCGCCGACGGCGACAGGGTGATGATGCCTTCGCTCACGTCCGGCGGCAGAGCATCGACGAGCTGCTTGTTCACCGCATAGCCGAACCCGAGGAGCTTGCCCTTGTAGTTGGCGCGATAGAGATCACGCACCAGCACGGCGGTATCCGTGGTGTAGCCGCCCATCACGATGGCATCCGGCTTGTTGCGCAGCACCTGATCGACCTCGGTGCGCAGGGTGGTCTTCTTGTCGTCATAGATGAGAATCGACGTCTTGCCGCCAGCCGCCTCGACAGCCTTCTTCAGAGCCGCGTATTGCGAATCCGTGAAGGGGGTCTGCGGTGACACGAAAGCCACGCTCTTGGCGCCCTGCTCCAACGCGAACTCGCCGAACTTGCGGCCCTGCAAGGTCGTATTGGGCTGCGTCCGGATGATGAAGCCCTGGTGAGGCAGCTGCGTGATGGAATCGGCGCCGGAAACCGTGGCGAGGAAAACGCCGCTCTGCCAGCAGACGGGCGCGACCGCCGTGGTCACGGACGAGGCCCAGGTGCCCATGATCGCCGAGACCTTGTCGACGTCGATGAGCTTGCGCGCGGCGCGCAGCCCGGCTTCCGGATTGGTCTGGTCGTCCTCGGAGATGATGACGAGCTCGCGGCCGAGAACGCCGCCCGCCTTGTTGATTTCGCCCGCGGCCTTCTTGACCACGTCCGCCATCACGGGCCCGTAGGCGCCACCCGAGCCAGTCAGGGGTGTCAGCGTGCCGAGTTTGATCGGGCCTTCCTGCGCACGCAAGATCCCCGGCATCGCCACAGTGCCGGCAGCAAGCATGCTCGTTCCAAGGAAACGACGACGTGTGAAATGCATCTTCATGGTTCACCCTCCACCATAATTACTTCTGCAGGTCCGAGCCTGACGGCTTGGCGTCATTGGACTTCGTTCCGTTCGCGCTGCGTCCCCCAAGGAAGAGCCGACGGATATCGGGATCGTTCGCGACGGCATCAGCCGTGCCTTCTAGATGGTTGCGACCATCCACCAGCACATAGGCGCGATCGGACACAGACAACGATTCCAGCGCGTTCTGCTCCACCATCAGAATGGCTATGCCTTCTGCGGCAATGCGCCTGATATAGTCGAACAATTCGTGGGCAGCCTTCGGGCTCAGGCCGGCAGTCGGCTCATCGAGCAACAACCCCCTGGGCTTCGCCATGAGCGCCATCGCCATCGCCAGGATCTGCCGCTGCCCGCCGGACATGCTCTTCGCCGCCGTCCGGCGCTTGTCCGCCAGCATCGGGAAACGCGCATAAGCCTCGGCCGCGCGTTCCTTGAACGCACCACGTTCGAAGCGGCACCCCATCTCCAGATTCTCGGCAACCGAGAGTGAACCGAAGATGTTGCGTTCCTGCGGTACGAAGCCGAGGCCAGCACGCGCGATCGCCTGCGGAGACTGGCCGGCGACATCTTGGCCGTTGATATAGACATGGCCCTGCGCGGGACGCAGCAGGCCAGAGATCAGTTTCAAGGCGGTCGACTTGCCCGCGCCGTTGGGGCCGATGATGGTGACGAGTTCCCCCGCATCCGCACCCATCGCAACGCCCTTGACGATCTGCTCGGCGGAGGCATAGCCGCCGACGAGGCCCGTGACCTCGATCAGCCTCCTGTGGGCGTTCATCGCCGGCCTCCGAGATAGGCGTCCTGCACCTCCGCATTGTTGCGGACGTCCTCGAAACTGCCTTCCGCCAATGTGCGGCCTTGCGCCATGACGATGACACGGCGGCAGATGCGCTCGATCAAGGCCATGTCGTGCTCGATCAGCAGAACGGTCAGCCCCTCTTCGGCGAGGAGCAAAAGCTGGTCGCCGATCTCCTCCGCCAATGTCGGATTGACGCCGGCGGCGGGCTCATCGAACAAGATCATGCGCGGATCGGCCATCAGGGCCCGGCCAATTTCGAGCAGTTTTTTCTGCCCGCCGGAGAGATCGGTGACCTTGTTGTCGATGACATGGGAGAGGCGCAGGCGCGCGGCAATCGTAAGCGCCTTTTCGGACAACTCCGCCTCGCGCTGGCGCGCTTCGGCCGAGCCGAACACCGCCGTCAACAGCCGCTCGCCGGGCTGGCGGGCACCATAGACCATGAGATGTTCGAACACCGTGAGCTTCGGAAAGCCGCGAGCGATCTGGAACGTCCTGACAAGGCCGAGACGGGATATCTTGTGCGGGCTCATCGTCTCGATGGCCTGCCCCATGAACGAGATCGACCCTGTATCGGCACGATAAAGCCCGGATATGACGTTGAACATCGTCGTCTTGCCGGCGCCATTGGGGCCGATAAGGCCGGTCACGATGCCGGGCGTGACGTGGAAAGAGGCGCCATCCAACGCCTTGAGGCCGCCGAAGGACAACCGAACATTCTCCACGAGAAGTGGATATGCCGGTGCGCGCGGCCCTCTTAGCTCCTGTGTTTGCATGGTCCCCCAACGTGTTCTTACCGCGCGCAGCACGCGCTGTGATTCTGACACTCGCGAAGTGCGTAGTTTGGGTATGCGCAGACTTCTAGTTTCGGGCGGCTCGCCGTATTGCCGGCGACGCCGCCACAACGGCATTGAATTCCCGCCTCACCTGCCCCTTCCAGAATTGAAGCAATTCCTGGAAATAGGCGGGATCATCCTTGACGGTTGTCTGCGCAATCATCCCGCGGAACATGCACATGGTGGCATTCATCAAGACGAGAACCTGATCGACGCCGACGCCGGCCTGCGCCGCGAGCTCAGCCCAGACGGCATTGAGCGCCTCGTGGAACTCCTTGACGACCGGGACGATCTTCTCCCGAAATTCGGGATTATGCCGCGCCTCGGGAAGATACTCCATCGTCACATAAAACAGGCGATCATTCATTATTCGCCACAGATATTCGACAATTTCATCCGTAGAACTACCGGAAAACCGAATACCTTCGGCCATCTCGTGCAGACCGGAGGTCACCTTTCGAAGCATATACCCAACAGCTTCGACAATTATCTCCTCTTTAGAACTAAAATGATGCGTCAAGGCACCTCGGGATAGACCTGCACCCTCGGCAATTTCGGACGTAGACATGCGATAAAGACCACGATCATGCAATAGATCGATGGTCGCATTGAGCAGCCTTTCCGATGTATCGGCGCTACGCTCCTGCTGGGTCCGGCGCTGCCTGCGAACTGCCATGGGTGCTCCCTCGACAGCATCAGGCATCGCAATTTACAAACAGTCAAGTATGTTTGTACACACGTGCCTGTTTATAATTGTGCCTGCCACCGCATATTTTGCCTAAGAAATGCGCAAATTTGTCGTCCCGCACCATCATCGCTCACCCTCTTCTCCTGGCCGGCATTGTTGATTCCATGCGTTAGGCCCGTCCCTGAGCATCGGCGGGGTTGAGCAATTTTTAGTTCCATTTTCGGTCAGGAATTTCGTATTTTCTGCTTCCAGGGTGCACCGAAAACAGCATTGATGACCACGCGCACACCAATCCAGCCAAACCGCATGACGAGACGGCAACGACCATGGGCCCGTGCCATGCAGGCCCGATCGCCTTCTTTTGATGCACAAAGCGTGTGGCCAAGGATGTTGACAGTTGGGTCAGTGTGGGCGGAGCCCCCCAGAAAAGCAAAGAGCCGGCCCCTTGGCCGGCTCCCGCTGAACGTATGGCGCAATCCCAGGGAAGCCCGACAGAGGCCCTCCATACGGGAATGGAGCGCCTACCAATCCACGATCGTGCCATCTCCAAGGACAGCATTCTGTGCGTGGTAGACTTCCTTCTTGAAGGGGTATTTCGCCGCCACGGCTTCATTGACCTCAAGGCCAAGTCCCGGTCGCTCCGGCACCATCCAGGCGCTGTCGACGCGCTGGATCGGGCTCTCCACCACCTCGTCGTACCACGGCACCGAACCTGTCATCTCCTCCTGGATGACAAAATTCGGCGTTGCGATATCAAAATGAAGCGCTGTCACGCCCGCAATCGGACCGAGTGGATTGTGTGGCGCGATGCCGACACCGGCGGTTTCCGCAGCCGCCGCGATCTTGCGCGCCTCCCACAGCCCGCCGGTATGAGCAATGTCCGGTTGCGCGATATGAAGGGCGCGCATGTGAAACAGCGGCTCGAACTCGGCGCGGCCGATCAGCCGCTCGCCAGTCGCAACCGGCACGGTCGACTGGCGCGTAATTTCGCGCATGAGCTGCGGATCGAACGGAGGGACCGGCTCCTCGACGAAGAGCGGGCGCCCCGGCGCCAGCACCCGGATATAGTCCAGGGCGGCCGCAACACTCGCGGGACGGCCGTGGAAATCGATCATGATCTCCACCTCGTCGCCGACAGCCTCGCGCAGACCCATCATCAGTTTCTCGACATGGTCCACGTTGCGGATTGTCGTGGTGTAGTGCGTGTAGGGAATGAAAACGACCTTCAGGGCACGATAGCCCCTCTCCACGACAGCGAGCGCGCTCTCCACGAGGCTCGCTACCTCCATCGTCTCGTAGACCGACTTCATGTCCCCAAGACCGAGATGCGTATAGACTGGCACCTTGTCGCGCGTCTTGCCGCCCAGCAGGCGCCAGACCGGGACACCAAGATCCTTGCCGAGAATATCCCACAAGGCGACCTCGATCCCGGAAATGGCCGACGCGCCGATCGATCCCATTTTCCAGAAGCCATGCTTGTGCATGATGCGCACGGCTTGCTCGATGTCGCGCGGATCCTTGCCCACCAAGAGCGGCTCGATGTCCTCCACGGCGCCGACCACGGCACGCGTCTTCCATTCGAGCGTCGCCTCGCCCCAGCCATAAAGGCCCGGCGTGTCAGTCTCGACCTTCACGAAGACCCAGTTGCGCATCTCGGCATTGACGACTGTCGTCTTGATGGCGGTAATCTTCACGTGGATTTCCTTCGCGCTGAGGAAATGCCCCGCCGGGCATTTCCTCCTGACAATTATATCAATTACTTCTTGCGAACTTCCGCGACTTGCGCGTTCAGGCCATCGATCATGTCCTTCCCGATCGACGCAGCGTATTTCTCGTAGAGCGGTGCGAGGCGCTTGCGCATGTCATCCAGGGTGGCGGGATCGACATCATTGATAGCCATGCCATCCTTCTGCAGCTTCGCATAGGCCTGATCAGCGCGCTTGCCCATCTCCTCGCGTTGAATCACCTTGGCCTCATTGGCACAGGCCTGGATGATCTTTTGCTCATCGGCCGAAAGCTTGTCCCACAGAGCTTTCGAATAGACGACCATCAGGGCGCTATAGACGTGATTTGTCCGCGACAAATACTTCTGGACATCGGAGAGCTGCGCATCACTGATCGTGAGCACCGGATTTTCCTGCCCGTCGATCGCCCCGGTTTCCAGCGCCGGGAAAACTTCACCCCAGCTCATCGGGATGGGATTGGCCCCGAGTGTCGAGAAGGCATCGATAAAGATGTTGTTCTGGATGACACGCAGGCGAATACCACGCAGATCGTCGACCGCTTTGATAGGCCGCTTGGAATTGGTGATCTGCCGGAAGCCATAGTCCCAGAACGACAGATTGACGAGCCCGCGGGCCGGCATCAAATCCGACACCGTCTTGCCAAAGGGCCCATCAAGTACAGCCAGGGCTTCGTCCCGGTTGTTGAAGAGGAACGGCAGGTCGAACACTCCCAACTTCGGTTCCAACCCGACCAGCGGCGAGGTCGTCGTAGTGAACATGTCGAGGGTGCCGGCGCGCGCCGCCTGGCTCATCTCCTGATCGCCGCCGAGCGCCGCATTGTAGATGCCCTGGATCTTGATCTTGCCATCGCTCTGCTTGGCAGCACAGGCCGCCATTGCCTTGATCGCGATCCCGTTGGGATGTTCGGGAGACAATGTACTGCCCACGCGGATCGAGCGATCCTGCACCTGGGCTGACGCACCACCTCCGAGAGGCATCGCAACCGCAAGCACGCCCGCCAGAACTGCGAATGTCTTATTCCTGAGCATTATAGTATTTCCTCCAATTTTTCGTATTCTGAGCAATATTCACCGCCCGCGCAGCCACCGCAGCGGCTCGAGGACGAGTTCGGGGAACAACACCAGCAGCACGACGACCAGGCATTGCGCCAGCAGGAACGGCCATATCCCAACCATCACCCGCTTCATGGAGACGTTGCCGACGCCGCACACCACGTTCAGCACAATGCCCACGGGCGGCGTGATCAGGCCGATCGCATTGACCATGATGAACAGCACGCCGAAGTAGACGGGATTGATTCCCACCTCCCTGACCAGCGGCATAAGGATTGGCGTGAGTATGAGAACGGTGGGATTAAAGTCGAGCGCCGTTCCGATCAGGAAGACGAGGAACATCACGACCAGCAGGAAAATGGTCTGATTTTCCTTGAACGGCCCCAGGAATTCGCTGAATTGCGCAGGAATATCCGCCTGGGCTATCAGCCACGCTGAAATTGTCGCCGATGCAACGAGGAACATCACAATCGCCGTCATCTTCGCCGCGGCCAGGAATATCGGGAACAGCTGCGGTATCGTGATCTCGTGATAGACGAATAATCCGACAAGCATTGCATAGACCGCTGCCGTCACCGCCGCCTCCGTCGGCGTCACGATGCCGAAGCGGATGCCACCGAGTACGATGACAGGCATCATGAGGGCAAAGATGCCATCGATGCCTGCCTGCGCGCGCTCCTTCCAGCTCGCCTTGGGCAACAGCTTCAGATTGGTCTCGCCCCGCACGACCAGCGCCCATGCGACAACCAGGGACAGCGCCATCAGGAGCCCAGGCACAACGCCGCCCAGGAAGAGCTGTGTGATCGACACATTGGCGGCCACGCCGAAAACGATGAAGCCGACCGATGGCGGAATGACCGGCGCAATGATGCCGCCGGCCGCAATCAGACCGGCGGACCGGCCGGTGTCATAGCCCGACGAGCGCATCATCGGCAGCAGGAACGCCGCGAGTGCCGCGGTATCGGCCGCCGCAGATCCCGACAGGGATGCCAATATGATCGCCGCGAAGATCACGACATAGCCGAGGCCGCCATGGTGGTGACCCACGAACGACATGGCGAAATGCACGATGCGGCGGGACAAACCGCCAGCATTCATGAGCTCGCCCGCCAGCAGAAAGAAGGGAATCGCCAGAAGCTGAAAGTTGTCGGACCCCGTCACGAGATTCTGCGCGATGATCTGCGCATTGAACAACCCAAGCTGGAGCATCAGGGCGACGCTGCAGATGATGAGGGCGAAGGAAACCGGCACACCAACGGCCAGGGCCGCGCAGAGCGCGACGATAAAGACTGTGACTGTCAATCGAGCCGCCCTTTGGTTTCGGCGATAACCTGGTCTTCCTCCGTCTCGGCAAAGACCGCGAGTTCGTGCTCGGTCATTTCGCCGCGTGCAAGACGCACCAGCCGCCAGGTCGAGGACATCGCCATCAGCACGGCCGAGAATACCGCCACACCGTGAACATAGACGAGGGATGCGCCCAGGATGGGCGAGGTTACCGACGCGTTGACCTGCCAAGTCAGCACCCCGCCCCATATGAGAAGCAGGCAGCAGCCGAGTATCAGCACCTCGGACAGGGCCATCAGCCCCGGCCACGCGCTCTTCGGAAAGGAGGTGATGACGAATTTCATGCCGAGATGCAGCGATTGCCGATGCGCGACCGCGGCTCCGATGAAGGTGAGCCACACGAACATGAAGCGCGGCAACTCGTCCGCCACGTGAATGCTGTAGTCGAAGACATAGCGGGCGACAGCATTCGCAAAGACGAGCGCAACCATTCCCGCGAGAAGGACCACCAGCAGCAGGTCAAGCGCCCGGTAAAGAAGATCGAGGAATTTTTGCATAACTCCGGCCTGGCGTCAGACGTCAGCTGGCGCCGTGGCCCATCCTCCCTTGTTGGTGAACTCGCGGTCTGGCCGTTTTTTTCGTTCGCACAGAGTTGTCATACACCTTACGACATGGCAACTAGGCAATATAAAGTTTTTTTCGGGATGCTTGGTGTGAAACTCGAAGCTGTCGCTCCCCGGATCGGGTTGGTCGGCGATGCGGTCCAGCGGCTGGAGACTTCTATCCGCCAGGGCATGCCGGCTGGCTCTCGCCTCCCGTCGGAAGCGGAGATCGCGCGGCAATTGCAGGTAAGCCGGCCTGTCGTGCGGGAGGCTCTGGCCTTCCTGCGCGCGGACGGTCTGGTGGAAAGCCGCCAGGGTCAGGGTCTCTTCGTGGCCGACCAGAAGGTGCTACGCATCCGAATCGGAGATCTCAACGCCTCGCAGGAAGGGCTGCTCGACCTCCTTGAGGTTCGCCGCGGAGTCGAGAGCGAGACCGCGAGACTGGCGGCGGAGCGCAGAACCCCTGAGGATATCGCGGTTCTTCAGACGGCGCTCGATGCCATGGCGAAAGCCGAGGCCGAAGGACGCGACGGCGTGGATGAGGATCTCGCTTTTCACCTCGCCATCGCGCGCATCAGCCGCAACCAGGTCCTCATCAAGATCATTCATTTCTGGTCGGAGCCCCTGCGCGACGCCATCGCCTTCCTGCGCGATGACGACACGAAGACCGAGGCGATCGTGATGACGCGACAGGACAGGCATGCCGAAATTTTCCGTCTCATCGCCGCTGGCGACGCGGAGGGCGCGCATCGCGCGATGATGGACCACATGAAGGAGACCCTGCACAGGTTCCGTTCGCACAGCGCGGAAGAGAACGATGAGCGTTGCAGAATTGCACTAGCCGGCAACAACGAGACGTCGTAGGAGACGGGCCGGATTTTTCGGACACTCATGTCCACCGCGAGAAAGGGCAAGGCCATGTCTGCGACCTTCCGCCCGGTCAGGGCCTCTTACTGATCATCATCCGGTCCTTCGCGACCGTTGCCTGACCACGCGCGCCTGTCGAGGCAGCGCGCATTCTCGCTTGAAATCATCATGGGCACTTCATTCGACGCGGCCGCCAACGCGCGCGTCCGCATCTTTGCCTCATCCACGTCGTGGATCGAGGGCGCTGCCGTGCGGCAGCTCGAACAAGCGGCAGAACGCAACGGCGTCACAGCCGTCGCCGGCATGCCGGATCTCCACCCCGGTCATCACGGGCCGGTCGGCTGCGCGGTTCTCACGCAGGGTATTGTCCATCCGGATATCATCGGCACGGATATCGGCTGCGGCATGCAGCTCTGGAACCTCGACCTCGCCGAGCGCCGCCTCAAGATCGACAAGGCGGTCGAACGGTTTGCCGCTCTAGAGGGCCCCTGGCAGGGCGACGCGCCGGGCCTTGCCGCCGCAGAGGGCATCGACGATGGCGGCTTTGCAGGCAGCCTCGGCACTGTCGGCGGCGGTAACCACTTCTGCGAACTGCAGGCCGTTGCCGAAATCGTCGACCTCCAGCGGGCCCGCGGCGCCGGGCTCGAGGCGGGCGCCCTCGCGCTGCTCATCCACTCGGGCTCGCGCGGGCTCGGTGCCGCCACTCTGGCCAAGCACCATGCCGGTGGCACGGAGGGCCTGCCGCTGGCCGAAGGCGGTGAGGCCTATCTCGCCGCCCACGACAATGCGGTCGCCTTCGCCCGGCTCAACCGGCGTGTCATCGCCGCCCGCGCCATCGCGGCGCTGCGCTGCGACGGAACACTGATGGTCGACAGCCCGCATAATCTGGCCGAGCGTGTCGACCATGCAGTGCTTCACCGCAAGGGCGCTGCTTCGGCCGACCGGGGGCTCGTGCCGGTGCCGGGGTCACGGGGGGCGTTTACCTATCTCGTCGCACCCTTGCCGCCGCCGCCCGGAACCATCCGGTCGATCGCCCATGGCGCTGGCCGCCGCCATGACCGCGCCTCGATGGAACGGCGGGTCAGAAAGCAGCCCGGCGACCTCGCTCGCCTCACCCGCAATGCGTTCGGCGGGCGCATCCTGTGTTCCGACCGGCGCCTTCTCGTGGAGGAGGCTCCCGAGGCCTATAAGGATATTGAGCGCGTGATCGACGATATGGTGAACCATGCCATGGTCAGCGTGGTCGCTATCCTACGGCCGGTCATCACGTTCAAGACCATGCGCGAAGCCCGCCCCCAGAACAGGAGGGCTTCGTGATGGGCGGACTTGTTCTCTGTATCTCGGCGGGGCGCGGACCGGCGGAATGCCGGCAGGGCGTGGCGGCCGTCGCTGCCTGCATGCGCGAGGAAGCGCTTGAACGGGGGCTCGCGTTCAGTCGCGAGGCCGATGAAGCCTTGCCGGCTTCCCTTCTCCTGTCCGTTGACGGCATGGGTGCGGAAACCTTTGCCCGGTCGTGGGAGGGAGGCGTGCGATGGATCGCAAGAAGCGCCCTTCGGCCGGGGCATCGGCGCAAGAACTGGTTCATCGCCGTGCGACGAATGGCGGCCGCTCCGGAACTGCCACCCGTCGCGGACGCCGATCTACGCTTCGAGGCGCTGCGTGCCGGGGGGCCGGGCGGGCAACACCAGAACCGGACAGAAAGCGCGGTGCGCGTGGTGCACCTGCCGACCGGCATAGCCGTGGTCGCCCGCGACGAACGCTCGCAGCACCGCAACAAATCGCTTGCTGTCGCAAGGCTGCGCGCATTGCTCGCGGCGGTGCATGAGCGCGATCGTGACGCGGCCCGGTTTCGCGACTGGCTCGCCCGCATATCGGTTGAGCGTGGCAATGCCGTTCGCACCCTTCGCGACACCCCGGAAGGTCCACGATTCGCGTAAGGCCGAAGATGTCCCCCCGCTCCGACGACGACCCTTTCAATTTCCAATGAAGAAGGAGAAGAGCAATGAAGACCCGCCGTCCCATCGACGACATGGCCTCCTTTTGAGATCATGAGCAAGCGTCGCCGATCCTATCCCTCCGAGACCCGCGTGAAACGTGGCGATCGCGTGATCCATGGCCATGTCGAGCTCATCGAGAAACTCGGTCGCAACGATCTCTGCGTCTGCGGCTCCGGACGCAGATTTCAAACGGTGCTGCATGCCCAGCGGGCATTTCGACGGAACGGAGCGTGATTACTATACACGCACCTGATCAACTTGCATCGCAAGGCTGAATGCCTCGCGAAAGCATGCCCCGGCCGGGCGACGCTCCGGCCGGGAATAATCTCAATATATCCGATACTTCAGATATCAGATACTCGCTATCGGAGCTCTAGATCTGCGCGCGCTCCGTATAGGACTTGCTAAACCTTCAAGATCGCGGTGATATCCTGCCTGAGGATAGGCGCGATGTCGGGGCGGTCCATGGCATAGGCGACATTGGCGGCGAGGAAGCCGGTCTTGGAGCCGCAGTCATAGATGGCGCCGTCGAAGCGGGTGGCGTGGAAGGGGCGGGTCTTGGCGAGCGTCAGCATGGCGTCGGTGAGCTGGATCTCGCCGCCGGCGCCGCGCTCCTGGGTGGCGATCAGGTCGAAGATCGCCGGCTCCAGGATATAGCGGCCGGTGATGTGCAGGTTCGAGGGGGCCGTGCCCTTCGGCGGCTTCTCGACCATGCTGGTGATCTTCGACACCTTGGCCGCGGGATCCTCGACACCGACGATGCCGTATTGGTGGGTCTGGTCCTCGGGCACCGGCGCCACCGCGATATGGTTGCCGCCATGGGCCTCATAGGCGGCGATCATGTCGGCCAGGCAGGGCGTGGCGCCATGGTGGAGCATGTCCGGCAGGAGCAGCGCGAAGGGCTCGTCGCCGACGATTTCGCGGGCGCACCACACCGCGTGGCCGAGGCCGAGCGGGGCCTGCTGGCGGGTGAAGCTGGTCTGGCCGGGGCCGGGCAGATCCTCGAGCAGCGCCTTCAGTTCCCGGGACTTGCCGCGGGCCTCGAGGGTGCGCTCCAGCTCGAACTGGCTGTCGAAATGGTCCTCGATGACGCTCTTGTTGCGGCCGGTGACGAAGACGAAATGCTCGATGCCGGCGGCGCGGGCCTCATCGACCACATGCTGGATCACCGGCCGGTCGACGACCGTGAGCATCTCCTTCGGCATCGCCTTCGTCGCCGGCAGAAACCGCGTGCCAAGCCCCGCTACCGGAAACACCGCCTTCCGGATACGGCGGGGGGATGTTTTCGCTGAACGTTCTGTAATTACATCTTTTTCTGTCATATGAGCTTCGTTAAACTCCATAGGAAACGACTGATCATCATGCAAGCTGAAGCGCGCCCCCCGCATGGCGCAATCTTCCACGCCCCGCCACGGCTTATGATCTGCCACTGAGCTCACCAGAACTTAACGATCCCCGCCACGAATGGCAGCCGGGGTGATCGATAAGCGCTCGCGAAACGATCGAACGATCGATATACAAAAATATATTTCGCAATTGCACAAGAGCATGACAGACATGTTAGCTATGATGCGTAACTTGGGGAGGGCGGGATAGCCATTCGGCCTTCTTTCCCGGACCATTTATTGCTAGAGAACGGCCCCCAGGCTGTTCAAAAGGGAAGATCGGCATGAGCGTTCTCGTCACGGGCGGGGCAGGCTATATCGGAAGCCATATGGTTTTGGCTCTTCGCGATCAGGGCGACGACGTCGTCGTCCTGGACAACTTGTCGACGGGGTTCCGTTGGGCGCTCCCTGAAGACGTGTCCCTCGTGGTTGGCGACGTTGCGGACGACGCACTCCTCGACAAGACGATCAAGGACCACGGCGTCACGGCCATCGCGCATTTCGCGGCCAGGATTGTTGTGCCCGAATCGGTCGCCGATCCCCTGGGCTACTATCTCGGCAACACCGCCAAGACCCGCAGCCTTCTCGCCTCGGCCGTGCGCAACGGCGTGGAGAGCTTCATTTTTTCGTCCACCGCAGCCGTCTACGGCAACCCGCCCGTCATGCCGGTCCCCGAGGACGTGCCGCTGCAGCCGGTCTCGCCCTACGGGCGGTCTAAGCTGATGAGCGAGTGGATGCTGCAGGACACGGCTTTCGCCCATGGCCTCAAATATGTCGTCCTGCGCTATTTCAACGTGGCAGGCGCCGATCCCGGTGGCCGTACCGGCCAATCGACACCAGCGGCGACTCATCTGATCAAGGTCGCGTGCCAGGCGGCGCTTGGCTTGCGCCCACAGCTTGAGGTCTTCGGCACCGACTATGACACGCCGGACGGCTCGTGCCTGCGCGACTATATCCAGGTCAGCGATCTGGCACAGGCGCACGTCGCCGCGTTGGATCATCTGCGTGCCGGAGGAGATAATCTCACGTTAAACTGCGGATACGGGCGCGGATATTCCGTGCTTGAGGTGGTTGAAGCGGTCAAACGCGCCAGCGGCGTCGATATCCCGTTAGTGCTCAGCCCGCGACGGGCCGGCGATCCCGCCGCCATCGTTGCCGAAGTTGCGAAGATTAAGTCGACACTGGATTGGAACCCCCAATTCCAGAACCTCGATATGATTGTTTCCCAGGCACTTGCCTGGGAAAAAGGCCTCGCGGGCCGCGCGTCGAGCTGACCCACATGGCGGCGCGACAACCGGCTTCCCTCCGGCCTCTGGCTGGCGCGAGGGCCGGTCGTCGCTCGCGACAATGACCTGAGATCCGGTGTGCCTCGCTGAGAGGGGCTGCCAGACTTGAACGTTGCAATACGGCCAGCCGATTGTTGCCGCAGCGCAACAATCGCGCTTTACGGCGCTCTAAAATGGCATCTCAATACTACACTAACCGTGAATTCTGCCAAAATAATCAACGGGTTCGGCTTCCCGTCGCTGCGGAATTTGGATATTAATCAAACGAATCTGATGGTCGTTCCGTATTGTCGATGCATCAGCCGGGTTTCCCGGAATAGGGTCGGCGAAGTTTCGAGCGCTGTCATACGCATGTTTCATCTTTAGGCCCCAATGGCCAGTCTATGATCACTGATCGCAAGACACGGGATTGGAGCGAAGCTTGGCTTTTGTTTCTGTTGGCACGGTTTTTGTGCAGGGACAGGCCCGACTTGTGTTCACTGGGCTCGGCGGGGGCAGCGCTGGTGCCGTATCTGCTTAGGCAATGTATCGTGCGGCCGTGATGAGGGCTGGTAGGGGTTCCATGACGGATATCAAGGCCGCGCAGTGGTGTTTGGCGACGAAGGAATCCGAATGAACAGTCTGATGGAAGGTCAATCCCAAGCCGGGTCATCCGCTGAAGCGGGCGATACGACAACATCACCGATCCGTCCGGACACTGTTTCCAGCAATCAGCACCCGTCCCTTGCGGGCCTCGCCCATGTTGAGAGCGTAACCGAGGAGCGTTTGCGCGGCTGGGTGCACAATGATGCAGCAGATCTCCTGAATGATGGGCTGCGCGTTTCGATCGACGGCACGCCATTTGCCAATATCGCGCCGCAAGGACTGAAGGCAGCCCCGGGCGTCGCCCGTTATGCCGACAAGAAGATTTTCGAGCTCAGGCTACCGCGCGTACCGGATACGGCGCCACGGCGCCTCATCGATGTCGCGTTCGCCGGGAACGGCCAGGCGCTACCCAACAGCTCGCGCCATCCGTTGCCGTTGCGCCGCCCCGCCAAGGCCCTGGTCATGATTCCCGCGGGCGCGCGCTACGAACACGACAAGATCAAGCTACATCGCTGGCCGATCGAACGGGTGATCGATACCTATTCGAACATCGGCGATCTGATGGTCTATGATTCCACCCTGAAACTCCTCGCCTTCGAGGACGTGGAAGTCGCCAATATCGTCGACTTCACCGACAAGGATGTCGATCGCTACAATGCCGAGTTCGACTTCGTGTTCCTGCGTGGCTCGAACTTCATCCACGAGTTCATGCAATGGGAACGTGCTGGCGAATTGATCTCGCGCCTGCGTATTCCCGTCTATGCCATCGGCGTGGGGGCACAGGCGGAATCCAACCGCCGTATCGACTTGCCGCCAGAAGCGCTGCGCGTCTGGTCCGGGATCGCCGACCACTGCGCGCAGATCGGTGTTCGCGGCGCCTTCTCGGCGCAGGTGCTCGCCGACAACGGCATCAAGAATGTCGAGATCGTCGGCTGCCCGTCGATGTTCCGCGCTCGCGATGAGAAGCTGCAGATCAGGGTCAAGGATGCCTACGACATCCGCCGGATCGCGTTCAGCCTGCGACGTGAAACAGGCAAGGGCTATGCGCGCAATATCGAGGATTATCTCCGGATCCAGCGGGATTTCATGCTGCGGCTCGACAAGGAGAGCAACCTCACCGTGACACTGCACGGCGAGCGGGAGGAAAAAGCCTTCTTCTTCCGCCATCCCGAGCGCATCGAGGCGGCGGTGAACACCCTGCGCGGCGACGGATGGCTGACCGGCCAGAACGAAGCGCAGATCCTCAAGATTTATGAGAACCAGCTGTTCTTCAACCGCTCCGTGGAGCAGTACGACGAGTTCATCCGGACGATGGACCTGGCCATCGGCTATCGCGTCCACGGCATTCTCCCTGCGATGGCAGGCGGTGTGCCCGGCGTGCTTGTCGACTATGACGAGCGCAGCAAGGAACTCGCCGAGACACATTGCATCCCGCTGATTTCGGAGGAAGAGGTCGCGACAGCCTCCTGGCGCGACATCTACAAGCCGGAACTGTTTGACAAGTTCCAGAAGGCATTCCCGCAGAGATACCGGACGATGCGTGAATTCCTCAATCGCAACAGTGTGCCACATCGCCTTTAGGCCTGTGACACGGTGGGGGAGAGTGGGGCCGAAATGCGCTTCTCAGCCGCGACGCGTCCTCGCCTCCCCTGCGCAGAAGCGTGCAGCCGAGCTGGTTGGCAGCTCAATTGCTTGGTTGCCGCCCATCGTTCTCAGTGAGTGGACACTGAGAGCCGTGAATGGCTCCAAGTGTCCGAGTTGTGTTCCGAAGATCTGGCCTCCATCGAGGCCCGATGGCCGGTACGCCAAGTCTAGAAGAGTAAGGCAGGCTTCATGACGCGCGCCACCACCGATGAGAAGCTGTCCAAGCGATCGCTTCCCGAGAATGGAGACGAGGCGACGACGACTGCAGCTCCACCGGCCAACGCTGTCATATCCATCAAGGAGCGGCGGCCGACGGCCAGCCGTTCCTCGCGGCGCAAGACGTCCGCTCCCCCGGAAGCGGGTTCTGAGAGCGATACGCTCGCCGACAACTCCTCCGCACTGGGAGACGAACAGGCGGCGGCATCCGCGATGACACCGGCGGACCTGGAGGCAGCAATCTCCGACGAGGCCGCTTCGGTGGATACCGGACCGGCGGCGCCCGTTCTGTCGGGCGACGAGGCGGGAAATCCGGAGCCCTCGGACGGGCACCAGCTCACGGCCTCCCCAAACGCTTCGAGCACTGGCGGGGCAGCCGGAACTGCCGGGGACGGCGCGCAACGCGCGCCCGGGTCCTCCATCCGTGGGCGTATTGATCTTGTCAGTGCCGACCAGGGTATCGTCGGCTGGGTTTTCAATCTTGAACAGCCGGCACTCCGCCTGAAGGTACAGCTGATTGCCGGCAATACGGTTCTCGCTGAGACGGAGGTGAACCAGTTTCGCTCCGATCTCGGCTACTCGCATGACCCCGAGTTCATGCCGGGTTTCCGCTTTGGCCCCGAGACCTTCTACAACTGTTTCCGTGTTCCCCCGGGCAATCGCGGGCAAAGGTTGATGGTCAGGGTGACCGGCACCGCCTTCGGCCTTGGCGGCGCCGAGATGCCGACCGTGATCGAAGCCCTGGAACTCGCCGAGGAGGTCGCGCGGCACGCCGAAGCGGCAACGCAGACCGGACAGTTTTCCGATCTTGCGTCTGATCTGATGCGTTTGCGCGGCGAAGCCGAACCGTTGTGCCGCATCCCGTTCCGTCCCCTTCCGGGCGCCGAGCGCGGCTTCATCGAGGCGATCTGTCCCCTCTCCGATGATCTCGTCATCATCAGCGGCTGGGCCATGGAGGGCGAACCGCTCAATTTCTGCGGCGTGATCGTGGACGGTCAGAAATATCCGGCCGGCCTGTTCGTCGCGACCTATCCGCGTGATGACCTGCCGGACGGAGCTCTTGCTTTCTTTGGCATCGCGTCCACCCGCTGGCGCCCAAGCGCGCCGACAGCGGATTTCTTCCTTTACAGAGGCTTCGAAAACCCGGTTTTCCTGCGGAGCGTGAAGCCGCTGCACGCGCTTTCGGAGAAGGACGCGCTCGCGCGGCTGCACGAACTCAGGGCGCATTCCGACGATCGCCGCCTGCGGCAGATCGAGCGGCTTATCGAGCTGTCCGGCAATTGGGTTCCATCCGGCAAATCCGTTGCTCAGGGTGGCATCGCCTTGTCCATCGATCGCGCGATCGTCCTCGAGGACTTCGGCGTCTTTGTCGAAGGCTGGCTCCTCAGCCCTTACAAGCGCATCGAGGATGTCATCATGAAGCTGGGAGACAATCTCCTGCATCTCGATGGATCCTCACGTTACAGCAAGCCGCGGCCCGACCTGCAAGCCGCCTTCCCGCGCATGGACGACCTCTTCGACCAAGCCGGCTTTGTTGGCATCTTTCGGGGCCAGGTCAGCGACGGGGATCTCTTCAACCCGATGTTGAAGATCGTCTTCGCAGACGGAAGTTCGGTGGTTCAGGTTCTCGATGCGAGCATTTTCCGCTCGTGCCTCGACAGCCGGCCCCTGGCGCAGGTGGCGATGCTCTATCCGAGCCTGCCGGTTGAGCCCTTTTTCGACCAGTTCGTCGCAGCTTTCCGCCGCCAGGTGCTCACGCTCTCACGACGGTCGGATAATCTCATCATCCAGAAAGCCCCCCGCCTCGTCGCCGTCGTCTTGCCCAAGGAGCCGAGCGACGTTCTCCTGGTGCTGGAGGAACTTGCCGACGAAATGAGCAACATGGCAAGCGATGTTGGCGTCGCGTTGATCACCGGCCCGGCGCATGACAGGCCGCGCGTGCTGGGGCTCGCCAATGACCTCCGCCTCAAGCTGCGGCGGCCCGTGTCCCTGTTCCGTGTGGCCAACACCAATTTTGCGCTCTATTCGCTGACGGGCATCCTGCAGCAGCTCGAATGCGACTGGTTCACCTTCGTCGGCCCGGATATGCTCCCGACCACCTGGGGCTGGAGCTGCATCGAATCCGCCCATGCCGAGGAAGACCGGACGCTGCAGTTTTTCGCAAGCGAGGATGCGCTTGAAGGCCATCCCCTCGAGGGCGCGAGCGTGGACTGCTTCGCCTGGTCGACGCAGGCGTTCCGGGAGTGGATGCTCGGCGCGCCCGCCTTCCTCAACGGGACCTACGAGGACAATGGACTTGCCGAGCTGGAAGATCATGTCCTGCACAAGGGGGCTGTGCGGCGCCTGAGAAGCCAGCCTTCATCCATGGTCATCGAGACCTTCAACGAAGCCGTGCGGCGACGCTACGTCGTCAGCCGGCCAAGATATGCGTGAGACGGCGATGATCCCCCAAAAAAATCGCATCGCGATCATCTCCCATACCCACCCCTCAGTGAGCAAGGGCGGTGCGGAGATCAGCGCCTATACCTTGTTTCTGGGACTGCAGAAGCTCGGCCTCGATCCCTATTTCATCGCGGCATGTCCGCGGGACCAGAAGTCGCGGCTCGAGTTCAACTCGCCAATGGAGCGGGTCATCTTCTATGACCCTGCCTATTACGATCATTTCTATCACATCGCGCCGAAGCACGTCGCCGATGAGCTGGCCTTCACCATGGATGAGCTGGGCATCGGCATCGCCAATTTTCATCACTTCATGAATTTCGGCTTGAACGGCATCCGCACGGTATCGGGAAGAACCCCGCGCACCGTGGTGACGCTCCATGAATTTCTGGCGATCTGTCACCACCACGGGCAAATGGTCACCCGGCCGCATCGGCGGCTGTGCGACAGCTCGAGCGCGTCGAAATGTGTCCGCTGCTTCCCGGAGCATGAGCGCGGGCAGTTCCAGTATCGGCAGGACTTCTTCATGAAGGCCTTCTCCCGCGTCGCGAGCTTCATCTCGCCAAGTAATTTCCTTGCCGACCGCTTTGTCGCCTGGGGATTGCCCGCCGAGCGGATTCGGGTCATCGAGAACGGGTTGGCCGACAAACCGCAACGCATCCCCAACCGGCCGAAGGATCCCTCCGAGCCTTGGGTTTTCGGGTATTTTGGACAGATCAACCCGTTCAAGGGTGTCGACGTCATTCTGGATGCGGCGGAGTTCATCCGCGCTAAGCCGCAGCTCGCGCGCCGCGTCATCATCCGCATCCATGGCAATATCATCGGCCAGGCGCAGGAATTCATCGACAAGTTCGAAGCCGACGTTAAGCGCAATATAGCGCTGGAATACGCAGGGCCTTATGACAATACGCAAGTCATATCATTGATGCGTGCGTGTGATTACGTCGTGATGGCGAGTCGGTGGTGGGAAAACTCGCCGGTTGTCATTCAGGAGGCCTATGCAGCCGGCCGGCCGGTGATTGCCTGCAACATCGGCGGCATGGCGGAGAAGGTGAAGCCTGGCGTTTCCGGCCTGCATTTCCAGGTCGGCAACCCGGCAAGCCTCGCGGAGGCCATCGAAACGGCTTGCGACCCGCGTATCGCGGAACGCCTGCAGATGTCCGTGCCAGATCCATTCGATGCGCGACAGATGGCAGAGCACTATTTGCGCGTGTTCCGCGAGGCGCCAATGAAGACAGCTCCGGCACTAGCAGCCATCGGAGCGTCATGACGGCATGAAATATGCTTTTTGCCTAGCCGGGGGGCGAAGGTGAAACGGGGGACAGAGAACCTTAACTCAAGCTAAGGACGCCTTTTATGATCCGCGGATCGATCGAGTTTGTTACCATAGACAAGGTGGGCGGGTGGCTTTACACCGAACCCCTTAGTGCCAGGGATCGCACTGTATTGGCCTTTCTTGACGACCGATGCATTGGTGCTGGCAAGGTTGAAATTTTTCGGCAGGATCTTGCTGACGCCGGCCTCGGTGATGGCCACCTCGGCTTCCACTTCCCCATTACTCTCGACGATCCCGAGAGGCTTGCTGGCGTGGTTGTGCGCCTGGAGGGCAGCGATGCATCGCTGATCCAGGCCAAATCGCGCATTCAGGCCGTTGATCAAAAACCGGCCGTCGATCCCGAGGATATCGCGAGCAGGCTTTCCTCGCTCAAATGGATGCTGACGCGCGGCTGGCTGACCCAGGCGGAATATGACTTCCTCAAGGCCACGCTGCAGTTCGGCGTTTACGAGCGCACGCTGGCTGTGCGCAAGAGCGAGGGCATAGCCAAGGAAGATCCGGCTACGGTCGCGGCCGACTTGCTGTCGGTCTGGCATTTCAACGATACCGGCATGGAGAAGCAGCACGTCACCAGCGCGCAGGCTTTCGAAAAGCTTCTCCGCGCCCATCGCGCCCAGGGCAGCAAGAGTGCAATGGTCGGGCTCTGGACGGAGCAGAAGGCCAACGTGCTCGTTGTCGAGGGATCGCATATAGGCGCGATCCCGACCGAGCCGGGCCAGCCGGACGAGGTCACCGGCGCCGTCAGCTACAGCATTCGCCCTGAACAGTTGCTGATGCTCGACGTCCGCTGTCAGTTCGCGTTTTCCGGGATGTTCCCGAAGAAGGGCGTGACAGTCCTCGGCGCGCCAAGCGCAGCGTGGAGCGAATGGGGTGATGAGGAGGAAGAGGCGGCCTGAGGCCGCTGACGCCAACGATCCGGCTTGAGTTTGAAATTGTCGGGCGCAGCCTGCCGGCTGGCCCGACTTTTTTATGGTTCGGCGCCCGTGAGACCATCGAGATAGGCGCCATAACCGCTTTTGCGCAAAGGTGCCGCGAGCGCGCGCAGCTGCGCGGCATCGATGAAGCCCTGCTCATAGGCGATCTCTTCAGGCGCCGCGATCTTCTGGCCGGTGCGCTTTTCGATCGCGCGCACGAACTCTCCGGCCTCCAGCATACTGTCATGGGTGCCGGTATCGAGCCAGGCATAGCCACGGCCGAGACGCTGCACATGCAGCATCCCCTCACGCAGGTAGATCTGATTCAGATCGGTGATTTCCAGCTCGCCACGCTTCGACGGCTTCAATCCACGCGCAATGGAAGGAGCCCGGCCATCGTAGAAATACAAGCCCGTGACAGCCCATTCCGACTTGGGCTTGGCAGGCTTTTCTTCGATCGACAGCGCCCGCCCCCCCGCGTCGAATTCCACGACACCGTAACGCTCGGGATCGGCCACATGGTAGGCAAAGACCGAGGCCCCGGTGCCTTTATTGCGCGCGTCAGCCATCTGTTGCGGCAGGTCATGACCATAGAAGATGTTGTCGCCGAGGATCAGCGCCACAGGTCCGCCGCCGATGAAGGCCTCGGCAAGGATCAAGGCATGGGCGATACCGCGTGGTTCATCCTGCTCGACAAATGTGAGCGAGATCCCCCATTGGGAGCCGTCTCCAAGCAGGCGTTGGAAGAGCGGCAGGTCCTGTGGCGTCGAAATCAGGAGAATGTCGCGGATACCTGCGAGCATGAGGACCGACAGGGGATAGTACACCATCGGCTTGTCGTAGACGGGCATGAGCTGCTTCGAGACGGCGAGCGTCGCCGGATAAAGCCGCGTGCCGCTTCCCCCCGCCAGAACAATTCCCTTCATCGCCCGTCGTCTCCTTCAGCCAGCAACTCATCGAGGCAGCGCCCGAGAGACACGCGCCAATCGGCCGCTTCGATGCCATAAACAGCCAAGATCCGCGCGCAATCAAGGCGCGAATCGGCTGGCCTTACCGCGCGTGTGGGATAATCGGCCGTCCCGATCGGCCGGAGCGTGGGCGTTTTCCGGCCGCGCCTGGCCGTCCCGGCAAAGATGGCCTCGGCAAAGCCGTACCACGTCGTATAGGGCGCGCCCGTGAGATGAAAGATGCCGAAAGCCGGATCCCCGGCCTTGGCTGAAACGAGACGCGGGGCCATGCGAATGATGGCGTCCGCCAGGTCATCCGCGAATGTCGGCGTCCCCCGCTGGTCGTCGACGACGCTGATGCTCTCGCGTTCCGCGCCCAGCCGCAGCATGGTCTTGAGAAAATTATGCCCGCTGGCGGATACGACCCACGCCGTGCGAAGGACGAGGGCCCGCGCATGGCACGCCATCACCGCCGCCTCGCCCGCAAGCTTGGAAGCTCCATACACACCCGTGGGGCTGGGCGCGTCCTCCTCGGTATAGGGGGCCCCCTTGCGTCCGTCGAAAACATAATCGGTCGAGACATGCACGAGCGCGGCATCGCAAGCCGCAGCCTCGCGTGCCAGCGCGGCCGCTCCCTCCATATTCACCGCCCAGGCCGCGTCTCTGTCATCTTCCGCTCTGTCGACAGCCGTGTAGGCGGCCGCATTGACAACGAGGTCGGGCCGTAAGGCCGTGACACGATTGCCCCAGGTGGATGGTGAGGACAGGTCGAGATCAGCCCTGGCCATGGCGATGACCTCCGCGCCGGCCGCGCGAAATTCTGCAACGAGCGCGCCGCCAAGTTGCCCGCCCGCCCCGGCCACGAGGACCCGCATCATCCCTTCCCTTCCGCAGGCTGGGACAATGCATCACCGGAAATCAGGCCAAGCCTCTCTCCGCCATAAACGCCCTGTCGCAGGGGGCGCCACCACCACTCATTCTCGAGATACCAGCGCACCGTCTGCGCGATGCCACCCTCGAAGCTCACGCGTGGGCGCCAGCCAAGCTCCCGCTCGATCTTCGCGGCATCGATGGCATAGCGACGGTCGTGGCCTGGCCGGTCCGCCACGAAGGTGATCAGCCTGCGCCGCGCCCCGCCTTCATCGGGAACCAGCTCATCAAGAATATCGCAGACGGCCTCCACCACCGCGAGGTTGCGGCGTTCACTGCGGCCGCCAATCGCATAGGTCTCACCCGGCCTGCCGTGCTCCAGCGCAGCGACGAGGGCGCGCACATGGTCTTCCACAAACAGCCAGTCGCGAACATGCCCCCCATCGCCATAGACGGGCAGCGGCCTGCCTTCCAAAGCGTTGAGGATGATCAGCGGAATGAGCTTCTCGGGGAAATGATAGGGTCCGTAATTGTTGGAGCAACTGGTGACGATCGTCGGCAGGCCGTAGGTCTCATGCCAGGCGCGCGCCAGATGATCCGATGCCGCCTTGCTCGCGGAATAAGGCGAGCGTGGATCGTAGGGCGTCGTCTCGGAAAAGGCGCCGCTCTCACCGAGCGAGCCAAACACTTCATCGGTCGAGACATGGAGGAAGCGGAAGGCATCCTTCGCCTCGCCCATCAGCGTGTCGCGATAGGCCCGCGCGGCCTCAAGCAACGTGAAGGTGCCGACGATATTGGTCTCGATGAACGGCGCCGCTCCCGCAATCGAGCGATCGACATGACTTTCGGCGGCGAGATGCATGACCGCATCCGGCGAGAATTCGCTGAAGGCGGCGCGCATGCGGGGGCCATCGGCGATGTCCGCCTGGAGGAAGGCAAAGCCGGGCTTGCCTTCGCATAGCCTCAACGAGGCGCGATTGCCGGCATAGGTCAGCTTGTCGACGACGAGAACGCTGGCCCCACGCTCCAGAACGAGATGGCGCACCAATGCCGATCCGATGAAACCGGCGCCGCCTGTCACGATAATGCGCATGCGGCCCCCTCAGAAGACGAATTCAGTCTCGGACAGGAGCGGCTGATGCCGATCCTTATCGGAGAGGCTCGCGTCGGCTGCATCTACGGGCCAATCGATGCCGAGCGCCGGATCGTTCCACGCAATCCCGCGGTCACATTGAGGAGCGTAGATATCGGTGACCTTGTAGAACACCTCCGTATCGGGCGTCAGCGTGCAGAAGCCATGCGCGAAGCCTTCCGGGACGAAGAGTTGCTGGCCTTCCGCATGGTCGAGCTCGACGGCGAGATGCCGCCCGAAGGTGGGTGAATGGCGCCGGATATCCACGACGACATCAAGGATAGCCCCCCGCAGCACGCGCACAAGCTTGGCCTGGGCGTGAGGTGGCGACTGGAAGTGGAGGCCGCGGATGGTGCCGCGCGGCGCCGAGAACGACTGGTTGTCCTGCACGAACACACTATCGATGCCGACGGCTACGAACTCGGCACGGTTGTAGGCCTCGGTGAAGAACCCGCGCCTATCGCCGAAGCGCCGCGTTCTGACGAGCAACACCCCGTCCAGCGCAAGCGGCACCGCCTCGACGTTGCCGTGACTGCGGGTTGCCCCACCCTCGATACGTGCCACAGATGCCTCTTTGCGATCAGCGATAGATGCTGCTTTCGTAGCAGCTTCCGACGCCCAACGCATCGGCCCCGCCGTCCGGCCAACCATCAAATCCCGAACGCCCGCATTCAGTGGCCGTCGACCATCGTCTTCCGGAGACGATTGAACAGCGGCGCGGTGAGATATTCGAACGGCGTGCGCTCGCCCGTCGCGATCATCACCTGCGCCGGCATGCCCGGCCTCAACCTGTCCTTGATCTGGTCGGGGATCGTTTTCGGATCCACGACGATTTCGGCAGCGAAATAGGAATTCTGGTTCTTCTGGTCGATGAGCCGGTCATAGGACAAAGTTTTCACCGTCCCCAGGATGAACGGCACCTGCCCAAGATGGAACGAAGGAAAGCGGACTTCCGCCTCGAGCCCAGTCTGCACCACATCCATGTCCGTCGGCTGGATCTGGGCCAGGATGACGAGCGCCTCGTTGAGCGGCGCTATGTCAAGCAGGGCGTCACCAGGGCGTATCACCGCGCCCCGGGTGAAGAACTTCAGTCCCTGCACTACACCCGTCTGCGGTGCAAGCACAGTCAACCGGTTCATCACGTCCTCGGCGACTTTCAATTTTTCCGCGAGGTCGGAGAGTTGCTTGCGCACGTCGATGATTCGCTGGGCAACTTCCTGTTGCATGCCCTTGCCGACCTGGGCCATGTCGAACTTAGCCTGGTCGATCGCCTGACGGCTCTCCGCCATAGCAGCCGCGGTCTGGCCGATCGTGCCTTCCATCTGCGCGCGCTGGCGCTCCAGGGCGGTGATGCGCGGCCACTGGACGAGGCCCTTGTCATAGAGGGTGCGGAGCGCGGGAAGCTCCTTGTCGATCCACTCGAGCTGTTTGATAGCCGACTTATTGGCCTCCTCCGAGCCGGCGAGCTTCTCCTGGGCCTGACCGACCCTGGCCTGCAACGAATCGACCTGATTCTTGATATAGGCGCGCCTGTCCTGAAACGCGCGCTGCTGATCCTCGATCGTGCGGTGGACGGCGGTATCGTTCTGGCGTTCCAGCGACTCCTGCGGGAACGAAATGCTTTCCTTCCCGTCGCGCTCCGCCACGAGACGCGCTTCCTCGGCAAGCGCCGCAGCTCGCTGGTTGCGCACCGCATCGAGATTGGCGCGCGCCTGCGTATCGTCGAGCACGAAAAGGACCTGGCCTTCATCGACATGGTCGCCGTCGCGCACCCGGATGTCGCGGATGATACCGCCCTCGTAGTGCTGCACGGTCTTCCTGTTGGATTCAGCACTCACCACGCCGTCGGCAATGGCAGCGCTGTCGAGCCCTGCGACAAGAGCCCAGGCCGCGCTTCCGCCAAAGGCGATGCCGATGACCGCGAGGCCAAGCCGTGCCGAACGACGCCAGTCCATGTTCAGCGGCGGCAGTCCACGGTCGGTCTGCGGCAAGGCCCGGTTCGGCTTGTCCAGCACCGTGGTGTCGAAGCTTTGATCCATGTCGTCGTCAGACATACCGTGCCTTTCACCAACCTGGCCGCGAACGACCAGAGCATCCTCGCGATACCGGCGAGAATAATCCACAACGCCAACCAGAGGCCGCTGTGCAACGCGGTGGAACCGTCACCAACACACCCGGCCCAAAACCCACCCCATGCTAGCGTTTGGCCAGCAGTTCCGGCTGCCCCTTGATGGGCACGATCTTGGGCGTGGACAATCTCTTCAATACATCATCGCGCAGGCCGAAGTGCATCAAGGTGCCGTTACCCAGCACCGCGATCTTGTCGACGCAACTCAGGATCTGCGCTTTATGCGTCACAAGGACAACGGTCGTCCCGGCTTCCTTCAGGGCCAGGATCGCGCGCGTCAAAGCCGCCTCGCCTGCCGCGTCGAGATTGGAATTCGGCTCGTCGAGCACGACATACGACGGGCGGCCATAAGCGGCGCGGGCGAGCGCAATACGCTGTCGCTGGCCGCCGGATAGGCCAACGCCGTCTTCTCCAAGCTTGGTATTGTAGCCTGCGGGAAGCGACTGAATGAGATCATGGACCCCAACGAGCTTCGCGGCCTCGATGACGCCGTTGTCATCGCGCGGTCGAAAGCGCCGGATATTCTCGGCAACCGTCCCGGCCAGCAATTCGACGTTCTGAGGCAGATAGCCGATATACTGGCCGAGCTCATCCGGCGCCCAATGTTCGAGATCGGCGCCATCGATGCGAATGGTGCCGAGCGTCGGCCTGATAAGCCCGACCAGAGCTCGTGACAGCGTGGACTTGCCGGCGCCGCTGGGGCCAATGATGCCCAACACGTCGCCCGGTTCAACCGCAAAGTCGACGTTGCGCAAAACGATCTGCTTGCTGTCGAAGATCGACAGCGTGGTGTTCTCGACCGACAACGCGCCCTCGGGCCGAGGTAGAGCGACCCGCTCTCCCTGCATCCCTGCCTCGCGGAACAACGTCTGCAGGCGGCCATACGCCAGACGCGAGCCGAGAAACCCCTTCCATTGTTGGATGAGCGAGCGAAGGGGGCCGGTCGCCTGACGGAAAATGAGGTTCGCCGCGAAAATGGCGCCAGGAGAAATCTGCCCTTCGAGCGCCAGGAAGGCGGCCGTGCCCAGCACGGCGATCATCATGCCGGCGCTGATGAAATTGGAAGCGGTCGTGTAGGGCGCCGCGCGTTCAGCCGCATAGGCGTTCCAGGCCAATGCCGCCCGGTGATCCTCATGCCAGGCATCCGCCATGGCGTTGCGCATGCCCATGGCATGCACGGACTCAACGTTTCGCATCGCCATTCGCGCATTTGCGGAGGCGCGCATATTGGCCTCAGACGCCTTCTTCAGGCTTGGCCACATCGCTTTTTCGATCATCACTGCCAGGAAGGCGATGATGGCCACTGCGACCAGCGCGAGGAGGCCGAGGTAGGGGCTCAGAATGAACAGCGCGACGAGGAAGATCGGCGTGTACATCGCCGAGAAGACGGTCACGAGACCATGGTTGACCCAGAAATCGCGGAACGTGTCGAGGTCACGCAGGGCCTGAACCTCGCCGCGGTTGGGGGAGGTCAGCGCCGCGGTCTGAATGGCGGAGAACAGCTTCGGCGCGACTTCCTCATCACACCAGGCGCCAAGCCGCTTCAGCATCGCCGTCCTGATGAAGCGAATCACCGCAGCGATCATGAGAAGAAAAGCTGCGATAAGACTGAGCGCGAGTAGTGTATCTACGCTACGGCTCGACAATACGCGATCGTACACGTTCATCATATAGATGGGCGTGACGAAGCCGAGGACGCTCGTGACGCTGGTGAACAACGCGACATAACCTATCGCTGGACGAGCCCTGCGAATGGCCCCTTCCAGCGGAGTGGGCGTGGAAGCCGTGGTGCCCAACAGGTGATGCGGTAGCCAGGACGAAAGAAGCAATGTGCAAATCTCTCTCGGGCCGCGGAAAATGAAACATTTTCCGATACTTCACGGAAACGCCGTGTCGTAATCTTCGATAATCTGAATGCCAGATCGCTATTCTATATCAAAGGTGAGGTTGTCCCCATAGTCGAGAAAGTCAACTTCTTTGCGGCGGAATGACAAAGCGGGCGCCCCGTCATCCTCCTCCTCAAGCAGCACAGGCGCCGCCTCAGCTGTTTTACTCGACTGTATACGACGCATTTTTGTGACAGTGCGGTGGGAAAATACGATGATCTCCGCGAGCTCCATGGCCGCGGGCGATGCCGAGAAGAGCCCGGCGAGCGCATCTGGCGGGGCGGCCTGCAATGCCCTGAGCTTAACGGCCTGAACGCCAAAGCATCGCTGCCGCCGAAGCCACAGCCCCATCTTGTCCGCAGGCACCTCCGCAAGCACATCGAGCGCTTCGAGCTGCACGAGCGCGGCGGCAAGCTCCCTTGTACTCGCCTCCGCCTCGGACAAAGCCTTGTGGACAGCACGCGTCGCCTCCGACACGGACTTATCCCGCTCAAAGAATGCGAACTCACCGTTGGCGTTCACGGTTGCCCCGTCGCGCGCGACCGCCAGGACCAGCGAAGAACCCGTCCCGGAAGCGATCAGTCGGAAAGGGTGGGTACGAAATACAAAGGGAATATAGGGCGCCGTCCAGTGACCCCTGTCGTCGATATGCTGATTGCGCCCCTCCTTGTCCGCCAGAACGGCAACCAGGCTTAAACCGGCCGTCGTACGGCGCACGCAGAGCGGAAAATGATGAGCAGCCCTGTGAACCTCACGGAACGTGAGCGGCACGAGCTTGATATCGCTTGTGAAGTCGAATTGGGCTGGCCGCGACCAGCGTTGGTCCCGATGCCTACTGATATTGAGGGGCTCAAACAGAAATTGCATCAGGCTTTACTCAACGAAAACACACGAAGTGTATCTGAAATGCCGCACATATCGACCAACTCAGGCGGCCTGAGCCGCGGAACGTGCTTCCAGAAGGTTCTGCATACGGAACAAGGACAACTCATGCATTGTGGCGAGATGGATAGCATCCCATCCCACTTGCTCGATTACTCCGGCAAGTTTAAGGCGCCGGATATCCACATCTCTATCGAGCACTTCAAGCCCGCGGAGGCCAACGAAGCGCTCGCCGATTTTGAGCGAGACATCCCAGGGCTTGAGCAATCCAGCCTGGTCGAGCTGCTGGGAATGGGCCTGGGTGCGCCCATAGCTCTCCGCGAAGACGCGCAATGCGGACAGCCGGTGGTCCGCCTCCTCGCTGAGTTCTCCAGCCGCATTCCGCAACGCTGCGGGCTCGTCCTCACCCTGCCCTATGACCTCATCGACGAGGATCTGCCAATGCCCCTCCTTGTCGGTCTTCCCCAGCGCGAACGGATATGCCTCTAAAATAAGCAGGTTGCACCGCACAAAGTTAGGGTGCTGTGATAATGCGTAATTATGATCCGGCTCCAACCCAACAAGCGCGACAAGCTCGACACCATCCTTATTTCGTTGCCACACGACAGGATAAGAATGAGCTACATTATTTACCTCAACAAGTGATACTGGAAATGTGATAGTTTTATTAAGGTGTTTATACTGGGCAGTACTAAATAATTCCAGCCTCTTGCGTTCATATGAGAATGGCGCCAAATTTTTATACATGTCGATCCCTGCCATTTTCCTCGATAGACGCAACCGAGATCGCGTTCTCTGCAAAAGTTCTATTGACTTATGCATGCTACGGGAATAAAAAAACACACTGGAAATTAACGTCATTTTTCTGTGTTTTTTGCGCTGGAGCGGTCGGATGGCGCCTGAGGGCTATATGGTTGGCGTAAAGGGCAACGAGGATCTGAACAGGGTCTTTGCCCGAGCCATGCCGGTACCCAGGGGGCTGTTCGCTCTTCGCTATCTCGGCGCCGACGACGAGCGGAACCCGCCTCGCATCAGCGTCCATGTGGGCCCGGATGTCACAGGTGACGTCCAATTGTTGTTCGCACCTGGATCGGAAGATGGCGTCATGCGCCGTCCAGGCGATGCGGTCGTGGTCTCGTCTTCCGGCGATGCGATCATCGTCGTTACAATTTTCGTGGGCGAGTTTGCGCTCTCCGACGGTGTGAAGCTGAAGATTGATCAGCTTGACAAGGTTTCCGGCCGCGATGGCGAGCTTGTTCGCGCGTCTTCCGGTCAAAAGAAGAAGTCTCAGGATAGCAGCGAGGAAATGCCGATTTACCTCTCGGGGCACATACAGCGCCGAGGGGATGTCTCTTTGCCTGCCGGGGAATGGCTTGGGGGCCGTTCGTCTCGGCAGCACATCGAGGGCTTCGCCGTTCATTGGCCACGCCGGCCTATGGGCGTCGATATCGAGTATGACTGTTCGGTGGCCGGGCAAGGTCGTATGCCCGAGGCATTGACAGGTGGTTTTGTCGGCACGCGCGCCCGCGCGCTGTCGATTGAAGGAGTATCTCTTCGCTTGATCGGAGAGAATGCAGCTTCCTACAAGCTGCAGGCAGAAGCTATTTTTTCCGACGGGTCGGCTGTTCGGTCTTCCGCCTTGGAGCTGGTTGCAGCTCCTCGGGACCCGGGCGCATCGCTCGTTGGCCTCACGGTGCATGTCCAAAAGGCTGCCGTTGAGAGCGTTAAGGCTTCTGCAACTCAGGTAAGTGAGACGTCCGTTGGGGGAAGTGTCGATCATCAGTTGGCCGATTCGGTGCCCGAGATGAAGGATGCTGGGGCGAGGAATGGTGTGGGACTGCGCTCCGAAAGGGTCCGCGTTTTTCGCGGCGCTCGCAGTTTCGCCAACCGACACGCAGCTGAATGAATCTGGGACTGGAGGTCTAGATGGCAACCCCGTACGATACGTCCGTAAGCGACGCTGAATCCGCCATAGGCGGATCAGATCTGCCGCAGGGCGTAAAGGATGCAATCCTTAATGTATTGAACGATATCCCCGCCGGGGAATCGGTAAATTTCGTCGACAACTGGCAACCTGGCGACAACATCCCTGATGGTGTCGACGTGTTGTTCGTCAAGGGCGATGCGACTCAGGTCGCGATTCCCGATGGCGTCCCGGTCGTCATTTTCGAAACCGATCAGAACGTCCAGGTCACACTGGAAGGCACCGTTCCGACGGTCGTTCAGCTCGGCGCGGGTGATGACACCCTTGTCGTCGATCCTTCGTCGGAAAGCGACCACACGATCCATGGCGGCGCTGGCAACGATTCCATCGTGTCCGCGGCTGGCGACGACACCATCTACTTCGGTGATGGTTCGGACACGGTCGATGGCGGCGCTGGCTTCGATCTCGGCGTTATCGAGACTTCGTTCGAGACCGCTGGTATTTCCTGGGACGGCAACCAGCTCTCGATCACCAATCTCGCTGGCGAGACCTCGGTCGTCTCGAACGTCGAGTACGTGCAGTTCGACGATGGCGCGATCATTGCCGCGGAAACGGCTGATCTCGGCGTCGTTGCCCGTATGTATGAGACGCTGCTCGACCGTTACGGTGACTTCGAAGGCGTCAAGTTCTGGTTCGACGTCTACGAGTCCGGCGATGCTTCGCTGCACGACATAGCTCAGGCGTTCCTCAACAGCGAAGAGTTCTCCAGCGCCCATGGCTCGGCCACGAATGCCGAGTTCGTGGATACGCTCTACGAACAGCTCTTCGGTCGCGAGCCCGACGCTGCTGGCGCGGCTTACTGGACCGGCCTGCTCGATGACGGCTCTGCGGATCGCGCCGATATCACCGTCGCCTTCGCTCAGTCGGCTGAAGGTGAGCAGTCCACCGAGCGTACCATCCACGTCCTCGACGAGGACGATCACCTGGCCTAATGCCAGCGGTTGGTTACCTGCATTGAAAACGTATGAGCCGTCTCTGACGGCTCATACTCCTTTCGATGGCCGATCATCATTTGAGTTTTTTCCATATACTCAGCGCCCCCACCAACTGGCTGGGCGAAGTTGGTTCGCGGTTGCTGCCCGCAGTATTGGAAATTTGGGGCAAGATCTTATTAGATCAAATAGCGATGCCGAAGTGCTCGTCCTCCCATCCGGCCGCTCATTGAGTTTCCGCACACGTGCGATCACCCCTGCTGTCATCTCGCAATTCCCTGATTCTCGGTTCGAGCAGCCGCAGTGATTTCGCGCTTCATGCGCTCGATGCCTATCAACGCGGCGACCATATCCGGGCGCTCGCCCTTATCGACCGCTGCTGCCGTGCCTTCGTCCCCGACGCCGAACACTACAGACTGCGCGCGGCCATCAACGAGGCGCTCGGTGCCGTCGACGCGGCTGAGCGGGATCTGGCCAGCGCCATCAAGCTCACCCCGGATGATCCGGCACTGCGTGCCCATTGGCTGCGGGTGCAGATCGACATGGGAAGAGACGGGGAACTCTCGGCGCTCGCGAACGGCATCTTCCGGGAAGACCGCGCTGATGCCCATGCGGATGTCATAGCCCGCGCTTTCGCCCTCCAGGACATATCTCGCGCGGGCCGGCATTGGCTCGACGACGACGCGATCGTGCTTCACTGCCTGTGGCAGGGCGCGAAGGCGATCTCCCTGACCGTTCGCTACAACCAGCACGGCGGAGACACTGGCCGAGCCCCCGGCAACCGGAGCACCGGTGATGACCGTCGGGCGGATGGTCCAGAAGGCGTCCAGGACCATGTCATCAATGTCACTGGCCGTGCCCCTGCACGCTATGCCGCCGCCTTCGACCACAGCATACGCGTAAGCCTGCCCTGGCCGGATGATGTCGACCGCTGCCAGTTCTTCTGGCCTTCAGGTGAAGCCGTGATGCCGCCAATTCTGCGACCGATTGCGGAAATCAGGCGGGACAACGCGGCCGAGCCGGCGCCCGCGACAACGGTGAAGATGAAGGGTTCCTCAGCGCGCCGCAGCACGCGCGAGGCACCCGTCACGGTCTTGATTCCGGCCTACCGCAATCTGCCCGCGACACGGGATTGCATCGAGGCCGTGCTACGGGAGCCGGGACACGGCAAGCGCTACGATCTCATTGTCGTCGATGATGCGAGCCCGGAGCCTGAACTGTCGGCCTATCTGCGCGACCAGGCCGCGGCGGGCAAGATCAAGCTCCTCGTGCATGCCCGCAACAGAGGGTTTATCCACGCCGTCGAGACAGGCCTCGCCGAGACTACGACCAGCGACATCATCCTCCTCAACGCGGATACCGTCGTTCCGGCGGGATGGCTGGAGCGGCTGCACGCAGCCGCCTATGCCGCCGATAACATCGGCACCGTCACGCCTCTGTCCAACAATGGCGATCTGACGAGTTATCCCGTGCCCTTCGGCGAGGCACCGATGCCGGAGCCGGACCACCTTGCGCTGATCGATGCCACGGCGGCACGTGTGAACGCGGGAGAAATCATCGACCTGCCGAGCGGCATCGGCTTCTGCTTCTACATCCGGCGAACCTGCCTCAGCACGCTCGGATTCTTCGGCAGTGATTTCCTCACCCATGGCTACTTCGAAGACGTGGATTTCTGCCTGCGTGCCGAGGAAAAGGGCTTTCGCAACGTCTGCGCCACCGACATCGTCGTGGGACATCTTGGATCGGCATCCTATCTCGATGCCAAGCGCGGCCTTGTCCTGCGCAATCAGGCGGAAACACTCCGACGCTTCCCGGACCTCCGGCGCCACACCTCCTGGTTCATGGAGATGGACCCGCTCGCACCGGCGCGCCATCGCATCACCGAGGGTCTATGGCCCGCCGTCGTGAGGGCCCATACGGCGGTCGTGTCCACATGTGCTGATGTGTCGGCGGGCGAGGCATTGCTCCGCGGCGTGCAGGGGTTGGAGGAACCCTGGATCCATATCGCTCCTGAGACCCACGGTGCGGTCAGGACGCTCGCCGTAAAAGTGATGGGCCTGGTCGGTGGTCTCCCGATAAAACTGCCGCTACCGGCGGACGACAGCGAACGCCTCGAGGCCCTCCTGCGTGCAGCCGCCGTCGAGCGCATCGTCTTCCTGGCCGGCGAGCCACCTTCGCCGGTGTTGCTGGACATCGCCGAACAACTGGAGGTGGCGGTGGATGTGGTCCTCGTCGAGGCACCACAGGCGTTCGACGACATGGAGGCCGCTCTCGCGGGCTGGTCCGACCTTCTGCCACGCGCCACGCATGTCGTGCCGGGCTGTGCGGCCCTTGCTGAACCACTCGCCGCCCAGCGCCGCCACACTATCCAGCGGCCTTTGCTGGGGCTGTCGCGTGAGGCGGCGCAGGCCTATGCCCCTCATGCCAAAGCGCTCCACACCGATGATCCATTGGCGATTGCGCCTCTGGACGACGGCCCGGCCACCTTTGCTCTCATCCGCGCATTGGCGCTGAAACTCAACCAGGCTGATTGCGCCACGCCATTGCTGGTCCTCGGAGAGACGCTGGATGACGAGGCATTGATGCGCCTCGGGAATGTCTTCGTGCTTGGCAGGGTCGATCCGGAAGAATGGCCTGCGGTCATCGCCACCTATCGGTCTCCCGGCGTCGTCGTGCCGTGCAGAAGGCTGCTCTTCGCGGATACACGCCTTCCCATCCTGGCCAGGATTCCCGCGCCGATCGCGACATTCACGCAAGGCCTCTGTGCCGAGCTCACCGCCGGCCCTCGCGATCTGGGGCTCATGCCAGAAGCCGACGACAACGCAGTTGCCGCGACGATCGAAACCTGGCTGGCGCGGTTATGAAGGAGCCTTCTTCAATACGCCGCAATGGCTTGGCATTTCACCCGGTCTATTTCACATTCCTCCATGTGCAAAAGCATTCTATCCCTGTTTTCGCTCAACTCCGGACGGAAAACTGCTATCCCTTCCCCAGACGTTGCTCCGACACCAATGGCCGGCGTCAAGAGGTACATGTAACAGCGCATGGAACAATCCAGTCGCGACGAGACGCGTGAACCGGTGAGTGACCCCGAAACTTCCAGTGGACGGCCCCTGCGCCGTGTCAAACGGGTTACCCATGGGCCGGCAGCCGTGCAGGCGGAGCCGCCTCAGGCGGCCGCCCCTCAGACCAAGGATCCGACGTTCCAGGGTGACTTCTGGCAGCTCGGAGATGGCCTGTTCGGAGGGTGGGCGTTCGATCCCCGGCATCCAGAGCGAAAACTCGCCGTGGAATTGTGGCTTGATGGAGCGGTGACATCGCTCGTGAGGGCGGATCTGTTTGTGCCCGAGTTGCGAGAAGCGGAAGGCACTGACGGCTGCCATGGATTTGCGACGAGCCTGAAGCTCTCATCGCTCGCCCATACGCGTCAGGTTTCGGCCTATGTGGCGAACACGGATCATCATCTCGGTACGGTGCATCTCAACAGCACGGGCTCATCGCGGCCGGCCAAGCCGGAGGATATCGCGGGTTCGGTCCGCTGGGTCGGCGGCATCCGCGTCATCGGCTGGGCGCGGGATCGTGTCCACATCGAACGAACGCTGACCGTCTCGCTGTTCGAAGGCTCCCGTCTGCTGGCGGAGGTGCCCGCCGACATGTGGTACGAGCCTGGGCCTGACGAACCGCTTGCACCAGGCCGCCACGGCTTCGACGTCACCTTGCCGATGGAACTGGCCGACGGGCGCGTGCACGAAATCCGCGTTCTCACCGAGCGCGGAACGGAACTCGCGGGCAGCCCGATCGCGCTGTTGACCCTCGGCAGCGGGATCGAGCAATTCGGCCTGGCCGACATCGCGCCCGCGTCCAAGGACGAACTGGCCCGCCTCGCCTATCTCGAACGGCTGATGCCGAGCTCGCTGCCGCTGACGAGCTATGCCGACTGGCGTAGGGCCTATGCGCCAAAAGCGCCTCAATTGGCCGAGACGCCGCGCATCGCCGCCGTAGTTTTCGGCCCTTCCGATCAAACCGAGGAAACCCTGCAAAGCCTCGATGGCGATGGTGCGCCTTTGTGGACCGCCGTCGCGCTGGAAAGCCTCGCCCCCGGCGGCGCGGATGTCTGGCGCGAAGCGCGCGCCCATCTTGTCGTGGAAGAGAGCGACGTCATCGTTGTGCTGAAGGCCGGCAGCCGCGTGCATCCGGCAGCACTCGCCTCACTCGCCGCCGCGATGGCCGGACCGGACAAGCCGGCCCTTGTCTATAGCGACAGTGAAATCGCCCTGGCCGACGGCACGCTGCTGCCGCGCTTCAAGCCGGCCTTCGACAAGGAACGGTTTCTCGCGCAGGGCTATCTTTGCGATCTCGTCGCCTTCGACGCGAGCCTGCTACCGGAGCTGCCCGACGACGAGAGCGTGAGCGACTACGGCCTTGTGGCCCATGTCCTCGCGAATGCGCTGGCCGCCGGACGGCCGATCGGCCATGTGCCGGACGTGCTCGCCACCGTGCCCGTCTCATCCGCCGAAGTCGAGGCCGACGCTCTCGTGGCCGCCCTGCCGCCTCTGCTCGATCCCGAGCGCGAGACCCATGTCGTGGTGAGCGAGGGCCGGCTGTTCCCGGCGATCCGCATCCGGCCGGAGGTTGATCAACAAGCCCTCGTCAGCATCGTCATCCCGACGCGTGACCGCCTCGACCTGTTGCGTCCTTGCGTGGAGAGCCTCTTCGCCAAGACGGCCCACCCCTCTTTCGAGATCCTCATCGCGGACAACGATTCCCGCGAGGAGGACACCCTCGCCTATTTCCGCGAGCTTACCTATCGCGGCGTCCGGATCCTGCCGGCGCCGGGTCCGTTCAACTACGCGCGGATCAACAATGCCGCGGCACGCGAGGCGCGCGGCCACTATCTCCTTTTGCTCAACAACGATACGGAGGTCGAGGACCGCGACTGGCTGACCGCCCTGCTCGAAGCCGGCATCGCCCCCGATGTCGGTGCTGTCGGTGCCAAGCTTCTTTGGCCAAGTGGGCTCGTCCAGCACGGCGGCGTGGTCCTTGGCTCGCATTTCGGCGCCGCGCACGCTTTCAACGAACGACAGGGCGATGAGCCGGGCTATGATGGGCTTCTGGAGGTGACGCATGAGACAAGCGCCGTCACAGCCGCCTGTCTTCTGGTCAAGCGGGAAGACTATTTTGCGGTCGACGGGCTCGATGAGCGCCTGTTTCCGGTGAACTTCAACGACGTGGATCTTTGCCTCAAATTGCGCGCAATCGGCCGGCGCAATATCTGGACGCCGCATGCCGTCCTCCGCCACAAGGAATCGGCAAGCCGCGGACAGGATGCGAATGCCGAGCGGCAATCCCGCACACGGCGCGAGTTGAACGCACTCCGGCTCAAATGGGGAGAAACGCTGGTTTCCGATCCGCTCTACTCCCCCTGCCTCAACCGCGATGCCTATCCCTATACGGGCATCGCCTGGCCACCGCGGGACAGGGCCTTGCGCCTGAACCAGCCGCCACAACCCAACACGATGTTCAAATGGCTCAGTTGACGGTGCATCACGGCAATCCAGCAGTGGTGGTGATCCATGAGTGACGACAAGGTCATGCTCCTGACGGGTGAGCCGACGACGCGCGCGAAGACGGTGCTGCACGTGGGGTGCGGCGTGTCCAATCCACGCAAGCTTCATTCGCATTTCCGCCGCCCCGGCTGGCGCGAGGTCCGGGTTGATATCGATCCCAATGTCGCGCCGGATGTCGAGGCTGATATCTGTGATCTCTCGGTCTTCTCGGACGGCAGCGCTGATGCGGTCTGGAGTTCGCATAACCTCGAACATCTCTACGATCACGACGTGCCCGTGGCGCTCCGGGAATTTCGTCGCGTGTTGCGGCCAACCGGCTTCGCGCTGATGACGATGCCCGACATCGAGGCAATCGCCCAGCTCGTGGTCGATGGGAAGCTCGATGAAGTCGCCTACCAATCGCCCGCAGGCCCGATCACAGCGCTCGACATGATGTTCGGCCACCGCCGCTCGGTGGCAGCCGGCAATCATTTCATGAGCCACAAGACAGCCTTCAGCCGGGATCGGCTTGGCAATCTGCTCGTTGACGCGGGCTTCCCACGCGTCGTGGTCGCCTATGGCAACAGCTTCGACCTCTGGGCGATCGCCATGCGGAAGGACGCCCCGTCATACCTCGACCATGTTTTCGAGGAGCCTTCGGAGAGGACAGCCGCTGCGACGGGTGGTCCTGCGCGAAAGGCGACCGGAACTGAGGGTCAAAAAGGTTCTCTCTCTTGAAAATCCTGTTCGTCCATCAGAATTTCCCAGGCCAGTTCGCCGGACTGGTCGACCGGCTCCTGACGGACAATGTGGAAGTCGCGGGCATCGGCGCGCGCGAGTTCCAGCACAGCCGGATCCGCTATCATCGCTACGGCGCGCCGATGGTGCAGCAATCCAACGATCTGTCGATCGATGATGCCAGCGGGCGACTGCGTCGCGCATCGGCTGTCGCGGCCCAGGCGCGCTTGTTGCAGCACACAGGCTTCGAACCCGACGTCATGGTCGTCCACAGCGGCTGGGGAGAAGCGCTCTATCTCAGGGACATCTTTCCGCGCGCCAGGCTGGTCTGCTACTGCGAGTTCTTCTACCACCGCGCCGGCACCGATATCGGCTTCGATCCGGAGTTTCCCATCGAATCCCTCGATATCCTGCACCGGCTCCGCGTCCGCAATGCCTTCGAGCTCGCCTCGGTTGACGACGCAGTCGCCTGCATTTCGCCGACGCTCTGGCAACGCTCCACCTACCCGGCGGAGCTGCACTCCAAGATCGCCGTCCTTCATGAGGGAATCGACGTGCGCGGCCTCGTCTCCGACGAGGCCGCTGAGGCGCAGTGGCGCCAGAAGCTCGGCATCCGACGCTCGGCGCCCGTTATCACCTATGTGGCCCGCTACCTGGAGCCGCATCGCGGCTTCCATACGTTCATCCGCGCGGTGCCCATCCTGCAGTCGCTGGCTCCCGACGCTCATATTCTCGTCGTTGGATCGGAGAAGGGCGGCTATGGCGCCACGCCCGCCAACGGCCAGACCTGGAAGGAGCTTCTGCTGCAGCAGAACGGCTGGGAAATCGACCACACGCGCCTGCATTTTCTGGGCAACCTTCCCTTCCGCGACTATGTGACCGTCACACGGATGGCTCAGGTTCATCTCTACCTTACCTATCCCTTCGTGCTGTCCTGGTCGGCGCTGGAGGCCATGGCGATGGGCCATGCCATCGTCGCCTCGGACACGCCGCCCGTGGCCGAGTTCATGACCGATGGCGAAACTGCGCGGCTTGTGAATTTCTTTGACAGCGAGGCGCTGGCCAGGGCCACGATCGATCTTCTACGGGACCGGCAGCAGCGTGAACACCTGGGACAGGCCGCCCAAGACCTCGTCAGGCAACGAGGGCTTGATCGGGCGGAGGCGAGCCAAAAGCTCGCCAGTTTCATCCGCCAGCTGTAAGCGACCATTTGCGTCTAGGTCCATCGTTAACCAGTTGCTACGATGCCATACCTTTCCGCGCGATTCGCATAACTGCTGGATGTCTGGCACCGATCACGCTACACCGCCACCATGTCCATAGACGCCGAGATGATGTCAGAAAGCTTCAACGGTTGGGAGCGCTGGTGCAAGCGCCTCACGGCCGATACGCCCCCCACCATTGACGAGGCGATGGAGTTTTGCCTTTTCGCAAGGCAATGGTTGCCGACGCTCCTCATGCGCGCGGCGCTTCGCCCGAGCCTGGTGCCGGTCGCGCCTCCGCGGCATGGGGCGGGCGAGCCGATGAAAGCCGCGCCCGGGCTTCAGGACATCGCCGAATTGCTCCGGGACCGTGCCGAAGCCCTCTCAGCCGAGCGCCCGGATATGGCGCGCCTGATGTGGCAGGGCGCCAAGACCCTCGACGCCCTCATCCATGCAATCGTGCAGAAGGGCCAGCCGGGAGACGACCAGCCGTTGCTGCACACTCTGGCGCGGTCCCTCCCCGTTGTCGCCGAGAGCTTCGCTCGCGACGATGCGCGGGCGCCCGCGCGTGTGCCGGAGGGGCCCGACGAGGAAAAGGTCTACCTCCGCCAGAAGGTCGATAGCCTTGTCGGCGCGCTCACGGAACAAGCCGAACTTCATGGCGGGCTCGCCGAGAAGGCCAAGCTCGCTGAAACGCGCGCCAAGGCCGCCGAAGCCGAGGTGAAGCGGTTGCACAAGACTCTGTCCTCGCTGCAGCTCAACCCGGCCGTGGAGCCATCTGGGGAGATCGTCGCCGGACTGCGTGATGCCTTGAGCCTGCTCAAGGATGAGCGCAAGAGGCGCGACAAGGGGGAAGAGCGCGAGCGAGCCTTGCGCGACGCGCTGGAAGAGGCACGCGTCGCACAGGCGGCGCGCACGCCGCCGGCTCTCCATCTCGAGGCCCTGGCCCAGTTGCCACGAAGTGCGGTCGCGCAATTACCTGCCCCCGCGCCAACGCAGCCTGCGCCCGTGCTCCGCTCGTCCGCGCCGGTTTCCTATCCGGAAGCGGAAGCGCGCCCAGTCGTCTTTTCCACGGCGCCGCCGCCGGCGGTCCATGAACCACGGCCTGCAAGCCGCCCGCTGCCGGCTGTTCTTCCGCGGCCGGCCGCATCAGGCGATCCCTTAAACGGACCCTTGGGCGAAGCACCCGCCCCTGCCCGCCGCGTTGTGCGGGAGGCACCCGAACCCGCAACGCCTGGCCAACGCGCCACGCGCAGCTCTGACCAATTGGTCGCGGCCTACCGCGCCCAGCGAGCCGCCAACCGCGCTCCGCCCCCGCCCACCCGCGCAGGCACCCGCCCGGACGTGCGGAACGAGCCGCCAGTGCCGCCGGCGCCGGCCCCGCAGGCATCCGTACCACCGTCCCAGCGGTCCGCCGTGCCGTCTCCGCAGCCCTCCCCCTCCGCGGCTCAGTCGCCTCTCAACGACAACGGAACCCGGATACAGTTCATCACCTCGGACGATTTCTGACGGATTGCCGCGCCTTGCCCCTCAGGCGGGCGACGCCAGTTGAGAGACCGTATCCTCCAGCTTGTAAGCTGCCGTAAAGCCAAGCTCATGCTTCGCGGCAACCGTCGACGATGGCGCGGGACGTTTATAAGGGAACCCCGCGAAGCCGCTCGTGACATTGACGCGCAGATCGACGGAAAGATCAGGATAAATTCCGCGCACGACGTCGCAGACATCCTCAAAGCTATACCAAGTGCCCGTAGCGATATTATAGACGCGCGACTTCAACTCGGCAGCATCCAGAGCAGCAACATTGGCGCTCGCGCAGTCCCGCGCATCGACGAACTCCTCGCGGCCCGCCCATACGAGAAATGGGTCCTTGATATGGACGGGCACGCCGGCGCGCCCCGCCGACAACAGCATTGAAAGAAGCTGATCGGGCACGCTGGTCGCGATGGCTTCGCTGGCACTCAAGACCGCGCCATAACGCAAAATCGCAACGTCAACACCATAAAGATCGTTGTAAAGCATTGCGATATTTTCTGCAGCCAGCTTTGTTGCCGCGTATATACTTGCGGGCCGCTGACTGATAACACGAAGCTGAACGTCTTCCTCGATGGGCTCCGGTCCATGCGTGGCGAAGCAAGTATATCCAACCGTTGTGGAACTTGCGATGACTACACGCCTGAGCTTCATGGTCCGCGCGATATCGAGGACATTGGTCGTCCCCACCGTATTGACCAGGACGCCATGAACAGGATCACGGCGGATGGCCGTCGAGAGCAGCGCGGCGGTGTGGATGATCGACGTGATCGCGTTGACTTCCACGAGCGCCGTGAGCGCAGCGCGGTCGACGATATCGCAAGTGGCGGTCTTGAACCCGCCTCCGGTAAGACCATCCGGGCAGATCGGTCGAACGTCGGCGACCACGACGCGCTCACCGCGTGCCGCCAGAAGCGCAGCCGTCCGTAATCCGACAACCCCACCACCTGTAATCAGTATTCCCATGCCCGGTCCCAGCCTCTAGAGCGGCGGACACTCCGACAGAATCGGATACGCCGCTGTATTTCTTTGATTGAGCGCCGAATTCAACCGAAAACCGCGATGCGCTTCTCGACCCTATGCGCTATGCGTCCTGTTCGAAAACGAGGTGATAGACACGTCCCTTGAACGAAGCCATATTCTCGGCGATCGTCTTGCGAACAACTTGCCTTGTTTCACTTGCCAGTGCGGCATCCATATCCGCCAGACTGTCAAAGTAGAGATCGAAGGTCATATAGACATCGGGCGCTCCGGCCTCCGGAACGGCAAGTTTCCGTAGCTTGACCTCGCGCAGCCGCGGATAGCTGCGAATGGCCGGGAGCACATATGCGCGCATGCTGCGGTCGAAGGCCTCTTGATCTTCGGGGGCCACATGCCCCTCGAGAACGGCGGAACGTATGATCATGGAAATGTCTCCGATGGAGAGGTCGCACGGCGCTGAAGGGGATATTCCGCCTCGCCGCCGTCCGCAGATCCGAGCGTTACTGAAAGCCGAACATGCGTGGGAGAAAGAGAACGATCTGCGGAAACAGGACAAGGATAAACATGACGACCGTCAACGGCACGCAAAACGCCCAGATTTCGCGATTGATCTCACGCATCGGCACTTTTGTCAGCGTCGACAATACGAAGAGAATGAGCCCATAGGGCGGCGTGATGATCGCGATCATGAAGTTAATGATCACAACTACACCGAAATGCACAGGGTCAATGCCTAGTGCGTGGACGGATGGAAGAAGGACCGGCACGAAGACCATCAGCATCACCGCGCCGTCGAGCACCGTTCCCAGGACAAGGAACAGCACATTGACCAGCAGCATGAACTGGAGAGGCGACAGGTTCATGGCCTTGATCCAGGCCGCCATGTTGTCCGCCAGACCTTCGTTGGTTATGGCATAGTTGATGATGAAAGAGCTGATGATCAACATCATCACGACGGCTGACTGCCTGGATGATTCCAGGAAGACGGCCAGCAACGATTTCATATTGAGGTTGCGATAAACGATAAAGCCGAGCAGCATGGCCCACAGGGCGGCAACAGAGGCGGCCTCCGTCGGCGTGAAGATGCCGCTCCAGATGCCGCCCAGCAGCACGGCGGGAAGCGTCAGCGGCACGAGGGCTCCGCCGATGACCTTGAGCCTCTGGCCGCGCGCCACCTCGCCTGCGCGCGGCAGGTTCCGGCGGCGCGCCATGATGGAGATCAGGACACTGAGCGATATGGCCATCAGGAAGGCCGGGATAATGCCGGCGAGAAACAGGGCTCCAACCGACGCGCCGGAAATAACCGCATAGAGAACGAGCGGGATGGACGGCGGCATGATCGGGCCGAGCAACGACGCTCCCGATGCCACAGCCACGGCAAGGCCGCCGGGGTAGTGCCCCTGGTTCCGCATCATGCGGATGGCGACCATGCCGGCACCGGACGCCTCCGATACGGCACTGCCGGTCATCGACGACATGGCCACGTTCATCAGAACGGTGACATGGCCGTGGCCGCCGCGCAGACGCCCCACCAGAAGGTTCGCGGCTGACCAGAGACGCTCCGAAATGGTGGCGGCATTCATGACGTTGGCGGCGAGGATGAACATGGGCACCGCGAGCATCGCGTTCATGCCCATCATATTGTTCAATGTCTGATCGACGAGCAGGCCGACATCCTGGCCGCTTGCCCAGAGATAGACAATGCCGCTGCCGAACATGGTCAGAACGACTGGGATGCGCAGAATGGCTCCCACGACGAAGGCCACGCATAGCACGACCAAGCTGGTGTTCATCGCTTCAACCAATCACATTGGAGGTATTGGGTGTGTCGGATGCAGCGACATGTTGCTGCCAAGCAGGCCCGCAGAATTCGACGAGTTGCGCGATGAGCCGCACGACAACCATGATCATGTATATCACGAAACAGGAGTAGACGATGTCCAGCCGGATCTCCAGAACATCCGTGCGTTCGCGCCAGAGAAACAGAACGTAATCAATAACGGTTGGGAGGGCCGCCGCGAATATCACCGCAAACAGAAGGCGCCCGATGATGCCGATCACCCGGCGCGTTCTGGAGGAAACGACATCCCAGACAACATCGAAGGCGACGTGATCGCTGGCGCGGACGACGAAGGCATCCGTGAGAAATGTGCACCACAGTAGAAGCAATATGGTGACTTCGTCGGTCCACATAAGCGGCTTGTGGAAGAGATAGCGCATAGCGATACCAACGATGAACACCAAGAATATGCCGGCGAACATTAAGCCGGATACGATCTCAGCGAAGCGGCCGAACCTTTCGGCCGCCTGCATGACGCGATCCTTCATGGCCCGCTCCTGTTACAAGGACATCAGAACGCGAACTGTTTCACTGCAGGGCGTCGATCTTGTCCTTCAGGCCCGGCTGCCACTTCGTCTCATAGCCCTCTTCCTTGTAAAGTTTCGCGGCATTGGCGCGGAAGAGTTCCAGATCAGGCGTGGAGACGACGATGCCGGCCTTCTTGAAGCCCTCGACCGCGGATTTCTCGTCCTCGATGGTCTTCTGGACCTCAATCGCCGTGGCCTCCTTGGCAGCCGCGCGCAAGGCCTTCTGCTGGTCGGGCGTCAGCTTGTCATAGGCGGTCTTGGAAATGGCGATGAAGACGGGCTGAACGATGTGCTGCGTCAGCACGACCTCTTTCGAAACCTCGTTGAATTTCCAGTCACGCGTCATATTGGCAGGATTGTCCTGTCCATCGATCGAACCGGTCTGCAACGCGAGATAGACTTCTGTGATCGGCATGGCGAGCGGTGTCACGCCCATCGCGCGTGCCAGGGTCTGAAAAGCCGCCCCGGGCGGCATCCGCAGCTTCACGCCGGAGAAATCCTTCGGCGCCTTGATGTTTTTGACGTCGCGCAGGCCGACTTGCCGCGTTCCGAGATAGGCGGTGTCGAGAATGACGAGCCCCATCTTGTCCGCGACCTTGGCGTAGAATTCCTCGCCGATCGGGCCGTTGAAGACCTTCAGCATATGCGCCGGGTCGCGGAATACGTAGCCGGACGAGAACACGCCGTACTCCGGCAGCTGCGCTTCGATTTCGAAGGTGACCGGCGAGGCCATCTCGAGATTCCCGCGCTGCATAGCCGGCAATTCCGTTCCTTGACGGAAGAGGCTTGAGGCCGGATGAACCGACACGGTCACTTCGCCGGGAAAGGCCTCCTCCATCTTCTTCTTGATGTGGCGGAACGCATCGGTCAGCGGCGATTGATCGGGAGCCGCCGTCGAGATCCGCAGCTGCGTCGCCGCCTCGGCACCTCCCGTCAATCCGCCAAGGGTGACCGCGCAAGCGAGCGCAATGGCCTTGCTGTATTTGAACATGAAAGATCCCCTCTTCTTGTCATTGCTGGTCATTAGAGCATTTCCGACCAATCCGAGGCTTCGGAAATGCTCCATCTCTTTGATTTCACGCATGCGTGGACGCAAAACCTCTCCGCATTCTTGCCGAAAACGCTCTAGCGATTGATACTCCCATCGCATTTTCTGACTATATACCGAGACCACCCAGTGATTTTCCACCATCGACGAACAACGTCTGACCGGTGATGAAGCGCGTCGCGGGGTTGGCTAGAAAGGCTATCGCACCGGCGATATCGTCGGGATCGGCCGCCGCCCCGCTCGGTTCCAGGGATTGGGCCACGGCATACTGGTCCGGCGGCATGCTGCGTGTCATCGGCGTATCCGTGAAGCCGGGAGCGACCGAGTTCACCGCAATGCGACGAGACCGCAACTCCATCGCGATCGCACGCGTCAGGCCGACCACCGCGGCCTTTGAAGCCACGTAATGCGCGAAATTGGTGCCGCCGATCGCCGCGCGTGAGGACACCGTGACGATGCGACCGCCCTCCGGCATGCGTTGCAGGACTTCCTGCGCTGCGATGAAAACGCCCAGAAGATTGACGTCCAGCATCAGTCGGAAGTCATCTGTCGTGATGTCTTCAAAGCGTCGCGGCTGATACATGCCGGCAACGCAGACGAGCGCGCGAATCTCCGGATAAGCCGCCATCGCCTCGGAGATCTGCGACCTGTCCCGGACGTCAACGAGATGGGTCGTGACATGTTTCTCACCCCCACCCAGTTCGTCCAGCAACGCCTGGTTAAGATCGGCGGCCGCGACGTGGAAGCCATCGGCCACAAAGCGAAGAACCGTCGCCCGCCCTATGCCGGACGCCCCACCGGTGACGAAGGCGACGGGCCGCGGCTCCATCTCAGGCCTCGCCCGATATGGTAACCGACAGCTTGCCGATGCCATCAATCTCGGCGTCCACCCTGTCTCCGACCTTGAGGAAGGTCTGCTTCGGCACCCCGACCCCAGCCGGCGTGCCCGTCAGCAGAAGGTCGCCGGGATCAAGCGTCATGATCTCCGATGCGCGCGCAACCTGCTCCGCGATCGAGAAGATCATCTGCTCGGCGTTGCCGTTCTGCTTGAGCTCACCATTGACCGAGAGCCGGAGCCGGGCCGCTTGCGGATTGGGGAAATGTGACGCCGGGACAATGCACGGGCCTATCGGGCAGCAGGTATCGTTGGCTTTTCCCGCGACCCAGTCCAGCTTGTAGAACTGCTCCGGCGCCTTGTTGAAGTCGCGCGCCGAAAAATCGATCGCGACAGTATAACCGGCAATGTAGGACAGCGCCTCGTCAACGGACACATGCCGCGCCGTCTTGCCAATGACGGCCGCGAGCTCGATCTCCCAGTCAAAGGCCTTCGTTCCGCGCGGCATCAGGACCGTCGCTCCTGGACCGACGATCGCATTGCGCGGCGGCTTCATGAAGAAAAACAGCCGCTGGCTGTCCTTGACTATGCCGGGAAAGCCCATCTCAGCCATATGATCATAGTAATTCGCGCCCGCACAAAGGATCTTTCCCGGATACTGCAACGGCGCAAGAACCTGAGCCTCAGATGTCGGGCGGCCTCCTGTCGCACGGCGGGCGAGATCTGCCAGAAGGGGCTCGCAACGCGCCCAGTCAGCAAAGACATCTGCAACCGTGCTCGGAAGAGCGACATCATGGGCGGCAGCAAGCTCATCGAGCGGGTAGAGCGCGTCGTCCACCATGAGACATGCGGTCGGCCCGCTCGCAAGCCCGGCTGTCGTCAATGCCCACATCAAGAAATCTCCCCTGGTCGATTTGCAATGATCATGACACCAATTCCACAATCGTCAATAGTTTGGAAAATTCTTTTCTTGATGGAATCTGGCGCGAGGATTCCGACTCTGATAGAAAGGGAATATGAGCGACGCACTCTCTGCCCCGCCGTCGGCACAAACGGTTGCCGAAAATGTCTATCGATCCATCAAGTCGGATCTTCTCTCCGGAGAACTTCCGCCTGGCTCGGCGCTGCTGACGCGCGATCTGCTTGCGCGCTATGAATGCGGCATCAGTCCGTTGCGCGAGGCTTTGGCACGCCTGGTCGGCGAGCAATTCCTGGAAGCAGCGAGCCACCGCGGCGTTCGCGTGCCGCGCCCGTCCATCAGTGATGTCGAGGATGTGTACCGTATCCGCATCGCGCTGGAGCGGGAGGCGCTGGGGCTCGCGCTGCAATTCGGCGACGATGACTGGGAGGCGGATATCATCGCCACCTGCCACCGCATGGAGAAGGCGCCGCTTCCCTACCATGTCGCGGATCAGCCGAGTGCCGTGATGGAATGGGAGGCACGCCACCGCGCCTTCCACTTCAGCCTCATCAAGGCCGCGCCATCGCCCCGCCTTTTGCGACTCATCGATCAGATGGTTGACCAGACGGAACGCTACCGCGCGCTCCGCTTGTCGGGCATGGATCGCGCCAAGATCGGCCACGATCTCGTGGCCGAACACCGCAGCCTGATGGAGCTGGTTCTCGCACGCGATCCCGCCAGCCTGGACTTCCTCGCGACGCATCTGGACCGCACACGGCTGGCGGTCTCGGCTATCCTCGGTGAAGCCGATGCCCCCGCGAAAGCCCATATCCCCAGTAGAGCGAAGTCATAGTGCAGCCGAGGGGGGCGCCGCCACGAGGTCGAGCACGGATGAAAGCTGCGTGACCTCCGCCGCATGCCCGACCCAGGCGAGGTGACCATCCGGCCGCACAAGCCAGGTCATGCCCGGAACCGCGTTATAGGATGTGCGGAAGCTGTCGGCCGCGTCATAGAGCAACGGGATCGTTTCCATGTCGGCGGGTGTTGCCCCCTTGGCCACGATACCCAGGCTGCCCGAGAAACCGGGTAGCCTAGCCGCAAGCTGCCCGACAAGAGGGGAGAAAGGCGCGAAGCCGTCTTCTCCGGCGTAGCACAGGAGGAGATGCCTCCCCTTTCCCAGCCATTCGTGGAGACGAGCGGGATGGGCCACGAACGGTCTGATAAGACCATAGGCGTCCGGCGCCCGGTCACCAGCCTGCAGTCCGGTCTCGTCACCGGCTTTCGATCTCACGGTAATCGGGCTATCCGGATAGCTGATGAGCAGTTGGGTTTCCTTGACGCCAGGCATGGTGGCCTGCTGGGCGAGAACCGCGTTCAGAGCCCGGCTCGTTCCCTCGACGACATCGAGGCCGACAGGACGCCGCTCGGCATCATAGCTTTGCAGAAGTCCCGCAGCCGCAAGGCCGCGCGCCGCGAGCGCGAGCTTCCAGGCCAGATTATTGGCGTCCTGCAAACCGGTGTTCATGCCCTGCCCGCCAACGGGCGGATGGATATGCGCCGCATCCCCAGCAAGAAACACGCGGCCTTTGCCATAGCTCGGCACGATTCGGTGACTCACGCGATAGAGTGATGACCATCGCAAATTCGACAAGCGCGTGCCTTGCGGCAAGCCGCTTTGCACGATGGCCGTCAGGCGCTCCAGATCCGGCGGCGATGCTTCGGTGCCTTCCGGCAAGTCGAGCCCCGGCCCGTCCTTCAGCATGGTCGACAGGCGGTAACGCCGCACGGAACCATGGACAGGCACAGCCGCCAGCGAGTTCGAGGGCTGTCCCTCCTCATGGGTATTGAAGCGATAGAAGTAACCGCGTGGCAGCGACCAATCGACATCGAGATCCCCCAGCACGAAGGTCTGGGGAAACTTGCCGCCCTCGAAACTCAGGCCAAGCGTGGCACGAACATGGCTGTGAGCGCCGTCGCAACCGACAAGCCATTGGCATCGCAGCACACGCCTCGCCGTCTCGTCGCCCTCGCGGGACAGCTCTGCCCGGATGCCGTCCGCGTCTTCCACAAAACTGTCGAGCCGCCAGCCCCGTTCGACAAGGCCGCCATGGCGGTGCAGGCTCGCCTCCAGCAATTCCTCAGTCTCATACTGGGCGAGAGACAGGGCGCCGAAGGGAAGGTCACGCTCGGGAAGATCAAAGGCGGCGACCTGTTCGCCGTTGTCAAATGTCCTCAGGCCACGCAGCCAGACGCCCCGGTCGATCGCCGCGTCAGCTATTCCAAGATCATCGAAGATCTCAAGCGTGCGGGCCGTAACACCGAGTGCCTTGCAAAAGAAGCTATGCTCAAGCTGCCGGTCGATGAGGACATGCGCGATGCCCAGCCGCTGGAGTTGATTGGCCAGCATGAGACCTACCGGCCCGGCACCGATGATAAGAACCGCAGTCGTCTCCATCAATCCCCTCCGCCCATGACAATCCAGAGGCGAGCCGTTCGCCTTCGCCGACAAGGCGAGCTTAAGGCCCGAGGCGATGCAGCGCCACGCCCTCTCAGTCGAGAAATTGCTATATACCGCGGCGAAGCACCACCCTATGTGATCGTTGTACCATGAGCCTCCTCGCCGCCTATTTCGGTCTGTTCGTAGCGGCGTTGGCCGCCGCGACCATTCTTCCCATGCAGTCCGAAGCGGTGCTCGTCGCCATGCTCATGGCCGACTACACGCCCTGGCTGGTGATCGGCATCGCAAGTGTTGGGAATGTGCTGGGTTCCGTCGTCAACTGGCTGCTCGGCCGAGGGATCGAGCGCTACAGGGATCGCCGCTGGTTTCCCGTCAAGGCGAGCGCACTCCTGCGCGCGCAGAGCTGGTATCAGCGTTATGGCAGATGGTCCCTGCTTCTCAGCTGGATGCCGATAATCGGCGATCCTTTGACGGTGGTGGCAGGCGTCCTGCGTGAGCCGCTGCCAATATTTCTCGCTCTGGTGACCATCGCCAAGGTCGGGCGTTATGCGGTGCTGGCCGCGGCGACCCTGCATTGGGCATGAAAAGCCGCCGGGACCAGGAAGGGCGGCCCTCAGGGCGCCGCCCTCCATCTGTTCCTTCAGGCGGCCTTCGGCAAAGTCGCCATGTCGATGACGAAGCGATACTTCACGTCGCTCTTCAGCATGCGGGCGTAGGCGTCCTCGATCTTGTCGATCGAGATCATTTCGATGTCGGCGGTAATGCCATGCTCGCCGCAGAAGTCGAGCATCTCCTGTGTCTCCGCGATTCCGCCAATCAGTGAGCCGGCAAAACTCCGGCGCCGCCAGATCACGCTGAAGACCGATACCGGCAAGGGCTTATCAGGCGCGCCGACTTGCACCAGCGTGCCGTCGCGCTTGATGAGCCCGAGATAGGCGTTGATGTCGTGCGGCGCCGCCACGGCATCGACAATCAGGTCGAAGCTTTCTGCGTGCGCGGCCATGGCCGCAGGATCCGTCGAGAGGACGACCGCGTCGGCTCCGAGCCTCAGCCCATCGTCGATCTTGCTCGCCGAGGTGGTGAACAGCACGACCTCTGCCCCCATCGCATGGGCCAGCTTCACGCCCATATGCCCGAGGCCGCCCAGACCGACAATGCCGACCTTCTTGCCAGGGCCAGCCTTCCAATGTCGGAGCGGCGAATAGGTCGTGATACCAGCGCAGAGCAATGGTGCCGCGGCGGCCAGGTCGAGATTGGCCGGAACCTTGAGGACGAAGGCATCGTCCACCACGATGTGGCTGGAGTAACCGCCGAAGGTGGGGCCTCCCATGATTGTGTCCGGGCTGTTGTAGGTGCCGGTGAAGCCAGGGACACAATATTGCTCCAGCCCCTCCCGGCAGCTGGGGCAGGTGCGGCAGGAATCCACCATGCAACCGACCGCTGCGATGTCGCCTGCCTTGAAGCGTGTGACATCCGTGCCAACGGCCTGAACGCGCCCCACGATCTCGTGGCCGGGCAGGCTTGGGAAAAGCGTGTTCTGCCACTCGTTGCGAACCGTATGAAGATCGGAATGGCAGACACCGCAATAAAGGATCTCGATGAGAACGTCGTTGGGCCCGGGGTCCCGACGTTGGAAGGTGAAAGGCGCAAGTTTTTGATCGGCGGCCTCGGCGGCATAGCCAGTACATGTGAACATTGCTCGGCCTCGCATTGATGCGTTGGGGTGCGCTTCTGGAACCACGGGAGAGCATTTCGGCCGAATTCCAGATGCGCATCCACGCACATCAATGCATTGATGTGCCGACATTCAAGTGCATGCCTAAATTCTCCGCACCGACATGATTGTCATCAGCCAAGTCAGACCGCAGGGAACGTGCTGTCACGAAAAAAGCCGGGCAAAGGCCCGGCTTTTGAGAAGACATGCACCCTGGTCAAGGCAGGCTGGACAAACTCAGGCAGCGCCGTAGCCGACCGTGCCCTTGATCTCGAGGAACTCATGGATACCGAAATCGGCATATTCACGCCCGTTGCCCGATTGCTTGTAGCCACCGAACGGCGCACCGGCATCCCATGCTGGATAGTTGATATAGACATTGCCAGCCCGCATCTGCGCGGCGATCCGGCGCGCCCGCTCGAGCGAGCCGGACTGCACATAGGCAGCCAGCCCATAGGGCGTGTCATTGGCGCGCGTCACGGCCTCAGCCTCGGTCTGGTAGGGCAGGATCGAAATCACCGGCCCGAAGATCTCCTCGCGTGCGATCGTCATATCGTCAGTCACATTGGCGAAGACGGTCGGGCGCACGTAATAACCGCGGTTCAACCCTTCAGGGCGTCCGAGCCCGCCAGCGACGAGATCGGCCCCCTCCTTGATGCCGGCCTCGATGAGATGCTGGATCTTGTTGAACTGGACCTCGCTGACGACAGGCCCGAGGCGCGTGCCTTCCGCCGAGGCGGGGCCGACCCGCAACCGCTCCACGGCGGCCTTGGCCACGGCCACCGCCCGATCGTGCATGGCGGCCGGCACGAAAAGGCGGGTGGGCGCGTTGCAGGACTGGCCGGAATTGCCCATGCAATCCTCGACGCCGGTCTTCACCGCATGGTCGAGGTCGGCGTCATCCAGAATGATGTTCGCCGACTTGCCGCCGAGTTCCTGGTGCACGCGCTTTACGGTATCGGCCGCGGCCTTGGCCACCAGAATGCCGGCACGCGTCGAGCCCGTGAACGACACCATGTCGACGCCCGGGTGGCGGGCGATCGCCTCACCCACCGTGGGGCCGTCACCGTTCACGAGGTTGAAGACCCCCTTCGGCACGCCGGCGTCGTGCATGGCCTCGGCGAAGATGATGGCATTGAGCGGTGCGATCTCGCTCGGCTTCAGCACCATGGTGCAGCCGGCGGCAAGCGCTGGCGCGACCTTGCACATGATCTGGTTGATCGGCCAGTTCCAGGGCGTGATCATCCCCACGACACCGATCGGCTCGCGCGCGATCAGCGTCGTGCCGCGCAGTTCCTCGAAGCTGAAATTCTCCAGAGCCTCGATTGTCTTGGAGAGATGGGCGGTGCCCATCGCCGCCTGCGAGCGGTGGGCGAAAGCCAGCGGCGCCCCCATCTCCTGCGACAGGACCTTGGCAACGTCATCATAGCGCGCCTTGTAAGCGTCCAGCAGCCGCCGCATGAGGGCCAGCCGCTCTTCCCGCGAGGTCGCCGCGAAGGCGGGGAAGGCCGCGCGCGCCGCGGCAACCGCCGCGTCAACGTCCGCTTCTGTGCCGAGGGCGATCGTCGCGAAGGCCTCTTCGGTGGAGGGATCGATCACGTCGAGCGTCGCATTGCCGCTCGGCGCGACCCATTCACCATTGATGTAGAATTGCAGAGCGTGCGCCATCTTGTGCCTCCAGGAGAGCGATTTGGCCTGTCCAGGCCGGCAAATTGCCAGCCGTCGTCGCAGATGCGACTGAACTAGCTGTTTCTCCCGCCCGAGGAAAGCGCGCACGCGCACATGTCATCAGGTCAGTAGCACCGGCCCGGCGGCCGCCGCTCAGAAGGGTATCGACAAGCGGGCGCTGACCTCCTGGGACAAATACTTGTCACCGATACCCGCCTTGTACTCGGCACGCAGATCGTACCCTTCGCCGCTGAACAGCTGGGCGCCTGCTGTGAGGTTCACGAGCCGGCCCGGCATGGACACTTCCGTCACGAAGTCCTGAACCGGCGCCAGGGAATCCGTGAAGCCGACGCCAATGCGCATGCTGTCCTTGGCAAGGAAGCTGACGCCCACCGATGCATAAGGGCGCAACCACATGGTGGGACTGAGATCAACGCGCCCACCGATTTCGATCGCCGGCGTGAATGCGACGTTCCACTGTTGCGCTGACGCAAAACGCAGATGCGTCAGGCCGGAGCCCGTCTCGCTATAGCCAGGCATCGATGTGTACATCAGATCCAGATCGGCATAGGGCTTGAGGTACCAGTTCCCACCGACGATCTCGTAGTTGGCCCGCAACCGCCCGGCCGCCGTCCAGACGGTCGATGTACCGCCGGATGCCGCAAGCGAAGGCCCGATGTTCAGGACGCGATCCGTGTCGTAGCGCCCCCATCCGAGATGCCCGGAGGCCGCAAGGAGCCACGGACCGATCTGATGCTTGAGAGCCAGCGAGACATCGAGCGCGTCGCCGGACGTGCGTGAGAAACCGTGGCTGTCGGAGAGGTTGGAATGGGTATAGCCGATCGTGCCACCGAGGAACCAGTCCTTCAGGAACTCATGCTGCGCGCCGAGCCTGTATGTCGCCGCGCGCTGGCTGAAGCCTGTGACATCATGGGACGAGGACTGCCGTGTCCAGCTCCCTGTCACCCGCGCCCAGGCACAGCTCGATTCCTGGAGAAGCGTGCCGGTGCCGGCGAAGACGGGGCAGCTCATGGCCATGTTCATCGAGACGCCGGCCCCCAGCGTCTGCGTGGCGGCGACGCTCGCCGATTCGTCCGGGGAGACGCTGTCGATCGCCTCGTGATAGTCGGCCGCCGAGGTGACATTGGCGAGATTGCCAAATGTGATGGCGTTGCCGGCAGAAATCGGGCCGCCGTCCCAGATCTGTTGGAGGTAGGCTAGAGCCGAAGTCTCCGTCGGCGTCAACACAACACCGTCCGGCGCCTTGAAGACGGCGTTGGGCGTTATATCAACCGCATTGCCAACAGGATTCGGCTCCCAGCGAATGGGACTTGCCGGATTGGCCTCGACCTTGAGGCCCGGCAAAACCGTCAGCGGACCGGTAGATGTCGCGACGCGGAAAGTATCCCGTTGCAGGCCACCGATAACATGCGGCTCGATTGTGCCGCCGAGTGTCATGGAGCCGTCGACACGCAGAAGATCACCGCGCGGTTGCCCAGTCGGCTGCGTGCTGCTCACATCGACCTGCAAACGGCCGGTCGAACTTTGGGAGAAGTCGCCTTTGAGTGCGGCGATACCTATTGAACCGCGGCCGCCAACATCAAAACTGCCATAGTTGTTGAAGGTGCCTGATACGCCGACGTCGACAATCCCCCGCCCGCTGCTGCGGTAGGTGCCCTCGGCGTAGTTGTTGAAGGTATTGATCTCGCGCGTTCCCTGCGCCAGCACCAGATCACCGATGACAGTGCCGCTATTTTCTATGGTTTCCTGGCCATGCGTAGAGACGATCGCCTGATCAGAACGGGCGCTGATCACTGAGCCCTTCGCGAAGGTCAGCGTGTTGGCCTGCCCGCCATCCAGTTTGATCGCCGCGCCGGAACCCGAACCGCCGTTGAGCGTGCCGTCGAACGTGATGGCAATCTGGCCCGTTGAACTGCCGTCGTAGACCGCTCCTGACTGCGACTGCATGCCGCTCTGGGCGAAAATGCCGAACGAGCCAGCGCCCGCCGTGTCGACACTGCCGCGCAGGTCAATCGTGATCGCGCCACCGGTCTGCTCCGCCTTGGCCTGCACATTGCCGGTGGGCGTGGATTGCGGCAGGACGATGCCCTGCGTACTCGCGAGCAAGCCGCCACCGCCGCCGAGACTCTGGGCGACAATTCCGTGTGCGTTTGCGCCCGTTGTGCTGATCTGCGTTCTGCCGGTGGCCCCCGCCATTTCAACGCGAACTGTTCCACCGCGGCCCGAAGCGCCACTCTGACTGCCGATGAAACTCGCATAGTTGACCGGGCCGGTCGACAGGGCACCACTATAGCCGCCACCACCGCCGATCGATTGAGCGACGATCGCCGTGGCGCCCGCCCCGATCGTCGTAATCCGGCTCCCGGCTCCTAGCTCCACCGAAACCTGATCTGCGCCGCCTTGCGCGCCAGCGGTGCCGCCCAGCCTGCCGGAAGCACTGACCGTGCTGGCGTTGCTGGCATACCCGCCGCTGACAAGACCGCCGCCACCGCCGATCGACTGGGCGAGGATGCCAAACGCATTCAGGCCCGATGTGGTGATCGATCCCGAGGACTTCACCGTCACGGCGCCACCATTGCCTTTGACGCCATTGCCTCCAAGCTCCAGCTTGTAGGCTTGTGCTTGAACAGGGTTCTGGCGCCGCGCCGCCTGCGCATCGGCGATGACCGCGTCGACATCGATATTGTGCCGCTTGAGGAACGCTTTCTCGTCGCTATTGAAAACGTCCTTCAGATCTGCCGCGGCGTTGACATCGCGACGGTTGAGAAGGATCAGCCCACCGCCGCCGCCGACAGATTGGGCGACCACGCCATGGGCCTCGGCGCCAGATGTGCTGATCGCGCCGGTGTTGTCGACGATCACGCGCTGGCCAGCACCGTGGGCGCCACCTGTGCCCCCGGCCGTCAGCGTTATCGGATCAAAGGGCGAGCCACCTTCGTCGATGCCGGCGACGCCAAGCCCCCCGCCACCGCCAATGCTCTGCGCGAGAACACCGAAGCTTGAGACGCCTTCAGTCCGGATTGTCCCGGAATTCGTGACGGTCGTGGACCCTCCGTCACCGCCTGCCCCGCCGCTGCCGCCGAGGCTGAGCTTTATGTTGACGAGTTTGGCGCCGGGCACCGTCGAAGCACCGCCATTGCCGCCGCCGCCACCGATCGATTGGGCAAAGAGTCCCGTCGCGCCCATCCCATGGGTCGAGATCGTGCCGGCATTGGTGAGAGTAACCGTGGAGCCGTTACCGCCCGCCCCCCCTTTTCCGCCGACGCTTTGCCCGTAGGAAACGCTGATCGGCGCGCTGTTTGATATTTTCCAGCGCTTGGAAAACTTGGGAAGCAAGGTAAGCATCGTGTTCCTGAAGGCTGCTGCCTTCGCTTCCTTGATAAGAGTCGCGGTGAAATCATCCTCCGGTCCGGCCGACCCGCTACCCCCGCTGCCACCGCCCCCGCCGATGGACTGCGCCTGGATGCCAAAGGCGCCATCGCCATGCGTCTCGATCGTCGCGCCGGATCTGTTGGTAATGGTTACGAGCCCGCCGTTATTGCCGCTTCCCCCGTCGCCGCCAATGGCGAATGACCCTTGGAACTTGGTGTGCGTGCTGGCGTGGCCCGAGGCGGCCAAGCCACCGCCGCCACCGATGGATTGGGCCAGGATGCCACGCGCGTCGGCGGCGAACGTCTGGATCGAGCCGGAATTCGTCAAGTCGACCGTGCCGCCGATGCCGCCGGTCCCGCCTTTACCGCCAACGGCGACCGTGGCCGCCATACTCGTCCCGTAGGACGCTGGAATACTGCCGGCATTCCCGGGCAGGCGCGTTGACGACTTAGAGACGCCCGCACCTCCGACACCGCCACCACCGCCGATGCTGAACGCATGCATGCCGTTGGCGGCAAAGCCTGTGGTTTCTATGGTCCCGCTGTTGGTGAGATTGACCGTGCTGCCGATGTTGCCACTGCCACCGCTTCCGCCAAGCACGACATCGACCGCGGCTGCCTTACCGGTGCCGAGGGGATAGCCGGCAATGTCGGCACCGCCGCCAGCGCCGCCGCCGCCGCCAATGCTGCCGGCCAGGATTGCTGACGCCTGATCGCCACTCGTTTTCAGAGTCTGGTTATTGGTGACCCTGACCGTCCCCCCTGAACCGCCCGCGCCACCACTGCCGCCGACCCCGACAGCAACGTTCACGCTCGCGACGCTGGGTCCGCCCAGCGTCGATGCCGCCGCGTCAGCGAAACCGCCCTGACCACCGCCGCCGCCGATGCTCATGGCCGAGATGGCAAAGGCGTCACTCCCACTGGTGATGATCTGCCCGGCATTGTTGACCGTGACGTCGCGACCGCTCCCGCCCTTGCCGCCGGTCGCGCCAAGAGCAACGGCGACGGCGACACTGGGGAGTTGCTTGATGACGCCCAATGAGACTGCTTCGGCAAGAGAGGCACCGGCAATACCCCCGCCGCCACCGATGCTCATCGCCTGGATGCCGTGCGCGTTGTTGCCTTTCGTCTCTATCGAGGTTCCGTTCGTGATCTGGACGGTGTCCCCAGAGCCGCCAGGTCCGCCATTGGCGCCGAGGGCAATGGCAACCGCCGCCTGAGCACCAATCGCGCGCGCTTGCGCCGAGCCACCCTTGCCGCCACCACCGCCGATCGATTGGGCGACGATACCAGAGGAGCCCTCGCCGGAAGTGACGATGCCTCGCCCCAGCGCCGAACCGGCTGTCGCGGCGCTCGCGATGTTGTTGACGGTGACGGCCCGCCCGTCCCCGCCGCCGCCGGCCGATCCTCCCAATGCCTTCGTGAAAAGCAGGCCGAAGGCTGACGCGTCGCCACCACCACCACCACCGCCACCCACGCTCTGGGCGAATATGCCCAGGGCATTCTTGCCCTGGGTTTCGATGCGGTTGGAATTGGTGACCGTAACCGTATCCCCGTTGCCGCCGGTGCCCCCCGGGCCTCCTGTGGAAAAGAACAGGAACATCGACCCGCCGCCCGCACCGCCACCCTTCGCTGGTGGCGCGACGAGATCGGACTGGAACGCCTGCACAGCATTGCCACCGCCCACGCTCTGGGCGACCATGCCGGCGCTGCCCTCGCCTTTGGTGAGAATGGAGCCAGAATTCGTGAGCGTCACGCGGCCAGCTTTGCCCGCGTCACCGCCCCCGCCGCCATAGACCACACCACCGCCGCCAGCTCCGCCGGAGCCACCGACGGATTGTGCAACAAGACCATAGGCGTATTTGCCACTCGTCTCGATGGAGCCGGAAGTCGTCGCCTCGATGTCGCCACCCGCGCCGCCCGCACCACCATCCGTGCCGCGGCCGCCAACTGCGGTGATGCCACCCTTGCCGCCCTCGCCACCAACGCTCTGCAGGAGGATCGCGGGCGCGTAATTCCCGGACGTCGTAATGCTCCCTGCGCTTGACAAAACAATGGACGGCTTCTTGTCGACGCGCGTCACACTCCCTGCATGTCCGCCGGCCGTGTCGCTCCCGCGATAGACGCTGGAGCCGTTGCCTGCGATCGATTCGACGACCACAGCCGCAGCGCCGGTGCCATGGGTCGTCACCGACGCGGCCTTGTCGATCGTCAGCAGGGCGCGGCCGCTTGCGCCTCCGCGGCCCGCATCGGGGGACTGCGTGCCCCCTTCCGCGATAATGCCGTTCTCGCCCCCGGCGCCGCCTTTCGATGAAACGATGATGCCACCGAGATAACGCGAGAAAGTCTCAAGGCTCGACAAATGGGTGACCGTTACATCGCCGCCAGCGCCGCCAGCACCGGCGGAAGCGAAGAGTTCGTAGTGACCTTCATAGATGGCAAGGTTACCTTCACCGCCACGCCCACCCTGGGAATAGACGCCAAGAAGAGACGACAAGGACAGCGTGTCCGGATCCTTCTCGAGATCGCCGGTTTGCTTCGCCGACGCAGCCTGGACGAACGTCACCGAGCCGCCGGCGCCACCCGCCGCGGCCTCCATGTCCCGTTTCAGCCCGGCACCGCCTTGTCCGCCGACAGAGCCGATCTCGATGGCACGCTGCTTTACAGTCGTGTCGACTATGACGTTATTGCGGTAGTCAAGGGCTGGCCCCACCCCTCCGGCAGTCGCCGGATGGGTCTCTTCCCACCACCACATTCCCGTTGTGTGGGCATCGCTCCCGTCTTTGCCCGTCTCGACACGCTTTATCGGCACAGATGAACTATTGATGACAACGTTCTGCGAGAAAGCTGGGCCGGCTGCGAGTATGATCGCCGATGCACTGATGCCCGCCAGGTAGTTCAGGCGACGGCCGCCCCTTCCTGATAGGGAGTTTTTGACTGCTTGACCCGCGCACGCGCTCACGCCGCCGACCCGGATGGTCACGCTCATCTCAAATCCCCCAAAGCGCATCTCCGCGAGAACCTTACGCGAATCGCAATTGCCCAGAATTTGGTACCAATAGTGGTTTTCTATGTAAATATAGTTGGAGCTTCTGACGCCCGAAACGACCACGTTTCGACGGATAGAGCTTGCATCGCACGGTGACTTGACGCGCCAACTACGGCAATCAAGCCACGCCCAGCGACCGCAGAACGCTCGGGAGGCCGATCTCATCGGGCTTCCGCGCGTTTCGAGACCCGGTTTGAGCCATCTCTGCTTTCAGGCGTGCCTGGAAGCCCCGCCGGCTATCACCGCCGCTACAAACCTCATCCCACAGCTACAGCGTCCGGCATAGACCGCCTTGCAACAGAGCTGTGAGCCCCCCTGGCAAAACTGCATGACATCTGCGCTTTATATTCGATCACAAAACAATATACGCAAATACTAGTCCATTATACTATTCGTACATCGCCCCCCTTCGGTTGGCGACATGTCTTGACCGCAGGAGAATGGATAAAAGCCTAATCGCCCCTCCAGATCAGATTCTGACGCGCGCATTGCATCCCGCGGAGCCAAAACGCGTTGCGCGTGACGAGCAGCATCGCCGGCCATATCCCGTCTCAACGGCCTGAGTCCGGGTACATCGTCGCCGAACGGGGCCACATTGAAGGTGATGACCGCCTTGGCGACAGCGACATGATAGTCGCGGACGAGATGCGCTACGCGCCAAGCATGGCACTCCGATTGTTGTGGTGGAGCGTGCCTACACGCTCACACTACTAGGTAGCTTAGTTTTTTATTAGATGAATTAAAAAGTATTCCCTGATGCTTATGGTTGCTTTCACTTGCGACAACGCTATACATAGGCCGGTCTCAAAGATCTGCGCCCGGTATTCGGGTAAGGGGGTCCAAAACGCTTGCTCCGTTTCTCGTCATGCTGCGCGAGGGCATCGAGGCAGCCTTGATCGTAGGCATCATCGCGAGTTATCTGCGGCAGACGGGCCGTTCCGCGTGGATGCCGGTTGTCTGGATCGGGATTTTTCTCGCCATAGCAGCTTCATTTCTCGTTGGTGCCGCGCTGCAGTTGGCCAGTGCGGAATTTCCGCAGAAGGCACAAGAGCTTTTCGAAGCCCTCGTCGGGCTCCTCGCCGTGGGTGTGCTCGTTTCGATGGTCTTCTGGATGCGCCGGGCCGCGCGCACCATGAAATCCGAACTCCAGCACGCGATCGACGACGCCTTGCAGTCAGGTTCGGCGGGCGGATGGGCTCTTGTCAGCATGGTGTTCTTCGCCGTGATGCGCGAGGGGCTGGAATCGGTTTTCTTTCTGCTCGCGATCTTTCAACAGAGCCCCACGCCCCTTGCCCCGCTCGGCGCCCTCGCCGGCCTGCTGTGCGCCGTCGCCGTCGGCTATCTGGTTTATGTCGGCGGTGCGCGCATCAGTATGCGCCGGTTCTTCACCTGGACGGGCGTTTTCATCCTCATCGTCGCGGCCGGCATCCTCTCAAGCGCCCTGCGCAATCTGCATGAAGCTGGGCTGTGGAACCTCTTGCAAGCCCGTGCCTACGACCTTGGCGGCATCCTGCCCGTCTCCAGCGTGACCGGGACCGTGCTGTCGGGGTTGTTCAGCTATCAGGAAGCACCCGCCGTGGGTGAAGTCCTCGTCTATGTCGTCTTCCTCGCCGTGAGCCTCTTTCTCTTCCTGCGGGAGAGCCGCACCCCGGCGCCGAGCCCCCTTACGCGGCCGGTTGAGGAACCCCGGCCATGAGCATCGAACGCAAGCCAGGCGCTGGCCCGTCGCGCCTCATGCCCCTGGCCGTTGCCGGGGCAGCCTTGCTCGCGGTTGTGAGCGGCGGCGCCTTCTTCTACGCGACCGCGAAGCGGCAGGGCGGCAACGCGTCCGATCTCGTCAAGGTCGAGGTGGGAGCGAAGGCCTGCAAACCGAATGAACTCACGCTCCCGGCCGGCCGGCACACCTTCGAGATCCACAATGTCTCCGACCGGCCTGTCGAATGGGAAATCCTCGACGGCATCATGGTCCTCGAGGAGCGGGAAAATATCATCCCCGGCTTGAGGCAGACTTTGGCGGCGAATCTGAAGCCCGGCCGGTACGAGATCACATGCGGGCTTCTCTCCAACCCACGCGGCACACTCACCGTCACGCCCAGTGCCGCATCGGACGCGGCCGCCAGGGCTGCGCCGGAGTTGAAAGCCTTCATCGGTCCCTTGTCCGAGTACAAGGTGTTCCTGGCCCTCCAGGGCGCGAGCCTTGTCACAGCGACGGAGAAGCTCGTCGCGGCCCTCAAGGCAGGCGATCTCGACGAGGCACGCGCGCTCTACGCGTCAGCGCGGGCTCCCTACCGCCAGGCCGAGGCGACTGCCATGCGTTGGGCGGACCTTCAGACCGCGATCGATCCCGTCGCCGATTATCTGGAAGATCGCGAGAAGGACAGCCGTTTCACGGGCTATCACCGCCTCGAATACGGGTTGTTCGTCGATAATGCGACGGCTCCGCTCATTCCCGTCGCCGAGAAGTTGCTGGCCGATGTGAATGAGCTGAAGGCGCGGCTCCGCTCCGTGAAACTGGTGCCGGACGATGTGCCGGGCGGGGCAGCGCGCCTCTCAAGACGCCTTGCCGATGGAAAGATCGAGAGTGGCGAGAACGTCTATGCGCAGAGTGATCTCTCAGACCTCGATGCGAGCCTGACTGGCATCGCGAAAATGGCCGGGTTGGTGCGCCCACTCATCCCCGAAAGCTCCGCCGATCTCACCGACGAACTCGACGCGCGCCTGAAAGCGGCGCGCCAGAACCTCGATGCGCTGAAATCCGGGAACAGCTATGTCGCCTATGACAAGGTGGATGCACCGAGCCGCAAGTCGATCGCCGAAGCCTTCCGCGCCCTTGCCGACACGCTCGACAAGATCTCCAATCGCCTGACCCCGGGATAGCGTCATGGCTCGACAAGATGACCGCTCTTCCCCGCAGGATCGTGAGCGCCGGCGTTTCCTGCTCGGCGTGGGAGCCGCGGCCGGTGGCGCGCTGGCCACGCAGACAACCCATGCCGAAGACAAGAACGCGCCTCCCCAGACGCGGCATCACGTCACGGATGCACCCACGGGCGATGCATCGACGGAGGGCCGCTGGCCGTTCTATGGGGAGGTTCAGCAAGGCATCGTGACGCCGCGGCCGGCGGTCGGCATGATCGCCTCCTTCGACGTGATCGCGAAGACGCCGGACGACCTGGAAAGGCTCTTCCGGACGCTGACCGAGCGCCTCGCTTTCCTCACCCAGGGTGGCCGTCCGCCCGATCTCGACCCGAAGTTTCCGCCAGCGGATTCAGGCATCCTGGGGCCGGTCGTACCGCCGGACAACCTGACAGTGACAGTCTCGGTGGGCGCGTCTCTTTTTACAGGCCGCGACTGGCTGAAGCCGCTGAAACCGCGCCATCTCCAGCGGATGACGAAGTTTCCCAACGACGCGCTCGACGCCTCCATCTGCCATGGCGATCTCGCCCTGCAATTCTGCGCCAACCGGCCCGATACGACGATCCATGCGCTGCGCGACATCGTGAAAACGATGCCGGACAAGCTCGTGCTGCGCTGGAAGCAGGAAGGAAGCGTCCCGGTGGTTCCGCCGCGCCCCGACGGCCGTGTCGAGAGCGCGCGCAATTTCCTCGGCTTTCGCGATGGCTCGGCCAATCCCGATGCCAATGACGCCGCATTGATGCGGCGCATTCTGTGGGTCGGCGAAGACAGGAACGAGCCCGCCTGGGCGGAGGGCGGCACCTATCAAGCCGTCCGCATCATCCGCAACCTGGTCGAGCGCTGGGATAGGACCCCGCTGGGCGAGCAGGAGCGCATCATGGGGCGCCACAAGGCAAGCGGGGCGCCACTCAACGGCGCCACGGAGTTCGACGAGCCGAACTACAGCGACGATCCGGATGGAGCGGTGACGGCGCTCGATGCCCACATCCGCCTGGCCAATCCGCGAACGCCGGCATCTGAGGATCATCTGATCCTGCGGCGGCCCTTCAACTATTCGAACGGCGTGACGAAATCGGGCCAACTGGAACAGGGCCTTCTGTTCATCTGCTATCAGGCTGATCTCGAGGCAGGATTCATCACCGTGCAGCGCCGCCTGAATGGCGAGCCCCTCGAGGAATATCTCAAGCCCATCGGTGGCGGCTATTTCTACGTTCTACCCGGCGCGCGGCAGCCCGGCGACTATCTCGGCCGAATGCTCATCGAAGCGGCGCGCGCAGGCCACCCATCCCCGACATGAAGACAAGGAGATACGAGATGAGATTGAAGGCTCTCCTCGCTGTTGCGGTATTGACGTCATCGCTTGGCGGAACCGCCTATGCGCAACAGAATGCGACGCTCGATCTGGTCGAGCCAATCGCCGAGTACAAGATCTACGTATCCGAAAAACTGCAAAAGCTCGTTGCGGATACGAAGACCTTCACTGACGCAATCAAGGCGGGCAATGTCGACAAGGCGAAAAATCTTTTTGCGCCCACCCGCATGAGCTACGAGGCTATCGAGCCCATCGCGGAACTCTTCAGCGACCTTGATGCCGCCATCGACTCGCGCGCAGACGACTATGAGAACGGTGAGAAGAACCCGGAGTTCCCAGGCTTCCACCGCCTTGAGTACGGCCTCTGGGAGCAGAACTCCACGGAAGGCCTGGTACCCGTCGCCGACAAGCTCATGGCCGATGTGACCGCACTGAGCCAGCGGATCACCGATATGACCCTGCCGCCGGAAAAGGTGGTCGGGGGAGCCGCGGCACTCATGGAGGAAGTCGCCGCCACCAAGATCTCCGGTGAGGAAGATCGCTATAGCCACACCGATCTGTGGGACTTCAAGGGCAACTTCGACGGATCTGAAAAAATCTTCATCCTGGTGAGACCGCTGATCGAGAAGAAAGACCCGGACTTCGTCAAGAAAGTTGCTGATAACTTCAGCGTTGTCGGCACGACGCTGGCCAAATACAAGAGCGGCGAAGGTTATCAATCGTATGACAAGCTCACCGATGATGATCGCAAGATTTTGGCCAGCGCAGTGAACACACTCGCTGAGGACCTGTCCACCTTGCGCGGAAAGCTTGGACTGAACTGAAGGCGCGCGATACGGAAGGGGGCGATCATCGCCACCTTCCGTATCCCGATCGAACTTCCCCATCCGACGGTATCGAGCGCCGGCCGTCATGGCGTGATATCTGAGGCGCCGAGCCAGCAGGACGGCACATAGGCGTGCCGTCATTGGCAAGTGCGTGCATCCCTCCGGATTGGACGGCGACACTCAGGCCATATAGAGGCCACCGTTGACGTCCAGCGTGGCACCGGTGATGTAGCTGGCAAGACCAGAGGCTAGAAATACGGTGGCGCCCGCCACGTCTTCAGGCGTGCCCGTGCGGCCGAGCGCGATTTCCTTCAACGCCTGGGCGCGAACCTCCGCGGGGGCTCCGGAATGCTTCTCGCCCCAATCGATCCAGCCGGGGCAGATACAGTTCACGGTGATCCCATAGGGCGCGCATTCGCGCGCGAGCCCCTTGCTATAGCCGATCAGGGCCGCCTTGGCGCCGGCGTAGGTCGGAGACGGCGATCGAAAGGCCTTGCCGCTGCGGCCGGTGACCGAGCTGATGGCGATGACGCGGCCGGCGCGCCGCTCTTTCATGCCGGGCAACACTGCGCGCGCGGTCGCCACGAAACCCCGCACGTTGAGATCGAATACGCGTGCATATTCGGCATCCGTGGTCTCGGTCATGGGCTTGGCCGTGCCGACACCGGCATTGCTGACCAGGATATCGACTTTACTCCAGCGGGCGACGGCAGCGCCGACCGCTTCGTCGACGGAGGCGCTGTCGGTGACGTCGCAGCGCACGGCAAAGGAATCAGCACCACGCGACCGGGCGTCCGCGGCGACGGCCTCCGCCTCCTCACGCGCCGCCGCCCATGTGACAGCCACGCTGGCGCCAGCATCCGCCAGCATAAGCGCGATACCGCGGCCGATGCCGCGAGAGGAAGCGGTGACGAAGGCCACCTGGCCGGTCAGATCGATAGGCAGCATGCTCAAACCTTCAACAGGGGAGAGATCTTGGATCGCAGTTCCTTGACGGCCGCCGCCGGGGTCACGACGCCGACGACAACGCCCTGGCTGGTCTGCATCATGATATCGGCAGCGCGCTGCGCCTCCGCGAAGATCGGCAGCGGGGGGCGGGCATAGGGCAGCACCGAGGCCTCGATGCGGGCCTGGGGAACGGCAGCCACCAAACGCTGGTCGGAATAGACCGAGCTGCGCACCGGGCCATTGCCGTTCAGCGCCTGGCGCAACGTGCCGTCCTTGCTTGTGAGATCGCGGATCAGCGACCAGGTCAGGTCCTTGTTTCCTGCGTTCTTCGGGATGGAGATCGACCAGAAGTCGGACGTGGCGACCAGCGGCACCTTCTCCTTGACACCCGCCGAGGAGACCACCGGCACGAGCTTGATCTTGCCGGGATACTGGGACTTCTTCGGATCGTTGAAATCCGCGTAGCGGCCCATGATGGCCAAGGCCATGGCGACGCGCCCATTCTGAACCATAGTGAAAACGTCATCCTGCGACATTGCCGAGAAATTGCGTGGCAGGATTTTCTTGTCGAACATCGTCTGCAGCGCCTCGAACATGGTCACCATGCCGGCCTCATTGGGCAGCAGGGTCCGGTCCGGCGCGATCAACGGTGCGTCATAGGCGAAGGCCATGGTCAGGAAATTGAAATGCGAATTGCCCTGGAAGGCGAAGCCGTTGACCGGCGTGCCATCCGGCCGGCGATAGGTGAGCCGGCCCGCCACATCGATCAGTTCCTCCATGGTCTTCGGAGGGGCCTTGATACCCTGCTCCTCGAAAAGCGCCTCGTTGTAGAAGAGCCCGACCGTGGCATGGCGGATGGGGATGGCCCGAAGACTGCCGTCAATGGTTACAGCCTCGACCATGCCGGCAGCGATATCCGGGAAATCCTCCACCGGCGCGGCAGCGACATGAGCCTCCAACGGCTCGAGCAGATTGAGCAGCCGTGGCGATATGGCCGTGTTCAGCACATAGGCGGCATCGATGGAGGTCTCCCCCAGCACCAGTTCGCGCTGGAGGCGGTCATGCAGCGGGGCGTTGTCCAGCGTGATCCAGGACAAGGGGCGGCCATTGCGCTTCACCCAATCGGCGGTGACATCGCCGCCCGGCCGATCGGCACTTGTCGCAACCTGCTGGTGCACGCGGTGAGACAGAATGTTGAGCGCGGGCGCCTGCGCGCGGGCGACGTTCCAACCAAGGCCTGATAAACTCGTTCCAGCAGCTGCGCCGATAAAGGCGCGGCGGGATAAAACTCCGTCCACGGCAACCTCCCGATTTCGCTCTTGTCCCCGACTCTTGGTGGCCGGTTCGGCAACTTTAACAGGGTTCGTCGGGCTGTCACCGGTCGTTGGAGCTTATATTGACCGCCGATAGCCGTGAAACGGCGAGGCGATGGGAAAGGCGGTAGGGGACCCGTCTTGTCTTGCCCTCGCCAATAACGGCCTGCCCGCTGCATTGTGATCTTGAAGCACCTGCCACGGCTGGTCGACAGGGGAATGTTACCGAGCAGATCCTCATGCCGCGCGGTGCAGGGCCGTCTTCGACACGCTCGTCGAAGAGCGGGCCCCGTTGGTTCGCCGATAGCTGCCGCGATGGTCTTGCAACGGGGCCAGGCAGGTCCCCCTGCGGACGACAATCAGAGACGCAGGTTCGTTCGTGCCAGTTCGAGAACCTCGTCGCCACGGCCGTTGATGATCGCCTTCAGGAGAAACAGACTGAACCCCTTCGCCTGCTCGAGCTGGATCTTGGGAGGAAGCGCGAGCTCCTGTTTCGCGGTGACCACGTCCAGAAGGACCGGGCCGTTGTGGGCCAGCGCTGCCTTGACGCCGTCCTCGAGGTCGGCCGGATCCTCGACACGGATGCCGCGAATGCCGATCGCTTCCGCCATGGCCGCGAAATTCGGATTGTCGAGATCGGTGCCCGTGTCGAGATAGCCCGCCGCCTTCATCTCCATGGCGACGAAACCGAGCGAACCATTATTGAAGACGACGAGCTTCACCGGCAGGTCGAGTTGCTTGAGCGACAATACATCGCCCATCAGCATGGAAAAGCCGCCGTCACCCGAAAGCGAGATCACCTGACGCTCGGGAAAAGCAGCCTTCGCCCCGAGGGCCTGCGGCATGGCGTTCGCCATGGAGCCGTGATTGAACGAGCCGACGAGACGGCGCTTCCCGTTCATCGTGAGATAGCGGGCCGCCCAGACGGTGGGCGTGCCGACATCGGCGGTGAAAATGGCGTTATCATCCGCGAATTCGCTGACGAGGCGGGTGAGATGCTGCGCGTGAATGCGCGTATCGCCGGCCCTGGGCTGCGCGAGATCATCGAGCCCGGTTCGCGCCTCTGCGTAATGCGCTTTCGCTTTGTCGAGGAAGGTCCGATCCGTGCGCTTCTCGAGCCGGGGTGTGATGGCGGCGAGGGTTGACCTGACATCGCCGATCAGCCCGAGATCAACCGGCGTCCGCCGGCCGATCGCCTCCGGGCGAATGTCGATCTGCACGATCTTCGCCTTGTCCGGATAGAAATTGCGATACGGGAAATCCGTGCCCAGCATGACCAGCGTGTCGCAGTTCAACATCGCGTGGTAGCCCGACGAGAAGCCGATCAGCCCTGTCATGCCCACATCGTAGGGATTGTCCCATTCCACATGTTCCTTGCCGCGCAGGGCATGGACGATGGGCGCCGCGAGCGTGTCGGCCAGCGAGACGACTTCGTCATGGGCACCCGCGCAGCCACTGCCGCAGAGAAGCGTCACGGCCTTGGACGAATCGAGCAGCTCGACCAGCCTGTCGATATCCTCAGTCGCGGGGCTAACGGTCGGAGGTGCCACACGGGCAATGTCGACACGCGCGCCATCCGGCACGGGCTTCAGTGCGACATCACCCGGGAGGACGATGACGGAGACGCCCCGCTTGCCAATGGCGGTACGGATGGCCGTCTCCAGAACGCGCGGGAATTGTTCCGGGCTCGATACGAGCTCGACATAGTGGCTGCATTCGCGGAACAGTTCCTGCGGATGCGTCTCCTGGAAATAATTGAGGCCGATCTCCGAGGATGGGATATGAGCGGCGATCGCGAGCACCGGCACGTGGTTGCGATGGCAGTCATAGAGCCCGTTGATAAGATGGAGATTGCCCGGTCCGCAGCTTCCAGCGCAGACGGCGAGCTTTCCACTGACTGCGGCCTCGCCACCGGCAGCAAACGCGGCCACCTCCTCGTGGCGCGTATGCATCCAGCGGATGCTGCCGAGCCGGCGCAAGCTGTCGTTGAGACCATTCAAGCTGTCACCCGTCACGCCCCAGATGCGCTCCACACCGATCTCGGCGAGGGTCTCTGCGAGGAAGTCTGCGATCGTTTTCGTTGGCATATTCCGTTGTCCTTATCCTCACCTTCCTGAAACGGAGACGACGACGGCCTCGGAGCAGGCGGCAAAAAATCATCAAGTACGTCGCTGGCATTGAAGTAGGTAACGCGCGGATTTGATTGGGCTGTCGACCTTGAGCGCGAATTTGACGAGATCCATGCCGTCTTGTCGAGAGAAGATGACGCTGAACCAGCAGCGACCTTCAGAGAACGCGTCGATGAACCAGTCGTCTTGCGGCGGCCAGGCTGACGCGGATTTCCCATAGCCGCCGTGGGACTGCCCTGCGGCTATCCGGCTTGCGTCGCACCTGAAAACTCACGAACGACATCGATCTCCCCCTCGGTTGGCTAGCCATGACCCGACCCGGTCGATCCTCCTCTCGAACCTCATGCAAGGCGCCGACACCAGTCGGGAATGTTTATTTTCATTCGTTGACATGATGAATGGTTTTATACATAAACAGAAAGCCCCGATATTCTCATTCAGACCATCCAAGGAGGCCCAATGTCGTCATCCGAAATCCTGGAATTCAACGCGCCCAGCGTCGGCCTGTCCTTCCGGGCAAAACTTCTTGCCGAAGATAACCCCGACGTCGTCGCGCAGGTGCTCGCCCAGCTGCCGCTGAAGAGCGTGCTCGGCCATGTCGTCATCTCCGGCGAAGCCATCTGGATGCCGACACGCATCGTTCACCTCGGCCGCAACAATATGGTCCAGCGCCATCCCGGCGCGGTCTATCTGTATGCGCCCGGCCAGTCGATCTGCCTGACCTACGGGAAGATCACCGAGAGCGCCACTGTCAACAAATTCGCCGAGGTGTTTGACGAAGACCTGCCGAAACTTCAGCAGCTCGGCACGCAGGTATATGAGCAGACCGTGACACAGCCGCGGCGCAACATCGTCGAAATCAATGTCCGGAGGGCAGCATAATGTCCGCGATCACGAAGTTCACCGGTGACTGGCGGGACGCCAAGGCTATCATCGAGAAGGAGATCGATCGCGTCTGGTTCGATGAGCCCGAGGAAATCCAGAAGATCCGCTGGGGCGTGATCGACAGTGGCGCCGGGAGCGGCGAGCAATCCTTCTCGGTGCTGGTGCATCTGGAAGCCTATATGATGCTCGTCGGCGCCGATGTGATGTACCGTCTGCTGAAGATCTCGAAATACGAGGACACAGAGCTCGCGACGCTGAACCGCATGACGCGCGAGTTCCTGACCGGTACATTCAACGTATTCGAGTTCATGACCGATCTGGGCCTCACCAATATGCACCAAATCGGCCAGATGTATTCGGATACGCTGGATACGCTGAAGACCAAGGACGAATACGTCGAGCTGACCGGCGCGATGATGACCTACGTGATCCGCATGCATCGCTGGATCCATTTTATCTTCCCCTGGAATCTCGGCGTCGCCTTTCCGCATCGCAAGCCAGAGGAAGTCCGGGCATTCTCCAGGGTCGTCGCGGCAGCCTGAGCCAAGCTCTTTCCTCAAGTCCAAGGCCAGGGTTTCGGCAATCGCCGACTCTGGCCTTTTTTGTGCGCAAAAGTTTATGCGCGCACCCGTCGCCTGAATATAATAATACAGGGCTGAGATTGGCTGATGCGCATCGGGATAGCAGACGTGGCGGCGAGCAAGACACCAGAAGACGGCGCGGCATTGGGGGCAAACGCCCACCCCGCGGATCGACAGTCTTTGCAGGCGGAGCTTGATCGGCGCGCGGCCGGCCAAAGGCTGACGCCCGGCCAGCGCCGCATCGCCCAATGCATGATCGAGAACAGCGCCCAGCTGGGGTTTCTCTCCAGTATGGAACTGGCCGAACTGGCCGATGTCAGCCAGCCGTCTGTCACGCGCTTCGCGGTCGCGCTTGGCTTCGACGGCTATCTGGAAATGCGGCGGTTCCTGCGCGCCAATCATTCCGGTGAAGGCGCCGCCCAGGAACAATGTGAAGCCAACCGTTACCAGACGGCGGTGCTGGCGGAGGTCAGCAATCTCACGGAACTCGGACAATCCCTGTCCGACATGGGCATCATCGAGAGCTTCGGCGAGGCGCTGGCGAAATCACGACCCCTGGCCGTGCTCGGCTTGCGCGCCTCGGCTGGGCTTGCCACCCAATTCGCCTATTTCGCCGCCAAGGTGCATCCTGATGTCCGGCTCCTGACCGGCGGTGGATCCTTCGTCGAGGACCAGATCGAGCAATGCGCCGCGGCCGGCGGGCGCACGATGCTCGTCTTCATGATGCCGCTCCACCCCCGAGAGACGATCCGCGCTATCGAATGCGCCCGCCAGGCCGGCATGAGCATCGCGCTCGTCACGGACGCCAGTTTCAATAACCACGACGGCATCGCCGACATCCTGCTCACGTCGCGTGTCAGCAACCGCCTGCTGTTCGATTCCTACGCCGGCTCGGCGATGCTCGTCTCCGTATTGCTCGATGCCCTTTGCACCAGCATGAAGGGCGACGCTCAGAAGCGGCTTGATGCGGTCGATCGCTCCTCGAAGAGGCGCAAGGTTTTTGTGAGCTGATCGACCGTTTCGAGCCATGCCCTCTTTTGGAACATGGTCTGGCGAACGGAAAATTTGGATGACAGGCGGCATGGCCGCCTCGTCCCCTGATCAATCGCGCTTGCGCACGGCACCTAGCCCCACCGTCCTGTCGACGATGACCAGCAGGATGACCGAGGCCACGATCAACACTGTCGACATCGCCGCGACGAAAGGCTCGTATTCGTATTGCAGATACGCGCGCAACTGCAGCGGCAGTGTCGTCCAGTTCTTGTTCGCAAGAAAAACCGACACCGTATAGTTGTTCCAGGACAACACAAAAACGATGATCAGTGACGGGATGATGCTTGCCTTGAGCAGGGGCAAAGTCACGCGCCAGAGCGCCTGCCGGGGCGTCGCGCCGACACTGAGCGCAGCTTCCTCGAGGCGCACGTCGAAGCCTTCCATTTGCGCCATCACATTGCGCAGCGGATACGGCAGCGTGACCACCACATGCGCGGCGAGCAACGTCCAAACGTTGTTGACCAACCCCAACATGAAGATGATCTGGAACAAGGCCAGCGCCACGATCACAGCGGGAATGAACAAGGGCGACATCAGAAGCGATGAGACAAACGCCCTTGCCGCGCCGCGCTGACGCTGCAAGCCGATGGCGGCGAGAACGCCGAGGCCGGTGCTGAAAAGCGCCGTGGCGACACCGAGGATGGTGCTGGCCAAAGCGGCATGCAGGAAATCCGGTTTGTCCAGGATCGTGGCATACCATTTCAGCGTGAAGCCTTGCGGCGGAAAGACCATCGCCACGGGATTGAAGGAGACCGCGATGAGGATTGCCAGCGGCGCCAAGAGGAAACCAAAGAAAAGCGCGGCCCCCACATACCACAGACCGCTGCCGAGAAGCGTTTTTTGCATAAGCCCCTCCTCAGGCTGCCTGAACGGCCGTCGCCGGACGGCCCGCTGATCGCACCGCCCATTGATAGACCCCCAACATCACCATGGTGACGATCAGGAGGATGACGCCGATGGTCGCGGCAAAAGGCAGATTGTTCGACACCGTCGCAGTCTCGTAGGCAGCCACGCTCATAAAGCGGACACGACCTCCGCCGAGCAGGATCGGCACCACGAAGGATTCCACGTTGATGCCAAAGGCCAGCACGCTGCCGGCGAGAATGCCAGGCACGCTGAGCGGCAGGGTCACGCGGCGGAAGGCGGAGAGTGGAGTGGCGCCCACTGTCATGGCCGCCTGTTCGAGCTGGCGCGGAATGGCCTGGAGAACGCCATATACTGACATGACGACAAAAGGCACCGCCACCTGCACCATGCCAATAACCACGGCCGTCTCGTTGTAGAGCAGCGGTAGGGGGCGAGCCGTTATGCCGACCCCGACCAGGATCTGATTCACCAGGCCGTTGCGGCCGAGAACCACCATCAGGCTCAGCGTGCGCACCACCAGATTGACCCAGAGCGGCAGCATAACCAGCAGGATCATCCAGGTCTGCGCCGTCGGCGAGGCCCGCACGATAACGAAGGCACCCAAATAGCCGATCACGACCGAGAACAGGGTCGCGATTGCCGCGAGACGGATCGTGCGCAGAAGAAGATCGTTGACGTAATAGCTATCGGTGAGAAAGCGAGCATAGTTGCCAAGCGTGAAGGCGTGCTGCACCTCGCCGGTCGGGCCAGCGCCCAGAAAGCTCAGGATGACGACCCAGATCAGCGGCACCACGAAAAAGGCGCCGAGAATGACGACAGCCGGGAGGACAAGGACGGCGGAGGTCTTCATGGCGGAGGTTTTCATGGCGCAGGCGCCTCATTCGGCAGCAGGCGAGCCCGGCAGCGCAGGGCGACGGTATCACCGGCCTGGAACGCCGGCGCGTCCGGGCGCCGCTTCACGCGCATCTGGCGGTCGCCGAGCCTGATGAGATAGTCGCTCGACTGGCCGAAGAACATGAGGCGATCCACGACGCCGCATGGGAGTTCCTGCTCCTCTTGCGCCCTGGGCGTATCCAGCGTCACCCATTCGGGGCGCACGAAGGCCACGACGCCCCGCCCCACATGCCGCTCGGCGCCTTCGACCGGGATCACCATATCCTCCGCCAGACGCAGGCCCTGGATCGCCCCCCGGTTTTCGATCTGCCCCCGGAAGAAAAAGGCCTCGCCGACAAAACGCGCGACATATTCGGAAACGGGGCTGTTATAGATGGCATGGGGCGTATCGAGTTGCTCAATGGCGCCTTTGTTCATGACGACGACACGATCCGACAGCGACAGCGCCTCTTCCTGATCATGCGTTACGAAGACTGTTGTCAGTCCCAACGTCTGCTGCAGGGTTTTGAGCTCCACCTGCATATCCTGGCGCAAGTTCTTGTCGAGTGCACTGAGCGGCTCGTCGAGCAAAAGCACATCCGGCTTCAGCACGATGGCGCGCGCGAGAGCCACACGCTGCTGCTGCCCGCCTGAAAGCTGGGTGGGCAACCGGTCGGCAAGGGCATCGAGCTGCACCATGGCCAGCGCCTCGGTGACCCGCGCGCGAAGCTCGGCGGCAGGCGTACCGCGCAATTCGAGGCCCATCGAAATATTGCGGAAAACGCTGAGATGAGGCCACAAGGCGAAATTCTGAAAAACAAAGCCAATCCTGCGCTTCCATACAGGATCCCGTGTGACGTTGCGCCCGGCGATGTGGATTTCGCCGCCACTCGGCTCCTCGAGCCCGGCGATGATCCGCAAAAGCGTGCTCTTGCCGCAGCCGCTTGGGCCGAGAACGGAGAGAAATTCTCCTTCGCGCACTTCAAGATCGATACTCTCGAGGGCGACGAAGCTCCCCCAGCTTTTCGAGATGCGGTTGACGCTAATCTGCCCCATCGGCGACGGTTCCTCGCTGCTCAGCCAGGCCCGGCATGGGCGCGCATGCCGGGCGTGTTGATCAAGTCGTCAGCGTGCGACGACTTCCTTTTCCCAACGCTCTTTCCAGGCGTCCATCTTGGGAACGATCTTCTTCCAGTCGGCGATCAGGAGCGACCCCACGAGATCCTCCCCATACGGAACGTTGATGCCCTTGAGATCGAGCCCGGCGCGCGCAGGTGTATAGCCGAGATCCGACGCGTAGGTCGTCTGGCTCCCTTGGCTCAGAAGATGGTTGACGAATTTCTGGGCGAGCTCGGTGTTCGGGCGTCCTTTGACCACATGCACGGTCGACACGAGTGCGATGGCCCCCTCCTTCGGCGCCACGAAACCAAGATTGACGCCCTGCTTGTTGGCCCAGTCAACCCGCCCGCGCAGCCAGCGGGAGATGACGACCTCATTATTGCGGAAGAGGTCGAGCAGCTGCGGATGCTGGCTGTAGAAAACTGTGATGTGCTTGCCGAGTTCGGCCATCTTACGAAAGCCGGGATCGATATTGTCCTCATTGCCGCCGTTAAGCTTGGCCATCAACACGAGAAGCTCGATATTCGCCGCATCGAAACCTGTCGTGCTGACCGCACCGTCATATTTCGGGTCCCACAGATCAAGCCAGGATGACGGCGCGGGTGATACCTCCTTCGGATTGTAAGCGATGCCATACTCTCCGAAATTCGTAATGACGCCGTACTCTGAAAAACGCGCTCTCGGATAGAGTTTATCGAGATTGGTCACGATCTTGGGATCGAGTTTCTCGAATGCACCCTGAGCTTCACCACGATAAGCCCAGGCCATATCGGCGTGGACAACATCGATTTCCTTGGCCATCGCCTTGGCTAGACCATCGGCACCCGACGCGGGAACAAACGTCACCTTGACGTCATTTTCCTTTTCAAACTGGGCGATGTTTTTCTTCAGGGCATCCGTGTAGGCACCACCAAAGGCACCCACCACGAGTTCTCTCGTTTGGGCCTGTGCGGACAGGGTCGCGGCCAGCGAAATGGCCATGGCTGCCAAAAACTTTCCCATCGTATTCCCCTTGCTGGAAGGCTTCTCTTATCGCACAATGTATTGGAATATTATATAATGTTCAACATGAAAATTTTCATTCAATAACACCGGCAAGCCGGAACCCGCAGGCGCTCGTGAGCCATTCTCCAAGGGGACACGCAACGGCGGGGTTCCGGAAAAGACCCGGCTGGATCAACGGGCCCGATGCCCGCAGGCACGACATGCGGGCCGCGTCCCCGGGGACCGCCAATCCCTCGACTCTGCCGCGGAACAGGTTGCTGTCGCTCTTACGGTGTGGCGAGCTGTGAGGCTCCTGGGCGAGACCGGACGCGCGGTTCCCCGGTGGCGCATTGCGCACGCCATCTCCCCCCGCAATCTCCGTGCGTCACGGGAGATGCCCTGGGTGACCCAGCCGCCGTCAGATCTTGCTGGTTGAGATAAGCCTCATCTCTCCGCGTCGGAAATTTGCGATTTCGGAACGCAGTTCAACGAAATCAAGCGGATCAGAAGACGCCATAACGAGTACAGAGCATGGAGGCTCCAGCATTGACGTAGTGCTTGCTCGAACCTTTACTGACCGTGAGCAGCGTCGAAGAGATGAAGATCCCGACCGCAGCCCTCAATTCGATATGAAGTTGCTTTGCCAATGCCGAATATGGGCTCCGCTCGATGTCGTTGAGCGGACAAGGCGGGCGACAGATGCGGATCGAAAGGTCCACATCCGTTGCAGGCGGTAGCCGCCCCGCAAGCTGAGTGGCTCCATCCTATTGAGCGATTACCTGGCGAACCGCGTTGCCACAGAGCTATAGGCCGAGATGCGCCGGGCCCTGGCCGGCGCTCTCGGAAGCAGTGTCTTGGGTGGCATACAGGCTTCGACTACGCCCAACGTCCTCCGCATCGACCATATCGACTTCGTGAGCCACCCAGAGACTGGCCTTGAGCTGCCCCCGCAGGTCAAGGCCAGAAAACCGTGGGTGGAAGGCCAAGGCGCACAAGTACAACGTCACCTCAGATGGCCTAGGCCTCGTGTATTGACATTGCCACGCCGAGCGAACGGAGGTCATGCCAATAGGCCGGATATGTTTTGTTGACGCACTCTGGATCCTTGATGGTTACGCCCGGCACCATCAGACCCGCGAGCGCCAGGCTCATGGCTATCCGGTGATCTGAGTAAGTCTCTATCTCCGCGGCGTGAAACCTTTCCGCTGGCAGGGGTGTAACGACCAGGTCATCTTTGTCTTCGACCGCCAATCCAGGGGCCAGTCGCGAAAGCTCGTTGGCGAGGGCCGCAACACGGTCGCATTCCTTGACCCGAAGGTTTGCGATGCCTGTAAAGCGAACCGGCGCCGCGCAGAACGCGGCCAACACCGCCAGGGTTGGAACGGCATCCTGCATCTGCGACCCGTCGATTTCGCTCGGCAAGTTCGGGAATTGGCGGATCAAAGCGTGGGCGCGCGCATCAGGCTGGGTGAAGGCGCTCGCTGCCGTTCCGATGTTAATCTCCCCACCCGTCAGGACTTCCGCGGCCCACAAGTAGGTCGCAGCTGATGCGTCGGGCTCGATATGCATGTCGGCCGCGCGATATCCACCCGGCTGGACGACCCATGTTGTGGCGTTGCGTTCCTCGACGCGAGCGCCGAAATGGCGCATCGCGGCGCAAGTGAGGTCGACGTAGCCCCGCGCGCCGATGGCCTCGCCCTTGAGGTTGACGTGGACCGGGCGTGAGCCGCCGGCAGCCAACATCAACAGGGCAGAGATGTATTGGCTCGAAAGCCCGGCATCGACAGTGACACTGTCTCCTTCAAAACGGCCGCGTCCCTCGATCGTCACCGGCGGGCACCCCGTGGGCGCGCTTGCCGCGATCCCGAGTTGGCTGAGCGCCATAACCAGAGGTTCAATCGGCCGCTTCCGCATGTGCTCATCGCCGGTGACGACGACAACGCCGTCCGCCAGGGCGGCGGCCGCGGTCAGGAAGCGGGTGGCAGTACCAGCGTTACCCAGGAAAACGGGCTCGGAAGGCGCTCGGAGGCGACCCGTGCCATGGACGAGAAAGCTCGTTGCGTCAGGCTCATCGATCACCACGCCCATGCGCCTCAAAGCATTCGCCATATGGTGCGTGTCATCGCTCTTCAGCGCGCCGGTCAGGCGGCTCGTCCCGTTCGCGAGAGCGGCCAACAGAAGCGCACGATTGGTGATCGACTTCGACCCTGGCGGCGCAACAGCGCCGCGCAATGGGTGTTGAGGGGGGACCAACGTCAGTGTCTTCGTCATCTGTTCTTCGCCTGCCTACCAAATCGCGGCGCCAAGCTGCCATGTCCGGGCTGGATAGAACACCTCATTTTTTTGCCCCTAGCCTGGCACCACCCAAACGAGCCCGACCGGCCGTTGTCGAACATGGCTTTGCTCATGATACTGCGCGGATGAAGGTCGATGCCACGGCTCATGGTTTCCGTTCGTCCTTCCGTGACTGGGCTGCAGAGACCACGCATTTCCCCCGCGATGTCTGCGAGATGGCCCTCGCCCAAGGGTCTGCTGCACTGCCTCGACCACATCGAGACCGTCTTCCATATGGGCGCTGAGATCAATGAGCTTAGCTGCGAGACGGGGATGCCGCGACCGCATGACCTGAGGTTTCTGCTCGCCGCGGATGGCGCAGAAAGGGCTTGCCCCGAAGATCAACGCGACGGCGGAGGCACTGGCCACGTCCAGCATGTGGCGCTCGTCCCACAACAAGCGGCGCTGCATCATCCCGGTCGACAACTTCTTCGAGTGGCAGCCGGCCAACGCGGGAAACCCCAAGCACCCCTCTGCCATCGCCATGGCGGACCGCGAGCCCTTCGGCCTAGCCGGCATCTGGACGGCCTATGAGCGAGCGCCAGGTCAGTGGCAGCACAACTTTGCCATCATCACCTGCCCGGCCAACGAGCTTGTTTCGAAGATACACCACCGCACGCCAGCGATTCTGGCGCAGGCTCCTTACGAGCGGTGGCTCGCTTGCATCAAGCCGGATCCGCATGATCTGCTCACGCCGTTCCCGTCCGACCTGATGCCAGCGCATAGAAAAACCCTCTGCGTGTCTGACGCGGCAGCATCGCCTGTTCGCGGACTTTAGCAAGCTTACGCCTGAGAGGCGGGCAGTCCTTGTCCTCCCGGAAGGCCCCTGGCGCGGGTCTATTTTCAAGGCCGTGATGTTGCCGACATCATGGTCGGGCGCGGGCTGGCAATGCCCTATGACTGTCCCCGTGGTCGCCGCCCCCGCCGTATCGATTGGTGTGCAAGGCTGGGAGGCTAGGGTCCAGACTCGTTCAGTGGCCCGGTTGCCATTCTGGGAAGGATCGGCAGTCAAGATCGAGCCATGGCACATCGTGTGACGTCCATATGTGGAATTCGGGGCGCAGACCCGGATCGTCATCGAGCGTCGCGACACGCAAGATCACATGTGGCTGTACCGGTCGCTCAGCAAACAGGTGAGTTCCACAATTTCCGCAGAACTGTCGGAGCTTGCCCGGCGACGACTCGAACGCTCGCAAGTTTTCCCGACCTCTTTTGATCCTGAAGTGCTCGCGCAATACTCCGGCCGTCGTCGTGAACGGGCTTGCATGAGCCTTACGGCAGGTTATGCAGTGACAATGCCCAATCGGCATGTCGAGCTGATCGATTTCGTAAGTGATATCTCCGCACAGGCAGCTGCCGCTTAGAGCCACGGTTGTCCTCCCCCTCTAAATGCTCTGCTTATTATAGCCAGGATGCCTATCGAGGGGGAGAGAAGCCCAATGACTCCGGCCCCGAACCCTCCCAGCACAGCAATGCTTCCGACGATCCTAAGCAGTCCGCCAATGTTCTTCATCTGCCGCCCTCGGATTCATTGTGACCTCGGCGCATCGGCTAGTGCGCTAGGTTGAGAGGCTAAGGCGCCGTATGGTGCGGCGCCAATGCACGCTCTTTGATGTTGCATGTTCCCGCAAATCAGACTCAGTGGACTCACAAGCCTCAACACGTTGCGTAGAAAGGGTTCCGGCCCATTCAACGCACGTAAATAGGCCGAAAGTTTCGCGGGCCTGGTCAATCTAATGCGTCGCAAGTTGCGACGCATTATGGCGAAAACACCAGACGGATTAGCGTTCTCGCCACAGTGCCGGAAACCGCTGGGATTGCCGTGGCGATCGATTGGAGTCGCAAAATTTCCGACTCCAAGTCTGCGCACCTGGAGCGGTCTTTGACTTCGCCAAATTTGCGAAGTCAAAATAGGTCGATGCGATCAAGTCGCCAAATTGCCAACGCGGTCAGTGCAAGTCCCGGCGCGTTGCAGCAACTGCCACCGCCTTGCTATGGGGCCAATCGGGATTGCTCAAGGGGCGACGGTATGGGCCGCGCATGGGCGGCTGTTCTTTCGTGTCCCAGATGCGAAGGGCGCGTAGCCGTCGCTGCCCATCGGAAGTAGTGGCGAGGGGCTTGTCAGTAATGCTTCCCATATCGTCCACCTAGCTGATGAGGACTGCAAGCGGCGCTCCAGCGCTACGGGATGTCTGGCGTTAAATTACCTCCAGATAGTGTAAAGTGAATAATTCCGTAACCATCGACATGATCTGCTCTCGACAGAATGGTCTCGCGGCCAGGTGCCACGCCGCAAAAGGAAACACTATGCTGAAACGCCGGCTCACCCGTATCGCTTCTGCTGCCCTCGCGTCCACCTCCCTCGCCCTATCGCCACTGTCGGTGCAAGCCTGCACCTCCTTCATGATTTCAGCGAAGGATGGTTCTCGGGTCTATGGTCGAACCATGGAATTTGGCCTGCCACTCCAGTCCGAACTGGCTGTGATGCCGCGCGGCTATACGTTCAAAGGCACCGGCCCGGACGGCACGACGGGTACAGGCCTCGAATGGACCGGGAAATATGGCGCATTCGGCGCCAACGGCCTGGGCCTATCCGTGCTCATTGATGGCATGAACGAGAAGGGCCTCGCCGGCGGCCTTCTGTTCTTCCCCAACCTCGCCAAATTCCAGGACGTGCCAGCCTCCGAAGCGAAGAACTCCATCGCCTCCTTCGAGCTGCTGACATGGATCCTCACCAATTTCGCCACGGTCGAAGAGGTGAAGGCAGAGCTGCCCAAGATCAAGGTTTCGACTGCGCCACAGGCGGCCTTCAACGGTCCTGTGCCGCTGCATGTGACCCTGCATGATCTCGCCGGTAAGAGCATCGTCATCGAGTATGTCGACGGTAAGCTTAACATGTACGACAACCCGACCGGCGTGATGACCAATGCTCCCGCCTTTCCGTGGCATCTCGCCAATGTCGGTCTCTACGGCAATCTCTCTGCGGACGAGCCCGGGCCGCGAAAAGTAGGAAGCCTTACCATCGCCCAGCCCAGCACCGGGGCGGGACTGCACGGCCTTCCGGGGGACGTCCTGTCACCCTCTCGCTTCGTACGCGCCTTCATGTTCACCCAGAACCTGCCGGAGCTGGCGACCGGCCTCGATGCCATGAACGCGGCGCGGCATATTCTCAACAATTTCGACATTCCGCCGGGTGCAGTGGCAACGCAGGCTGGTAGTTCAACTGGCGGCGGTGTCGCCGGCTTCGAGACCACGGAATGGACCGTGGCAGCGGATCTCAAAAACGGCGTCTATTCGATCTGGGATTACGCTAACCAGACGCCGCGCTACATCACCGCTAAGGACCTCGATCTGGACGCCAAGGTGATCCGGTTCATCCCGTTTAACCAGAAGCCAGCCTACCTCAACCTATCGAAGTAAGCGCGCTGCGCGACGATGCTTGCCAGGTCCAAGGATTGGCTCAAAGACATCCGATCTGGCTTGCATATCGACTGGTTGGGCCGAAAATTCCTGCTAATGTTCCGGCGTTCCTCTGCCTATACCAGTCGACCGCCTGATTCACCGTGTCGGGGTGCGGGAGGTAGGGAGATGTTGTGTCCCGGCGATAAGGCTCCGGGTTTCAGTGGGCAGCTCCTTTGTGTTCCAATAGCCCAGATCGCGAAGCGCCTTCCGACTCAGCTTGACAGTGATGAGAGATAGCCCTGTCCCTTTGGCTATATAGCTCGTCGTGTCGTTGAAGAGCCGGTCGCGCTGTAACCTATCCAACATGAACTGACGGACGCGGTAGGCTGCCGGCGAAAGCCATCTATTCCTCGCCGTCATCATTTACAGCGGCTCTTCATTCGGCTATCGAGCAATGGCTTCGACACCGAAGAACGAAAGACTGGGGGATCTACTATGAAACTATTGGGACCGGCGAGTGCGCTTGCGCTGTTACTGATTGCAGCGCCGGCGCTGGCTATGCCCGCGGGCATGGGTGAGGGCTGCCAAAAGGTCTACCAAGTGTTCGACTCATCCAAAAGCCCGAAGGCATTCGCCAAGGGCAAGACCAAGGGATGCGGCTATGCCTATGGCAAGGCCAACATTGCCGAAGCGCGCAAGGCGGCCCTCAACTTCTGCAAAGGGCATGGAGGCGATGGCTGCCGCGTCGTAGACAGCAGATAGCACCATCAGCAGTCGACGCGTTGCTCGATGCATCCCCTTTCTCGCCGCCCAGCGCGCTTTGTGGTTGCCGGGCGGCGGTGGTTCGGGGGAGCCGCTGCATCGGCGCCCGCGCTAGTGCATCCGTGGTTGCGGGCGAGGTGATGGTAACTTCCACCAACGGTGAGAGTTCGATCGCGCCAGCCGGTTGAACTCGAACGGCACGGTCACCGGCCCCGCAAACCATGAGCCATCGGGGTTCTCCGATGGTCGCCTTCTGCCCCCACGCCGACGGTCGGCATCCCTGCCCGACGGCGGCGACGACTTCGCGGATGACAAAGCCGCAATGTCGGATGCGTCACCCATGCGGGATCCATCAGAGGACCTTCCGGAAATTCGCCAGAGACACGACCCCGCCCGGTTCGCGGGCCGCTGGTGACGCTTCGACAGGCCGCTCCAGGCGTTAGACCGTGCATCCGCCGGCGACCTTCTCCTTTTCGTGTCCGCGCCGCCGCGAGGCACGTTCCGGAAACAACGAGCGCCCGGTCCTCTCTTCCCAGCGCCGCCGGATAATCGGCCACTGCAATCCCCTCCCCTCCACTGGACACCACCCCGGAGGCAACAGCCCCGCCCAGACGAGCCATTCCCGGCCGGCTGGCTCAGGTGGCAGGTTATCGCCTGCATCCTCTCCGTAGGGTCCGAGGTCGACCTTCTCGATCATCGGCCGCACCAGACCGAGCCGCGCAAGCGCATTCATGTCCTTGAGAGGGCCGCCGTATGGGTGCCCGCCCTCGGCTTCCAGCGCCGCCTGGGCGGGGTCAGAACAAGAGCTGCTTGAAATCGTACTCTAAGGCCTAACACAGAGTGAACGTTCGTCACGAGCCCGCATGATAGTCTGCCGGCTCGCCGCGAATTTCCTGGCGATGTCCGAAACACTCTTTCCGGTCGCGAGATTATCACGCACTTCGTGCTTCTGTTCCTTGCTGAGCGTCAAAGGTCGGCCCAGGGCTTTTCCCCCAAATTTTCCGGACCTGATGCCAGATTAGGTACGCGCGATCAGCAAATCTCGCTCGAACTGCGCGACGGCGTTGAGGACCCGCTTGGTTATCGTGCCAAAGGAGCTGGTAAGATCAACGCCACCCAGAATTAGACAATAGGCACGCGCGTGCCGCACCAACCGGATCGAACAGGATCTCCTGCGGATCAAGCGCCGTATCAGGCCGATGATGGGGGTCAAAGCGTTTGGCTCAGCCGCGATCACGCTGGCCGGCATAGAAATGGTTCACATGATACGCAAGCGACAAGGCCGCTTCGCCTTCAATCCGGCTCCGCCGCTGAAAGAACAGTTCGAGGCGATCGCCGCCTGAAGACCGCCATCACCAGGCTTCGGTCTAGCCCAGAATAATATCTGCGACAGAACCGTTCAGTGTAGCGCCACTGTGAGTTTTCACTTAAGCGCCTCAAGTCTCCACCGGCGCGTCGAACGCGCGCACACGCGGTAGAATTCCTTCAAAACGGCGTACTTCAACAAGCGTGCTCATCGGGCTCGGGCCTTGGGCGAGCCGTGACGTTCCATGGTCATCCGTCAGAATGTTCGGATTGCCATGGGTTTCGAGAAGGCCCTCGGCCGTGGTGGTCACGTCATACCAGGCGCCTGTGGCAAGCTGGACCACGCCAGGCAGAAGGTCGTCGGTGGCTATGAGGCCGGCCAGGCAGCGACCACGATCATTATAGAGCTCGACGACGTCACCGCTCTTCAGTCCGCGCTTCGCGGCGTCATCTGTATTCATGCGGACAGGCTCGCGTCCGTCAATCCGCGCCGCGTCCGCGAGCGGTGTGTTGTCCAATTGGCTGTGCAGTCTCGTCGCCGGTTGATTGGATATGAGATGCAGCGGGTAACGCGACGCGGCCGGGGCGCCAAACCATTCGCGCGGCTCCATCCAGCGCGGATGAGCGCCGCAGTCGGCGTAGCCGAATGAGGCAATCCTGTCCGACACGATCTCGATGCGGCCTGATGGAGTGCCGAGGGGCGACGATACCGGATCGGCGCGAAAGTCGGCATAGGCCGTCCAGCCGGTGTCCGGCGGCGGCACGTCGAACCATCCGTCCTCCCAGAACCTCTCGAAGGGCGGTGCTTGCACATTCTGGCGGGCCGCGTTCTCGCGAAAAGCCCCGTACATGTGACGCAACCATTCAAATTCGTTGCGCCCTTCGTCAAAGGCTGCCCGATAGCCCAGCCGGTCGCTGATGTCGCCGAAAATGTCGAAGTCATTGCGGGCCTGACCGACAGGGTCGATCAGCTGCGGCATGGCCATGATGTAGCGATCCGCCGGCGAGGCCCCGATATCGTTGCGCTCAAAGGCGGTGGTCGCGGGCAGGACGATGTCAGCATGCTTGGCCGTCGCCGTCCACCAGATCTCGTTGACGATCACGGTCTGCGGTCGCCTGAAGGCGGCCGTCAGGCGCTGCAGATCCTGATGGTGGTGGAAGGGATTGCCCCCGGCCCAGTAGATCAGCCTGATATCCGGGAAGGTCATCGGCTTGCCGTTGAAGTCGATGGTTCGCCCTGGCTGGAGCAGAAGGTCGGAGACGCGCGCCACCGGTATGGCAAAGCCGAGCGGATTGCGACCGGCCGACATGGAGGGTGATGGGACCGGGCGGCGCGGAGAGCCGCGACCATTGATCGAGCCGTAGCCAAATCCGAATCCGCAACCGGGGCTACCGATCTGCCCGAGCATGGCAGCCAGCGCGACAAGCGCCCAATAGGGTTGCTCACCATGGTCGGCGCGCTGCAGCGACCAGGCAGCGGTGAGCATCGTGCGCGATGACGCCATCCGGCGCGCGAGTTCACGGATCTCGGCAGCTGCGATGCCCGTGATCCCTTCGGCCCAATCAGCATCCTTGCTGACGCCGTCCTCCTCGCCAGTGAGATAGGCGGCATACTGATCGAAGCCCACGCAGTATTTCGCGAGGAAGGCCCGGTCGTGCAGGCCCTCTGTCAAAAGCGTGGCGGACAGGGCCAGCATGAGTGCCGTATCGGTGTTTGGCCGTATCGGCAGCCAGGTTGCGCCGAGATCCGGAGCCGCGTCGAGACGGTCCGGACCGACGGCGATCATATTCACGCCGGCCTGCCGCGCCTTCTCCAGCCAACCCTCGCTGCTGTGCTCGCCGAAGCCACCGGAGGAGACTTGAAAATTCCGGCGGTTGATACCGCCGAAAAATACCATCAACTCGGCATTCTCGACGATCGCCCGCCAGTCGGTCATGCGCCCCGCGACCGGGTCGGCGTTGCCGACGATATGCGGCAGAATGATCATTCCCGCTGCATAGGAATAGTTGGTGACCTGCCCGACACAGCCTCCTCCGGCATGAAGCATCCGGTGCAACAGCGTGCGGGCGTGATGAAGGCGTCCAGCACTCGACCAGCCGTAGGAGCCACCGAAGATCGCCTCAGCGCCGTGATCGCCGCGCACGCGGCCGAGTTCCTCAGCGACGAGGTCGAGGGCCGTTTCCCAGTCCACTTCGACGAAGCGCTCGCTACCGCGTTCCGCGCCACCAGCCTTGCCCCGCGTCCTGAGCCAGGATTCCCGCACCGCGGGGGCTCGCACCCGCGACTGCGCGTAGACCGCGTCGGGCACGACGTCCGTCAGGGGCGAGGGGTTGGCATCGTTGCGGAACGGGCGGGTGCGCACGAGCTTGCCGTCGCGGATCTCCGCCTCGAAGCTCCCCCAGTGGCTCGTGGAAACCGGCATCAGGCGGTCCTCCAGCTCGGCACCGCGTCCCGTTGGCCGACGAAGATGTCGGCACCGAGCACAGGTCCGCCCTGAACTTGCAGAAAGTCGCCGCGCGTCAGGGTCTTGAACCCACCCCGCGCGAAAGCCGCCCGGGTTGCTTCGACGTCACGCGAATGGAGGACATACCCGACGGTGGACGGCGCCGACGGGCGGCCTGGGCCGAGCCCCTCCTCGACGCCCTCGTCCGACAGCAGGCTAACCCAGTCTTCGCCGATGCGGAACGCGACGCACCCACGCGCTGCAAAAGCCGGCGCGCATCCCAGAAAACGCTCGTAGCGCTCCCGCGCCTCTGCAAGATCCGCGACATGCAGGAGAACCTCGGAAAGCCCCTCGACGGCATTAGCGTCACGCACCCAACGCGGCTGCCAAACCAGATCGCGTGTCATGTGCCGCACGAAGAACATGCCGGCTTCCTTCATGGCGCCGCGTGGCGGCACAGCGATCTGGAAGCGTGCGGTTGCCTCTCCGTTGTCCGTACCCACCGCGCGCTGGGGTTGCGCGATGTTGACTAGGGAAAAGCCAGCGGCGTCGAGCAGGGCGGCTCGCGCATTGATGTCGGCCGCCCCGAAAGCGACCAGATGCACGCCGACATAGCGTTGCACATTCGCTGTCAGGTTGGCTGCGCTCGGCGTTTCGGCAACCTTGCCGAGCACCTCGATATAGCCGCGCCCAAGCATCACGCAGCGGTTCGCCGTTCCCGTTGGCACGGGCCTCTCACCGGGTGCGGGCGGAGCGGACTGGATGCTGAGCGGCGAAAGGAAAAAACCCATGGCTTCCAGCGCCGCGCAGGCCGCCTCGAGATCGGGGACCATATGAGCGACATGGTCCAGCCACACGGCGTCGGAAGACACAGGATCAATCGTCACCGGATACTCCATTCCATTCTGGATCGCCCGCAACCATGCGGGTAAACGCTCCTGCCGTCAGCGAGCCGGAGAGCATCGCCGCGAAGACCAGCGCAAAATGGGGGGCAAACTTGTAGCCGTGTCCCGAGCAGCAGCTGAAGGTCCAAGCCCTGTCTCCGAGCGGTTCGGCAAGCAGAACATTATCCGGCGCATACATCTGATAGCACGCGCGTGCGCCCGCCAGGGTGAAGCGCTCCGCGCCGACAAGCCGCCGTCCGGCGGTCTCGATCAGCGCCGTGATCTCGCTCGCATCGAGTTCTCGGGGCGAGTCCGGGTCGGAATGCGCCACCGGACCACCGGTGCCGATCTTCAGGTGAGTGCCACGCGCCGACGGTACGACGAAATAGCTGCCGACATGTTGCAGGTCCATGACCATCGGTGCCTGCGACCAGATCTGCGACAGATCGGCCGGCAGGTCGAAAAGGGCGACCGTGCGACGACATGAAATGAGCTGATTGCCATAAGCTGGAAGTATACCGTTCAGCCAGACGCCCGCGGCGAGAACAATCAGGTCGGCCTCCAAGGTCCGGCCGTCGCGCAGGTCGGCGCGGCCGCTGATCGGATCCACGCCATCGACCGCACAGTTCTCGATCAACACCACACCGCGCCGCCGGAGATCCCGCGCCATATCGACAGCGATACGATCGGCGAACAGGAGTCCGGCCTCCTGCTGGTACATCGCTGTCACGATACCCTTGGTATCGATATAGGGAAAACGCTTCGCCAGTTGGAGGGAGTTGAGCGTCTCGCAGGCGATCCCCTCCTCCGCGGCCATGCGAACGCTGGTGGACACCCACCCCTCCGCGGCTGTCGAGATGCCGAGTGCCCCGGTCTCGCAGTAGTGCGAGGTGCCGAGATCGCTCCAGAGCTGATCCCAAGCCTTAAAAGCGGGGCGCACGAGCCGCATGTACCCCAGCTCCGGCCCATAGGCGAAGCGGATCAGTCGGTGCTCGTCGAAGGATGAATTGTCGGGATTGGGGATAGGCCCCTTGTCCACGAGCGTCACGATGTGACCGGCGCGGCTGAGCGCCCAGGCGAGGCTCATGCCGAAGATGCCAGCGCCGACCACGGTGATACGTCGCCGATCCGATCCGGGCCGTGTGAGCGCCCTGCTCATCGCGGCGTCGGCGTTACGGCATCGGTTTCCACCGGCGCGGCGTCCCAGCGACCCCATTCGTCCCAGGAGCCGTCGTAGACCGACCATCGGTCATTGCCGAGAGAATCATAAGCGAGAGCCATGATACAGGCGGTAACGCCCGACCCGCAGCTGAAGACAACCGTCCGATCCTGTCCAGCGCCGACGGAGGCGAATTTCGCGGCGAGCGTATCGGGCGGAAGCATGGTCTTGTCATCCTGGTTCATGAGTCCGCCGACGAACAAATTGACGGCGCCGGGAATATGGCCATTGCGCACACCGGGATACGGGTTCTTGCGGGTGCCGAGGTAGAGATCCTCGGTGCGGGCATCGATCACCATTTCCTCCCGGCTTGTGACGTTCGCGAGCATCTGTTCACGTGTCCGGACTCGGGCCGGGTTGCCGTCCGGGATTGTGTAGCGCGTCGCGCGCGGTTCGACCGCGCCGCTTGCGACCGAACGGCCCTCCGCGGCCCATTTCGGGAAGCCGCCATCGAGCACCGACACCTTCTCATGACCGTAGAGACGGAACATCCACCAGACACGCGCCGCGCTGTAGAGCCCGGCCTTGTCGTAGGCTACGACATGCGTGTCACGGGTGATGCCGAGCACCCCAACCGTCTCGGCGAACCGTTCGGCGTTGGGCAGCATGTGGGTCAACTCATGATCGGGATCGGCGACTACATCGATGTCGAAATACACCGCGCCGGGTATGTGCCCGTCGGCAAATTCTGAGAGAGCGTCCCGATTATAAATCGGGATATGCCAGGAGGCGTCCACGACAAGAATGTCGGGGGCGCCGAGATGGTCCGCGAGCCACTGTGTGCTGACAAGGCTGGCGGCTCGCCGCGCGGCAGCGGGTTCTGTCATCATGCTCACACCGTCTGCTTCTGGTGGTTGCGCATGGCCTCGAAACCGGCCTCGAGATCGGCGAGCAGGTCATCGACATGCTCGAGCCCGACGTTGACCCGGAAGCAAGGCCCTTTGTAGCGCCAGGGCGTATTCGGGTGCGAATGCGCCGGGTCACTGGGCATCAGCAGGCTTTCATAGCCGCCCCAGCTGAAACCGATCTTGAAAAGCTTCCGGTTGTCGAGCATGGCGATCATGGATTCGCTGGCGATGCCCTCCCTCAGGGCAACGCCGAAGAGCCCCGTCGCGCCGAGGAAATCCCGCTTCCAGATCTCGTGTCCCGGCGCGCCCGGCAACGCCGGATAGAGCACCTGTTCGACCTCAGGCTGTTCCTGCAGCCAGCGCGCGCTGCGCATCGCGCTGTCCTGGTGGCGCGGCAGGCGCGTGGCAAGCGTGCGCAGGCCCCGCATGCCCAGATAGCAATCGTCGGGGCCGACACAGATGCCGAGGCGCATCGCCTGCCTCTTGACCAGCGGATAGGCCTCTTCCGTCGCGGTGAGACTGCCGAGCTCGGCATCGGAATGTCCGACGATGTATTTGGTGGCCGCCTGGATCGATACGTCGACACCATGCTCGAAAGGCTTGAAATACAGGGGGCTCGCCCATGTATTGTCGAGAACGACCATAGCGCCCGCCTCGTGCGCGACGGCGGCGATGGCCGGGATATCCTGTATCTCGAAACTTCCCGAGCCCGGTGACTCGCAATAGACCACGCGGGTGTTCGGCTTGATCAGCGCGGCGATGCCAGCGCCAATTTCCGGCGGATAGTAGGTGACTTCGACGCCGTAGCGGATCAGGGTGTCGTTGATGAAGTAGCGCGCCGGATCATAGAGCGTGTCGACGCAGAGCAGGTGATCCCCGGTCTTCAGCAGCCCGAGCAAGGCGATGGCGATGGCGGCCATTCCCGACGGCGCCGCCACGGACCGGAAGCCCCCTTCGGCGGTGGTCATGGCCTCTTCGAAGGCAAAGGTCGTCGGTGTGCCGAGGCGGCCGTAGAGCACGCCGCGCGTCAGATCCTTCTGGCGCTCCTGAAGAGCAGCGACCGTTGGAAATACCACCGTCGAGGCATGGAACACCGGCGTATTCACAACGCCCTGATAGGCCTCGGGATCGCGGCCGGTCGTCAGCAATCGGGTTTCGTAATGCACGATCGAACTCTCCGTCTCGATGATGTTCAGGCTGCGTCTTCGAGGATCACGTTTGTCCCGCCGATATAGCCCCAGGTCAGGCATGGACCGATGGTCGAGCCTGCGCCGACCGCCCGAGTGCCGAACGAGTTCGCCATCAGGTTTCCAGCAGCGTAGAGCCCGACGATACGCGACCCGTCCGGACGCAGGACCTGTGCCCGCGCATTGGTGCGCGGACCGCCCTTCGTGCCGAGATAGCTGCGATTGAACGCAACCGCATAGAACGGTGCCTGCTCAACTGTACCCAGCGTGCGGTTCGGCTTGTGCCAGGGGTCGGCGCCTTGCAGATAGTCCCATGGAAACGAGCCTCGCCCGAAATCCGGGTCCTCTCCGCGCAGCGCCGCCGGATTAAAACGGGCGACAGTCTCGACCAGTCCCGCGGGATCGATACCGACCTTGCGCGCCAATTCATCCAGAGTTTGCGCCGTCGTGACTGCTGGCGAGGCTGCCGGCGGCGCCATATGGGGATATTTGCGCATGAACTGCGCGTCGTAGATGCGCCAAGCCGGCAGGTTGATGGGTTCGCCGGTGGCCGGGTCCACCTCGCTGAAGCATAGCCCGATGTTCATCTGCTTCTCGTTCGTGAAGCGCCGACCATGCCGGTTCACGAGGATGGAGTGCGGCATGACGATGTCGTAAGCGGGACGACCGTGTTCGGCGTAGCCTTCATAGGTCGTTGGCAGCGTCGGCATGATCAGGGCCTGATCCATCCGGTCGAGTTGCGCCCCCACTTCTTCCGCCATCCGATGCCCATCGCCGGTATTGGTGCGCGGACTGCCATTCCACTTGACCGGCCCGGGCTGATATCGGGCCATCATCTCGGCGTTCCATTCGAACCCGCCGCTGGCCAGCACCACGCCGCGCCGCGCTTTCAACACTGCGGGTCCGGATTTCCCCTCCACCTCAAGTCCCACGATGCGATCGCCTGCAACGATCAGACGCTTGGCAGCCGTTTCCAGGCGCAGGTCGCATCCCTTCGACAGACAGCCGCTGAGCAGGCCGGCGACCAGCCCCCCGCCCATCGTGCGCCGCCCCGTCATCTTGCGGTAGGCACCCTGCAGACCGAAGCGGATAGCCGCCCGTCGCAGGTTGGCCGCCACCGCGCCGTCGACGATCTCTTCATAATTGAGGAACTGCGGAATCGTCGGCGGACGGATCTTGTCAGCCCAGGCTCCAAGCCGGGACAGCTTGAACGGTCTGGCGGACACATTGCGGCCCATGGTCTTGCCGCCAGGCAGCTCCGCATAGGGGTCGCAGTTGCGATTGACTGCGAAGGTCATCGGCGTGTTGGCCTCAAGGAAACGCAGCATTTCGGGAGCGTTGTCCACGAAAGCTTGCCACAGCGGCTCCTCAACATTGCCCCACTCGGCCGGAGAGGCGGCGCGGATGTACGTCATCACCTCCTCGCGGCTGTCGCTGATGCCGAGCTTGTGCATGTAGTGGTTCTGCGGGATCCACATGCAGCCACCCGAGAGCGCCGAGGTGCCGCCGACATAAGCGCCCTTCTCCACGATGCAGACGCTCGCGCCTGATGCGGCGGCGCGCAGGGCAGCGCTCAGCCCCGAGGCGCCGGAACCGACAACAATGACATCGAACTGCTCGGTGGCTTGCAGGTGATCGGTCATTGGCAGGCGTCTCTCGTTACGATTGTCGGATTGCCGGTTCGCGCCGGCGCGTTGGCCGAAGCGCAGACGTGGCGGGGTGGCGATGGGCGCTGTGAAATGTGGTCGGGGGTCACAGCGACCTCAGATGCGGGTTAAGGGCATCATTCAGTCCGTCGCCGATAAGGTTCAAAGCAAGAACCGTGACGAGGATCATGACGCCGGGGATGGCGCAGAGGTACCAAGCGGAACGGAGAGCATCCCTGCCGATGGCGATCATGGTGCCCCAGCTCATCAAATTCGGGTCGCCGAGGCCCAGGAAAGACAGCCCAGCTTCGACCAGGATAGCGCTCGCGACCAGCGTCGAGGCGGTGACGATGATCGGTGCGAGGCAATTGGGCAGGATCTGCGTGAAGATAATCTTGGACTCGGTCATGCCGATCGCCACGCATGTCTGCACGTAGTCAGACCGTCGCAGGCGCATCGTCTCCCCGCGGACGAGGCGGGCGACGCCGGGCCAGGCGATCATGCAAAGGGCAAGGATGATTGTGTAGGCGGACGGCGTGAACAGGGCGACGATGACGAAGGCAAATAGAAACGCCGGAATGGTCTGGAACAACTCAGTAAAGCGCATCAGCAGGTCGTCAACTAATCCGCCGAAATAGCCGGCAACCGACCCGATGACTGTGCCCACGACGACTGTGGACAGTGCCGCCGCGAGCCCGATCATCAGCGAGACGCGCCCGCCGTAGAAGACGGCCGTCAGCATGTCGCGGCCGAGCATGTCGGTGCCAAGCGGGAACTCCATATCCTGCCCGGGCCGCAGCATCGGCATGCCGACGAACTCCCACGGGCCGAGCGGAAACAGAATGGGTGCCGAGAGTGCCATGCCAAGGACACATGCAAGTATGACCATACCGGCTACCGCGCCGCGATGGCGCAGGAATCTCTTGATAAAGCCGGACCCGTTCATCGCCCGACGCTTTCGATACGCGGATCAAGCACCGCATAGAGGAGATCGACAACGAGGTTCATGACGACGACAAGCACGGAGCTGAACAGGAGAATGCCGAGCAGAAGGTTGAGGTCACGCTGGGTTATCGCCTCGAAGGCGAGCCGGCCCATCCCTGGCCAGGAGAAGACGGATTCCACCAGCACCGCACCGCCCAGGATGCTGCCCATCTGCACGCCGACCATCGTCACCAGCGGCAGGATGGCGTTGGGCACGACGTGGCGGAAAACGACTCGCCGCTGTGGCAGGCCTTTGGCGCGGGCCGTGCGGACGAAATCCTTGCGATCCACCTCGAGAACCGAGGCGCGCACGAGGCGGGTGTAGATCGCGGTGTAGAATGTGGAGAGCGTAACCGCGGGCAGGACGAGGTGGCGCAGGACATCGATGACATGGTCGAACCCGGTTAGCCGCGCGCCAGGCGTAAACATACCACTTGAGGGCAGCAGGCCGAGGTTGACGGAAAACAGGACGATCAGCATGAGGCCGATCCAGAAGATCGGTGTCGCATAGCCGATCAGCGCCGCCACCGTCACGAGATTGTCGATGATGCTGTTGAGAAAGCGCGCCGCAACCGTGCCGAAGAACAACCCGACGATAACCGAGAGGGTCAGCGCAGTCATAACGAGCAGAATGGTCGGAAACAGCCGCTCCAGGATGAGGTCGAGCACGGGGCGTGAAAAGGGAATGGAATAGCCGAGATCGAGCTTGAGGACATTCACCACGTACAGCCAGAGCTGGACATAGACGGGCTGATCGAGACCATATTCACGGCGAAGTGCTTCGAGATACTGGATGTCTCCCACATTGCGCTGGCCGGCGATGACGTCAATGGCATCGCCCGGCGCGAGCTGGATCAGGATGAAATTCGTTACGACCACGAAGAGCATAACTGGGAGAAGCTGCAGCAAGCGTCGGGCGATGTACTTTGTCAAGATAGAACGCCTGTGTTGTGTGAACGAGGGGAGCGCTACTTCTTGGCGCTGACCCAGACGTCGGCGTAGTTGTCGTTCATGCCGACCGCGCTCTTGTCGAGGCCATGCACCCGCTTATTGTGAAGCGTCGCGAGCTGACCGGCGATAATCGGCAGCGTAGGCAGATCTTTCATGACGATGCGCTGGAATTCGGCGAACAGTTCTGCACGTTTGGCGACGTCGACCTCGATTTGCGCCTGGTCAAGTAGGCGATCGACTTCTGGATTGCTGTAGCCGGACGCGTTGGTGAACGGCACACCCTTCTGGATGGCCTTAGACGAAAAGAAGCGCTGCACGCCCATCGTCGGGTCGGGAGAATTCGTGGCGATAGCCACCTGCATGTCGAAATCGCCGTCCGTGTACACGCGCCGCGTATAGGTGGCGAAATCCTGGTTGCGGATCGTGACGTCTATGCCAATGCGCGCGAGCATCTGCTTGAGATATTCGGAGAAGCGCTGTGTCTGCTCGCCGAGCGGCATGAAGTCGAGCGTCAGCGCGAAGCGCATGGCGCCCGGCGAAGGCCGGGGAAAGCCAGCTTCGTCGAGAAGCTTTTCAGCCGCACCTGGGTTATACGGGTAAGCTGGAACGCCCTCCTTCGTATAATAGGGCGCGAGCTCGTTGTGGATCGGCCCGGTCGCGGGCTTGCCGAGGCCGTACCAGATCGCCTTGGCCACGAAGTCGAGATTGATAGCCGACGCGATCGCCTGGCGAACCTTGATGTTAGACAAGTATTTGTTCTTAAGGTTAAAGTCGATCTGCGTGAGCAGATTGTTGTAGGTGTTGCCATCGGGGATCATGGCGATCATATCGAGCTGGCTCAGGCGTCCTATTTCCGATGCCGGCAGATTATTGCTGATGATCGCGTCGATACCGCCGCTCTCCAGCGCGATACCGCGCGCCGAGGCATCAGGCAGGAACTTGAAGACGATCCGGTCGAGATAGGGTCTCCCCTTCGCCCAGTAATCGGGATTGCGCTCGGCCACGATGAACTGGCCGCGCTGCCATTCGACGAAGCGGAATGGCCCGGTGCCGATCGGCTTCATGTTGGCTGCGTTCGTTTTCATGTCCGAACCTTCAAAGACATGCTTCGGCAGGATCGGCGTCTCCATCGCGGCCAGCGCGCGCATGACATATGGCGCCGGCTGGGATAGCACCAGCACCGCCGTCAGGGGATCCGGCGTATCCACCCGCTCGAGACCGGCGAAGGTCGCACGGCCACGGGGATGCATCTTCTTGGCAACCTCCATCAGGGAGAAGGCGACGTCGGCCGAGGTGAAATCCTTGCCGTCGTGCCACTTCACGTCAGGGCGAAGCTTGAAGGTGATCGAGCGCCCGTCCGGCGCGATAGACCATTCCGTCGCAAGTTCCGGCTTCGGCTTCATCTCCCGGTCATAGGCGAGGAGGCCTTCGATGATCTTCGGCGTCACCAGAATTGCACCCGCGTTCGAGGTGATGCCCGTGTTCAGAACTTCAGGCTCCGGCCACACATTCTGCGCGATCTCGCCACCGCGAACCGGCTCCTGCGCCAGGGCCAACGTCGAAATCAAGCCAAATCCAACACCGGCAAGAACGCCAACGATACCAGATCTCATAAATCTGTTCCCTCTAGAAGAACATATTTTCATTTTGTTCTGCTTATTGAAACACACATTATAGTGGCACTCAAGCCCCCTTTTTTGCGCTATCTACGCGCCAGGAGGCTTTCCCACATAGCCGAGCGCATTGGATATCCGGCGTGCCGCATCACCGACTTCCCGGATCAGATTGGGCTCGGGTCGGGCGGGAATAAACTGGGTGAGATTCACCGCAGCGAGAGTTCCGACCGCAACGCCACCCGCATCGAAAATTGGAAATGCAAGCGAGTTCAAACCGATAGCGATCTCATCCGGCGCGGTAGCCCAGCCACGCAGGCGGACCAGCCTCACGTGCTCGCGCAGTTCCAGGGGATCGACGATCGTGTTGGGCGTGAACGCCTCCAGCGGCCGCTTGAGAACATCATTGAGCAGGGACTCGTCGCCGAAGGCCAGCGCAATCTTGCCTTGTGCTGAACTATGAAACGTCAGCATTGAGCCTTGCTTGACCCCGATTTCGATTTCGGACTTTCCAGGGACTGTCGTGACGATCCGCACTCCGGCCGCCTCCATCTGGCCGACGACACAGGAATGCCCGATTGCCTCGCGCAACTCCCGGATCGACGGCCCGGCGGCTGAAATCAGGTCCCTGCCGGGAGCTACACTCCGGCTCAGCGCGACGAGGCTCGGTCCGATCTGGTAGCGCTCGGAAGCCGGAGATTGTGCGAGGTATCCCTGCTGGACCAGCGTTCGCAGATGCCGAAAAATACGGCTTTTGGTCGTGTCGAGCGCGTCCGCCAACGCCGTCACGCCGACAGGCTCCCCGGCGCTGGAAAGGTATTCGATTATTCGCAGCGTCAGCACAACGCTTTGGACGCCCTCGGCTGCGTCTCGGGAGGTCTTTGGCACTCAGGTGTCCCTCTATTCACGCCCATTCCGAGGACTCGGATACCATCATCCGTTTCACCCCCGATGTTGACAGGCCAGCTTACGTGATTTTATAACGAACAGTGATACATCGTATCGTACAGCAGAACGAGAAAAATGCAGAACGAACGCCCATCGACTCCTTTTCACAGGCGACTGGAGGCAGGTGAGCCGCTGGTCGGCAGCTTCGTGAAGCTCCCATCATCACATAGCACCGAAATACTGGGAAGGCTGGGATTTGACTTCGTCGTCATCGACGAAGAACACGCGCCGATCGGCGTCGAAACGGCAGATCGCATGATCCTCGCCGGTGAAGCGACGGGCGTCGCGCCCATTGTCCGAGTCCGCCGTGGCGACGCGTCGGACATTCTCCGCGTGTTGGATTCCGGTGCGGCCGGCATTCTTGTTCCGCATGTCGATACTCCGGAGAAGGCTGCGGCTATCGCCGCGATGTGCCGCTACCGGCACGGTAATCGGGGATTTTCGAATACGACACGTGCTGGCAACTACGGTGGAAGCTCCTTTGCCTCGCTGATCGAGGACCAGGATCGTTCGGTGGTCTGCATCGCAATGATCGAGGACACGGCCGCCATACCGCTCGTCGATACAATCGTGGCGGTCGAGGGGTTGGACGCGATCTTCATTGGGCGGGGTGATCTCGCGGTTGCCTTTGGCGAGACCGACATGAACGCCCCTGTCGTGGCCCGCGCGACCGACCGGATCATCGAGGCCGCTGCCAAGGCCAGCAAACCGGTTTTCGTGACGGCCGCCAATGTTGACGAGGTCGCGTCGTTTCATGCGCGCGGCGCGCGCGGCTTCATCATGGCATCCGACCAGGGATTTCTACGCCAGGCGGCGACCGGCGCGCTTGCCAGCTTCTATTCTTGGAAGAGGCAAAACAAATCAGGGGAAGTATAGCATGTATGATCGTTCGGACCCGAGGTTCGCTCTGCAGACGAGCGGCGCCCCATCTGCCGCTCCTCCAACGGTAATGCCGGAGGCGCATGTCGCGCGTTTCTACGAGGAAGCCTGCCAGGAGGACACCGCAGACGGCAAGACCTGGTACCAGCGCGGCCAGACCTTTCTGCTGACCTATTCGGAAGCCAAGCCAGGCGCTGTTTTCTCGCGTGGCTCCGATCAGCGGGACGAGTATGTCGTGTTGCTTGATGATCCCAACGCGCGAGCCATCATTCGCTGGAGCGGCGTCGAAGTCGAGGTGCCAGGTCATTCAATCGCCTTCGTGCCCCAAGGCGCGAGTTCCGTGGCGATGCCCGACGGGGGGCAGCTCGTGCGGCTGTTTACCGAACGCGCGACCGACCTTCTGGCGAAGTGTCCGAATAACGACGCCTTCACCTCGCGCCAGCCCAACATACCGGAATTACGGGCATGGCCGGAACCGGCAGACGGTCTGAAAGTGAGGCACTATAGCCTCGACGTCGCGCCGGAGCCGGGCCGCTTCGGGCGGATCTTTCGCTGCACGACCTTCATGGTGAATGTCTTCGATCCCGCCGGTCCGCGCGATCCACGGAAGATGTCGCCGCATCACCACGACGATTTCGAGCAGTGCTCGCTGGCGCTCGCCGGCGCCTACGACCATCTCCTGCGCTGGCCGTGGACGCCGGATATGACCACCTGGAAGGCTGACGCGCGAGAGCATTGCTCTTCGCCTTCCTCCACGATCATTCCACCGCCTGTCATCCATACTTCGCTGGCCCTTTCAGAGGTGAACCGACTCGTAGACATTTTCTGCCCGCCGCGCCGTGATTTTTCCGAGAAGGCCGGCTGGGTCCTGAATGCGGACGATTACCCGATGCCCGCGGCGTGACCGTCGCCACACGCCATCAAGCCGGGAGGCACCAACGCCATGTCTGGTCAGCTCAAGACGAATCGTGAAGCCCATATTGCTGATCTGCTGATCGGTGCGGTCGACCTGCACTGCCACAGCGGTCCCGCCGCCATGCCGCGCATCCTCGATCATCGGGATGCGATGGAGGACGCGGACGACGCCGGCTTCGCGGCCCTGGTCTACAAGGACCATTTCTATCTCGGGGTCGCGCATGCCAGCATTCTCGAAACACTCCATCCGGCACGTGGCATACGGCTCTTCTCCGGTCTCGCCCTGAACAACGCCTGTGGTGGCATCAATCCCCATGCCGTGGACCACGCAGCGAAGATCGGTGCGAAGATCGTGTGGTTGCCGACGCTCTCGGCCGCCAATCACATCCGGCAGGCAGAGACCGGTGCCAAGGGCTTTCCCAAAACTGCGCGGAAGATGCTCGACGCGACCCCGCTCAGTACGCTCGGCAGCGATGGGAGGGTCACAGATGAGACCAAGCTCGTCCTCGACATCATCGCCGAGAGCGACATGATCCTCGCAGGCGGACACCTGTCCGTGCCCGAACTGGCAGCGACCTTCGAAGAGGCACGCCGACGCGGCGTGCGCAAGATGCTGGTGAACCACCCCAACTACATCGTCAACTGCACCGATGCCGACATTCGTGATCTGGTTGGCCTCGGCGCCTATATGGAACATTCGATCTGCCTTTTCGTCTCTGGAGTCGCCAAGCACAACGAGCCGGCCGAGCTGGTGCATCTCATCGAGGTGGCGGGCGTCGAACGGACGATTCTTTGCTCCGATCTTGGCTTGATGGGTTCCCAAAGACCAGTTGCCGGCTATCGTGAGATCGTCGGCGAATTGATAGACGCCAGCCTATCCGACGCGGCAATCAGGACCATGGTCGGCGAGAACGCAAGTCGCCTTCTATCGCTCTGACGAAGGCGAGCAGCGCGAATATCGTCAAAGGCCGCCGGCCCCCGGAGAGCAGCATGCCCCGCAAAGTCATCATCACCTGCGCCGTGACGGGCGCCATTCACACGCCATCAATGTCGCCTCATCTCCCGATAACGGCACAGGAGATCGCAGACGCGGCACTTGGCGCGGCAGAAGCAGGCGCCGCCGTCGTGCATCTTCATGCCCGGGATCCCAGGGATGGCAGGCCGTTGCAAACGGTGGATGCCTATGCACCGTTTCTCAAAGTCATCAAGCAGCGCTCCGATGTGGTGGTAAACATTACGACCGGCGGTGCACCAACCATGCCGATCGAGGAGCGCGTCGGCCCGGCTGCGCACTACAAACCGGAGATAGCCTCGCTCAATATGGGGACCATGAACTTCGGTCTCTATCCGATGCTCTCGCGCCAGAAAGAGTTCAAGTATGATTGGGAAAAACCCTATCTCGAAGGCTCGCGCGCGGGGATTTTCAAGAACACCTTCAGCGATATCGAGTATATACTCTCAACATGCGCCGAAAACGGCACGCGGTTCGAGATTGAGTGCTATGACATAGGTCATCTTTATACGCTCGCGCATTTTGCAGACCGGCAGATCGTGCGTCCGCCGTTCTTTGTCCAAAGCGTCTTCGGAATTCTAGGCGGCATCGGCGGCCACGCCGAGGACGTCCTGCACATGAAGCGCACGGCAGACCGGCTTTTTGGCAGCGACTATCACTGGTCCGCCTTGGGCGCGGGTCGCAATCAGATGGCGATAGCGGCACAGGCTGCTACCATGGGCGGAAACGTGCGCGTTGGCCTTGAGGACTCGCTATGGCTAGAAAAGGGCCAGCTAGCGACGTCCAATGCTGCGCAGGTCACGCGGGTGCGCGAGATCATCGAGCGACTGGGGCTCTCAATCGCCACCGCCACTGAGGCGCGTGCAATATTGGATTTGAAGGGTGGAGACCAGACGAACTTTTGATCCGAACTAAGTCATCCGTCTGCCCCTCGGCGGCGGGCGGCGGCAGCCTCGGCCAGATCCTTCCCCGGGGACACGACGGCCGCGTTCGAAGCCGCGCTCATGACCCTCGCGCCGCGTGCCATCTCGGCGCCGTTCGAGGCGCGCTACGGCGTCCACCTCATCCGTGTGAACCGTCGGCTCGAGGGACGCACCCTGCCATTCGAGGTGATAACCGAACAGATCGCCGCCTATCTCGACGAGCATGTTCGCCAACAGTGACGTGCTCCTCATTTTCCTGCCGGTCATAAGCTAGGTCCGGCTGGGTTTCGGTCGTCCTGGGACCGGCTGGCGAACATCGACGGCGCGAGGCCGCCGGGGCTCGTATGGGGTCTGACGGTGTTGTAGTCGATCCGCCAAGCCTCGATGATCCGCCGCGCCTCGGCAAGCGAGGAGAAGGCGTGCTCATCGAGGCACTCGTCGCGCAGACGGCCGTTGAAGCTCTCCACGAAGGCGTTCTGGATCAGGTTGCCCGGCGCGATGGAGTGCCATTCGATGGCGCTCTCCTCGCAGAAGCCGAGGATCGCCCGGCTGACCAGCTCGGTGCCGTTGTCGGAGACGATCATGCAGGGTCGACCGCGGCGATCGATGACCTCATTGAGCTCGCGCACAACGCGGGTGCCGGAGAGCGAGGTGTCCACCGCCGCCAGGCATTCGCGGGTGAAGTCGTCGACGATGTTCAACCCCCTGAAGCGCCGGCCGTCGTTCAGGGCCTCGGACACGAAGTCGAGGCGCCAGCGCTGGTTCGCTTCCTGCGGGACGGGTCGCCGACGCCCTGGTGCCGAGCGCCCGCTTGCGCCCGCCGCGCCGACGCACCACGAGCCGCTGCTCCCGGTAGAGGCGGTAGACTTTCTTCAGGTTCATCCTCACGCCCTCCCGCTTCAGCACGATCGCCAGCCGCCGGTCGCCGAACCGGCGGCGTTCATTGGCAAGCTCGCGCAGGCGCGTAACCGTGGAAACGACGATCAGATATTCGAAGTCAGGATCGTTCGACATCGCCGCGAGGATGCGCCACCAGACTCCCTTGCGGCTCCAGCGGCTGAACCGGCGGAAGATGCTGTTCCACTCGCCGAAGACATCGGGCAAGTCGCGCCAGGGCGAACCGGTCCGCACGATCCACAAAACGGCTTCGACGAACATGCGGTTGTCGCGCCCGGCCGAGCCCCGTGTCCGTTCATCCCCGATAATGTGCGGTGAAATCCGATCCCATTGATCAGGCCGAAGAATCAGGCGGTCCAGAACACCCAAGGCGGCCTCCAAAAGGCGGCCTTGAATCAAGACTCACCGGCCCTTGGGAATCCCCAGAGTCCACACTGCCTAGAGGGCTCATCCAAGCCATTGTGTGACCGGACTTGCGGCTCTGCCAGCTGCAGAGCGATGAGCTTGACATGTGTACTGTCGAGACAAAGCCCGAGGCCTCGACCGCGTAACGATTGTGGATTGTCCTGGCGGGACCGTAATGGGGCGGCACATCTCGCCAACGCCCCAGGTCCTCAGAATAGAGGATGCCGGAGATGACGCGGCAATCGTCGACGCTTGGCTTGCCTGGCGGGTTCTTCGGCAGATGTGGCTCCAGTACCAACCACGTCACATCCGGTAGCCAGGACAGCTTTTTGCCCTCTACCGCATGTAGCTCCCGCCGTTGATGTCGATCGTGGATCCGTTGATGGACACATTGGACTCCGACATGCAATAGGCGACCAACTCGGCGATTTCGTCCGGCTTGACCATGACGCCCACGGGTATCTCCGCCAATGCCGTCGAGTTTGGATTCTTCGACAGAAAATCAGAAGCCAACGGCGTATCGACAAATCCCGGCGCTATGGCCGTACAGACAATGTTTTGACCACCGAAGGATCTTGCGATCGACTTCGTGAGATTTATCAGTCCTGCCTTCGACGCCCCGTAAGACAGAGCGTTTTCGGAAAAGCCCCGCTGCCCCGCGCGGCTCGCAATGTTGACGATGCGCCCGCCGCCACGGTCTCGGAAGGTTAGTACCGCAAGCCTGCAGAGTTCCGCCGGGGCGATCAGATTCAGTTGGAGATCACGCCGCCACGCCGCCGTCCAGGCTGAGCTATCCGCATCGAACGCAACATCAACCCTGATGCCCGCGTTATTGACCAGCCCCACGGGCGGGCCGAAACGCTTGACAACCTCAGCCCAGAGAGTCGATGCGCCACTTTCGGAGAGCAGATCCGCATGGATCATCGCATCCGGCTCACCGAATTCGCGCGCCAGCTCAAATGCCGCTTCCCTGTTCGAGCTATAGTGTAGCACCGGCAAATAGCCGCGGGAGTGGAGCTTTCGGCATATCGCGCCGCCTATCGCTCCGGTCGATCCGGTAATCAGCACAGGTCGGGTCATCGTCAACCTTGATGTTCGTCTAACCCTGTCCGCCGTTGATAACGATTGTCTGTCCGTTGATGTAACGTGGTCCGACCGCCATAAACAGGATAGCCTCGGCGACCTCTTCCGGCCGCCCCATCCGGTTGAGAAGCGATTGCTTCACGGTGGCGTCCTTCCGCTCTGCCGACCAGGCTGCGGTCCAGGGACTATCGATCAGACCAGGCGCCACTGCATTCACTCGAATGGTGGGAGCAAGGGCGCGGGCCAGATTCTGCGTCATGTTGACCAAAGCCGCCTTGCTGGCGGCATAGGCGATGCTGGAGCCCCTCGTACCCAATCCAGCGACAGACGCAGTGTTTACAATAGCCCCACCAGACTGCCTCAGAGCCTGCTCAGCAGCCTTCACGCACCGAAATGGGCCGAGCAGATTGGTTGACATGATCGTTGACCAGAACTCGTCGGTCATCGCGTTGAGATCGGAAAACTGTATGGGAGTTTTGCTTCCCGCGGTCCCGGCATTGTTGACCAGGATGTCGAGTCCGCCCATTCGCTCGATGGCATCTGCCACCATTGCGGGGCCGCTTGTCGGCGAGGATACGTCTCCGGGCGCCTCGACGACATCGTGGCCTGATTTCATCAGCCCGACGACGAACTCGCGTCCTTTGAGATCATCCGGCAAGAAATTGATGGCGACCTTCGCACCCGCTGATGCCATCAGACATGACACAGCCCGGCCGATACCAGAGGTGCCGCCAGTTACGAGTGCGCGAACCCCGCCGAGATTATAGCTCATTCGTTTGATATCAGTATGCATCGATCAACAGACATCCATATTGACTGAGAGGTTCGTGCAAAACAACTTCGCGGCAGACTCGGCCCGCCTGAAGTGCTCATTGCTGATTTTACGCATATTATGGAATGCTTATTGCCGATAGCCCAAGCGTATCAAGTTCCTTCGACAAATATTGCCTCAGCAATGGACCTGTCTTTTCTGCCGCATCGCTCCCGGACAAGATATATTTCGGCGCACCAATATTGACTCCATATATCTGATCGCCATTTGGCGCGCGGAACGCCACGCCGACACTGTTGATCTCCGGGTGCCAATCGCCAAAGCTATCCGCAAATCCCTGGGCAACGGCCCGGTTGACAGCAGCTTCCTCCATCTCGGCGGCCGCAGGAGTTAACATGCCCTGCTCGACGCATTTCTTCAAAAGCTCGAGGCGGTGACTGACACTCAGCAGAGCCATATAGGCTCGACCGATTGCGGTTGTCGCAAGCGGCAGCCTATAGCCGGGATAGACGACGAGGTTTACAAGCATCTCGCTTGGGAAAGACTCGATCATCATCATGTCTGTACCGTCGCGAATCGCCACGGCGACATTGAGATTGGTGATCTGCGCCAGCCGGGCGAGAGACGGCTTAAGCGCCCTGACCACACCGTGATTGTGGGTTGCCGCAAATCCCAGAGCATAGGCAGCAGGGCCCAGTTCATACATCCGCAATCGCTGGTCGAATCGCAGGAAACCCGATTGCACCAGGGTCAGAGAAATACGGGAGACCGTCGCCAATGGAAGGCTGGTTCTCATCGCAATCTCCTGATTGCCAAGAAACCCGTCGCCTAGTCCAAACGCCTTGAGGACATCGAGACCTCGCGTCAGGGAGTTGATGGCCTGATGGCTGGCTGACGTCAGCGAATCATTGTCTTTTTCGTCCGGCGAGATCTTCCCTTGCCGTTGCTTTCGCCGATTCAAGACCATACCAATTTCCCCTCTAAAAGAAATTCACTCATTTTCCCGGAATGAAATCTCTATTTTTAGATAAAGATCTAGAAGAATTACGCTTCTCATAGCAATCTATTTTCTCTATAAGACAAAATGTAAAATCTATTTCATCAATTCCCTCGACTATACAGTATTTTCTGAAAGGGTCCATGTCGAAAGAGGAATGAAAACCATCCGAGATCTGGACCCTCCCACCCTCGATATCGAGCGTTATGGTCTTGTCAGGGTTGATGCCCAGTCTCGCCCACACTTCGGTGATCACAGCGACCGGAAGAGACACCGTCACCAGCCCGTTCACCAACGCGTTCTGCTGGAAGATGTCACCGAAACTGGGCGCAAGGACTGCCCTGATTCCCCGATCCATAAGCGCGTATACCGCGCCCTCGCGTGACGAGCCGCAGCCGAAATTGCGCCCACCAACGATGATCGAAGCTTTCCTGTAATCCGATGTATTCATCGGAAACGAGAGGATCTCTGCTCCATTCCCGTCAATCCTCAGGTCATGGAAGCAATAATCTCCATACCCCCGATCGCGCGGGACGGAGAGGAATCGCGCGGGGATGATCTGGTCGGTATCGATGTTGTCGACCATGAGCGGCACGGCGATTCCGTGGAGCTTTCGAATTGGCTTCAAAGGACCATTCCCGTCAAAGGTTTACTCGGCCACAGATCGCAATGGAAGCGGCGGTGGACGGACTCACCAAGTGAGTACGAACACCCTTACCCTGACGACCGACGAAGTTCCTGTTGGACGTGGAGGCCACACGTTCACCGCCGCTCGCAAGATCGCCGTTCATCCCAGCACACATCGAGCATCCCGACATCCGCCATTCGGCACCCGCGCTCTTGAAGATGGCGTCGAGGCCCTCCTCCTCGGCTTGTTTCCGCACGGTCATAGAACCCGGAACTACGATCATTGGTATGGCAACCGACTTTCCCACCAACACCGCTGCCGCCTCCCGAAGGTCCTCGATTCGACCATTCGTACAGGATCCGAGGAACACGCGGTCAAAGGAGATGTCCGAGACAGGCGTGCCCGGTCGCAGCCCCATGTACCGCAGTGCCTCGCCCTTGCTGGTTCGTATCGCCTCGTCCTCTGCGAGAGAGGGATCCGGCACAGAACCGTCCACCGTCACAACGTCCTCTGGGCTTGTGCCCCACGTGATCATTCGGCGCACAGCGCTTCCATCAACTTCAATTTCCTGATCGAACGCGGCACCATCATCCGTTGCAAGATCGAGCCACACCTTAGAGAGATCTTCCAGTTCGGCATTGGAAGGCCCATAGACCCGGTTGGCCACATACGCAATCGTCTTCTCATCGGGCGCGATGACCCCGTATTTCGAGCCTGCTTCGATGGTCATGTTGCAAAGCGTCATGCGCGCTTCAACCGACAGCGCCCGAACCGCACTTCCCGCGTACTCAATCGCGAAGTTCGAACCGCCGGCGACACCGATCTCGCCGATGATTGTCAGAACGAGATCCTTTGCGGTGACTCCCGGTGCCAAAGTACCGGAGACGTTGACCCGCATTTGCCTCGGCTTCTTCTGCCAAAGCGTCTGCGTCGCCATGACATGGGCGATCTGGGATGCGCCGACCCCAAAAGCCAGGGCGCCCAATGCGCCATGCGTCGCAGTATGACTGTCGCCGCACACCACCGTCATTCCCGGCTGGCTTAGCCCCAGTTCGGGACCGATAACATGGACAATCCCCTGAAGCGGGCTCGTCAGGTCGAAATTCTCGATCCCAAATCTCTGGGCGTTTTTCGACAGGTCTTCGACCATGCTGCGTCGATCGGCGGATTCGATAGACGTCAGGAGCCGTGACCGGCTGGGCGTATAGTGGTCCGCGGTGCCGACCGTAAGCGCAGGGCGCCTGACGCCCAAACCCTTGCCTTCAAGCCGGCGGAACGCGAGCCGCGAACCTTCATGAAGGATATGGCGATCGATATACAGCAGAGATCCGGCCAGCGAGTGTTCCATGACCACATGGCGCGACCATAGCTTGTCAAACAGGGTGCGTGGGGCGGCTCCTATGCCGTCGGAAGAGCTGGTCATGCGCTTACGACCTGCTCGGCGAGCATGGCGAGCTTCTGCGATACTTCCGCCTGTTTTCCCGCGCTCGCGTTCATCGTTACGCCAAGTGGTGTCGGCCAGCCCCTCAGAGCATGAACCACCGTTCTCACGCTCGACAGCGCCGTCCCCATGGCCTGATCGCCATAGGCGGAAACGATGATGCCTACTGTCCGTCCGCTGAGGTAGGGCCTCTCGTCGTCTCGAAGATCTTCGATGTAGTCGAGCGCGTTCTTGATCATCCCCGACATCGCGCCATGATAGGCTGGCGTCGAGATGATAATCCCGTCCGAACACCTGATGGCATCGATGAGCCGCCGCGCTCGCTCCTGGCGCTCAGCGCCGGAGTAGAGCGGCAACTCCAGATCGCTCGCGCAGAAAGCCACTGTCTCGGTGCCGAAATTCTCCGCATGCTTCAGAGCACACCGAAGCGCCCATTCGCTCGACGAACTGGGGGCCATCGTGCCACCAATTCCAACGATCAGTGGCCGCTTCCGCCTTGTTACTCGGTGCATTCCGGCATTGAGATCAGGAGACATCACACAAAATCCCTGTAATATTTCCATTCGGCTCCAGCTGCTCTATCGGCACCGGCTTTTATGTCTATATCGCCCGGAGGAACAGGATGCTCGCCAATTTCTTTTGCCTCTTCGAGAATCCTAGAGACAATTCCCATGTATGACTTCAACAGTATACTTGGTAGAATTGCTATTTTGTAGCCCATATCCTCGACATCCTCGAACCGCACTGGTGGGCTCTTACCGCGCCATACGATATTCAGGAGACATGGGCCCTTCACCCTATTCGGGATCGCGCGCATCTGATCGAGATCAATCGGCGCTTCCACGAATGCAACGTCGGCGCCCGCATCGATCGCCGCATTCGCTCGGTCGATTGCGGCATCGAAGCCCTCGAGGGCTATCGCATCGGTTCGGGCGATGATCAGAAAATCAGGGCGGTTGCGTGCCGAAACTGCCGCCCTGATCTTATTCAGGAAGTCGGCATTCTCGATGATCTGCTTCTTCTCGAAGTGGCCGCAGCGCTTCGGAAAGACCTGATCCTCAATCTGAATGGCTGCGGCGCCGGCAAACTCGTACTCTCTCACCGCTCGAATGACATTAAGCTCATTGCCATAACCCGTGTCTCCGTCCGCGATAAGCGGAATCGCGACGCTGGAACTGATCCTACGGACCGACGCGGCCATCTCTGTCTGGGTCAGCAGTCCCATATCGGGATAGCCGTGGGCGGCAGATACACCGGAACCCGTCATGTAGCAGGCGGGGAAGCCAGCCAGCTCAACTGCCCGCGCGCTGATCGCGTCAATCACACCGGGAGCGATGACGAGCCCGTCGACCGACAGTTTTTCTTTCAGGTTTACCACCCTAGACTCCCAGTATTCTCTCGACTTCGTTCAAATTGTTTTTGAGATCCTCGCCATTGTACTCGCCGACGACATGACCGTTGTCGATCATGAAATGCCTGTCGGCAATCGATGAGACGAACCGATAATTCTGCTCAACGATAACGATAGTGTATCCGCGCGCCCGTAGTTTGCCGAGAAGGCGGCCAATCTCCTTGACGTAGACTGGGGCAAGGCCCTCCGTTGGCTCATCGAGCAAGAACGTGTCGGCGCCTGTTCTCAGAATCCTGGCGATCGCCAGCATCTGCTGCTCACCCCCAGATAACGTCGTTCCGATGCTGGATCCACGTTCTTTCAGGATCGGGAAGAGCTCATAGACTTCATCCAAGGACATTCCGCCGGGCTTGACGACTGGCGGAAGAAGCAGATTTTCCGTCACTGTCAGCGTCGAGAATATGCCACGATGCTCGGGACAGAACGCGATGCCCCGCGCGGCGATGTGAAGGCTGCTCAACTGCGTGATGCGCTCACCGCAGTAGCGGATCTCGCCGCGCTTCTTGCGCACGATCCCCATGATCGATTTGAGCAACGTGGACTTGCCTGCTCCATTGCGCCCCAGAATGCTGACGACCTCGGACTTGCGAACTGTAAGGTTGATGCCGTGCAGCGCCTGGGTCTCGCCGTACCAGCTTTCAAGGTTGGTGATCTGAAGCAATGTCGCTTCGTGTGCGCTAGACATCCTCAGCTCCGAGATATGCTTGCTTCACCTGTGGATCGCTCGCGACCTCCGCGTAGCTGCCCTCGGCCAGAATTCTTCCACGGGCGAGCACGGTCACGGTGTCGCTGACTTCCTCCACAGCGCGGAGATTATGCTCGACCATCAGTATGGTTCGGCCCTTCCGGACCTTGTGGAGGAGTTCGACCACCCGACCCACGTCGGCGCTTGCCATGCCTGCCATCGGCTCGTCCAGAAGCAGTATCTTTGGGTCTAGCGCCAGGGTCGTGGCAATCTCGAGCGCACGCTTTCGGCCATAAGACAGCGTCGCCACGTCGGCCGTGCGCTGATCCAGCAGACCGACGCCTTCAAGGAGTGAATCTGCCTCGTCGCGATAACGCTTCAACGCGCTGTCGGATCGCCGCCATCGATACGCCTCTCTGTTTCGGCTTTGCAACGCCACGCAGACGTTCTCGAAAACGTTCAGGCCTCCGAACGTGGCTGAAATCTGGAACGACCGGACGACACCCTTGCGAGCGATGCTCACAGGGCTGTCCTTCGTTACATCGATGCCGTCCAGGAAGATACGCCCGGATGTCGGCCTGATGAATTTCGTTATCAGGTTGAAGCACGTCGATTTTCCGGCGCCGTTCGGGCCGATCAGGCAATGAATGCTGCCCGCCTGCACTGCGAAAGTGACGTTGTCGACCGCGCGGTATCCAGCAAAGTCCACCGAGAGCTTCTCGACTGAAAGCTGGTTGCAGAGTTCGCTTGTGGCACTTGCTGCATCGCTCATAGCGGCCTCCCCAACAGCTTTGCGAAGACCCCGACGATCCCCTGCCTGAATGCCAGCACGGCGACAACGAAGATCGCGCCCTGGAAGAAGACGACCCACTGCCCGAGGAAGGCCAGGTAGTTCTGCATGATGACGACGATCAAGGCGCCGATTGCGGGGCCTGCGATCGTCCCGACTCCCCCGATCAGGGTCATCAGCACCACTTCTCCCGAGGTTGCGATATGAAGGTCGGCCAGCGACGCGATCTGAAACACCAGGGCCTTCATCGACCCGGCGATCCCCGATATCGCGGCAGAAACCGTAAAGAGCATGAGCTTGACCTTGAACGGACTGATGCCAAGCGAGATCGCGCGCTTTTCATTGTCGCGTACAGCGCGCACAGTCATGCCGAACTGCGAGTAAACCAAGCGATAGATGAAGAAACTCAGTAACAGGAATACAGTCGCAATGACCCAGTAAAAGGTCATATCGTCACGCAGAGAGATCACGCCGAACAGCGATCCTCTCTTCACCCCCTGAATACCGTCCTCCGCCCCGGTGAACGGAGAGCGCAACGCGAAGAAGTAGACCAACTGCGACAGGCCAAGCGTCACCATGGCCAGATAGATGCCATGGCGTCTTACCGCCAACGCCCCAAACACGGCCCCCATCGCGGTCGCCGCCAACGTCCCGATCAGAATCGAGATTTCCGGGTTGGCGCCGTACCGCGAGGACAGGTAAGCCGACACGTAGGCGCCGGTGCCGAAGAACGCTGCATGCCCTAACGAAAGCAGCCCTCCATATCCCATCAACAGGTTGAAGGCCATTGCGAACAACGCAAAGCACATGACCTTCATCAAGAATATCGGATAAAAATACATCGGCGCGGCGACAACCATCGCGATGACCGATATGTACATGTATAGATATTGTCTTCCGTCGCGCATTATCGTGTTCATCTCATTAAAGTGCCGATCGAAAATGTTTTAATATTTTCCGAACAGACCTTGTGGGCGCAGCGAGAGAATTAATATCATAAAGGCGAATATGATTGTCGACGAGGCTTCCGGGTAGAATACTTTGGCGACGCCTTCGATCAGGCCCATGCCATAGCCGGAAACGATTACGCCAACGATCGAGCCCATGCCGCCGATCACAACCACGGCGAACACGATTGCCAGCAGTTCGACACCCATTTGCGGACTGACCGAATAGATCGGCGCAGCCAGCACGCCCGCGAAGCCTGCAAGAGCGGCACCCGCGCCAAAGGTCAGCCCGACCAACAGAGGCACGTTGATGCCGAAAGCCAGAACAAGTTCTTGATCTTCGGTCGTTGCGCGAAGGTAGGAACCGAGCCGCGTTCGCTCTATCGCATACCAGATCGTGAAGCAGGCGACGATGGAGATGCCGATGATCCAGACTCGGTAGATCGGCAGAAAGACGGATCCCAACTCCCATCCGCCGCTCAACAGCTTAGGAATGTTGTAGGGAAGACCGGCAGATCCGTAGTTCGCCTGGACGAATGACTGGATCATCAACGTCAACCCGAAGGTGAGGAGCAGCCCATAGATCGGATCTTCGTTGGCCAATCGCTGAAGCAGCAGCCGTTGGATCAGAATACCGATCAGGCCGACGATCGCCGGTGACAGCAATAGAGCCCACCAATAGCCAATGCCTAGCTTGGTCAGCAGCAACCAGGCGAAGATCGCACCCAGCATGTAGAAGGCGCCGTGTGCGAAGTTTACGATGTGCAGCATGCCAAAGATCAGCGCCAGTCCGAGGCTGAGGACTGCGTAGAACGAGCCATTGATCAGGCCGACCATCATTTGACTAGCGATGAATTGAAAGCTCATTCCTACCCCTCCCCGTCACAGGGCAATGCCGGCACGCAGCATGACGCGCCGGCATTCAGTTGATTTACTTCGCGAGTGGGCAGGCGCTGTCCGCGAGCGGGCGGAACGCTTTGTCACCAGGGATGGTGGCCACCAGGTCGACCACGTCCCAAGCGGTCGCCTTCGGATCGGACGGACCCTTCGCACGAACCAAATAGATGTCGTGCACCATCCGCCCGTCGACGCGAATCTCGCCGCTGGTGGTAAAGGCGTCGGAGATCTTGGTCTCGTGGAGCTTTTTCAACACCGGTTCCGCCTGATCGGACTTCACGGCCTCAACGGCCTGGAGATAACTGCGGACAGCCGAGTAAGTGCCGGCCTGCGCCTGCCCGGGCGGGTTGTTCTGAATCGCGTTGAAGTCGTTGGTCAGGGTCCGCGTCCCGTCGTTCAGGTTCCAGTAGAACGCATCGACGTAGTGCAGCCCCTGGGCCAACTCCGGACCGAGGGCCAGGATGTCGCGCATCGTGATCGTAGGACCGACGATCCGAATCTTGTCGTCCGTCATGCCGAACTCTCGTGCCTGCTTGATCGTGGCGACGAAATCGGTGCCGCCGTTGGCCGCAACGAGGACGTCGGCGCCGGAGGCTCGGGCCTGGAGAAGGAACGACGAGTAATCGGAGGCGCCGGTTGGATGCCAGACTTCTCCAACAACCTTGCCGCCACCAGCCACCAACGCCTTGGTCATCACTTCAACCATGGAGCGCCCGAAGGCACTGTCGTTGCCGATGAAAAACCACTTCTTCGAGCCAGCGTCCAGCAGAGCATTCGCCATCGCGGTGCCGGTCGCGTAGGTGTCGTAGACCCAGTGAACGCCATTCGGCGAACAGCTGTCATTGGTCAGGCGGTCCGTGCCGGGTCCGGTGAAGAGCACGACCTTATTCTTTTCGCGAACCAGATCCTGGACAGCGAGAGCAACCGCCGAGCTTGCGAGATCGACGATGACGTCGACGCCTTCGACGTCCAGCCACTGCCGGGCAATGTTCAGTGCCACGTCGGGCTTGTTCTGATGGTCTGCGGAAATCACGCGCACCGGCTTGCCGGCGACGGTCCCACCGAACTCCTTGACGGCCATCCTGGCAGCCGCAACCGAGCCTTGGCCGGTCTGATGCGAGAAGGGGCCGGACATGTCGGTCAACACGCCGATCGTAATCTCATCCTTCGACACTTGCGCCAATGCCGGAGCGCTTACGCTGGCGGCGAGAGCGGCAAGCAACGTGATAGTTAATTTTTTCATACTTCCTCCCATGAATCTCTTGCCTCTGAGTTATTAGCAGAGGTCAATTAGACGTATATTTTGCTCTACAATCTCCCTCCATCAATGAGAACATCGGTACCCGTGATGAAGGATGAGACATCCGACGCTAGATACAACACCAGGTCGGCTATTTCGTCTGCGCCGGCCAGTCTTTTCATCATCCGGCTCTCCTTGAGAGCCTCGATTGCCATCGCCTGCTCGCCTGCCGGAAGATTTGAAACGAACGCTCGCGGCATTGGTGTATCGACGGCACCAGGCAACACCGAGTTGACCCTTATCGGAGCCAGCTCGGCGGCAGCCACCCTGGACAGAACCGACAGCGCCGCTTTCGAGGCAGAATATGCCGCCATGCCCTTGAGCGGCTTGGCGGCAGCAGCCGACGACATGTTGATGATGGACGCCGTCGGAACAAGCAGCGGCTTCATTGCCCGCATCATCGAGAGGGCACCGCCCACATTGATCGCGAACAGGTTCGCAAGCTCAGCCAGGCTGGTCTCGAGAAGCGCCTTGCCGAGCATAGCTCCCGCGTTGTTGACCAGAATGTGCACCTTGCAATTCTCGGATGCGAGCTTGCTTGCCAAGGCCTCGATCGAACCCTCGTCGGTGATGTCCACCGCTTCGTACCGCGCCTCGTGATCGAGCTTCTCGGTTCCGGACAGCCGATCGACCGCGATGACATCGGCGCCCGCGGCCGACAGCGCCATGCAGATTGCACTGCCAATTCCGCCTCGCGCCCCGGTCACGACCGCCGTCCGGCCCTGCAGCGACATTCGGGTTGCCAATGCGTCGCTCATACCCGCAAACCCGCCTGCTTAAGCAAGGGCAGCACCCGGTCTCCGAAGTATTTGAGCTCCGAATGATAGTCGAGGAAATACATCACGACGCCGTCCATGCCCCTGACGTGATAATCCATCAGCTGGTCTGCGACCTGCTCCGGCGATCCGACGATCGGGTTCGCACCGTACCCCACAACGAAACGCTGAGCGCGCTCCTCAAAGCCCATCTCGAATGAACGGCTCTGTATGCCGAGGTTGCGCCGCATTTCGTCGGCCGCCGCCCAGTCACCCTTGTCGAGAATATGATGATAGACCTCTTTGGCCTCTCGCTCCGTCTCCCTGCAGATGATCGGAGCCGAGCACATCAGCGCCAAGTCGCGGTTGTATTCGCGATCCGCGAAGCTCTTGACCTTTGCGAGCTCGTTGATGTCTTCCGGCTTGGACGGAGATCCGAAACTCACATCGACATGACGCGCCGTGAAGTCGATGCCCGCCTTGGACGTGCCGGCATTGACAAGAATGGGGCCAGGCTTCTGGATCGGCTTGGGCAGGGACTCCACAGCGTCGAGCGAGAAGTACTTGCCCCTGAAATCAAATGGCTCGACCTCACTCCAGAGCCGCTTGACGATCTCGATCCACTCGTCGCCATAGCGGTAGCGGTCGTCATGCTCGCTCAATTCGGTGCCGAACATCGCCATTTCCTTGGCGAACCACCCCATCACCACGTTCAGACCGAAGCGCCCGCCTGAAATATGATCAATGGTTGCCGCCTGCTTGGCAGCAATCAGCGGGTGCACCAGCGCGACGTGAGACGTTGCAAAGCACGTAATCTGCTTTGTAGCCTGGGCCATCGCGGCAGCCCAGGTGAACACTTCGAACGTTGCGCCGTTGTGATTGGAGACGCCGCCCTGCCCTTTGAATCGCCCAAGAGGAAGAGCCAGCTCCAAGCCCAACTCATCTGCCAGCTGGATAACCCGGAGATTTTCCGGCCACGACAGGGAGTCAGGACCCGACAGGGTCGTAATTAAGTTACCACCACTGCAGTTCAGGGCAAATATACCCAGCTTTATCTTGTTTTCTCCGAATAGATTACTCTGCTCGGATCTCAGCTGGCGGAGCTGCTCGCGTTCCATATCGCCCTCCCTCAGCCTTCGAGAACGATGTCGGTGCTCGCGATGATCTTTGCAAAACGAGACATCATCGACATGGAGACCTCTGTCTCCTCGGCCGTGGCGGCCGCACAGCAATCCGACAGTACGGTGCAGGCATAGTCACGATCGTGCGCATCGCGCACAGTAGACTGGACGGCAACCGAGGTGGAGACACCGGAGATGTAGAGATTCTTGACGTTCAGGCGCCGTAGGTACACCTCCAGCGATGTGCCGTAGAACGGGCTCACGCGATGCTTGGTGACCAGCGGATCACTCTCCTGGCGGTCGAGATCGGGATGGATTTCGGTGCCCCAAGAGCCAAGCTTGACCACACCTGCGCCACGGATGGCCGTGAACATCGGCGAGGTCTCGCTCACCTCGCGGTAGTCGTCCGTGAACCCCACCCTGACGAAAATGATCGGTACGTTGTGTGCCCGGAATTTTGCAATCGCGACGTTGGTGTTCTCGATCAGCTTTCGCCCGACAACTTCCTTGACCAGCCCGCCATTTGCCCCCGGGCCCGTCGTGCTCGTCAAATCGTTCTGGACGTCAAGAATTACATAAGCAGCGTTCACGTGAAGACCTTCTCACAGCGTTTCAATCGATCGTGGAGGTCCCGGCAGATGCGCCGGCGACGCTCCGACAATCAGGTTGCAATCAGTTCCGCATATTTCGGAAATCATTTCCAATATGAATGTCGGGTGCAGGATGTCAAGCGCTGCTAATGTTGTTGAGGAGATCGACCTGGTACCCCTCGCCGGGTTCGAATGTCAGCGGCACACTGAACCGCCCCGGGTTTGTCGGAGGCCGTTTGGTTTGAGTCACGCCACCATGACCGGTTCGTCGAGCATGGCGTAGTAGCGCTCCCCGGCTTCGGCCGGCGGGATGTTACCGATAGGCTCCAGCAGCCGGCGAGGGTTGAGCCAGTCGACCCGGTCAGGGTCGCGAACTCCACGGCCTCTAACGATCGCCACGGCCCGCGCCGCTGGATCACCTCGGCTTTGGAGAGTCCGTTGATCGTTTCGGCGAGAGCGTTGTCATAGCTGTTCCGACGCTGCCGACGGAGGGCTCGATGCCCGCTTCGGCCAGGCGCTCGGTGGATCGGATGCTGACATAGTGAAAGCCACGGTTGCTATGATGCACCAGGCCGCGTCTATGAGCAGGACGACGCTCGTGAAGAGCCAGCTCAAGAGCATGCAGCACGAAGCTGGCATGGCCCGTCCGGCTCACCCTCCAACCGACGATCCGCCGGGCATAGGCATCGCTCACGATGGCGACGTAGGCGAAGCCCGACAGGGTCGAGACGTAGGTGAAGTCCGAGACCCAGAGCCTGTTCAGCGCCCGCGCATGAAATACCCGGTTGACATGATCAAGCGGGCACGGCGCGGCGTTGTCCTGGACGGTCGTGCGGAGGGGCTTGACCCGAATGGCACCTTGCAGGCCGATGTTCGGACATCAGGCGTTCGACGGTGCAGCGGGCTGTGTCGAAACCCTCGCGCAATATCTGCCGTCAGACCTTGCGCGCGCCGTAGACCTCGAAGTTCTCCCCGAACAAACGCTCGATCTCAGGCTTCGGTTCCGGGTTCCGCTTAGCCCGGGCCGACAGCTTCCTCGGAGCCGTCCGTTTGACGACATGCTCACGGTCGGTTGACGGAGCAATCGGCAACACTTTGCAGATCGGCTCGACCCCATGGCGCGCGATCAACGCCTTCAGCGGGATCGCCGCAAATCGTCGGTGTGAATGGACGAAAGAGCGCCGCCATAACGCTCAATCGGGGATCGTTGACAGTCGCAGATATAGGCTTCGGTCATGGCCCCTCCAATTTCGATCGTAAATTCCCGTCGGCCGTGGGTGCCGCCGTCAGTCTTCGAGGATGCTCGCCGACCGGGCGCCGAGTTCGGCCAGGCACTGGTCGCTGTCGGCGAAGAGGAATTGGAGAGCGGTGAGGCGTCGGAAGAGCCGGCCAGTCTCGCTTTCCATCGTCATGCCGATCGCTCCATGCAGCTGGACCGCCGTCTCCCCGACGAAGCGAGCACCCTTGTTGACCTGGAGTTTTGCCGCAACCGCGGCTGCGTGCCGGTGCTCCTGGTCGGCGGCGAGCATCGCGTTGGCATAGATCGCCATCGAGCGCGCCTGCTCCAGCTCGACATACATGTCGACGGCCTTGTGTTGCAGGCTCTGGAAGGTACCAAGCGCAACGCCGAACTGCTTGCGCAGCTTCAGGTAATCGACGGTAAGTTCCTGAAGCCGCTCCATCGCGCCAACCATCTCATGGACGGTCGCGACCAGAGAGCGGTCGAGGGCGAGCCGGATGGACGGGACGGCCTGGGCCGGTCCCGCAAATAGGCTATCGGCCGGCACCAAAACATTGTCGAGGCGGATGTCGGAAGCCACGACGCCGGGAAGCCCTCCGTTCGAGGCGATGGAAACGCCTTTCGCATCTGCTGGGACAAGAAATAGCGATGGATCCTGGGCTTCGCTGAGCGTGGCAGAGACGAGGAAATATGCAGCGCGGTCGCCATGCAGCGCTTTCGATTTCGTACCCGACAGCACGAATCCGCCTTCGACAGAAGAGGCGGCGGTCGTGACGGGGCCGTTCCCGAGTGGTTCGTTATGCGCAAGGGAGAGCGTGCTGTCACCAGCTATGAGGGACGCGAAAAGCGCGGACGTCCAAGCCTGCCTGGCCAGAGATGCGACCATGCCGCCCGCGACAATCGAATTTGATAGGAAAGGCAGATCGAGCGCGCTTCGGCCGATCGCCCGCTGCACGACCATCTGGTCGGCGCTCGATGAGCCGAGGCCTCCATCGGCCTCCTCAAAGGGCATGGCCGGAAGGCCCAGTTCCGTCAGCTTCTGCCAGACAACGGCGCAATAGTCCTCGCCGATCGCGGATTGATGGCGGAACTCCTCGAGCAGTGCAGTAAGGGTCTCGTCCAGCATCGACTGTTCGTCGGTATAGGTGAAAGACATCGAGCGCCTCACAAGTTCAGAATGGTTTTTGCGATGATATTGCGCTGGATCTCGTTCGATCCGCCGTAGATCGAGACCTTCCTGAAATTGAGATAGGTTTCGAAGGCGCCGGCCAGGGAAGCAGTCACGCTATCCTTGGAGGAGGGGGAAAGGCCCTCGGTGCCGGCCACTTCCATCATCAGCTCGGTGGCAAGCTGCTGGAGCTGTGATCCCTTCAGCTTCAGGATCGACGACACTGGATTGGGGGCACTAGAGCCGTGATCGCTTTCGGCCAGCACACGCATCTGGGTGAACTCGAGCGCCTTCAGCTCGACCTCGACCTGCAGTACCCGCGCCCGGAACGTCTCGACGTCCCAGAGCGTGCGGTCTCCCACCCGTGTCTGTTTGGCGAGCCTGCGGACGCGAGCGACACGCTCCTTCGACAGGCCGATCCGCGCAATGCCCGCGCGCTCGTTGGCCAGCAGATATTTCGCATAGTCCCAGCCTTTGTTCTCTTCCCCCACGAGGTTTTCGGCTGGAACGAGGACCTGATCGAAGAATACCTCGTTGACCTCGTGCCGCCCGTCCATGGTGATGATCGGTCGCACCGTGACGCCTGGCGATTTCATATCTATGAGTAGAAAGGAGATACCGGCCTGCTTTTTTGCCACAGGATCGGTCCGCACCAGGCAAAAAATCCAGTCGGCATATTGCGCGTAGGTGGTCCAGGTCTTCTGACCGCTCACGAGATAGCCGTTGTCGGTGTGCACTGCCTTCGTCTTCAGCGACGCGAGGTCGGATCCCGCATCGGGTTCGGAGAACCCCTGGCACCACCAGTCGTCGAGGTTCGCAGCTCGCGGCAGGAAACGTTCTTTCTGCGCCTGACTGCCGAAGGAGGCAATCACTGGTCCCACCATGTAGCAATTGAACTGCAGGGGAAGCGGCACGGCGGCGCGCTGCAATTCCTCAGTGAAGATCGCCCGCTGCACCGAGGTCCAGCCTCGTCCACCCCATTCTTCCGGCCAGTGCGGCACGGCGAGGCCATGTGCGTTTAGAATGCGCTGACTTTCAACCAGGTCCGTCTTTTGGAGTGGCTGTCCGGCGCTAACCTTGGCGCGGATCTGTTCCGGTATTTCCCGACGGAAGAAGTCGCGCAGTTCGTCTCGGAAGCGGAGCTCCTCCGCAGAATAGAACGGATGCATCGTATCAGTCCGAAGGATTGGATTGCGGGAAAGAGGGGACGGCGAACTCACTGCTATTTTCCCCGTGCGTCGGTGGGCGCCGCACCGGGAGGCGCTTGCCGTCGAAACGCCAGGGCGAGCCCATGACCGGGACCTTCCGACCCGACGGATGGTCTAGCTGGTGGATCAGCCCGCTGTTGCGGGTCCGTTCGTTCGTGAGGACATCGTAGAGTCCGAGGACTTCGCCACATGGGATGCCGACCGCAGCGAGCGCCGAAAGCAACGTGGCGCGGTTGCGCGCCAGCAATTCTCGGTTCAACTCGCCGATTAGGGTGTCGCGATTGCGAGCCCGATTCAAATTAGTGCGGTAGCGTTCATCGGCGACGAGGTCCGGTCGATCGATGACATGTTGGCAGAAGTTCCTGAACTGTTCATTCGTGCCGACCGCTATCACCAAAGGCCCGTCGGCGGCATCGAACACGCCGTAGGGCACGATCGACGGATGGGCGTTGCCGTAGCGGGGCGGGTCCTTTTCGCGCAACAATGCCTCCAGACCGTAATAGGAGGTGACCATCACGCCGGAATCATAGAGCGCGATGTCAATGCGCCGGCCCTGGCCGCTCCGCTGGCGGTCGAAGAGGGCAGCGAGAATCCCCTGCGCCGCATACATGCCGGTGAACAGGTCGACAGCGGCGACCCCGAACTTCAAGGGCGGCTGGTCAGCCTCCCCGTTCATCGACATGAGGCCGCTTTCGCCCTGGATGACGAGATCGTAACCCGGTCGCGAGGCCTCCTCTCCACGCCGGTCATATCCTGAGACGGCGCAATAGATCAGATCTGGTCGCAGCTTCCTGAGTGCCTCGTAACCCAGGCCAAACCTCTCCATGCCGCCAGTCTTGAAATTCTCGACGACGACGCCCGCGTCGACAATTAAATCGCGCACCACGGCCTGACCTTCGGGTGTCGAAAGGTTGATGCAAACCGAGCGCTTGTTGCGGTTGAAAGCGTAATAATAGGAAGTGTCGCCCGGCGCGATCTCGATGCCCCAGTCGCGCGTGTCATCACCGCGCTCAGGGTGCTCGACCTTGATCACGTCGGCACCAAGGTCGGCCAGAACCATTGTGCTCAAAGGCCCGGCGAGGACGCGGGAGAGGTCCACGACCTTCACTCCGGAAAGCGGTAGGTCGCTCATTTTTCTTCTCCAGGGGTCATCGATATAAGCTCTTCCAGGCCTCGGATTTGATTTTCGACCGGCTGGCCGGTAAATAATCAAGCATTGATAAGTATGTCAACAGAGGCACGTTAATGGCAGACAGGGAAAGGCGGCAGGTCGGCCGCCCGGCGACGATCGAAGCCCCGCGAGAAACCATCCTCGCAAAGGCAGCTTCGCTATTTGCAACAACGGGTTACGAGACGACGTCACTGCAGGATGTGGCGAAGGCCGTAGGCATTTCCAAGGCCGCCGTCTATCATTATTTTGCCACCAAGCAACAGATCTACGACGAGATCGTTGTCGCCATGCTCCAGGACCTTGAGGTTTTCGTCAGCGAAAGAATCGACAAGGCCGATCGCATCGAGGACAAGATCCGCGTCTTCATGGTGGCCCATGCGACTTTCATGGAGGAAAATTTCACAGAATTCGTCACGCTGCTTCACGGCCATGGTGGGACGAGCCGCGTCCGCAGCCCGGGAGAGATCGCCGCCCGCGACAGCTATGAGACCGTCCTTCGCACCATGCTGCAGCATTCCCACGACCGCGGCGAGTTGGATATCGAAAACGTTGCGTCGGCATCGCGGGCGATTCTTTCGACGCTCAACTGGATGTCACGATGGTTTCGACCCGACGGAGAGCGGCGTGCGTCCGAATTTGCGAATGAATATTTTGAGATTCTCTACAACGGTTTGCGGCACCGATAACGCAAAGCTAAACGATGACGATTCCCGAAACCGACCATCGTTCCTGGACTCGACGGTGGGCGTACGCGCTCCAGCTTTTGAGCGATGCACCTCATTCGCTCGCGGCGCTGGAGCACTGTGATACTGCGGTTGGTCTCATAGGAGCCAGATCGGCTAATTATGACAAATCCGACAAGCGTCCTTTTCTTGCCGGATAGTGCATTTTACGTGAAATACACTGAAGCGGGGATAGCGTAAGCTCACGTGGATTGAGCCAGGTACTTGACTGTGGATGTCAGCGCTCCGCCTACGCAGGCGGATTGCGACGTTCTATAAGCTTCCGGGCCTCGTCCGTATGCGCCTCGCCTCGTCCGGGGACGGACTAACAGCCCTCCTGAGGTTGCCATACTTCGATGTTGGATTTCCACTGCGAGAATGAGTGGCTTGGTCTGACCGACTCGATCTATCTCGACTTCGTCATAGGGTCTGGTTTGGGCCAGAAGCAGTCACTGAGGTATCGAAGTGCCAACGACCGAAATAGTTCGGCTGCTGAATGTCAGCTATCCGCTGGGTTCACGCCCAGAACCGGTCAGTCCGGAACCGGCCCTCTAGAGGCTCCTTTCGCAGCTTCTTCAAGCGGACCACGGAGCTGAGGCAACTGAGGCCCTCCCGACCGGCGCAATGAGGCGCGACCGATCGCGCTGGTCGCCTTTGCCCAGACGCTAAGCAGTGTTACCTGGCATTGCGGTGGAGCTATGCAACGCTGATCATGAGCGTTAGCTTGGACGCGCACATATCTCGGTGCAGGAGGCGGTTGTGGGAGGATGAGCGAGCGCATTGTCCGTAGGCTCAAGTTGGTCGAAGTCGAGCAACTCATCGGCTGGGCTGCTGCTGAGGGCTGGAATCCCGGGCTTCATGATGCCGCCGCGTTCCATGCGACAGACGCCGAGGGTTTCATCGGTGCTTTTGTCGATGGTGAGATGGTCGCCGGCATCGCAGCGGTTGCCTACGGAACATCCTACGGCTTCGTCGGGCTCTATATAAGCCGCGAGGACATGCGAGGCCGAGGTCACGGGAAAGCCGTCTGGGACGCAGGCATGGCGTATCTGGACGGGCGAACAATCGGCCTTGATGGGGTCGACGAACAGTTCGAAAACTACCGCCGAAAGGGCTTTGCTCCCGCTTACCGAACCATCCGTTTCGGTGGCCGCTTTGCTGGTCATCCGGTTGATGCTGGGAACCTGGCTGCCGTTACTCGCGATCTCTTGCCCGAAGTTACGGCCTTTGATCGAAAGAGCTTTCCGGAATCCCGGGCGGGGTTTCTCGCGCGCTGGCTCGTGCCTCCGCATCTTGCATATGTCGCCGTCTCGCATGAGGCCGTCACGGGGTATGGCATCGCGCGTCAGTGCCGCTCGGGTTGGAAGATCGGTGGGCTGTCGGCGATTGACGACAGGACGGCTGCGGCACTCGTTCGACATCTTGCGGCCTCTGCCGATGGTGACATCTTCATCGACGTTCCAGCCTCGCGACAGCAGTTTATCGGTTTCCTGTTGGACTCTGGCCTTCGGCCAGGATTCGAGACAACGCGCATGTATCTGGGCAACCCGATTCCTCTCGCGCCCGAGTTGTTCGGCGTGACGACCCTGGAACTTGGCTAGGCGCTCCCAAAATTCAGGCGGTATCGGGTGAGATCAGCGATTGGGCGATCTCTCAGCTCACCGGGCCGAGGAAACAGCAGTGCCAAGAGCTTCAACGCGGCCGTCGTCGTAGCCTGACTCTCGAAGCCGTCAATCGCCCACAAGAGCGCCCCAAAAAAGGCTTTTGGCTAGGTCAAGGCGGCCCATGACCTCGTCAGCGGTGGAGGCAGGGCACCTCTCATTGCTGACGTTGGGTCATCGTCGGCACGGGCTGAGGCAACGGCATAGCGGAACACGCTGCCAATGATGGATCGCAACTTTTGGGCGCTCTAATAGCGGCCACATTCCTCGACTCGCCGTAAGGTCTCGGGAATTTCGAGGGCTGTGATTTCGCGGATAGGACGCTGACAACCAGAAGCGTCCAGGATTGTCCAAATAGGAATGTGGTATGAAATGGCAATCAGCCATTTTATTTCTCTAAATTATTTAATTAAATCAATTGCTTATAGAGACATCTGGCGGAGAGAGAGGGATTCGAACCCTCGATACGGTTGCCCGTATACACGCGTTCCAGGCGTGCGCCTTCAACCACTCGGCCACCTCTCCTCGGCGCGGACTTCGGAGTGAGAGCCGGGGCTGGACGCCCCATCTATCACCCACGCAAAGCTGCGGAACAGCATCGCTTCGCCCACGCGCTGCGCTTCTATAGCGAGCCATTGGCAGAATGCAAGCCCGGCTTCGATGGCAATGGGGTTGAAGGCGAGCGGGGGCGGAGATATGCGCCATGTTTTTGCCGGCCACCATCACGGCCGCATCAGAAGCTTTGCGCGCTCGCGCCGCAAGGCACTGGCAAAGACATCAGCGCCTGCCTATCTCCATGCTATATCAGTGTCAGCACGCTGGTATGAAGTGACATCAAGCCTTTCACGCTGGAGCGTCTCTCCTTCAGAGATACCGCTTCAATCCCGCAACCAGGAGACAGGCTGGCCGCAACGGATGAGCCAGCCGAACGGCTCCGGATCTTTCACCAAATGTCAGGAGACAACTCATGAAGACGAGTGGATCAGCCGTCTGGCAAGGTGGCATCAAGGATGGCAAGGGCGCCATTTCGACGAAAAGCGGGGCGTTGAACGCCTATCCCTATGGCTTCAGCAGCCGCTTCGAAGGCAAGCCCGGCACCAATCCCGAAGAGCTCATCGGCGCAGCCCATGCCGGCTGTTTCACAATGGCGCTCTCTCTCATCCTGGGCGAGGCCAAGCTGACGGCCGAGAACATGGAAACGACCGCCGAGGTCACCCTCGACAAGGTCGAGGACGGCTTCGCCATCACGGCCGTGCATCTGACCTTGCGCGCCAAGATCCCCGGAGCAACACCCGAGACATTCAAGGAGCTCGCGAACAAGGCCAAGGCCGGATGCCCCGTCTCCAAGCTCCTGAAAGCTGAAATCACGCTGGACGCAGCCCTCGTCGACTGAGCATCCGAATCACCGCCCGGCCGGCGGCACGCGTCGTCGGCCGTTTCCCTGGATTGATGCGGCGCGCGGAATTCAGAGGCTCTATCGGCCTCGTTTCTTATCAGCAGCCCCCAGGATGAAGGCCATCCGCTCCGCGACGGGCAGACGCGGCACCTCGGCCAGCGCATAGCCGTAGCGGGAATAGGTCGCGCGCATGGCCTCATAGGTGCGGGCGGCCTCCGCAAACGACTGCTTGCGTTCCTTATCTCCCGAATAGATTTCCGGCCACGGCGGACACATGAAGACGGTGCCGGCGTAGCGACAAAGGGTGATCGCACGCTCGACGTGCCCAGGCACGGGTAGCCCCGAGAGCGTGAGATATCCCGCGATATCGGGAATGCCGCGATCGAAGAAGACCAGCCCCTCTTCAGCACCGGCCTGAACACGACTTGCCCGCATGCGATACGTCGCGAGATCGGCCGCCAGCATCATCTCCGCGAAAAGGGCTTTGTCCCGCCAGGGCAGCGCCTGCCCGTCAATGGCCACCTGATCCTGGATGATGCCGCGCCCCGCCTCCGGCGCGGTGGTGTATCCTTCTGCCGCCAGCGCCTCGATGAGGGTTGTCTTGCCGGCACCGGGACCACCCGTGAGGACAATGAAGCCCTCAGGCATCGGCTTTTCGCTTCAGGCCGGCCATATCGTCCAGAATGGGGCAGTCCGGGCGCTTGTCACCATGGCAATGTCCGGCCAGGTGCTGCAGGGTACGGCGCATGGCCTCGAGTTCGGTGATCTTGGCTTCGAGCTCCCGCATATGGCGCAGCGCCATCGCCTTCACATCCGCGCTCGCCCGCGTCTTGTCGCGCCACAAGGCCAGGAGCCCTGCGGTCTCCTCGATGGAAAAACCGAGCCCCCGGGCGCGCCGCACGAAGCGCAGGGTATGGACATCATCCTCCCCATAGACGCGATAGCCGCTTTCGGTGCGCTGCGCGGGGCGTATCAGCCCCACGCGCTCATAGTAGCGCAGCATCTTCGCGGAAATGCCCGAAGCGATCGCCGCCTCACCGATATTCATGTGTCAGCCTCCATTGATGCGCAAGCGAGGGTCTGGTTTCGGCCGCCTGTCCAAGGGCACCCGCCGCCGGCAGGACCGGGCCGCGGTAAGGGGCAGCCGAGGCCATCCCTTAGCCGCGTCGCAGAAGCGGTCGACGCGGCGACCAAGCCGACGGTCCAGGTGAGGCTGGCCCAACCGAACACACGTCCGCCCATGAGATACAGCCCCCATAAACCTTCCCCCTATGGGAAGGTCAAGACCCAGCACCGATCGATTGGCCCTATCGACCATCGTCGTAGCGAGCCCCGCCGTGGCTGCAGGCGCCGTGTTCCGCGAGCACCTCGATGACCCGGCAATCGGCGATACGCCCGCCATGGCAGCCGTCGGCCACCCGCTCGAGTTCGTTGGCAAGATCCGTGAGGCGAGCGATCTTGGCGCGCACGGCCTCAAGCTGCGCGCGCGCGATCTCATCCGCCTGTTCGCAGGGCGCTGATGGGTCGGCCGCCAGCTTCAGGAGCTCCCGCACCGCCTCGACGGAAAAACCAAGGTCGCGGGCGTGCAGAATGAAGCGCAGGCGATCGATGTGACTTGCGAGGTAGCGTCGCTGCTTACCTTCGGTGCGCTCGGGCTCGGGCAAAAGGCCGATCTGCTCGTAGAAACGAATGGTTTCCACCTTGCAGCCCGTGGCCTCGGACACCTTTCCGATGGAATAGGCACGTTCAAGGGTCGTCTCGGCCATGGCAAAAACTCCCGTCACCCGCATTTTTGGGCTTGAACCTATAGTTACTAGAGGAATTATGGTGGGTACCGGATCGAAATTCAATGACCGGTGCCGCCATGAATACGCAGACGAAACTCCAATCCCATGAAGGGCATAGCCACGGTGCGGGCTGCAGCTGCGGGCATGGACAATCCGAACAGGCGCATCACGACCATCATGATCATGACGTGCACGGCCGGGATGGGCACAGCCATCCCCCCCATAGCCATGGCGCGGGCTGCCAGGATGATCACGACCACGGTCATGACCATGGCCACCAGCACACCGATGCTGCCCATGATCACCCTGCCGCGGAGGATGGGGACGACGGTCTTGCGGTCACGACCGCGCCGGCGGGCGCGGTCGTGTGGAAAGTCTACGGCATGGACTGCGCGAGCTGTGCCAACACCATCAAGACCGCGCTTGGGCGCCTGCCGGGCACCGACGACATCCGCATTTCCGTCACCAACGAGACACTGGCGCTCAAGCTGGATCGCGCGGTGACGCAGGAGGCCGATATCGAGCGCCAGATCAGCCAGCTCGGCTATCGGCCGGAGCGGGTGGACAGGAGCGGTCCAGCCGCTCGCCCCGCGGCGGAAGAGCCCGCACGCGCCTGGTGGAGCCAGCCCAAGGGGCGCATTGCGCTCACCGCCGGCCTGCTGGTGGTGGTGGCCTATGGTGCGAGCCTCGTGCTCCCGCAGGCCGCCTATCTTATTTTCATAGCCGCGACGCTCATCGCCGCGGCGCCCATCTCGCGCCGGGCCATCATGGCGGCGATCGCCGGGGCGCCATTCACCATCGAGATGTTGATGACGATCGCCGTCGTCGGCGCTCTTGTCATCGGCGCGGCGGAAGAGGCCGCGATCGTTGTGTTCCTGTTCAGTGTCGGTGAGGTTTTGGAGGGGGTCGCGGCAAGCCGCGCCCGTGCCGGCATTCGCGCCCTCGCCAATCTCATTCCGCAGACGGCCATGCTCGAGGCAGACGGCACCCTTCGGGAGGTCCCGGCCGCGAGCCTCGCCGTCGGCCAGATCGTCGTGGTTCGGCCAGGCGACCGCGTTCCCGCCGACGGCAAAGTGGAAGAAGGCTTCTCGAGCGTCGATGAAGCCCCGATCACCGGTGAATCCGTGCCCAAGGCCAAGGAGCCCGGGGCGGATGTCTTCGCCGGCTCCATCAATCAGGATGCCGCGCTCAGAGTACGTGTGGAGCGAACCGCGGGCGACAACATGATCGCGCGGATCGTCACCCTCGTCGAGGAGGCGCAGGAAGCGCAGGCGCCCACCGAGCGGTTCATCGATCGCTTCTCCCGGGTCTACATGCCCTTCATCGTCGTGCTGTCGGCGCTCGTCGCCGTCGTGCCGCCGCTCGTGTTCAGCGGCGCATGGGACGAGTGGATCTACAAGGGCCTGACGCTGCTCCTTATCGGCTGCCCCTGCGCGCTGGTCATCTCCGTCCCGGCGGCGATCGCCTCCAGCCTGTCCGCCGGCGCGCGCCACGGCTTGCTGATCAAAGGTGGCGTCATCGTCGAGAAGCTTGCCAGCATCCAGACCGTCGCGCTGGACAAGACAGGCACCCTGACGGAAGGGCGGCCGGAGGTGACGGATGTCGTGGCGCTCACGGGTAGCGAGGGTGCCCTTCTCGCCATGGCGGCGGCCGTGGAGGCGCATTCCAATCACCCGCTCGCCAAGGCCATCGTCACCCATGCTGCCGCTGCCCCGGCAAGTGCCGACAAGCCGGAAGCTGCCGCCGTGCGGGCGGTGCCCGGCAAGGGCATGGAAGGTCGGGTGGGGCCGAGCGCCGTCTTCATCGGCGCGCCGCGTTTCGCGGCTGAACGCGCGAAGCTTTCCGCCGTGGAAGAGACGATCGCGCGGCTGGAAAGTGAGGGCAAGACCGTCGTCGTGGTAACGGCGGATGGCGCGGCGCAAGGGCTGATCGCGCTACGCGACCAGCCACGGTCAGGGGCCGCCGCCGGCATTGCCGCGCTCAAGGATCTCGGCATCGGCGCGGTCATGCTGACCGGCGACAACGCCCGCACGGGCGCGGCCATCGGCCAAATGCTCGGCCTCGATGTGCGAGCCGAGATGTTGCCCGAGGACAAGGCAGAGGTGATCAAGGCGATGGCGGCGGAAAAGCCGGTCGCCATGGTCGGCGACGGCATCAACGATGCGCCGGCACTCGCCTCCGCGCAGGTGGGCATCGCCATGGGTTCGGGCACCGACGTCGCCCTGGAAGCCGCCGACGCGGCGCTGCTCAAGAACGACGTATCGGGCGTTTCGCAACTCATCGGCCTTGCCCGCGCCACGATGGCCAACATCCATCAGAACATCACTATCGCGCTTGGCCTGAAGGCGCTGTTTCTTGTCACCACGATCATCGGGGCGACAGGTCTTTGGATGGCTGTCATCGCCGATACCGGCGGCACTGTGCTCGTGACGCTCAACGCGCTCAGGCTGCTCGGCCATTTCAGAACGAAGAACGGGGAAGCGCTGGCGAGCAGGCAAGCCGCTTAACACTAACGGCGGGATATCATTGCCACGGCCGCGCGATTCGATAGATAGAGCTTATCGATACAAGGCATGGGCAGGGGCCATGACATTCAGCCAAGCGGTCGCATCGGGTATCCAGAACTATCTCAATTTCAACGGCCGCGCGTCACGCTCAGCCTATTGGTATTGGATCCTGTTCTCACTTGTTGTCTCTCTCGTCGCGGGGGCGCTCGACCGTATGGTGTTCGAGACCGGTGAGATGGTCGTCACGCCTTTCAACGGCCTGGCCAATCTTGCGCTGTTTCTGCCCACGCTTGCATTGGCCGTGCGCCGCTTCCACGACATGGATCGGACGGGATGGTGGGTGCTCCTGGGCCTTACCGGCATCGGCGGCATCATTCTGATCATCTGGTTCTGCCAGCCGGGCACACGGGGGTCCAACAGATTTGGGCCGGATCCGCTGGGCAGCGCCTGAGCCGCGCCGGGCCTGTCGTCATTCTTGAGAGGGCACGCCAGCTTTTCCGCTGGCGTGCCTTTTTTCGTGATCAGGACTTGTAGTAGTCGTCGATCAGCTTCTGCTCGGCGGCAGCCGCGATCTTGACGGATTCCAGCGGGTCCTGGTTCTGGATGAGCACCCGATCGATCATGTTCGCGAAGTTCTGGAGGTTTGCGTCCTCGTTCACGAAATCGGTCGTATGCGCATATTTCAGGCCTGCCAGCATCGGTCCGGTCAGCGGATCGGCCAGGTTCTTGGCGCTGAGGGCCACGCTCGGCTTGGCCGGCAACTCGCCCGTCTTGTCGAGCCACAGCTGCATCGCGTCATCGGTGGTGATGAAGGCGAGGAACTTGGTCGCCGCGTCCTTCTTCGCACCGGTGACACCGGAGGTGAGGCCGTTGACCCAGTAGGATGCGTAGTTGGACTGGATGCCGTTGTGAGTCGGCACTTCCGCCACGCCCCAATCGAAACCGCGCGCCGTCTTGAAGCTGCCGAGACGAAAGGAGCCATCGACAGTCAGGCCAGCCTTGCCCGACTTGAAGGCCGCCTGCGTTTCGCCCACGAAGCCGGCCGTCGCCACCTTGTGCTTGCGCTGCAGGTCGGTGTACCAGGCGAGCGCCGCCGCGCCGTGCTCGTTCCCATACGTGACGGTGCGGAAATCGTCGCTATAGGGCTTGCCGCCGAACTGCCGGATGAGGATGTCGCGCCACCAATGGTTATCCTGCGAAGGCAGGCCGATCGTGGCACCGGCGGTGATCAGGTTGCCCGATGAATCGTGCTTGGCGACGGCGAGCGCGGTCTTCACATAATCGTCGAGCGTCTTCGGCGGCTCCGCGATACCCGCGCCCTCGAGAAGCTTCTTGTTGTAGAACATCCCAAGGCTGCGCACTGCGGTCGGGATGGCCCAATAGGCGTCATCGCGCTTCATGAGCTGCACGAAGGGAAAGAAGTTCTTGTCGATATCGGCCGCCTTGAACACGTCCGTCGGCAAGGGCTGGATCAGCTTCGCCCTGGAATATTCCCGCATCCAGCCGAAATAGAGCTGGAGCACGGCAGGGCCCTCGCCCGCCGGCACGGCGGCGGCGACCTTCGTGCGATACTGGGCATAGGGGAAATGCGAGTGCTTGACCTTGATGCCGGGATTGGCCGCCTCGAACTGCGCGATGAGGGCATCGATCGCTTCGACGCGTTCCTTGAAGAAATACTGCCAATACTCGATTTCAACCGTCTGGGCGCGCAGGACGGCGGGAGCTGCCACCGCAAAGCCCGTCGCCATCGCACCCGTCGCGAAAACGCGGCGGTTAATCGAGAGGCCGCCGCCCTTACCGCTTTTTCCCGCTCTATCATCGGTCATTATAGTCTCTCCCTTGTTATCGCTTTCAAACGATGGCACTTAATTCATGGAGAATGGATGGCCTGCAGATGAACAAAAATTTCGTTTCTGCATCGCCACAATCAAAGTTCGGAGATTACCATGCGACAGCTCGATCTTGGCGGCGCTACTCTTTTCGCCTTGACCGATGCGGCGCCCTCCCCGGCGGAATGGTCTTATTCTTTTCCAAAGGCTGATGTGAGCCGGAGACCGGATCTCATGAGCCGTTGGTTTCCCGATCACCGCTTTCACACCCGCTTCAATGCATTCGCCCTCCGGATCGGGGATAAGGTCGTCCTTATCGATTGCGGCATCGGAGCCGGGCCGGTCGCCTATTTTCCCGGCCTGTCCGGTCAATTGTTGAACGAACTCGCCGCGGCGGGAATCCAGCCGGATGATGTCGATCTCGTTCTCTTCACCCATTTTCACCTCGACCACGTCGGCTGGGCAAGCGACGCGGAAGGCGTCCCGACCTTTCGCAAGGCGCGCTACCTCGCTCCAGTCGCTGAAATGGCCCACTGGCAGGAAGCCGGCGATGACGCGGCGCTGCCGCATCATGTGGCGGCCTATCGCACGCATATTGCGCCGCTCATCGCGGCGGGAACCCTGACAGGACATTCCACCGACACGCCGGTCATGCGGCTTGGCTTGATCGAGCTGAACCTCGTGCCGGCGCCCGGCCATACGCAGGGCCACAGCGTGGTGACCCTTTCGGGAACCACGAAGCCGCTGCTGACGGCCGGCGATCTCTGGCATAGCCCGGCTCAGATCGGCGAGCCGCATTGGTGTCACCGGGCCGATCGCGACCCGGCCCAGGCCATCCTCACGCGCACAAGCTTTGCCGCCTTCGCGGCCGCCGAGGGCGCTGTCGTTGCCGCAGGCCATTTCCCGGAGGACAGCTGTTTCGGCACGATCACCGGCAATGCGGACGACGGCTTCGCTTTTGAACCGCTGCCCGCCACGCAGACCGGCGCATCCTGAGCGAATGGAGGCATGCCCCGTCATTGTGCCGCTCCGCCGTTGGTGGAGCGGGCATCGGCATTCGGCAAGCCCGCGCCCTTTCTGGCGTTCCGCAAGCCTTTCGGCACGCGCGCGGCGCGCGGCTGCGGTGTCAGCCCCCGGAAGAGAGGCAGCGTCGCGCCACCGAGCGCAGGCGACGCCCGGCCGGCACTGCCCATCATCACGCGCGGCTGCACCCTGTCCTTGCGCAAGCTTACCGTCGGCAGCAACGGATCAAGTGCCCCGATCAGGGCCTTGAGTTCCGGAGGCGGCAAAGGACCGCCCACCACGATGGTTTCCGGATCGAAGAGACTCTCGACCGTCGCGATCGCCATACGCAAGTAGCGGGCCGCGCTCTGCCGCCATTCGGCGACGATGTCCGGCCGGGCCGCGAACAATCGCGCGTCATCATCCGCCGCGGCCTCCGGCATTCCCGCGTCGCTCAGCCGCCGGCGCAGCGCATGGAGGGAGGCGTGGTCCTCCAGGGTAATCGGTGTCTCACCATCCCGGGCAATTCCAACGACCATCCGGCCGATCTCGCCCGCATTGCCGAAGGCGCCAGTCGCAGGTTGTCCGTCGACGAAGACGCCGCCGCCAATACCCTCCGCGATATAAAGATAGACGAAACTCCGCAGATCCCGCGCGACGCCGTGCAGATGCTCGCCGATGGCGGCGGCCGAGGCGTCATTGCCGACCAGAACCGGCAATTTCAGGGCGGCCGCATAAGCTCCGCTGAAATCGGCCCGCGACCAGGCGGCCATCGACAGGGGATCCGGCCCCAGATCGATGGGGCCAAAGGGACCGGGCAGCACGATGCCCAAGCCCCACAGGCGCGCCCTGTCGATAGCGGCTGCCGACACGAGGTGCTCGACGAGCCGGCATGCGCCGCCAAGCGCCGTCTCCGGTGTCGTCGTATCGCAGGCGAGGACCGTCTCATCACGGATCTCCGCGCCGAGATCCGCCAGCACGCCGGTGAGCCGGCCGTGCTCGACATGGATCCCCACCGCAAATCCGCCGTCGCGGTTGATGGCGAGGTCGATCGGGGGCTGTCCCCGCGCGGACGGACGACGGCCGACAATCTTGAGGAGCCCCTCGCGGCATAGGTCGTCCGCGATGGAGGACAGCGTCTGTGCGGAAAGGCCCGTCGTGGCCGCGAGCTCGGCCCGTGACGCCTCCCCTTGCCGGCGCAAGGCGTCCAGAATGACACGGCGGTTGTGACCACGCCTGTCGAACGGAGCGAGGCCGGAAACGCTCATGCCCGTCATCTCTCCCGCCCGCTCAGGGGCCTTCATTCGCAGCACATCGCGGCTGACACTTGCATAATGACGTGGCTCACGTATTAAATCAACAATCCTGATTTAATCGGGCTGGACCATGATCGGCGCAATAGCCGTCCGGGCGGCACGTCATGGGATGAGCGTGGGAACAGGCGGAGCGATGCGGATCTATAGCAATCTCACGGTCGAGAAGAAGCAAGCGGTCTGGGCCTGGGCCTTTCTGGCCATTCCCATCGTCTTCTTCGGACTCATCCGGTTCTATCCGGCTTTCGAGTCTTTCGGCATCGCCTTCACGCGCTGGAACCTGCTGTCACCGCCGGAATTCATCGGGTTGGACAACTTCCGCCAGATGATCCATGACCCGATTTTCTGGCAGACGCTGAAGAACACCTTCCTCTATCTCATTCTCGGCACGCCGATCAGCCTCCTGCTCGCCTTCGTCATCGCCTACTATCTCGATCAGGTGCGCTTCGGCCACGGCTTCATCCGTGCGCTTTATTTCATGCCCCATCTCACGACGACGGTGGCGATGGCCTGGGTGTGGCGATGGTTCTACCAGCCCATGCCGGTCGGGCTCTTCAACAACATGCTGGCCTCCGTCGGCTTCGACGTGCAGCCGTTCCTGCGCTCGACGTCGCAGGCCCTGCCGGCGGTTCTTGCGCCCGCGATCTGGGCCGGGCTCGGCTTCCAGGTGGTGCTGTTCCTCGCAGGCCTGCGCGCCATCCCGTCCAGCTACTACGAGGCGGCGCGCATCGACGGCGCAGGCCGCTGGATGATCCTGCGCGAGATCACCCTGCCCTTGCTGCGCCCGACCATCGTCTTCCTGCTGGTGATCTCGTCGATCGGCTTCCTGCGCATCTTCGACCATGTCTACAACATGACGGACAACGGCGCCGGCGGCCCCCTGAACTCCACGCGTCCGCTCGTGCTGAACATCTACGACACGGCCTTCCGCTCGTTCCAGATGGGCTATGCGGCCGCGCAAACGCTCGTGCTGTTCATCATCCTTCTGGTGATCAGCCTCTTGCAGCTACGCCTGATGAGGGGCCGCTCATGACCCACGCCTCGGACAACATGACCGCTCGCGGGTGGTCCCTCGGGACCGTCATCCATCCCGGCCGCATCGTCGCCTGGACGCTGCTTGCCCTGGGTGCCATCGTGATGATGGTGCCGCTGGTCTATATGGTGGCAACCTCGTTCAAATATCCCAACGAGGTCTACGAGCTCAACATCATCCCCCATGAGCCGACCCTCGATAACTACACCTATATCTTCAAGAACACGCGTTTCGGCATCTGGTTCGTGAACTCCCTTGTCACCAGCACGCTGGTGACGATCTCGGTCATCTTCTTCGACAGCCTCGTCGGCTACACCCTGGCGAAGTTCAAGTTCCGCGGACGCGAGTTCATTTTCATCGCGATCCTCACCACGCTGATGATCCCGACCGAGATGCTCATCGTGCCGTGGTACATCATGGCGAAGAACTTCGGCTGGCTGAACAGCTACTGGGGCATCATGTTCCCGGGCCTGATCACGGGCTTCGGCGTGTTCCTCATGCGGCAGTTCTTCTCCGGCATTCCGGACGACTACATCCATGCCGCGCGCATCGACGGGCTCAACGAATTCCAGATCTGGTGGAAGGTGGCGATGCCGCTCGTCACACCAGCCCTGTCGGCGCTCGCCATCTTCACCTTTCTCGGCAACTGGACGGCCTTCCTCTGGCCGCTGATCGCCACCAACGACCGCGCGCTCTACACGGTCCCCGTCGGCCTCGCCTCGTTCTCCGGCGAATTCCTGTCGGACTGGGAACTGATCATGACGGGCGCCACGCTCGCGACGCTGCCGACCCTGATCGTCTTCATCATCTTCCAACGCTACATCATCCGCGGCGTCGTGCTGGCCGGGTTGAAGGGATAATCGTTATGAGCGTTTCGACAGGCACTCCGGCCGTGATGGGCGGCGATGACCGCTTTCCCGCTCCCGTCTACGCCGAAACCGTGTTGGCACCGGGCTTCATGCATAGCCAGAAGCACCTGGTCGGCCACCTCCTGCGCCTGCATCGCGCCCATGCGGCGATGCTGGCCGAGCAAGGTCTTCTTGAAGCGCAGCAGGCAACCGCCCTCTTCAAGGCGCTCGACAAGGTGGAAGCCACGTTTGCGGCAATGACCGAGCCCGTGGCCTATACCGGCGAGTATGAAGACCTCTTCTTCTATATCGAGAAGCTGATCGCCGAGGATATCGCGGCCCAGAGGGTCGATCCCGACGTGGCTGGCCGTCTGCACACGGGACGTTCGCGCAACGACATCGACCACACCTTGTTCAAGATGGCGCTGCGCGAACGGCTCGACACGCTCGGCACGGCGGTACTCGACCTTGTGGATACTCTCATGGCGCGCGCCCGCGCCGACGCCGGCACGATCATTCTCGCCTATACCCACGGCCAGCCGGCGCAGCCCTCGACCTATGGCCATTATCTCGGCGCGGTCATCGAGACTTTGCTGCGCGACTTCAACCGGCTGATGGAAGCGCGGGCGGTGGTGGACCGCTCGCCGCTCGGCGCGGCCGCCATCACGACGACCGGCTTCCCGCTCGATCGCCAGCGCGTGGCCGACCTGCTCGGCTTCCCCGTCATCCTGCGCAATTCCTACGGCTGCATCGCCGGCGCGGACTATACCGCCGCGACCTATGGCGCCATCAAGCTGATGGCGCTCAGCCTCGGCCGCTTCGCGCAGGACATGGCCTATTGGACCGCCTACGAGGTTGGCCAGCTCCGCTTCTCCGACGGTTTCGTGCAGATCTCCTCGATCATGCCGCAGAAGCGCAATCCCGTGCCGGTGGAGCACATGCGTCTCCTCGCCTCGCTCACCGCCGGCCATGCCGATGCGGTGCTGCTGGCGCTCCACAACACGCCGTTCATCGACATGAACGACAATGAGCACGAGGTCCACGGCGCCGGCTACGAGGCCTTCGCGACGGCCCATCGCGTGCTCGCGCTCATGGCGGGCGTCGTGCGCTCGGCCGAAATCAACGGCAAGCGCGTGCGCGCCAATATCGAGGCCTCCTACGCCACCATCACCGAGCTGGCGGATTCCCTGGTGCGCGAGGAAAACCTGCCCTTCTCCAAGGCCCACCACATCGCCGCGGCCCTCGCCCGCCACATGCAGGCCTCGGGCGAGACTTTGTCGAACGTGCCCTATGAAACCTTCACCCGGATTTTCTCCGAGACGGCGGGACGTGAACCCACCTTCGACGAGGCAACCTTCCGCCGCGTGACGACACCGGAGCATTTCGTGGCCGTGCGCAAGCTGCCGGGCGGCCCGGCGCCGGAGGCGATGGCGGAGAGCCTCGCCGTTTACACCGGGGAGGCTGCCGACGCACGAGCCGTCATCGCCACCCACCGGGCGCGGGACGCAGCTTCCAAAGAACTTCTGGCGGACGCGATGGCGACGCTCATGACCACCGCGACCGGGGCCTGAAACCATGGCTGAATTATCCCTGAAGAACGTCGTCAAGCGCTACGGCAACATCGAGATCGTCCATGGCATCAACCTGGACATCAAGGACGGAGAGTTCGTCGTCCTGGTCGGGCCGTCCGGTTGCGGCAAATCCACCACGCTCCGGATGATCGCCGGGCTGGAGAGCCTGAGCGCGGGCACCATCTCCATCGGCGACCGGGTGGTCAATACGCTGGAGCCCAAGGACCGGAACATTGCCATGGTGTTCCAGAACTACGCGCTCTATCCGCATATGACGGTGTTCCGCAACATCGCCTTCGGCCTCCACGCGGCCAAGCTGCCCAAGGACGCCATCGACAAGAAGGTGCGGGAGGCGGCCAAGCTGCTCGGTCTTTCCGAGCTGCTGGAGCGGAGGCCGAACGAACTCTCCGGCGGCCAGCGCCAGCGCGTCGCCATGGGGCGCGCGATCGTGCGCGACCCGACCGTGTTCCTGTTCGACGAGCCCCTCTCCAACCTCGACGCGCAGCTGCGCGGCCAGATGCGCACGGAGATCAAGCGGCTGCACCAGTCGATCGGCACGACGATCGTCTATGTGACCCATGATCAGGTGGAAGCGATGACGCTCGCCGATCGGATCGTCATCATGCGTGACGGCCGCATCGAGCAGGTCGGCACGCCACTCGACGTCTTCCACGCGCCCGTCAGCACCTTCGTCGCCGGCTTCATCGGCACACCGACCATGAATCTCATCGCGCTGCCGGTTCAGCGGTCCGGGGGAAGCCTCGCGATCGCCTTCGGCGAGCGTGCCGTTCTACCCCTCCCCCCGGAGGCGGTACAGCGCCTTGGCACCCGGGAGCACGTGACCGTGGGCATCCGCCCCGACGACCTGGAGATCACCCCGGCCACGGCCGGGCATGGCGACCAGGCCGGACGGCTGGAGGGCACGGTGGTGATCGCGGAGCCGCTGGGCGTCACCACGCAGGTGATAGCGAAGGTGGGTGACCACGAACTGGTCGGGATGGCGGACGGCCGTTTCGTTCCGCAAGCCGGCGAGCCGGTGGCGCTCGCCTGCGATGTATCACGGCTTCATCTCTTCGATTCAGAGACGCAGAAAACTCTCGCCATCTGAGGACGGGCGGCTGCGGCTCTTTGGTCTGTGCATCGGCTTTGCCCGAAAACCGCGCTCCACTTTTCGGGCCGATGCTCCAGAGCCGCTCAGCTCTTCTTGCGCAACCGCAGCACCTTGAAGAAGCCGAGGGGAAAGGCGGGCGTCAGCGACAGCAGCTCGACGTCGCCACGAGCCTTCGCCCAATCCTCGATGCGCCGGGCCTTGAACGCAGAACTCCAGCCAAGGCGGCTCGCCAGCGGTGCGACCGCTTCCTCGACACGGGCGATCGGGCCGTCGGGCACGCCGAAATGGTTGGCGAGGACGATCTCGCCGCCGGGCCTGAGCACGCGCAACATCTCGTCGAGCGCCCCCTCCGGCTGCGGCACCAGCGTGATCAGGAATTGCGCGACCACGGCGTCGAAGGTTGCATCCGCGAAGCCAAGGCGGCAGGCATCCATCACCGCCAGAAGCTTCACATGGCTCCAGTGATTCTTGCGCGCCTTCTCCACCGCGCGCTTGAGCATATGGGCCGACAGGTCTACACCCGTTATGCGCGCATTGACGGGATAGTCTCCGAGCGAGAGGCCCGTGCCCACGCCGACTTCCAGAATATCACGCCCACAAGCCAGCGCGGCATCGACCGCATCGCGCCGCGCAGGCGCGGTAATGCCGTCATAGACAAGATCGTAGACTGGAGCCCAGCGCGCATAGGCTTTGCGCATGAGCGTCATGTCGGGCTGGGCGTATCGTACCTCTGCCATGCTGGTCGTCTTCCTATCCTCGTTATGGCAAGGAACGCGCCGAAGCGGCGTCGGTTCGCATCACCGCCTCTGCCGGGCGGCCGAGACGCTGGGACAGCGGCCTGGCGGCCGCACGAATGGTACCACCGCCGAGGACGCGGGCATCCGGACCTGCGCTGTCGTAAAGCACGCAAGCCTGGCCGGGCGCAACGCCCTCCTCGGGATCGAGCAGGGTGACCTCGGCGCCATCGAGCGTGGCGCGCAGCAGAGCAGGCCGAGGTTTACGCGTCGAGCGCACGCGCGCCGCAACCTCGTGGACTGCATCGCCGCCGAGAGGCAGATCACCAAGCCAGTTCATTGCATTCAGGCTGATCGTCCGCGTCGCCAGCAATTCTCGCGGACCGACAACGACCTCGCCCCGCTCAGCATCCAACTTGACCACATAGAGCGGCTCGCCCACGGAAAGGCCAAGTCCACGCCTCTGACCGACGGTGTAATGGATGATGCCGTTATGACGCCCGAGAACGCGACCGTTGTGGTCCACGATGTCGCCGGGTGTCACCGCGCCCGGCTTCAGGCGCTCGATCACCTCGGTATAGCGGCCACTCGGCACGAAGCAGATATCCTGGCTATCCGGCTTTTCCGCGATCGCCAGTCCAAACTGGTGCGCCAGCTTGCGCACATCCGGCTTGAGCATGCCGCCGAGGGGAAAACGCAGGAAGTCGAGCTGCGGCTGCGTGGTGGCATAGAGGAAGTAGCTCTGGTCACGATCGGGATCGGCGGCGCGATAGAGCCCTCGCCCACCCTGCGGCATCGGCCGGGTCACGACGTAGTGGCCCGTCGCCAGTACGTCGGCGCCGAGATCCCGGGCGGTCTCCAGGAGTTCGGCAAACTTGATCGAGCGATTGCACTCGACGCAGGGAATGGGTGTTTCACCCGCGAGATAGCTCTCCGCGAAACGCGCCATGACCTCGTCGCGGAAGCGACTTTCATAATCCAGCACGTAGTGGGGAATATCGAGCCGTTCGGCCACGCGCCGCGCATCGTGGATATCCTGGCCAGCGCAGCACGCGCCACGGCGGTGCGTTGCTTCTCCATGGTCATAGAGCTGCAGCGTGATGCCAATGACCTCGTAGCCCTGGCTCTTCAGCAGCGCAGCCACCACCGATGAATCCACACCACCCGACATCGCGACCACGACGCGCGTGTCAGCAGGGGTCTTCGGCAGATCGAGACTATTCACCATATCTTGCCTTCAGCGGCGGCTAGCGGTCGTCAGCTGGGCCGCCTCGCCTCTGCTTATCACATCTGAACCGATCTTCCACAACGGCCTGCTGTCTGCCGCCGTCATCCGGTTGGTGCTGCCACAGATACGAAGACGACTTCGGTTCCAGCCAACGGCCCACACACCCTGCATCCGGTTCTATAAGCACCATCGATCCCGCTTTCCAGACCCGGGCGCGCATTTGCGTCCTTTTCGCCCCGACCGCGCAGGATGGGAACGCGCCATGTTCGATACCGGCAGGCAGGCGCGGCCGCCAGCGCGCGACTTTGGCATCCAGAGAAATCGGCGCAATGATTTGAATCAATGGCCCTCCCGCCGAAATCCCGCCGCAAGTTCCGGAAATAATTGCGCCTTTAGTCAAATCTTAAGCGCAGCACTCTAGTGTTGGGGATAACAAGGGTTAGTCGATTAGTGTGAGCGTATCATGACCGAACCCCACCGCCCGAGGGTGAAGTACGTCATCGGGCCTGATGGCAGTCCTCTGACGATTGCGGATCTGCCGCCCTCGAATACCAAGCGATGGGTCATCCGTCGCAAAGCAGAAGTCGTCGCGGCTGTGCGAGGTGGACTCCTCAGTCTTGATGAGGCGTGCCAACGCTACACATTGACCGTCGAGGAGTTCCTCGGCTGGCAGGAATCTATCGATCGCCATGGCTTGGCCGGTTTACGGACCACGCGCATTCAGCACTATCGTCAATAGCGCCACGCGTTTAGAGAACGCGGAGAGCGGCGAACCACCTAAGCGATTCGCACAACCATAACTACCGGATGGCTCGCTGCGTCGCAAGGAACTTACCGAGCGCAACTCATGAAAATCCCCGACCACGTGGCATTGTGGTGTCGCGCGGTCGGCGCCGTTCTGGCGTCCATAAGCGACGGTCCATCCACGAGGTGGCTGTTAACCAAACCCTAACCATGCCCCGCCGATTATTATCGCCCGATGTGAAGTCGAGCGTGATGGGAGTATGTCGGTGCCAGTGGCGTCAGTAGGGTCATCATGGGCTACGGTCGCGAGCCACGGCCAAGTGAGCGGAACGGCTTCCAAACTGGCGCTATCCGGCCAGCAGGAGGACCATCCCTTCGTCGGGGCCACCGTCGCCGAGGTCGAGCAAGGGCTCATTCTTGCCACGCTGGACCATTGCGAGGGCAACCGCACCTCGGCCGCCAGGATCCTCGGCATTTCGCTGCGAAGCCTGCACAATAAGCTGACAAGCTATAACGCCGCCGGAATGAGCATTCCCGCGCCCCGACCCCGCACGCGCTGCTGAGCGCCTTCGGGTTACCGCTTGCGCAGCCACAGGCTGGTTTCATGGGAGCCGGGCTGCAGCGGCAGCCGCGCGAGTACGGTCTCTCTGACGCAGGCTGCCATCCGCGTGGCCACATAATGGCTCGCGAATAGCATCTCGTAGCCCCCACCCTGCATCAGGGCTCCCACCAGGAGCTGCTCATTGTAGCCGCGCCAGTCCCATTCCGCCGGATAGGCGTCCGGCAGGAATACGTCGTGGATATGCACGACGACGCCCGGCGCGAGGCGCGGCAGGATATCCAGCAGCAGGCGATCGACGTCGCCCCCCGGCATCGCCACGTGGCTCGAGTCGATGAAGAGAATGTCGCCTGCCGCGAGGCCGGTGATCAGTTCCGGATCGATCTCCTCCACGACCTTCGCGTGATGGGTGATCGGCAAGGCCTTGATGCTCGCGCGTGGCGCGGGATCGATGGCGGTGATCCGTGTCGGCAGACCACCGTCACTGACCGCGCGCGCCAGAAAGCGCGTCGAATGGCCGGAGCCGATCTCGACGATCCGGTTCGGTCGGAGACTGCGGACGAGGGTGTAGGCGGCGGCACCATCCAGGCGTGGAAACCACATCTGCCGCCAGCGCAAGCCCTCGCCTTCGACGGAAATGGCGGAAAGGGCCGCGGCATGCCGCTCGATCTCGCGCAGCAGTGCCTCGAATTGTCCCGTTGCCGCTGTGAAAAGAGGCTCGAGCGCCGCATAGCTCTCCCTGCGCGCCGGCCGTGCATAGCGATAGGGAATGAAGTACCCGCTGCGAGCCAGCCCTGAGAGGGTCAGCAATCCAAGCCAGGTTCGCCTTAATCGTCGCCCGCCCACCGTGATCAATCAGGCTCTGTCGACGGGACTGCGCGCCAAGCGATCCTGCATGGTCTTCGCCAGTCGCGACCGCTCGAAGAGAATGACCACAACCGTCGAGAACGCGAGTGGAATGAGCAGATAGAGCAGACGGAACACGAGAAGGGCCGCCAGCACGTCTGTCTGGTTCATCTCGGGCATCGCGCTGATGAAAACGAACTCGAGCACGCCAAGTCCGCCGGGCGCGTGTGAGATGAGAGCCGCCGAGAACGAGACGAGGAAAACGCCGAGCACAATGAAGAAGCCGGGGTTACCCGCCTCCGGCAGGGCGAAATAGATGATGCCCGCCGCGCCGATCAGCTCGAGCGGGGCCGCGAACAACTGGCGTATCGTGATCTTCAGGCGCGGGTAGTAGATGGAGAACTGACCGATCTTGACCGGCTTGAACTCCTTCCATGATCCGAGCACATAAAGCGCCACCAGCACGAGCATGCCGATGCCGATCAGCCGCGCCGTCCAGATCGGCACATCGAACAGCCGCAGCACGACCTCCGGCTCGCCCACGAGCACGAGCCCACCGAGCAGGACGGTGCCGAGCGCAAAGGTGAAGGAGCAGAGGGCGACAAGCACGCCGATCTCGGCCACCGACAGTCCCATCGTGCCATAGGCGCGGAACCGCACCATGGCGCCGGAAAGGACCGAGGCACCGATATTGTGCGAGAGGGCATAGGTGGTGAAGGAAACCAGGGAGATCACAAACCACGAGAGCTTGCGGCCGAGGTGCAACAGGGCGATTCGATCATACCAGGCGAGCGCGCCATAAGCCAAAATCGTGGCTGCCACTGCGAGAACCCAGCGGTGAAAGGGAATGGCTGCCAGGCTCGCCACGACCTCACTCGCCGAGATGTCTTTCAACTCCCGGTAGAGAAGCCAAAACGAAAACACAACCGCAAGCAGGCCTATCGCAGGCCAAACATACTCAAGCGTCTTCTTCATGGACCTACGATGCCAGCTCTCTGTCCCCTGTCCGGTGCTGACATGTCATCTCATGCCCAACGCCGTATGTTTCCTGGCATCTGTGCCCGAGCCGATCCTCACCCGCAAGCTGTTCTTACGTCGCGGCCTTCAAAAAAACCGTCAAACTAGACATGATGCGTCCCATAGGGACCATTCACGACGCGGAGATAGGTCATGAAGGCCGTCCAGCCACCGCAGCATGGGCCAAATGCGGGCCTAAAATGCGGCGACAAAGCCGCAGTCGGGACACCGGCAGCTTGCGGCAACCGGCGCCAAAATATCACAGGTCAGAAGCTGGCGGTCGAGTTCGCCGAGAACGCTTTCGCTTCAAAGACCGCTTGATCGCGCGGTGCTTCTGCAGTGCGAAACCGAACCTGCTCGCGGTCCTCCAGCTGCTCCGCCTTGGTGAGATCAGCCGATGCTGCATCCATATCGGACTTTGCCTCGCTGAGCTGCTCCTGCAACTCGTCCGCGGAACGGCGAAGATTATCACGACGCTGGGCCGCCGCCTTCGCATAGGTCGGGTAGGCAAAGTGATTCTGGTCGTTGATACCCGCGCGGCTTTCCTCGCTTGCGATTTCTCGCTCGAGATCGGACGCGACGCGCGTGAATTCGGCGATCATCATCTCGATCTGCATGACGCGCCGACGTTTTTCATCGACTTGGAAGCGCTTGAGGCGCACCAGGCTTTCCCGCGGTTTCATTCCGAAAGACTCCTTGAACACGCATACTGTGCACCCGCGATGCGCCTGAGCCCACCACAGAATGGCCATCATCAGCATTACTCAAGGAAGTTGATCGAATGTTACCTTTGCTGGCCGGCGCGAGCATTCCTTGCCGCCAAGACCCTGACATCAAGACATAATCGCCGTCACCCCGCGGATGAAAGGCCCTCTCCGCCTACGAATGCCCCCCGGGCGTTGTAGGAGAGGCACACCTTCGCGCAAGCGTGTTGGCTCGTCTTCCATCGGCAGGGGGCTAGAGGCTATGGTCCTCGTCGGTCCCTTAATTTTTTCAGCCTCGATTAGCCCGTGTTCATATTTGTTGCCCCGTCGTCAACCTTTCATTTACCTGCATCGTTAAGAGTATTGTCAGCGTTCGAGATGCTGCGAAGCGGTGCGATGAACGAACCGCTTGAGTCACTTAATCCAATTTCTTCAACCATGGCGCGAACCGGATGCAAGCCCAAAACGAGCTCAACATCAACGTTCTGCGTTGGTTAATGGAAGTTTCGGCTGATGGTGCTTGCGCGATGGAATTAGGTTTTGTTATCCATTTACGAGTAGCGTCGCGAGTCGGATTAAAGTGGGAGATTGGGCGTGCACTCCGCCCTGTTCCGGGAGCTGCGTTAACGCATCGGGACTTGGCCGGTGAGGCCGGTGGAGCGAGGTTGGGGATCTGACAATGCGCGTACTGCTTATCGAAGATGACAGCGCCACGGCGCAGAGCATCGAGTTGATGCTCAAGTCTGAGAATTTTAACGTCTACACGACCGATCTCGGCGAAGAAGGCGTCGATCTCGGCAAGCTGTATGACTATGATATCATCCTTCTGGATCTCAATTTGCCCGATATGTCGGGCTATGAGGTTCTGCGCAGTTTGCGTGTGGCGAAGGTCAAGACGCCTATCCTCATCCTATCCGGTCTTGCCGGCATTGAGGACAAGGTGAAAGGTCTCGGCTTCGGCGCCGACGACTATCTGACCAAGCCCTTCCATAAGGACGAACTCGTTGCGCGTATCCACGCGATCGTCCGGCGTTCGAAGGGCCATGCCCAGTCGGTCATCAATACCGGCGATCTGGTGGTCAATCTGGACACCAAGACGGTCGAGGTCGGTCAGAACCGTGTGCACCTGACCGGCAAAGAGTACCAGATGCTGGAGCTGCTCAGCCTCCGCAAGGGGACCACGCTTACCAAGGAGATGTTCCTCAATCATCTCTACGGCGGCATGGACGAGCCGGAGCTCAAGATTATCGACGTGTTCATTTGCAAGCTCCGCAAGAAGCTGGCGAATGCATCGAGCGGTAAGAACTACATCGAGACTGTCTGGGGACGCGGCTATGTGTTGCGCGAGCCCAATGAAGTCGAGGAGCGTCTCGCGGTCTGATCAAGGTGATCTAGTCGGCCCGATCCTCCTCGGTATCCAAGCTCCATATTCCTCAGCAAACGCGAATCGGCGATAAGCTTCCAGAAGCCTGGAGAAGCTGGCTCGCTGCCTTGAGCGTTATTATACGCAATCAAGAACTTGTATGCGTTCTATCTCATCTTCGGCCCCGCCTCCGGCGGGGCTTTTTGTTGCGAGCCGCCCTGATCTCAACGATCAGGCATGACGGCAGCCCGCGCGGCGATAGATCCCTTTGAGCCCCGCATCGGCAACGACAACCTCGGTCAAGCCCACCGGTGTCTCCACCCCGCCAAGGACCAGCTTGCCATCATTGGCGAGTTGCGCGACTACGCGCTCGAGCACATCGCGTTTGGTCCGATCATCGAAATACATCAGTACGTTGCGGCAAAGAATGAGATCGAACGTGCCAAGCCCGCTTAAATCATCCAGCAGATTGACGCGGGTAAAGCGCACCATCGCCCTCAAGTCAGCACTGATCTGCCACAGGTCATCCACCTGGGTGAAATGCTTGAGGAGCATCTGGATAGGCAACCCCCGTTGCACTTCGAAATGCGTGTAGATCCCCTGGCGGCCGCGCTCCAGTGCGACCTCCGACAAATCCGTGGCGACGATGTCCACCGTCCAGCCGTCAAGGCGCCGCGCCATGACGGTGAGCATCATGGCGATCGAATAGGCCTCCTGGCCGGTCGACGCGGCCGCCGACCAAATGCGCAGGTGCCTACTGGACGCCCGCGCTTCCATAAGCCGGGGGAGCACCGTGTCATGAACTTGGGCAAAGAGAGCCTTGTCGCGGAAGAAGAATGTCTCCTGAATGACCATCGCCTCGACGACCGCGGCTTCGATCTCAGGATGAGAACCGCCGCGCAGGATGGCGATGACTTCGACGGGATCACTCAGGCCATGGCGCCTGCAAACCGCCGGAAGACGGCTCTTGGCCAGATAGTGGCCATTGCTGTTCAAAACCATGCCCGACCGTGCAAGCAGGAAGGCACTGAGAAACTGGTAATCGGCTTCAGTCATGGCGTATCACGTCCGGCCAATACCGTCGCGCGGCTGCCGCAATCTGATCGAGCGGCACGACCGCAGAGGCAAGGCCTGCCCGGGCCACGCTACCCGGCATCCCCCAGACCGTGCTCGTTGCCTCATCTTGAACCAGGACGGGCGCCCCGACGGCAGACAAGGCGGTTGCGCCACGTAGACCATCCTGTCCCATTCCCGTGAGAATGATCGAGAGAACCGCGCAGCCATAGACATCGGCCGCATCGCTGAGCAGAAGATCCGCCGAAGGCTTGCAGGAATTGACCGGTGGGCCGTCATCAAGCCAGGCCACGACGCTCTTTCCCGCCTTCCTCAACCGCAAGTGCCGGTGCCCGGGCGCCACATAGACGGCCCCGGGACGAATATGTTCGCCATCCGCCACCTCCGCCGCCCTGCTGCCGCACAGAGCGCCGATCTGGCTGGCAAGGCCGGCGATCAGGATCGTCGGCATATGTTGGAGAATAATGATCGGAACGCTACGCACGAGCGCGGGACCGAGTTCGCGCATCACGATCGCAAGCGCCTGCGGCCCTCCGGTAGAGGCGCTGATGATGATGCATCGCGGATGGGTGCCGCCGGGTTCGGTATGCCGCAGACTGGGGATCACCATCTGCGTCCGTTCCCGCGGGCGCGCAGCGACCATCCTGATCTTGACCAGAAGCGCCTGGACAAAGCTGTCGCGCGTCTCCCGCGCCGCCCTTCCGCGAGACCGCGACGGCAAGGTGACGCCGGCAGCCGCGCCACGCGACAGGCAACGCAGACTGAAATCGGCGCTTTGCGGCGTCTCGACCACCATGACGATCACCGCGACGGCGGGTTTCACCGCGAGGATGAGCTGAAGAGCGGCCATGCCGTCGAACGTGCCCCCAGTCACATCGAGCAATACGACATGCGGATCGAGCACATCAAGCTCATCAAGCACCCCGTTGATGGTCGGAAAATGCGCGACGACATTGACCTCCAGGCGCAAAAATCCGAGCGCCACTTCGTCGAACACCGACGTCGCACCGATGACCACGACCCTTATCGCGCCTTCCGACTTTCGCTGACTGGTCGGCATCCCCACTCCGCTTATGCCGCTGGCTGTCAATCGACGCGCATGGCGCTGAGAGGAGCGCTCCCCGGGCGACGCAGCGGTAGGGTTAGCCCTGTTGCCTTTGGTTAGACAAGCCCTACCTCGTGGAACTTTGCGGCGACAATCTCTTTGTCGAAGGGCTTCATGATGTACTCATCAGCCCCTGCCTGCATCGCCCTGGCGATATGCTCCACATTGCTCTCGGTCGTGCAGAACACAACCTTGGGAAGCCTGCCGCCCGGCATCCGACGCAAATGCCCGAGAAATTCGTAGCCATCCATAACAGGCATGTTCCAGTCCAGAAGCACCGCCTCAGGCATGTCCCGCTCGCAGACGGCCAGCGCCTTCGCGCCGTCCTCAGCCTCTGAGATACGGAACTCGAGAGCCTCCAGGATACGGCGCGCCACTTTTCTTATAACCGCCGAATCATCGACGATGAGACAGTGCTTCATGATGTGGCGCCCTTGAAGCGGCGATTCGCGTTAAAGACCAGTGTTATCATTGGAGAAGGCCAGCACGGAACTCACATTCAGAATGACGAGCAGGCAATCGTCGAGGCTATGCACGCCTGTCGACAGGCTCGCCCAGCGCGTATCCAGATGAAATGGCGTTGGAGCGGCCGTATCAGGCAAGAGATTCAGCACCTCCCCGATGCGGTCGACGATCACTCCATAGGATTCCCCATCCGCTTCGATGCCGATCGCAATCATTCGCTGTCGGTCGGTCGGCTCGGGCAACCCGAGTTGCCAGCGCAGACTGACCGCCGTCACGACGCGTCCGCGCAGGTTGACCAAGCCGAGAATCTGCGGTGGCGCCAGCGGCACCGGCGTCATCGACTGGATAACGAACACGTCACGGACATCGGCGATGGGGATACCGAAAAGCTGATCGGCAACCCACGCTGTGACGTACTGGATGTGCTTGTCCTGCTGTTCGATCGTGGGGGCCTGCGCCGCGCCTCGATCAGGCGAATGCTTGGCGATCGCCATCATGCGGCCACTCCCCGGCTGCGGGCGTTGAGGACAGCGGTCAGCGCCTCCACGAGCCCGCTGCGATCGAACTTGGCTACGAAATTCACGACACCCAGCTTGCGCGCCCGCTCAACCATCGACGGACTGACATAGGATGACAAGGCAATGACGGGAAGCCCCGCAAACCGGGGCTCGGCCCTGAGGCTTTCGATGAGATCGAAGCCACTTCTGTCCGGCATCTCGAGATCCGTGACGACAACATCCACGAGGCGCGGCAGAGCAAGTGTGGCCAGAGCCCCTTCCACGCCATCAGCGACGAGCACGCGATAACCGGAGGCCCGCAGGAGTGGCGCGAGCATACTGCGGAAGAATTCGGAATCATCCACCAGCAGCACAGTTCGCGTCACAGCCTGAGGCGCAAGCTCCCGCTGCAGCCAGTCCCCATGGCCGAGCGGCAAGAAATGCGCAACGTTCAAAATCTCTGTCGCGCGGCCGCGAACGATCGCGGAGCCGACCAATTCAGGTCGGTCCGCGACGAGTTCAACGGTGAGCTCATCCTCGACGATATCGAGGATCTCATCGACGATAAGCCCCATCCAACGATCACCGTCAGAAAAGACCACCATCGCCTGCCGTCCCTCCTTTTGGAGGCTCATGGCCGGATCTGCGAAGACGAGCGGCATGAGGTGGCCGCGATACTGAAGCAGCAGGCGCCCGCCGGCCTGCTCGATACGCGCCGCGTCGATTTCCTCAAGGCGGGTGACAACGGAGAGCGGGACGGCCTTCGGCATGTCGCTTCCCGCCCGGAAGACGAGCAGGGAGACCGGACCGTCCATCTCCTCCTCGATCTTCTGCGGTTCGGGCTCCGGCCGCGCCTCGATCGCCGGTACGGCGCTCTCAGCGTAATCCTCGAACATACGCACAAGGCCACCCGGCTCGACGATGAGGATGATGCTCCCGTCGCCCAGAATGGTGCTGCCGGAAAAGCAGCGCAGACTGCGGAGCCGTTTGTTCAACGGCTTCACCACGATCTCCTCGGTATGCAGCACGGTATCGACGAGCAGGCCGAAGCGCTGGCGGCCGATCTGGATCACGACGATGAAGCCATCCCGTGTGATCGCCTGATCTTTCGCGGCGAAGCCGAGAAGGGTCGCGAAGGGAATGACGGGGATGAGCTCGTTGCGCTGCCGGAACACAAGGGCATCGTTCAGTTTTTCCACGACGGCATCGCCCTGGCCCGGCCGGACACGCACCAACTCCATGATGGACATCTGAGGTATGGCGAAACGCTGGCCGGCGGCGCCGACGATCAGCGTCGCGACGATCGCCAGCGTCAAGGGTAGCTTGACCACGAAGGTGGTACCGCGCCCGGCCTCTGAGCGGACCTCCACAGACCCACCGATCAGATCGATGTTGGTCTTGACGATATCCATGCCAACGCCACGACCGGAGACCGAGGTCACCGCCTGAGCCGTCGAAAAGCCGGGATGAAAAATGAATCGAGCCACCGCGGCATCGCCCAGCCGCTCAACCTCCGCCTCGGTGATCAGCCCGCGCTCGACGGCGGTGCGGCGTATGCGCTGATAGTCCAGTCCACGGCCATCGTCTGAGACCTCGACGGTAATCGAGCCGCTGTCATGAAAAGCCGACAACGTGATCGTCCCGCGCTCGGGCTTGCCTGCCTTGAGCCGCGCCGCGGGGACCTCGATGCCATGATCGGCCGCATTGCGCACCAATTGCGTCAGCGGATCCTTGACGAACTCCAGCACCTGTCGGTCGAGCTCCGTCTCCGGACCATTGAGCTTGAGATCGATGTTCTTGCCGAGATCGACAGCCAGATCACGCAGGATGCGGGGCATTTTCTGCCACACCGTACCGATGGGCTGCATGCGCGCCTTCATGACGCCTTCCTGCAGCTCGACGGTCACATGCGACAACCGCTGCAGGGGGACCATCAAGGCCGGGTCGTCCTGGCGCCGGGCGAGATCGAGCAGCTGGTTGCGGGTCAGCACGAGCTCCGAGACCATTGTCATCAGATGCTCGAGGACGTCCACCGTCACGCGGATCGTCGGCTGGCGCAGCGATCCGCGATCCCCATCCGGCGAGGCCTCTGCCGTAGACGCAAGCCGGGCGACCCGCTCCTCCTGCTGCGGCCTGTTCAGGCTTCCTTCGAGCTGCTCGATGATATCCCGGTCAGTGCCGGGCGGCTCGGCCGCGGTGCGGTCAAGTTCCGCGACGATATGCTTGATCCGGTCGATGCTTGTGAGGATGAGCGAGACATCCTGAGGCTGGACCTCAACCTTGCCGTCGCGAAAACGACCGAGCAGGGATTCCGCCGCATGGGCGATCGCCTCCAGGCGGGGCAATCCAAGAAAGCCGCACGTGCCCTTGATGGTGTGAACGAGGCGAAAGACGTTGCGGAGAACGTCAATGTCGTTGGGGTCGCGCTCAAAGCGGACGAGCTCGACGTCTACGACGTCGAGATGCTCGTTCGTCTCAGTCAGAAACTCACGCAGGAGTTCGTCCATCACGCCAACCCGGACCTTCACGCCTCAACAGGGCATGCACGCATACTAGCATGCACAGTTTGACGGCCAACGGTTGACGATCGGTTGCGAAAGCCTGGATCAGGCTGCCGGCACGGCCTTCAATGTCACTGTCTCCTCTTCGATGGAGAAGGAGATTTGCATCCCCGCCGCCTTCGCCACGAGCCCCGTGTAGAATGCCTGGATACCATGGGCATCGACGGTACCATCCGCCGAATGCCCGCCGATGAGTTCCTCGGCATGGATGGGGATGCGGGCGCTGCGCCCCGTGGCGGTGAGGAGGAAGTTCGTCGTCTCGTCCGCTCCCTCAACCTTCACGTCGATGCGGCCGCCCCGTGGAATAGCGTTTGTGGCGACCAGAATGAGATTGAGCAGGAGCTTCACCTTGTTCTTGGGCATCAGCACGCGGACGGCTTCCCAAGTCAGTGACAGCTTGTCATCCTGGATAAAGCCCTTCGCCACCTGCTCGGCATCGCCGAGATCGATGGAGGCTCCCGCCGAGCCGGCCGCGCCGAAGGCAAGACGCGCGAACTGAAGGCGCGCGGACGCCTGCCGCGCACTCTTGCGGATGAGGTCCAGCGCAAATTCCTTCATGGACGCATCGTCTTCGTCCTCGAGCACCTCGAGGCCGTTGACGATCGCTCCGACCGGGCTGATCACGTCATGGCAAACACGACTGCACAGCAGAGCAGCAAGATCGAGGGCATCCAACGAGATAGAATTCATCCACAGCTCCGCCCCAGGTCAGAATCACTCGGCTCATACACCTAGACCCGGTTGGATTTTGATACACCGCCTTGCTGCTCCTTGGAAGCTGGCGGCCGGAAGCACGGACCCAAGATATCACTCGGACAGTTAAGCTTTGGCATTTTGGGGTATGTTTAGGTCGCTCCCGCGCGTAGGAAAGCGTGGCACCGGGCAAGGGGGTGCCCCGGCAGCGTTTCGTTCAGTGCGATGTTCAAAGGCGAAAACCGTGTTGCATATCGACCATAGCGAGCCGGACGCGCTTGCAGCCTTCCTCGGCGGCATCGCCATCTCGGCCGGTGCTGCAATCGCCGAGGCGTCCAGGACAAGCCTCCACGTCAACATGAAGGACGACGGAAGCCCCTGCACCGCGGCAGACGAAGCAGCGGAGGCAACAATAGTCGCCGCTCTCCGCCGCGATGTGCCCGAATGCGCCATCGTGTCAGAGGAAAGCGCCGAGGCGGGCACGCCGCTGACAACCTCCTTCTTCGTGGTCGATCCCCTCGACGGAACCCGTGATTTCATCGCTGGCGAAACGGATTTTTCCGTGAACATCGCCGCTGTCCGCAACGGCCGCCCCATCGCCGGCGCGGTCTTCGCGCCACGCCTTGGACAGCTCTATATCGGCGGTACGCGCGCCTATACGATGACCGTAGCGGCTGGCGAGCCGATGCCGACCAAGGCGCATTGGCAGCCGATCAAGACGCGATCTTTGCCGGCCGATGGGCTGGTCGCCCTGGCGAGCCGGCGTCATGGGGATGCCGAAAGTGAGGCGCTGCTCGCGCGGCTGCCCGTACGCGCGGTGGAACGGCGCGCCTCCGCGCTGAAATTCTGCCTCGTGGCCAGCGGCCAGGCCGACATTTATCCCCGCTTTGGGCCAACCAAGGAGTGGGACACCGCCGCCGGAGAGGCCATTCTGCTCGCGGCCGGCGGCCGCATGCTGGCGCCTGATGGCAGCCACTTTACCTATGGTCACGCGGAACGCGCCTTCCTCAATGGCGCCTTCATCGCTTTCGGCGACCCCGCGCTCGCTCCGGATGTGCTCCAGCCCACAGCGCGATAACCGGCCCTACGACAGACATTGTTAAGCATAACTGTCCATGGTTGTGATTCGATCGGGTGCGGTGCTGATGTCGCGCCGGTGCGTTGATGTGTGCATGAGTGAGGAGAAGCCCATGTCGCGGTTCTACAGCCTGATGATGGCTGGCTTCGTCGCCATCCTCCTGGCCGTCGCGGGCCATATCCCCAGCGCCGCAGCCCAGGGCGGCGGCTACAGTGGGCCGGGCCAGCAGGCGCCGGAGACCTTCAGCCCGGATGAACTTGTCACGTCCGGCCATAAGTTCTTCGGGAATGTCTCGCGCGGTATCGCGCTCACGATCCAGGAGGCCACCCGTCGTTGGGGCCAGCCCAATGGCTATATCCTGGGCCAGGAAGGGTCCGGCGCCTTCTTTGGCGGCCTGCGCTATGGCGAAGGCATCCTCTACACGCGCAACGCCGGGGACCGCCGTGTTTTCTGGCAGGGGCCCTCGCTCGGCTTCGACATCGGAGGCGACGGCGCGCGCACAATGATGCTGGTCTACAATCTGCCGGCGGTGGACGCGATCTACGAGCGGTTTGCCGGGGTCAATGGCTCGGCTTATCTGGTCGCCGGCTTTGGCATGACCGCTCTGACCAACAACGGCATCATCATCGTACCGATCAAATCCGGGGTGGGCGCGCGTCTCGGCGTCAATCTCGGTTATGTGAAATTCACGCCCAACGCCACCTGGAACCCGTTCTGACGCAGAATCTCAAGCGTTGCTCGTCTTTCTCTTGGCGCCTCTCGGATAAAGCGAGCGCCCCGGCGTCGTGCGGGGCCCCTCGCCACGCGCGCTGGTATTGCCAGTGTGTTGGCCTGGTATTGAGGCGCCGAAAAACCTGTGGCTGCGATACATATAATATGCAACCATGACGTTCATCGCCAATGCCCCGAGCGGGCAGCGGTAAGGGAATTCGTCGCGGTTGTGGCGCTGTCGATGCCAAGCACACCCCTTTGTCGGCGCCTGTCGTCAAGAATGTTTTATCCATTTGTTTTTAGCAGATATTCTCACTGACATATTCGCCTCCGGAACCAGGGATCAACGATGATCGAAATGGCGAAGGTCGAAGCAGCCATGCTCTTCGCCTTGGGCTTCCTGGCCGCCGCCCTGCTGGTGGCGATGCTCTTGCCGGCGTTCAATCGCCGGGCACAGCGGCTGATGCGACGCCGGCTGGAATCCCAGCTTCCTTTGACGCGCCAGGAAATTTTCGCCGAGCGCGACCATTTGCGCGCTGAGTTCGCCGTCGCGGTGCGCCGGCTCGAACGCGAAACCGACAAGCAACGTTCCCTTTATGCCGCGAGCCAGGCCACGCTTACCGAGCGCAACAAGGTCGTCTTCAATCTGGAAGATGCACTCACCAAGAGTGATCAGGAGCTGGAGGCCACCAAAAATCTTCTGGCGGAGGCTCGCAACACCGACGCCAGCGCCGAGATCTACCAGAAGCAGACGATCATTTCCGAGCTCGAGCGCGTCCTGCGCGACACCCGATTCACCGTTACCGAGCGCGAGGCCGCCGTTGCGGCGCTCGACGCCAAGATTCAAGACCTGATGCTCGAACTCGATCGCCGTCGCATCACCGTCGTTGAGCTCGAAACGCGCAATGAGGCTTCAGCCCTGCGCAAGCAGGAAGCGGAAAAGCAGGCCGCAAGCGCTCGCGATGAGCTGGGCGCCATGCAGAAGCGCGCCGAGACTGCTGAAAAGAAGCTCTCCACGGAAAAAGACAAGTCCCAGAATCTCTCGCGCAAGGTCTCGGAAATTACGCTGCGGCAGGACAACCAGAGCTCCCTTGTCGAGATGTTCGAGGCCAACGAGATCGAATTTGCAGCCAAGCTGACAGAGGCGACCGTCGCCTCCGCGCGTCTGCGCAGCGCGATCGAGGAGCGCGAAGCGACAATAGCCCAGGCTGAGGCCCGTATCGCGGAACTCGAAGCGCGGCTTGCCAATCCGCCCGTGATCGAAACGCCAGCGGTATCAAAGGCACGGAAGGCGAAGACGGCAACCAATGCCGCCACCGTCACTGGAAACGGTGAGGCCGGCCTTGCTACCGAGACCGCGAAGCTACGTGAACGCATCGAGGAAATCGGCGAGACGTTCCTGGCGCTCGATGCACCGAAGGCGAAACCCGCGCCCCGCGCGAAGCGGCCGACGGCGGCACGCTCCAGCGCCCAACAGACACAAGACAGCGGAACCTGAGACGCGGCGTGGCGATTACTTCTGAGGAAGGGATCGCCCCAGCGCCATGAACCATGCTGCGGGAACGCCGATCGCCTCAGACGAGAGCGTCTCCATGCCGCAAAACAGCCTGCAAGCACGGGCTCACTCCAACTGGTTCGGCCATTTCGCTTCAAGGACGGCACGCCTCGCGGGAAGCCCCACCGCCTTCGCCGCCGCCTGCATCATCGTCGTGGTTTGGGCCATAACCGGCCCATTCGTCGGCTTCTCCGAAGTCTGGCAGCTCACAATCAACACGGGCACGACCATCATCACCTTTCTCATGGTGTTCATTATTCAGAACACCCAGAACCGTGATGCCCAGGCCATGCATATCAAGCTGGACGAGCTGATCCGCGCGACGGTCCACGCACAGAATTCCCTGCTCGATCTTGAGGAGCTCTCCGAGAAGGAGCTGGACGACTTCCGCAATCATTACGAAAAGCTCGCCGAGAAGGCGCGCCGCAGCGGCCTCTCGATCGGCGAGGCGCTGGAACGTGCCGAGAGGGAAGCGGAAGCTGCCGCCTCGGAGTTGAGCCGGCACAGGCACAATTCAAGGCAGGATCTAGCCTCGGACGAGGAATAACCCTCCCTCAAAGGGCGGCAGAATCCTCCGCATTGCCCGCAACACCGGTGATGCGGCGCTCCACAACGGCAAGGAGTTGCTCTGCCAAGGTATTCGCATCCGTCCCGGCCGCATCGAGATGGACGTCCGGCGCGGCTGGCGCCTCATAGCCTTGGCCGACGCCGGTGAATGTCGCGATACGTCCCTCACGTGCCCCGGCATAAAGCCCTTTGGGATCGCGTTCCGCGCAGACTTCCAGCGGCGCATCGACGAACACTTCCAGGAAATCGCCATCGGCAAAACGGGCCCGGGCATTGGCGCGATCGTCGCGGAAGGGCGAGACGAAGGCGCAGATGACGATCAGGCCCGCATCGACCATCAGGCGCGCCACCTCGGCCGCGCGCCGCACGTTCTCGGCGCGCGCGGCGGCGTCGAAACCGAGATCGGCATTGAGCCCCTGCCGCAGGCTGTCTCCGTCGAGCACGGCCGTGTGGCGGCCCAGCGCGTGGAGCTTGCGTTCAAGCAGGTTGGCTATCGTCGACTTGCCCGAACCGGGAAGCCCCGTCAGCCAGATCGTGAGGGGCCGCTGGCGCTTCAGCGCCGCTCGCGCATCACGATCGACATCAAAGCCGTGGCGATGGACATTGGTCGCGCCACGCGCCTCGCGGGCGAGCCCCGCCGCAACCGTGGCGTGGGTGAAACGGTCGATCAGGATGAAGGCGCCCGTTGCCCGGTTGTCCACATAGGCATCGAAAGCAACCGGCATCAGCATCTCGATCTCGACACGGCCGATCGCGTTGAGGCCAAACGACACCGCCGGGGCAACGGAGAGGGTCTCGACATCGAGGGAGTGGTCGATGGCGCTGATCCTGGCCGGCACCGTCCGCGTACCGATCTTCATGAGATAGCTGCGGCCGGCGACAGCCAGATCCTCGCCCATCCAGACGATATCGGCACTGAGGCGGCTCGCGACCGAGGGGCGCTCCTTGGGCGTGACCAGCACATCGCCGCGCGGCACATCGATCTCATCGGCGAGCACCAGCGTCACCGCGTCGCCGGCCGATGCCTGTTCCAGATCACGGTCGAAGGTCACGATCCGGGAGACCGTGCTCTGGTGGCCGGACACTGCCGTGACCACCACGTCGCCCACGGCGATCGTGCCGCCGACGACCGTGCCGGAAAAGCCGCGGAAAGACTGGTCCGGCCGGTTCACCCATTGCACGGGAAAGCGAAAGCCCGTCCGCGCGCTCGCCTCCTCGACATCGACCATTTCGAGATGGCTGAGCAGGGTCGGGCCTTCGTACCACGGCGTCGCCGCGCTCGCGGTGGAGATGTTGTCTCCGAAGCGCGCCGAGAGCGGGATCGGGGTGATCGAGACGAAGCCGAGCCCCTCCGCAAGGGCGGCGTAGTCAGCCGCCAAAGCCCGAAAGCGCGCCTCGTCATAGCCGACGAGGTCGATCTTGTTGATCGCGACGATGATATGGCGGATGCCCATCAGCGACGCGATGATGCTATGTCGCCGGGTCTGGGTCAGCAGGCCCTTGCGGGCGTCGACGAGGATGATCGCCAGTTCCGCGTTGGACGCGCCGGTCGCCATGTTGCGGGTGTATTGCTCGTGCCCGGGCGTGTCGGCCACGATGAAGGAGCGGCGTGGTGTGGAGAAATAGCGATGCGCGACGTCGATGGTGATGCCCTGCTCGCGCTCCTGCTCCAGCCCGTCCACCAGCAACGCGAAATCGATGTCGCCGCCTGTCGTGCCAACCCGCCGGGAGTCAGCCTCAAGCACGACGAGCTGGTCGTCGAACACCGCGTGAGTCTCGAACAGCAGACGCCCGATCAGCGTCGACTTGCCGTCATCGACCGAGCCGCAGGTGATGAAGCGCAGGAGCCCACGGTCAGCCGGCAAAAAGTCGACGGCGCGCGCCTCGGGTTCACGCGCAAGGGACAGCACACTCATCAGAAATACCCCTCGCGCTTCTTGCGCTCCATGGACGCCTGCCCGTCCTGGTCGATCACGCGGCCCTGTCGTTCAGACACCTTGGAGGCGAGCAATTCGGCGACGATGTCGTCCAGCGTCGTCGCATCGGACGGGATAGCTCCCGTCAACGGGTAGCAGCCGAGCGTGCGGAAGCGGACGCGTTGCAACTCCGGCTGCTCGCCGGGGTCGAGCGGCATGCGCTCATCATCCACCATGATCAGCGCGCCATTGCGCTTCACGACCGGCCGCTCGGCGGCGAAATAGAGCGGCACCACCGGAATGCCCTCGGCGGCGATATATTGCCAGACGTCGAGCTCGGTCCAATTGGAGAGAGGAAAGACCCGCATCGATTCGCCCGGCCCGATCCGCGTGTTGAACACCCGCCAGAGTTCCGGCCGCTGGCTGCGCGGATCCCAGGCATGGCTCGCCGTGCGGTGGGAGAAGATGCGCTCCTTGGCACGGCTCTTCTCCTCGTCCCGGCGAGCGCCGCCGAAGGCTGCGTCGAAGCCCCATGTGTCGAGAGCCTGCTTCAACCCCTCCGTCTTCATGACCTGCGTGTGCACGGCCGAGCCTGACCGGAAAGGGTCGACGCCCCGCGCCACGCCATCCTCGTTCACATGAACGATAAGCTCCCAGTCGAGCGCCTTCGCGGTCTCGTCGCGGAAGGCGATCATCTCGCGGAACTTCCAGGTCGTATCGACGTGCATGAGAGGGAATGGCGGCTTGGACGGAAAGAACGCCTTGCGCGCCAGATGCAGCATCACCGAGGAGTCCTTGCCGATCGAATAAAGCATCACCGGCTTGGCGAATTCGGCGGCGACCTCGCGCATGATGTGGATGGCCTCGGCTTCGAGGCGCTTGAGATGAGGCGACAGCGCGGGCCTGGCCTCACGATCGACGGTGAGAGCAGACAGGACGGCGTCACCGACGGGGTCAGCCCGCAAGGGATAGGTCATTGCATCGATCCTGAATGGGCGCCCCGGGTCAGCCGGGCCGCCTTACTAAGCTTGGCCAGATCAGGCTTGGTCAGATCAGGCTTGGCCGGGCGTCACGCGGAGTCTCGGCCGGTCAGCGGGAGGCCCGACCTCCGCGGCATCGACCGCCGCAGGCTGGTAGTGCCTGTGCACGAATTTGATCGCCCCCTTCTCCAAAGCGGCGATGGTTCCGGGATGGGTCACGTCCAATGCATCGAAACCGCAGCGATGCAGGGAATTCACCTGATCCCGCAAGATGTTGCCGGTCGCTCGCAACTCACCGGCGAAACCGTGCCGTTCGCGCAGCAGGCGGGCGGTTGAGTAGGAGCGTCCATCGTTGAACTTGGGGAAGGCGAGCGCGATCACAGCGAAGCGGCCGAGATCCCCCTCGATCTCCTCCAGCCCCTCCCCCGGTTGCAACAGCAGCCCGAGCGGCGCGTTGCGGGCGGCGAGGACGTCCCGCTCGGCGAGATACCGTGCCTTGCTGACGATGACTGAGCGATCCGCCGGCAGGGCCTCGTCGTCGGCGAGGGTCTGCCAGGGGTCGTCGACGAAGGTTCCGTTCTTGAACAGGGGCATCAGGCGCTCCTTCTCTCGACGCCGGAGCATGCTGCGAAAAAGTGTGAGCGGTTTTTCGCCAAAAGCATGCTCCGATATTCTGAAATTGATCAGGTTAGCTGCGTTCAGATGGATCCGTCTGAACGTAGCTAACCTGATCTCGCTGCGCTGACATGAATGCCGCATTCCACCTTGCCTTGACCACGCCAGCGGCCCGCCCGCGGGTCCTCGCCCGGCGCAACCTGGCTAGTGCAGGGGGCGCAGCCGATCGACGGATAACCTTGCGGCACCAGGGGATGGATGGGCAGGTCATGGGCGCGCATATAGGCTGTTATCTCCGGTGCGCCCCAGGAGGCGAGCGGGGAAATCTTGATATGCGTGTCGTCGGCCTCGACCACCGCGAGTGCTGTCCGCGTGGTCGCCTGATAGCGCTTGCGGCCGGTGATCCAGGCCGTGAAGGGCAGGAGTGCAGCCGCCAACGGCTCGACCTTGCGCAGGTGACAGCAGCGGTCGGGATCGACATTGAACAGGGCATGCCAGGGATCGGCCTGTTCCATCACGGCCCGCTGCGGCCCGACCGTGCGCACATCGGCGAGCCCGAGCCGTGCGACGAGCGTATCGCGATAGGCGAGCGTCTCCGGGAACAGGCGCAGCGTATCGACGAAGACGACGGGCAGATGCCGATCGATCGCCGCCGCCATGTGGAGCAGCACGGCCGATTCCGCGCCGAAGCTCGACACCAGCGCAAGCTCCCCGGGGAACCGCGCGATCGCCTCCCTCAGCACCGCCTCGGGCGCGAGCTGGCCGATCTCCGCATCGAGCGCCGCGGCGCGGTCGTGATGCTCCGTCTCGACCACAGAGCGATCGCTTGATGGAGGGTGGTCCCCTCTCCCCGGTGGGGAGAGGGACAGGGTGAGGGGAGGCGAACTTTCCTGGTCGGGCTGGGTCCCCCTCACTCCAACCCTCTCCCCACCGGGGAGAGGGAGCGCCAGATCGGCCTGCCCCGAATTGGACAAGGACTCGTCATTTTGCATCGGCATAGAGCGCCTCCTGGAAAGGCGTCTCGCCGATCCGCCGGAAGCAGGCGAGGAAGGTCTCGTCGGCATTCTCACGGCGCGCGAGATAAGTCTCCACGATCGTCTCGATGGCATCGACCACTTCCGCGGAGGAGAAGCCCTTGCCGACGATCTCACCAAGGCTCGCATGCTGGTCGCCGGAGCCGCCGAGGGTGATCTGGTAGAATTCCTCGCCTTTGCGATCGACGCCGAGAATGCCGATGTGGCCGACGTGGTGGTGGCCGCAGGCATTGATGCAGCCCGAAATCTTCACCTTGAGATCCCCGATCAGCGTCTGGCGCTCATGGTCGCCGAAGCGCTCGGCGATGCGCTGTGCGAGCGGGATCGAGCGTGCATTGGCGAGCGAGCAATAATCGAGCCCGGGGCAGGCGATGATGTCCGATATCAGGCCGGCATTGGGGGTCGCGAGGCCGACCTTCTGTAGAAGCGCGAAGACCTCCGGCAGATCGTCCAGCTTCACATGGGGCAGCACGAGGTTCTGCTCGTGGCTGACGCGCAGCTCGTTGGCCGAGTAGCGCTCGGCAATGTCGGCGATCGCCTCCATCTGGTCGGAGGTGACATCGCCGGGCACAGCGCCGATCGCCTTCAGCGAGATCGTCACGATGCCGTAGCCCGGCACCTGGTGCGGGACAAGATTGCGGGTGACGAAATGGCTGAGCGCGGCATCCGCCTCGGCAGCCGCGTCCAGGCGCGCCGATCGCTGGGGCAGATCGTCGAGCTTCGGCGGTGCGAAATAGGCGCGGATGCGATCGATCTCGCTTTGCGGCAGCGTCAGCCGCCCCTGCGCGCGGATCGCCTCATATTCCGCCTCGACCTGACGGGAGATTTCCTCCGTGCCGGCCTCGTGCAGGAGGATCTTCACCCGCGCCTTGTACTTGTTGTCCCGTCGGCCGAACAGGTTGTAGACGCGCAGAATCGCCTCGCAATAGCTGAGCAGCTCCGCCTCGGGCAGGAAGTCGCGCAGCTTCTTGGCGATGAAGGGCGAGCGTCCCAGGCCTCCGCCGACATAGACGCCGAAGCCGATTTCGCCGGCGTCGTCGCGCTTCACCTCCAGGCCGATGTCATGGATCTGGATCGCCGCGCGATCGTCTGTCGCGGCGGACACCGCGATCTTGAACTTGCGCGGCAGATAGGTGAATTCCGGGTGCAGAGAGGACCACTGGCGCAGGATCTCGGCGTAGACACGCGGATCCGCCACCTCATCGGCCGCGGCGCCGGCGAAATGATCCGCCGAGACATTGCGGATGCAGTTGCCCGAGGTCTGGATGGCGTGCATCTCCACCTCGGCCAGCGCGCTCAGCACATCCGGCACATCCTTCAGGTTGATCCAGTGGAACTGCAGGTTCTGCCTAGTGGTGAAATGCCCATAGCCGCGATCATAGCGGCGGCCGATATCGGCAAGCCGTCGCAATTGCCGTGGGGTCAGGGTGCCGTAGGGGATGGCGATCCGCAGCATGTAGGCGTGGAGTTGCAGGTAGAGCCCATTCATCAGCCTGAGCGGCTTGAACTCGTCTTCCGTCAACTCGCCGCTCAGGCGCCGGGCGACCTGATCGCGGAATTCCTCGACGCGCTCGGTCACGAACTGACGGTCGAATTCGTCATAGCGGTACATCGTTCAATTCCTTGATAGGCTGGGCCGCAGCCTCAGACGACCGCGCCTTCGGCGATACGGTGCAACGTGCTGGCGGTCGGCCCGCCCGCAGCGCGAATAATCTCCCGCAGGAGGACCGGCACGCGACCGCCGTCCACGTCCCTCACTTCGACCAGATAAGGCTCGACCACGATATTGCGGGCAGCCGCCTCCAGCCCCCGCGCATTGAGGGCCGCTGCCGCCTCGGCATCATCCGCGACGGCCGCCTCGCCGATATCACGCGACCAGCCGCCGTCCGCCTTCAGAAAAACGACCCATCCGGTATCGAGGGCATTGGCCGTGACCACCTTGGGGCCGGCCTTCTTGGCATCGCGCTTCATGGCATTACACGTTTTCGGAGATAAGGGATTTGTGGGAAACGCGGGATGTCAGGCCGGCCGGACACCGGCCCTCGGCCGCAAACGGCTCACCGGCGCCCGCCCCGTAGTCCACGGCATCGCCAACGAGGATCATCACCGGACCCGTGACGTCGTCACGTGTGGCGAGTGCCCCGAGTTCGGCCAATGTGCCGGAGAAGATGCGGCGCTCGGTGCGTCCCGCATTCTCGACCGCCACCACAGGGGTAGCAGGGGAGAGCCCTTCCCCCTCGAGCCGCCGACGAACGTCACCGGCAACACTGGCGCCCATGTAAACGGCAATCGTGCCGCCCGTTCTCGCGACCTCGGCCCAGCCCGCCGGCTCCGCGCCATCGGCGCCGTGGCCGGTCGCGAAGGCAAGAGAGGACGAAACGCCGCGCAGCGTCAGCGGAACACCGGCATCCGCGGCTGCCGCCAGCGCCGATGTGACGCCGGGAACGATCTCATGGCGGATGCCCGCAGCGCGGAGCGCGGCGAGTTCCTCACCCGCCCGGCCAAACACCAGGGGATCCCCGGCCTTGAGGCGCGCCACCTGCTTGCCCTCGCGCGCGAGCCGAACGAGGAGCGCGTCGATCTCATGCTGGGGAACGGAATGGTGCCCCTTGGCCTTGCCGACTGAAATACGTTCGGCGTCGCGGCGACCCATCTCGACGACCTCGGCGGGCACGAGGCGATCATGGACGATCACATCGGCCTGCTGGAGCAGGCGCTGCGCCCTCAAGGTGAGGAGGTCGGTCGCGCCGGGTCCCGCGCCGATCAGCCAGACCACGCCTTCATTGGCCTCGAAGCTCTCACCTAGTACGGACAGTGCGGCACGGCGGGCGCCAGCCAGGTCGCCGGACAAGGCGAGGTCGGCGCTGCGGCCGTCGAACAGACGTGCCCAGAAGCGCCGACGATGGCGCGCCGTACCCAGCGAGGCCATGACGGCATCGCGCAGGGAGGCGGCAAGCTCGCCGAGCCTGCCGAACTCCGGCGGCAACAGCATCTCGATAGCCGCGCGCACGCGCTGAGCCAGCACAGGCGCATAGCCATCCGTCGAAATCGCCACCGCCACAGGGGCGCGATCGACGATTGCCGGCACCGCGAAGTCTGACAGATGCGGCCGGTCGACCACGTTCACCGGCACGCTGGCCTGCCGCCCGAGCGCCGCAAGCGCTGCGTCCTGGACCTCGTCATCGGTCGCCACGAAGAGAAGCGCGGCCCCGGTGACGTCCACCAGCGTCAGGTCCCGCGCGATATGCGGAATGCGATGCGCATGCGCGAAGGCGGCCAGTTCGCCGTCGATATCCGGGGACACGAGCGTAAGCCGCGCCTCGCTCCGCACGAGGAGGCGCAACTTCGCGAGCGCGGGCTCTCCGCCGCCAGCCACGACCACAGCCTTGCCGGCAACGTCATAGGATACGGGAAAGAAGCGCAAGCGAGGCAAATCAACACCGCATGATCGTAAAATTTATAAATTACGATAACATGCGTAAATTTTAAATAAAATACAAAATTTGTCAGTATTTTATTTATAAAATCGTCCGTTAAAGAAACGCCCCTTCCTCGAAACTCACTCCATTAGGGGATGGGAAAGAGGCGTGCCTTCAGAATATGCAGCCCGACGCGCTCGCCAGGTGCGAGCGCCTTGCCGCTGGGCAGTTCGACCTCGACCGATGCCGCGCCGACATCCGTCAGCACCTCGGCACGACGGCCATTGGCCGTGCGGCGAACTGTCACGACGGTCCCACCGAGAACACCGGCCTCATCGCAACGGGTCACGGCCAGGTTCGACGGGCGCAGATAAAGGGCTGCCGGCCCGTCCGGCGCGTCAGCCACGTCCGCTTCCAGCGGTGTATCGCCAAGGAAGATGCGGCCGGCGCGCACTGCCACCGGCAGGCTCACGGTGTCACCGACGAAGGACATCACGAAGGCGGAGGCAGGGTCTTCATAGACCTCATCGGCAGTACCCACCTGTTCCAGCCGCCCCTTGTTGAGGATGGCGACCCGGTCGGCAAGCTCCATCGCCTCATCCTGGTCGTGCGTTACGAAAACAGTGGTATGGCCGGTTCGATCGTGGATCTCGCGCAGCCAGCGGCGCAGTTCCTTGCGCACCTTGGCATCCAGCGCGCCGAAGGGCTCGTCGAGCAGGAGCACGCGTGGCTCGACCGCCAGCGCCCGCGCCAGCGCGACACGCTGTCGTTGCCCGCCCGAGAGCTGGGAGGGATAGCGGCGCTCCAGGCCGCCGAGCTGCACGAGGTCGATCAGCGAGAGCACCCGCTCGCGAATCTCCGCCCTGGACGGGCGCTCCGCGCGCGGTCGCACCTTCAGGCCATAGGCGACATTGTCGAAAACCGTCATGTGCCGGAACAACGCATAATGCTGGAAGACGAAGCCGACGCGACGCTCCTGCACGGACAGGCGCGTGGCATCGTCCGGCCCGAAGAACACCTGACCGGCGCTGGCATCCTCCAAGCCCGCGATGATGCGCAGCAGGGTCGTCTTGCCCGAACCGGAGGGCCCCAGCAGAGCGACGAGCTCGCCCGGCGCGATGTCGAGGTCGACGCCCCGAAGCGCCGCGTCCCCTCCGAAATCCTTGGCTATCCCCACAACGCGGATCATCCCCGCGGGCGGATGCCCCGCCTTAGTGCTGAGCGTCGAGGCTGTTACCATATTGCCATTCGAGAATTGATTTCCCTGCGAGAGTGACAAGGGCGAGGAGAGCGAGGAGCGAAGCAACGGCGAAGGCCGCGACGATGTTATATTCATTGTAGAGAATCTCCACCTGCAGCGGCATGGTGTTGGTAAGCCCCCGAATGCGGCCAGAGACAACCGAGACGGCGCCGAATTCCCCCATGGCGCGCGCGTTGCAAAGCAGCACGCCATAGAGGAGCGCCCAGCGGATATTGGGCAGCGTCACGGTGCGGAAGGCCGTGAAGCCGGATGCGCCTAGCGTCAGCGCAGCCTCTTCGTCGCTCGTGCCTTGTTGCTGCATGAGGGGAATGAGCTCGCGCGCCACAAAGGGAAAAGTCACGAAGACGGTGGCGAGGACGATCCCCGGAACCGCAAAGATGATCTGCAAGCCATGGGATTTGAGGTAGGGCCCGAGAAAGCCCTGAGCCCCGAACAGGAGCACATAGATCAGGCCCGCGACCACGGGGGATACCGAGAATGGCAGATCGATGAGCGTGATCAGGAAGCTCTTGCCGCGAAATTCGAATTTGGTGATGGCCCAGGATGCCGCGATCCCAAAGACGAGATTGAGGGGCACCGCGATCGCCGCCACCAGCAGCGTGAGGCGAATGGCCGCCAGCGCGTCGGGCTCGCGCAACGCCACCCAATAGGCGCCGATGCCCGCCGCGAATGCCTGCGAGAAGACCGCGAGCAGAGGCAGCAGCAGGAACAGCGCGAGGAAGCACAGCGTGACGGCGATCAGCAGCCAGCGCGCTATCGGCGCCTCGGTCGTCGCGACACGCGCGGCCTGACGCGGCCGCGCCAGGCTGCCGGTGGACAGGCTCACGCTCGCCATGGGTGTCCCTCTGCACGGAGGACGACAACGATGAAGCGACGTCTAGACATGGCCGAACCTCCGCCGGCTCCAGGCCTGAACGAGATTGATGGCGAGCAGGCTCGAAAAGGAGATCACGAGCATGATCAGCGCGATCGCCGTCGCGCCGGCATAGTCGAATTCCTCGAGCTTGATGACGATGAGGAGCGGAGCGATCTCGGACACGTAAGGCAGGTTGCCCGCGACGAAGATGACCGAGCCATATTCGCCGACGGCCCGCGCAAAGCCCAGTGCGAACCCCGTGAGCACGGCCGGCACGAGCGGTGGCAGCATAACCCGCCACACGGTTTGCAGACGGCTGGCGCCGAGCGTCGCGGACGCTTCCTCGAGTTCCCTGTCGATCTCCTCGATCAAAGGCTGCACGGTGCGCACCGCGAAGGGAAGGCTGACAAAGACAAGCGCGACGAAGATGCCGAGCGGCGTGAAGGCCACCTTGATGCCGAAAGGCGCCAGCTGCGCCCCGACCCAGCCGTTCGGCGCATAGATCGCGCCGAGCGCGATGCCGGCGACGGCTGTCGGGAGCGCGAAGGGCAGGTCCACCATCGCATCGATCAGCCGGCGACCGGGGAAATGGTAACGGGTCAAAACCCAGGCGATGGCGAGGCCGAACACGCTCGCGCAGCCTGCGGCCGCGAGCGACACGCCGAAGCTCGTCCGGAGAGCGGCAAGCGTCCGCTCCTCGGTGATGATGTCGATGAGCCCCGCAACACCGAGCGAGGCCGCCTTGAGGACGAGCCCCGCCATTGGAATGAGGACGATCAAGGCCAGATAGACAAGCGTGTAGCCGAAAGCGATGCCAAAGCCGGGAAGCGCGCTCGGCGCCCGCCAGTGGCGAAACGATGGACTGCGAGCCCCGGCCAGTGTCATCGCTTGACCTTCACGATCTGATCAAAGATGCCGCCGTTGTCGAAGTGCTCCTTCTGCACCTTCGTCCAGCCGCCAAAGACATCGTCGATGGTGAAGAGCTTGATCTGCGGCAAAGCGGCGAGATCTTCCTTGCGCGCGAATTCCGGTTTGGAAGGCCGATACTTGTGCTTGGCAATGATCGCCTGGGCCTCGGGCGTATAGAGGAAGTTGAGATAAGCCTCGGCCTGCTTGCGCGTGCCCTTCTTGTCGACGTTGCCATCGACGAGCGTGACGGGCGGCTCGGCCAGGATCGAGATCGATGGCACGATGATGTCGAATTTATCGGCACCGAACTCGGCCGAAGCCAGGAACGCCTCGTTTTCCCAGGCGAGCAGCACATCGCCGAGCTCACGCTGGGCGAAGGTGATCGTGGAGCCCCGCGCGCCCGTATCGAGGACGGGAACGTTCTTGAAGAGAGCCGCGACGAAATCCTTCGCCTTCTCTTCACTCTTGGTTCGGCCCAGCTCGAAGCCCCAGGCCGCCAGATAGTTCCAGCGCGCACCGCCTGAGGTCTTTGGGTTGGGCGTGATCACCTGCACGCCGGGCTTGATCAGATCATCCCAATCCTTGATGCCCTTCGGGTTTCCTTTGCGCACCAGGAAGACGATGGTCGAGGTATAGGGCGAGGAATTGTTCGGAAGACGCTTTTGCCAGTCCTTCGGAATGAGATCCGTGCGATTGGCGATCGCATCGATATCCGCGGCCAGCGCGAGCGTGACGACATCGGCATCGAGCCCATCGATGACCGTTCGCGCCTGCGAGCCGGAGCCGCCATGCGAGGCGCGAACCGTCAGCTTCTCGCCCGTCTTCTTCTCGTAGTCCGCCACGAAGGCGGCATTGATATCGCGATAGAGTTCGCGCGTCGGATCATAGGAAACGTTGAGCAACACCGTCTCCGCGCGAGCCGCGATCGGCATGACCGCGGATGCGGCACCGATCGCCGCGAGCGCCACGACAAAGCGGCGCGACAGCTTGAATGTATTCGTCACCATGGCGGCCTCCTCAATCATCCGGCTCGATGAGAACCAGCTTGACCGCATTGTTTACGCATATTTCTATATAATCAATATAGATTTTGTAGAATTAATAATTTCACATAATTTCCGCGGTAAAAGAGACGGCGATAACGTGCCTCTCTCAGGCCCGTCGAAGCATCAGCGCATATTATCGAACGCATGAGTGGCAAACTTGTGCCGCAACATAATATACATTTAAAATACGTGAAAAATATAATTCCACAAGAACTGTTGACTTTCGCGAAGAGGGCGTTATGTATGGAGCCGTCGGATCGGCGAAATCTGGTCCACCGCGGGAATTTGAAAGCAGCTTGCGCCGCGTCATCAAACGCTAAAGCGCCACGAAGTGTCTTCGTGGCTCCGGTCCTTGCAGGAGATGCGCATGGCACTTTCTTTGGTGAACCACACGCCGCCGAGCCAAGCTCCCCGCGCAGTCGGTCACGCTCTCTGCTCCTCGCGAATGTGTCCGTGTCGACGTGAAGTCACATGCATGTGCTGTCGCAGCCAGCACATCTGACCCGTCATTCCGGATAATCGAGCAAGAGAGGCGCCGCAAAACCGGCGCGGAATTATCATGTACGACAGTTATCTCATCGAGGTCGCCGGGCGGCCCGCGGGCATCGTTGCGCGCGACACCCATGGCTATCGCTTCCATGCGTCCGCGCGTCCGTTCTACAGCTTGAACGGTCAGGTCTTCGCCGACCCGTGGGCTGCACAGAAGGCAGCGCAGCGCCATCTCAACGGGGTCGGACGGCGCAACGTCCCGCACCGTATCGACTGACACGGGCTATGGTGAAGGCCGCCCCGTCAGAGGCCTCCTTCGGCGACGCAGCAACCCGACGTGTCGGCCTTCACCCGCAACCAGCGCCGTATCAAGCGTAATCGTGATAGCATCGCGAGCTTATACTTTCGCAGCACAAGCAATCACTGTAGGGCGGCGCGTGTTATTCTGCCGCCAATCCTGTGAGAAACGAGATCAATCGTGAACGCTCTTCCATTTCATCCGCAGGAGGCCGCTCAGCCGCCGTTGGCCGCTGACGATGCCGTCGTGCGTTTCGAGGGCGTCGCCAAGACATTCGCCGCCCGCAGCGGCCAAACCGCGGTCGCGGCCCTCGAGGATATCGATCTTACCGTGCGCCGCGGCTCCATTCTCGGCGTCATCGGGCGCAGCGGCGCCGGCAAGTCCACATTGATCCGCCTTGTCAACGGGCTGGAAAAGCCGACGGCGGGCCGTCTCTTGGTCGATGGCACCGATGTCGCGCGCTTGCCGGAGAAGGAGCTGAGACAGCTCAGGCGATCGATCGGCATGATCTTCCAGCACTTCAACCTGCTGTCCTCACGCACCGTCTACGACAATGTCGCGCTGCCGCTCGAGATCGCCGGCGCCAGCCGCGAGGAGATCAGACAGCGGGTCAGTCCTCTCATCGAGCTCGTGGGCCTCGCCGACAAGCGGGACCGCTACCCGGCGGAGCTCTCCGGCGGTCAGAAGCAGCGCGTCGGCATCGCGAGGGCTTTGGCGACGCGCCCCAAGGTCCTGCTTTCGGATGAGGCGACGTCCGCGCTCGATCCCGAGACCACCCATGCGATCCTCGACCTGCTGGCGACGATCAATGCCGAGCTGAAGCTCACCATTCTCCTGATCACCCATGAGATGGCCGTCATCCGGAGCATCGCCCGCGACGTGGCAGTGATCGACAATGGCCGTATCGTCGAGAAGGGAGACGTGTTCGACCTCTTCACGAGGCCGCATCACCCGACGACGCGGACCTTCTTGGCCGCCGAGAGCGGCCGCGCCCTCCCCGCCTATGTCGCCGCACGATTGACCGCCGCGGCGGCTCCCGCCAGCCAGGCCGTGCTGCGCATCATTTTCAGGGGCTCGCATGCCACCGACCCGGTGCTATCACAGATCACCCGCAACTTCGCGATCGACATCAACATCCTCGGCGGCACGGTGGACGCCATTGCCGGACGGCCGTTCGGCACATTGATCGTCGCCGTGCCCGACGACACCAGCCTGCTCCAACGCATCACCGCCTTCCTCACGGCGCGCGGGCTCGATGTGGAGACGCTCGGCTTCATCGCGCTCGGCGCCGACCAAGCCCCCGCCGAGCAAGCCCCGGTGGATGCCACGCAGAACAAGGGGGGACACAGCCATGTCGCCTGAAATCATTCGCCTGATCGCCGCGTCGACGCTTGATACGCTCTACATGGTCGCGGTCGCCACCGCGATCGGCACCCTCATCGGCCTGCCGCTCGGCGTGTTCCTGGCCACGAGCAAGCGCGGCGAACTGCTGTCGGCTCCCCTCGCCAACAGTGTCCTTGGCATCATCGTGAATGCCACGCGCTCGACACCCTTCATCATTCTGACCGTGTCGATCATCCCGTTCACCCGCCTTGTCGCGGGCACGTCGATCGGCACCACGGCGGCCATCGTCCCCCTCGCGGTGGCCGCCACCCCGTTCATCGCTCGCCTCGTCGAAGGCTCCATCCGCGAGGTCGACCAGGGGCTGATCGAGGCGGCCCGCGCGATGGGCGCGAGCCCGCTGCAGATCCTCGCCAAGGTGCTGGTGCCGGAGGCTTTGCCCGGCATCGTGCTTGGCCTGACGCTCGCCATCGTCAGCCTGATCGGCTTCTCCGCCATCGTCGGCGTGGTCGGCGGCGGCGGCCTCGGCGATCTCGGTATCCGCTATGGCTACCAGCGCTTCATGCCGGACGTGATGGCCGCAGTCGTCCTCGTCCTCATCCTTCTCGTGCAGGGCATCCAGAGCCTCGGCGATGCCCTGTCGCGCAAACTCAACAAGCGCGTGCGCCACGGCTGATCACGCGCCCCAGACACCAGAAACATCGGTTCATTGGAGACTGCCATGAAATTCTCGTTCTCAACCCTCGCCGTCGCGGCCGGCCTTGCATTCGCGGCGACATCCCTGTCCGCCCAGGCGGAGACGATCAAGATCGGCGTGACGCCGGGCCCGCATGCGCAGATCCTGGAAGCGGTGAAGCCCATTGCCGCCAAGCAGGGCGTCACAATCGAGATCGTCGAATTCTCCGACTATGTCGTGCCCAATCAGGCGCTCGATTCCGGTGACATCCAGGCCAACTCGTTCCAGCACGCGCCTTTCCTCGACAACCAGAAAGCCGATCGAGGCTTCAAGATCGACAACGTCGCATCCACGGTGACCTTTCCCCTCAGCATCTATTCCAAGAAATACAAGTCCTGGAACGATATTCCCGAAGGCTCCACCATCGCTATCCAGAACGACCCGACCAATGGTGGACGTAGCCTGCTGCTTCTCCAGTCCAAGGGGCTGATCAAGCTGAAGGATGGCGTCGGCTTCAAGCCGAGCCCGCTCGACATCACCGACAATCCGAAAAAGCTGAAGTTCCTGGAAATCGAGGCCGCTCAAACCCCGCGCACCCTTGACGACGTGGCGGCTGCCTCGATCAACACCAACTATGCGACTTCGGCCGGTATCGATCCCTCGGCGATCATCCTCACCGAAGATTCCAAAGGTCCCTACGTGAACATCATCGCGGTCCGTAGCGTCGACAAGGACAAGCCTTGGGTGAAGATACTTGTCGACAGCTACCACACGCCCGAAGTGAAAAACTTCATCGAAAAGACCTTCAAAGGCTCCGTACTCGCAAGCTGGTAGCCCTTGCGGCACCGCTGGCGCGGAATGACCGGGCCCAGCTCACTTCTCTACTAATCCCTTCTCCGCCCGAGACTTGGCAAACCCGGATGGCCTGTCCATCCGGGTTCTTTTTTGCTTTGCCGCGGACCGCCTCCCGCCCATGTGCGCCACCACATAGCTTCAGGCAGGCCATCCGCCGATGCTGCGCCTTGCCGGATGCTCCTCGGAGTTTGATATCCTTCGCCTGCCGGTTCGGAGCTCGACATATGCGGCTCACGGCCTGCGCCTTTCCGATAGGCTGCCGGGGCGAAACGGGGTAGTTTCCGCCTGCTATGGCGAGGAGCAATCGTGGTCGGTTTTCTGGTTTGGACGGCACTATACTGTGTGCTCGCCGTCCTGGCACACAACTACGGGGCCATCGCCAACGACATCACGGTGTTGTGGCCGGCAGGCGGCGTCGCGCTTTATCTCATGCTGCGTTACGGTCGCGCCAACCTTCTTATGGGCCTCGGGCCGACGATCACCGGCGGTCTTCTCGCCGCCATCATAACGACCCTGCAGAAGAACGAGCCAACCTTCGGCTTCTTTCTGACAGAGGTGCTGCTCATCAGCGCGGCAATCATCGGCGCGATATCCGGCGCCGCCATGTGCAGGCTCTTCTCCCAAAACTGGAATGGCCCGAAGGACCCGTTCAGCCACCCGCGCAGCATGGTCATCCTTTTGGCAGCCGGCTGCGAGGCTTTCGCCTTCGGCAGCGCGCTGGTTGGGACCACGATACTGCGCAGTTCACTGGCCTTCAGGGGGATCGAGCCCTTCGGCGGAGCCACTGATTTCATAGGCAGCTTCATTCCCTGGCTCATCGGTGACCTCGCCAGTTGCGTCATGGTGACGCCAGCCTTGATCGCCTGGAGCCAGCCCGGACGGTGGGAGCGCCCACCGGCGACCGTCCTGACGCTTTGGGGCCTGACGATACTGACGGCGATCGCCGCGCTGTTCGTCAACCTGCCCGCCATGGTCGAGAATGCCGCCATGCTGCTGCTGATCGGCCCCGCGCTCGCGGCCGCGGCCTTTTCCACCAGACCCCGGCTCTTCTGCGCGATCGTGCTGACAACCGCCAGCCTGACCCTGATGGTGGTTGGCAGCCACGACGGCGACTCGAATTTCGAGCTTCCGATCCTCCTGCTGCTGGCGCAGCTCTACATCCTCACCGTCACGTCGACGCAATTCGTGCTCTATGCCACCGTGGCGGAAAGCCGGCGCAGCGCGGCCGAGCGCATCAATCTCGCACGCCATTTCTCGCCCAACATGGTGGAGCTCGTCGCACGCCTCGGCCGCCCCTTCGCAAAGCCACGCAAGCTGCCGGCGACGGTGCTGTTCTGCGACATCCGCAACTTCACCGGGTTTTCGGAAGCGGCGGGGCCCGAGGAGACGATGGAACTCCTGCGCGATTTCCACAAGGCGATGGCCAAGGTCATCTTCGCCCATCACGGCACGCTCGATCGCTTCCTCGGCGATGGGCTTATGGCGGTGTTCGGGATGCCTGAGCCGCGCAGTGACGACGCGCGACGGGCGCTCGCCTGCGGTTTTGCGATGCTGGAGGCACTCGATGGGATCAACCGGAGCCGCGCCGGACGCGGCCTGCCTGAAATCGCGATGGGAATCGGCATCCACAAGGGGGATGTGATGCTCGGTGACATCGGTGGAGAGCAGGCGCTCGCCATTACCGTTGTGGGCGACACGGTCAATGCCGCAAGCCGCCTGCAGGTGTTATGCCGAACCTACGATGCCGCGCTCATTGTCAGCCAGGAAGCGCTCGAAGCCGCACGCAACTGCGACGGCGGCGCCATCCCGACGGTCTTGGGCCAACTCAATCTTATCGGCCACACGCTCTTGCGCGGCCGCAGCCAGGAAACGGAGATCTGGGGCCTGACCGAAGCGGCGGCGTCAGTGCCGCCGCCGTCAGGAGAACCTCAGTCCTTGGCGCGCTCGACATAGGTATTGTCGGCCGTCATCACAACGATGCGGGTGCCAACGCCGATATGCGGCGGCACCATCACGCGGATGCCGTTCGACATCTGGGCCGGCTTGTAGGATGAGGAAGCGGTCTGGCCCTTAACGGTCGGCTCGGTTTCCATAACCTCGAGCACGACACGCTGCGGCAGCTCGATGGCGACGGCGACGCCGTCGTAGATCGACACCATGCAGGCCATGCCTTCCTGCAGATAGACCGCCTGGTCACCGAGCACGTCGGCCACCACCGTGATCTGCTCGAAGCTTTCCGGGTTCATGAAGACGTAGTCGGCACCATCCTGGTAAAGATAGGTGTGCTCGCGATCCTCGACATAGGCGCGCTCGACCTGCTCGGTCGTGCGGTAGCGCTGAGAGGTCTTCACCCCGTCAGAGAGGCGACGCATGTCGATCTGGGTGGTCGGCGTTCCCTTGCCGGGAAAGAAGCTCTCGGCCGAGAGCACGGCATACAGCGCCCCGTCCACCTCGAGAATGTTGCCTTTGCGCACGGAGCTCGCGATAACCTTCACGGTGGTCGTCCTTAAATCATCGAATGGCTACAGACATCGGCGCGCCATCAAGCCACCAATGCAACTAAATTTCGGTGCACAATACCGATCTTGACGGCAAGCGCCATATCCCGCACTGAAAAAACGCTCCGGATCCCTTCAAAATGCCCATGTTGCCGTCGTTCTCGCCATCGCCCTGGTGGTCCCGCGAACAGCACAACCGCCGTCGTCCAGCCCTTCTCATGCGCCAGGCGATCATCCGCGCCCTGCGTGAACACTTCGCGGCGCAGGATTTCGTCGAGGTCGAAGCCGGCGTTCTTCAGATCTCGCCGGGCAACGAAACGCATCTGCACGCCTTTCGCACCATGCTCGTCGGCCTGGACCAGGGCGATACGCCGCTCTACCTGCATACGTCGCCGGAATTCGCCTGCAAGAAGCTGCTGGCCGCCGGCGAGACGCGGATCTTCGATATCGCCCGCGTCTTCCGCAACCGGGAGCGCAGCCCCCTGCATCATCCCGAATTCACGATGCTGGAATGGTACCGTGCCGGGGCCGGCTATGAAAGCCTGATGGCCGATTGCGCCGACATTCTGGCGCTCGCCGCCGAGGCCGCGACCACCGACGTCTTCCGGTATCGCGACCTCACGGCCGATCCGCACGCAAGCCCGGAGCGCCTCTCGGTCGTGGAGGCCTTCGCCCGCCACGCCGACATCGATCTCGCGGCCGTTCTGCCAGGAGAGGATCCGGCCGGCGCCCGTGATGCCTTCGCAGCCGCGGCTCGCGCCGCGGGCCTGCGCGTCGCGGATGACGATGGCTGGAGCGACATCTTCAGCCGCGTCATCAGCGAACGCGTCGAACCCCGGCTCGGAGACGGGCGCGCCACCATTCTCTACGACTATCCCGTGGGCGAGGCCGCCCTCGCCCGCCGTAAGCCCGAGGATCCACGCTTCGCGGAGCGCTTCGAACTCTATGTCTGCGGCGTCGAACTGGCCAATGCCTTCGGCGAACTGACGGACGCCGAGGAGCAGCGCAGCCGTTTCGTCCACGACATGGACGAGAAGGAGCGCATCTATGGCGAGCGTTATCCGCTCGACGAGGATTTCCTGGCGGCACTGGCCGCGATGCCACCCGCAAGCGGCATCGCGCTGGGCCTCGACCGGCTGGTGATGCTGGCGGTCGGCGCGCGCCGCATCGAGGACGTGCTCTGGACACCCATGCCCTGAGGGGGCACAACCGCTCCTGATGAATTCACCGGTCAAACCATACCGCCCCGGCGCCGCGCATGCGCGGCCGGCGCGCCAGATGACCCGCCCGGCCGAGCTTGCGGCGGGTGGGCTGGTCGCGCCCGAACGGATTGCCGCGCTCGATGCCGTCGCCGCCCGTTATGCCGTGGCGGTGACGCCTGCGATGGCTGACCTGATCGATGCCGCCGATCCCGACGATCCGATCGCCCGGCAGTTCATTCCCGATCCGGCGGAACTCGACCGCCAGCCCGGCGAAATCGACGACCCGATCGGCGATGAACCACACGCGGCGGCGCCCGGCGTCGTGCATCGCTATCCCGATCGCGCCTTGCTCAAGCTGGTGCATGTCTGCGCCGTCTACTGCCGCTTCTGCTTCCGCCGCGAGATGGTGGGCCCGGGCGGCAAGATGCTGACGCCGGACGAAATGGCGGCAGCCCTCGCCTATATCAGCCGTACGCCCGCCATCTGGGAGGTGGTGATCACCGGCGGCGACCCGCTGGTCGTCTCGCCCCGCCGCATCGCGGAAGCTGTCGCGGGCCTCGCCACCATCGACCATGTCAAAGTGATCCGCTGGCACACACGCCTGCCGGTCGTCGATCCCGAGCGGATCACGCCCGCGCTGGTGGAGGCACTGAAGGCCGATGGCAAGGCGAGCTATGTCGTGCTCCACGCCAACCACGCGCGGGAGTTGACGCCTGCCGCCCGCGCCGCCTGCGCGCGGCTGGTCGATGCGGGTATCCCGATGCTCAGCCAGTCCGTGCTCCTGAAAGGCATCAACGACACGCCGGAGGCGCTGGCCGATCTCCTGCGGGCGCTCGTCGAGAGCCGGGTCAAACCGTACTACCTGCACCAGGGCGATCTCGCGCCCGGCACCAGCCACCTGCGCACCACCATCGCCGAAGGCCAGGCTTTGATGCGCGCCCTGCGCGGCCATGTCTCAGGCATCTGCCAGCCGACCTATGTCCTCGACATTCCCGGTGGCCACGGCAAGGTGCCGATCGGCCCGGGATATCTGTGCGAGGGTCTCGATCCTGAAAGCTACGATGTCACGGACTATCAAGGCGTGACCCACCGCTATCCGCCGAAGGCCTGAACCGCTGGTATTCCCCATCCAACCTCGCTAACGCGATGCCCCTCCGCTGAGGCAAGGGATCGATGCCGGCGCGGCTTTCACCCGATGCCCTAAGGGCAGCAGATCGTGATTCATATTCACAAAATGCATGGATCCCTTCCCGACCGGCTTCGCCGGTCGCCGGGGATGACACACCGCCTCATTCTTCATGCGGCTTGCGGCCGCGCAACCCCTTGATCGCGCCGCGGTGGCTCTTGGTTTCCAGCCGCCGGACCTTCGAGGCCAGCGTCGGCCGGGTGGCACGCCGCGGTTTGTCGACATGGGTCGCCTCCCGGATGAGCTCGACCAGCCGTTCGAGCGCCTCTTCGCGATTGCGCTGCTGACTGCGATGGGCCTGTGCCGTGATCACGATGACGCCATCATTGGTCAGCCGGCTGCCGGCCAGCTTCATCATGCGGATCGCGACATCGTTAGGGAGCGAGGGCGAGCGTCGGATGTCGAACCTGAGCTGAACGGCCGTCGAGACCTTGTTGACGTTCTGCCCACCCGGGCCAGCCGCCCGGACGAAGCTCTCCTCGATCTCCCGTTCGTCGAGCTCGATGCGATCGTTAATCCGGATCATAGCCTGCCTGCCATTTGTCGCATCCGGCATAACGCGTCGGCTGGGATGTGCAAGTCTGCGGATCTCAATACCACTTTCGCGCCGATTGTCCGCGCATGGGTCGATTCTGTCGCAGGCGAAGGCCTTGAATTTTTTATGGCGTCTAGTAAGTTCTTGATATCAAAGGTTTTTTTGAATTGTTCTAAACTGGACCGGTAATGATCGTCTGCCACTGCAACGTCGTGACCGATGCTGATATCCGCAGCACATTGGCAGACGAGGACCCGACGAAGCCGCGCAGCCCCGCGCAGGCTTATCGCTGCCTCGGCTGCAGTCCTGATTGCGGCCGGTGCCTCGTGACCGTCCGCCGCATCCTGTCTGACGCCCGTGCCGCTGCGTGCCCCGTTGGTTGCGCGATTTGTCCAGGCGCCGCGCATAACCAGCATGACCATAATCATCACGAGCCTGCAGCCCGGCATGAGACCACGCGTCGCGAGATCGGTCTGCCAGAACAGGTCACGCTCATCGCAGCCGAATAGGGCCGAGCCGCCCGCGCTCAAGCGTGAAGCTGGAGCCAGCCCCTTCTTGGAATGAAGAACTTATCGTAAGCGCCATGCTTATCGTAAGCGTCTTGCGAAAAGCGGTCGCCGCTTTTCCTCCAGACTCCCATCACCCCCTATGACGGCGTGCCACCGGGCCGCCCCTTCGCCATCAGGAGGCGACCCGAGGCCGTAAGCCGGGCTGAGGTGCATGGCGGCAATCCGAACCGCGACTGCCTTGCCATGCCCTGCCATGCCCTGCGGGAAAACGCCTTTTGTCAGGGGCGACGGGCTTGATCTTTCGAATCCAACTTTATAATTATTCTAAATTGGAATTAGGGACCAACGGAGCTGGATGCCATGAAGGGCGACGCAAAGGTCATAGAATACCTCAATCGCGGATTGCGTAGCGAACTGACCGCGATCAACCAGTACTGGCTGCATTATCGCATGCTTGATAACTGGGGCTACAAGGCCATGGCCAAGAAGTGGCGCGCGGAATCAATCGAGGAGATGGCGCATGCCGACAAATTCGTCGACCGCATCCTCTTCCTCGATGGTCATCCGAATCTCCAGGTGCTGGACCCGCTGCAGATCGGCCAGTCCGTCAAGGAAGTCATCGAATGCGATCTGGCTGCGGAGGTCGGCGCTCGTGCGCTGTACCAGGAGGCCGCGGCCTATTGCGAGACGCAAAAAGACTACCCGTCACGCGATCTCTTTATCGAACTCATGACGGACGAAGAAGGTCATATCGACTTTCTGGAGACGCAGCTCGAGCTTATCAAGCAAATCGGTGAGCAACTCTATGCGCAGAACCATATCGGCGAACTCGAAGACTGAGTGAAGGTCTCCCGCGATCCTTCGATATCGCGTCGCCCCTGGCTTGCATCGGTTCAGACGGCCCGCTATCCCCGATAGCGGGCTGACCGTCGGTCGGACAGCCGCTGATTTGGAACATCGCTCGGAATAAGGCATCGTCCGGCGGATGGATGGAGCACCATCCCCGCCTGACGATGGTTTTGAGCGAGCCGACGATGATCGACCTTTATTACTGGACCACCCCGAACGGCCATAAGATAACGATTTTCCTCGAGGAAGCGGGCCTGCCCTACCGGATCCATCCGGTGAATATCGGCAAGGGCGAACAGTTCAACCCGGATTTCCTCAAGATCGCGCCCAACAATCGCATTCCGGCCATCGTGGATCACGAGCCGGCCGACGGTGGAGCGCCGATATCCCTATTCGAATCCGGCGCTATTCTTCTCTATCTCGCTGAGAAGCTTCACCGCTTCATTCCCAAGGACATCCGCGGCAGGTCCGAAGTCTTGCAATGGCTGTTCTGGCAGATGGGCGGCCTCGGTCCCATGGCCGGCCAGAACCATCATTTCAGCAATGCGGCTCCTGAAAAGATACCCTATGCCATCGAACGCTATGTCAAGGAAACCACCCGCCTCTATGGCGTGATGGACAAGCGCCTTGCCGACAGGCCGTTTCTTGCCGGCGATTATTCCATCGCTGACATGGCCTGCTATCCCTGGGTCGTGCCCCACGAGCGCCATGGGCAGCGTCTCCAGGATTTTCCCAACCTGGAACGCTGGTTCAAAACGATCGCCGAGAGACCGGCGGTCATTCGCGCCTTTGCGCAGGCCGACGCCATACGTGCCCGGCACGCGCAAGGCTGAAGCAACGGGGACCTGCGCCACCAACGTCTGATCGCAGGTCCCGACATCTTTAGACGAGCCTCGCCTCCCCATAGCGGGCGGCATTGGTCCAGATATGCTCAAGCCGCCGCAACGTCGTGAAGGTGATGGCAAACTCCCGAATCTGCTCGTCATCCCGCACAGCCAGACGATGATAGCCATCATCGATCTTGCGAATGAGATCACACAGATGTCGCCCCTGATCGGACAACCGGATGCGGGCCGCCCGCTTGTCACGCGGGGAGGCGCTGCGCTCGACATAGCCGCATTCCACGAGCCGCTTGAGATTATAGGACGCGTTTGAACCGAGATAATGCCCGCGATCGATGAGGTCGCGCACCGACAGATCGTCCCCTCCGATCGTGAATAGCATCATCACCTGCGATGGACTGACATCGTCAACGCCCAGTCGGGTCAGATCGTTGCGCAGAAGATCGAGATAGCGTCGATAGACACGCTCCACAATACGCACGAGTTCCAGATGGGCCACGTGCCCGGGCTCCAGATCGTCGTTATCCTGATCGACGGGTGGCAATTGATCGATCGAAAAGTCTTGGACAGCACCATTTTCGATGCGACTTGCACAAGGCGCGATCGACGCGCCCATCTTGGGGCCTCTTGCTCTCTCTTCCATCCTCTCCTTACTCCGCGCTCGCCACTCCAGATGCGTCATTTTGATTTTACTGCTAGCGCCAATACATCGGAGCGAACCGTCACCACAGCAACAACACTGGCATGGCTACAATCTAACAGAATTGTGCTCTCGCCATATTATATATTCATATCAGCCAATTACAACCAGCCATATCTAACACAATTGCTCGTATTTCTCGTCTATTTTGTCAATCTCCTATTTTTATACGATAAACAAATGTATTCATATGCAGTACGTTATTCTGAGTACCTCACAACATTCGCAGCGTGCACACAGAAGATTTGGTTCCTACGAAGAAGGAGACCTTTCCGGAATCGTGTGGTGCTCAGATAATGGCTGGAACAGCGGCCTGATTCCGTCGAAACGTCCGCCGACCAAGAGGCTGCCGGCCGAAAAGCTATCGTGTCGGGTCGAGAGAGCCGCTTCGCGTGAGATGGAGGCGGCCCCGCCCGCCGCAGCAAGCGCGGTTTATTCTCGCGCCATGTTAGCCTAAAACGGGGCAGTATGTTCTGTCATGCAGCGTCCATGGAGGAAGTCAGTCTTATGAAGAAGCTATTGGCCGTCGGCGCTATGGCGCTTGGTCTCGCAGCTTGCAACCCCAACAACCCAACGGATCGCACGGTCGGCGGTGCCCTCATCGGCGGCGGCGCGGGCGCGCTTGTTGGAGGCCTCGCGACAGGGACCGCTGGCGGCGCTCTGGCTGGCGCAGCAATTGGCGGTGTCGGCGGCGCGATCGTGGGTAACGCGACCACGCCCCGTTGCGACTACTACTGGTATCGCGGTCGCCGCTATCAGCAGTGCTGATATCTGAGGGCGGGCACATCATTTGTGCCCGCCTTCTATTCGCCCTGGCAGTCGACCGTGAATGACTGCAGATTGAACTTCAGAAGCCGCGGGTCGGCGCCTTGGCCGAGCTCAAGCGGCGACTTCACATCGCGATGCCGCAGGTGCAGGAGCGCCACTCCCCTCGCCTCCGCAGGCACTTCGATCGGCTCCGATGCCGATTGCCAGGTCTGCGCGGGGGCCAGCCTCACCAGACTGTCCCGCTGATCACCGTGGAGAAAATGGTTCAGCGTCAGACGGCATCGGCGCTCCGGCAGACGAATGGCCAAAACCGATTCCAGTCCATCTGACCAGATGAAGCTGTTGGCTTCGGGCTGCGACCATCCACGGCCGAACAGCATGTTGTTCTCGACAGCCGTCCGGTCGATCACATGCGTGCCGTTGCTGGCCGGCACAAGCCCGCGATAGGCCACGCCGGCAATCGCGGCATCGACCGCCTCCAGGCGCTGCTGCGCGAGTTCGGCGGCCGATACAGCCTGAGGCACCAGAATTCCTGCCTCCGCGGCCTGCTCGGCCAGGCGGCGCGTCCGCATACGCGCGCCCTCGGCGATGGGATGATAATATGTGTCCAGCATATAGCGCTCATCCGCGAAATAGTAATCGCGCGGATTGCCGAGGATGGGGATTCCGACGCGCCCCATCGCGGCCCGCAGCGCGTTTTCGGTCGGACGAAAATCCCGCTCATAGGCGTCGTAACAATCCTTGCCGATCACCACCGGCCAGGTCAGCGCAATCTTCACCTGCCGGGCGCGGGCGATTGCGGCGAGCCTGTCTGCCAGGCGTTCCAGATCGGGCGCCCCGTTCTTCTCTCCGAATAGCAACATGCTGCGACAGTCGAAAAAGCCGACATAGCGGGGCACGGGGCCATCATTGAGCGCCGCGCCAAAGGGCGAATGCTCCAGTTGTGAATACCATCCGGATACGATGGCCTGAGAACCGGGCCGCGCCACCTCGCCGAGAGCGAGGGATCGCATATACTTGAATATTGAGGAAAACCTCATGCCCGTAAAAAAGAACCTTGCCCGCTCCCAAAAAGGCAACGCGCGATAATAATGCTTCAATGCTGTGAAAACATTATCGGTGAACGTCGGGTCACTGAAACGGCCGACGTAATAGTTCCACTCGAGCGGCAAGATCAGTACGTCACCCGCATGGAGGTGTTTTTCCAGGCGGGAGAGCTTCATATCAAGCGGATAGCCGGCATGATCGGCCAGCAGCACGGTCTGACGACCGAACCTGCTTTCGAGTATTTCCGGATCGAGCCCGACATAGGCATTGGATCCCGCATCGATGATAATCCGCGGGCCGGCCGTTTGCTCGAAAAGGACCTGCCTCACAGACGCCGGGGGATCGCGCGATGGCAATACGAGCAGGCGATCGAAGACCAGAAAACTCGCAATGGCGAGCACCACGAAGGTGACAACGCCCGCCAGCAGAAATTGGCCGTTGAGGCTTGGGGACATCAGCGGCGCCCCCTAGAAATTGAAATAGAGGAACGGCGACGTTTCACCGCCACCGGCACGGATGAGAGCGAGGAAGATCGCAAGGCCCGTTGCCACGCCACTCACCCACCCGATGCGCCAGCGCCCGCCAAGAACGATCGTCTGGGAATTGGGCATGCTCCAGACGATCCCCGCGCACAGGACGAGCAGGGCGGCGAGCCATTGCCAATCCATGGCAAATAGCGTCATGAGATCCGTCGTTTGGGCGCGGCCGGCCATCGCGGAGAGGATTCCGGCCGCCGTGGCGCCATCCGGCGCGCGGAACGGCACCCAGGCGGCATTGACGAACAGGAAGGTCAGCGGCAACGCCAAGGCCGGCATCATGCGCATTCCGGCTTGCACCCAAAGGCGATGGATGACGATGGCGGCTCCATGCATGGCGCCCCAGATCACGAAGGTCCAGGCGGCGCCATGCCAGAGGCCGCCGACCAGAAAGACGATGAAGAGATTGCCCAGCGTCCGGGCTTCGGTGCCGCGGTTGCCGCCAAGTGGAATATAGAGATAGTCCCTCAGCCAGCGTGACAGCGTCATATGCCAGCGGCGCCAGAAATCCTGGATATTGAGCGCCTTGTACGGCGAATTGAAGTTGAACGGCAGGAGGATGCCGAACATCAGCGCGAGCCCGACCGCCATGTCGGCATAGCCCGAGAAATCGAAATAGAGCTGGAAGGTGTAAGCGAGGCTCGCGAGCCAGGCATCGCCCACGCCGAGCATCGCCTTGTCAGCAAATCCGCGATCGGCGAACAAGGCAAGCGTATCGGCGACCACGAGCTTCTTGAACAACCCGATCGCGAACAGAAGCCAGCCCTGCGCCATTTCATCGGAGAAGAGCGAGATCCGCCGGCGCGCGTGAAACTGCGGCATCATCTCCTTGTGGTGGATGATGGGGCCGGCGATCAAATGCGGAAAGAAGGTCACGAAGAGGACATAAGGGATGAACGGCTCGTGATCGTGACGCTTGAGATAGACATCTGAAATGTAAGCGATCTGCGTGAATGTATAGAAGGAGATACCGACCGGCAGCGCTATTTCAAAGGCGGCGCCATGCCAGCCGGTTAGATCATTCGCCGTGCGAACGAGGAAATCGAGGTATTTGAACACGGCCAGGAGGCCGACGTCGAACACCACGCCGGCGAGAAAGATCGTGCGCGCCATGCGGGGATTGTCCCGCGCCCGCATCAGGGCGGCCCCCACGATCCAGTTGACGATGATGGACAGGGCCAACAGGAGGGCGTGGCGCCAACCGTCCTGGACGTAAAACACCACCGAGGCGACGGCGAGCCACGGCACCACGAACAGGGCGCCACGGATGCGTGAGAGAAACAACGCGCCGGCCAGCACGATCGGCAGAAAGACAAAGAGGAACGACTGGGAAAAGAAGAGCACGCGCGGCCAAATTTCTCGAGTGAGTCGTCGACTTCGCCATCGGCAGGTAACAATTTTCCATACGCCGCGTCGCGAATACAATCAAGGCGCGGTCACCGCCGGGCTCGATGAGGGAAAGCTGTCCAAGGGAAGATGGTTGTCGGGCGCGACATTTCGCGACAGAGTGCGACCCCGCTGACGGGTCTGCGCCATAGGGGCCAACCGCGAACGGAGCCGATGAGTGGCCGGTCCCGGCCGAGAGGACATCACGTCATGACCGTCAATACTGCATCCTCCGGCGTGCCCGCCCTGTCCCCGGCGTTTTCATGCGAGAAGACGCCCGTTCACGCCGCGAAGGGATTGGTCGTCACCAACCATCCGCTGGCCTCGCAGGCCGCGAGCCAGATGCTGCTTTCCGGCGGCAATGCGATCGACGCCACGGTTGCCGCGCTCTTCGCCCTGACCGTGGTGGAGCCGATGATGGTCGGCGTGCTCGGTGGCGGACTGCTTCACATCCGCCAGGCGGACGGATCGCATCGTGTCATCGATGCCCTGTCGACCGCGCCGGCGGCCGCCCAAGCCGGCATGTACGAGACCGTGTCGGATGTGCTGCCCGATTATCAGATCACCGTCGGCCGGCGGAATGAGACGGGCGCGGCGGCGGTCGCCGTGCCAGGAGCGCTCGCCGGCTGGTGCGAGGCCCTGCAGCGGTTCGGCAAGCTGCCGCTCGGCGATGTCATGGCCCCGGCGATCCAGCTCGCCGCGCGTGGCTTCGCTGTCACGCCCTATCTCGTCGATTGCATCACCGACACCGCCGCCGACCTCGCGCGCGACAGCGGCCTCGCGCGGCTGTATCTGTCCGGCGGCCACGCCTTGCAGACGGGCGATCGCCTCGTTCAGGGCGACTATGCGGCCACGCTCCAGGCTATTGCGGATGGGGGGGCCGACGCGCTTTACCGCGGCCCGCTCGGCGCGGCGCTGGCAACGGCCATCTCCAGCGGCGGCGGCTCCCTCGCGGTCTCGGACCTCGCCGACTATGCAACCATCACCCGCGACGTCGTTCGCGGCCATTACCGCGGCTTCGAGATCGTCGGGCCGCCGCCGCCCTCCTCGGCCGGCGTGCATATCGCCCAGATGCTCAATATTCTCGAGGGCTACGATATCGGCGCGTTGGGTTTCGGCACAGCGGACAACGTGCATCTCCTCGCCGAAGTGCTGAAGGTCGCCTTCGCCGATCGCGCCGTCGCCACGGCGGATCCGACCTTCGTCGAAGTGCCGGTCGCCCGCCTCATCGATCCCGCCTATGCGGCCGAGCGACGGGCTGCCTTGTCGATCGATCAGGCCAGGGACTGGCTGCCGGGCATTCCCGCCGGCCACAGCCTTATGCCGCCTGAATCACCCAACACCACCCATGTCACGATCGCGGACAGCGAGGGCAACGTGGTCGCCGCCACGCAGACCATCAATTCCGTCTTCGGCGCGCGGGTCATGGTGCCCGGCACGGGCATGATCGCCAATAACTACATGTTCAATTTCGATCCACACCCCGGCAAGGCGCTGTCGATCGCCCCCGGCAAGCGCGTCTTCACCTCGCAGGCACCGATGATGGCGCTCAAGGACGGGCGGATCGCCTATGCGCTCGGCCTTCCCGGCGGGTTGCGCATCTTCGGTTCGGCCATGCAGGCGCTGATCAATCTCATCGACCATGGGATGGACTTGCAGGAGGCTGTGGAAGCCCCTCGCGTATGGACGCAAGGGTGGGATCTCGAAGTCGAGCGTGGCATCAGCGAGGCGGTGCAGGCCGAGCTCTCCCGCCGTGGCCATCGCGTCACGCGCGTGGGGCGCGTCGCCGGCGGCATGAATGCCATCGCCTTCCATCCCGACGGCTCCATGACGGGAGCCGCCTGCTGGCGGGCCGACGGCACTGTTCTCGGCATCGGCGGCGGCATTGCCCGCCCGGGTGTCCGCTTTTCAGCCCACTGAAGGTCCAGCATGCGCATCCATATCCAGAACACCGCGAACTTCAACCGCGCCTATGACGTCGACGAAGCCCTGTGGGCCGCCGCGCTCACGCGCAATGGCGAGGATGGCGCGGCCTATCAGGTTACCTTCGGCAAGACGCCGGGCGACTACGCCAGCAACATCGTGGATGCCGAGTTCCTGCTCAGCCATAACCGCAGCATTCCGGACCTTTTTCCTGTCGAGGCGCCCAAGCTGAAATTCGTCATGTGCGGCAATGCCGGCCTTGATTCGCTTGCCCCCTTCGATTGGCTGCCGCCCGGCGTGACCCTGCTGACGAACAGCGGCACCCATGCCGACAAGGCCGGCGAATACGCCATCATGGCGCTGCTGATGCTGGCGAATCGCGTTCCGGCCTTCGTGACGGCCCAGCGCGAAGCACGCTGGGACAGGCAAGCCGGCCGGCTTCTGCGTGACGGCCGCCTGACCGTCGTCGGCCTCGGTGCCCTCGGCGGGGCTGCCGCCCACCATGGCAAGACTTTCGGCATGCATGTGACGGGAGTGCGCACCAGCGCCTCGCCCCATCCCGCCTGCGACCGCGTGGTCGCCACCGGCGATATCGACCGCGTCCTGCCGGAGACGGACTATCTCGTGCTGGCCTGCCCGCTGACACCGGCCACCCGCAACATCCTCGACCGGCGTCGGCTGGCGCTGCTGCCCGCGCATGCGGGCTTGGTCAATATCGGGCGCGGGGCGCTCGTGGATGAGCCGGCGCTCTGCGATGCCCTCGACGCGGGCGCGCTGGCCGGCGCCGTACTGGACGTCTTCGCCGAGGAGCCGCTGCCGCCGGACGCCCGCATCTGGACGACACCGAATGTGGTGATCACGCCCCATATGTCGGCGGACGATCCGACGCGCTACATGGCGAACACGCTGGACGTGCTCTTCGAGAATATGAAGGCCCTGCGCGAGGGGCGCCCCTTGCCGAACACCTTCGACATCACGCGGGGCTATTGAGCCTGACGGGTCAGGCCTTCTCCCAGAAAGCCGGACGGGTCTCCGCCAGATGCGGGCCGACCGACACGGCCGAGACCTTCACCGCGAGGCCCGTCCGGTCGTCGGTCTCCACGGCAAGGCCCGTGATCGTCCCCTCCCCCGTCGCCGGCTCCAGCCGCGCGCCCGGAGTCTTCTGCACGAAGCGGCGGACCGCCTCCTCATGCTGCATGCCGAGGATGGACTGGTAGTCCCCGCACATGCCGGCGTCGGACTGGTAGGCCGTCCCGCCCGGCAGAAGGCGCGCGTCGGCCGTCGGCACATGGGTATGGGTGCCCACGACGATGCTGACGCGGCCATCGAGGAAATGGCCCATGGCCTGCTTCTCGCTGGTCGCCTCGGCGTGGACATCCACAACGATCGCGTCCGCGCCGAGGCCGAGTGGACATTCGCCGACCACCCGCTCCATCGCCGCGAAGGGATCGTCGAGCGCGTCCATGAACAGCCGCCCCATGACATTGGCCACGAGCACCCGGGCTCCCGTGGCGGTCTCCACCATCGTGACGCCTCGGCCGGGAGTACCCGGCGGAAAATTCACCGGGCGCAGCAGGCGGGGCTGCCTCTCGATGAAGACCAGGGCTTCGCGCTGATCGAAGGAATGATTGCCCAGGGTGACGACGTCAGCGCCGGCTCCCAGGAGATCATCGCAGATCGCCTCCGTAAGTCCGAAGCCACCAGCGGCATTCTCGCCGTTGATGATCACGCAATCGAGCGCCCATGCCTGTCTGAGGCCCGGCAGAAGGCGCGCGACTGCGGAACGGCCCGGACGCCCGACGACATCTCCAAGAAACAGCAGGCGCATGGACCCCTCGAAAAACCTGTGTTGATCCATCACGTCTTGCAGGGTTCGGCGCACCGGCGCAAGCGGCACCTGTAACGACGGAAAGATAATCAAAGGGAAGTGAACTGCGATTCACCTGCCGTCACTGCCGGGCGGCAAGCACCCCATGCTCGGTTGCGACATAGTCGAGCGGCTGGTCATGGGGCTCGGTCGGCACGACCGGCACCTCCTGCATGGCATAGGCGAGACCGATGGTCGTCAGCGGCCCCGCCGCCTTCAGCCGCGCCACCACCCGGTCGTAGAATCCACGGCCATAGCCGAGTCTGTGACCTCTGCGGTCGAAGGCGACGAGGGGGACAAGAAGAATCGAGGGCCGCACGGATGGAGCCGCCGTGTCGGGACCGAAGGTGCCGAGCCCGGCTGGCACGAGCGGATCGCCATCCCTCCACAGATGAAAGGAAAGGTCGTCCTCCACGATCACCGGCAGGGCGGCCGGGATACGCCTCACGCCAAGCGCTGCCAGCAGGGGTCTGGGATCGACCTCCCCCCTGATCGGCCAGTAGCCGCCGACAACGACGTCCTGCTGCGCGAAAATCGGCAACTCCAGCACCCTGTCGGCCAGGGTCATGCTGGCGGATGCGCCGTTGGAAGAGGCAAAGGTCTTGCGGGCGGCAAGGACGGAGGCGCGAAGATCAGACTTGCGCGCCGCGATCGGACGATCGTTCAAAGGCTCGACCCGTTGAGAAGAAGCGCGGAGCCACGAAGGCCGTTGGAGTGACGATCCCGGGAACCTACATAAGTAGGTGGGCGCCGTATGCCCAGGTCCACGGACCCGGCCAGGGACAGCTCCCTAGGAGATCGTAAGGCCCCGGGGAATATGTCTCCTGACGCACCCCATAGCCCCGCAAGAACGAAGATAATCGCCCCCCGCGCGGAATGCTAGAGCCCAGCGCGATCAGAAATGACGCGAGGCAGCGAAAGTCAGGGCGTCAAACCGCGGATCGCCCGTCATTTGCGTCCCCTCTCCCAGCGGGAGAGGGACAGGGTGAGGGGAGAAAGGGTCGAAGTCCCTCCCCCGCGCCGCCGGCGCGACCTCTCCCCGCCGGGGAGAGGTAAAACGGGACCCGTTACCCGTTTTGCTGCGGGGCGTTAAGCTCGCGGGCGATGCGCTCGATGCGCTGAGCGGCGGAGGCGACCGCCTCGGTGAGCTCGGCCTCCATGGTCCCGACGCGCTCGTCGCCGGCTCCGACCGCCTCCTTGAGCTTGGCTACCTCGGCTTCGAGATTGGCGATGCCGCGCTTGGCCTCGGACAATTCGTCCGCGATCGTGAGCGCCGCCATGACGTGGAGACGCATGTCACCGATCTCGCCGAAGGATTGCCTCAGTTCGAGAATGCGCCCGTCAAGCAGGCCTGCCAAGGCGGAGATATGTTCTTCCTCGCCGGGGCCACAGGCCATGCGATAGTTGCGCCCGGCGATGCTGACATTGACCTCTGCCATTCAGCCCTCCCCGCCCCGAGACCATGAAGCGGAACCCACTTTAACCTTCAAGGACGTACTCCACAAATGCACGGCCGGCCCACCGTGCAAGGACACTATGTCTGGCGCCCATCGCTCGCCGCGTCACGAACAGCCTACCGGCGCCCCGCATCGGCGAGAATGGAACCGACGACGCTCGTCGCGCGCGCAAGCCGCTTGTCGACGTCTTCGGTGACGGCCTCCAGATTGTTGAGGCGCGCCAGCGTGCCGTCGAGTTCCACAGCCATGCGCGCCCGGTCATCCTGCATCAGCGACAGCTCGGTCTCGAGATCGCCGCGGCGGCGTTCGGTCTCCAAACGGCGCATGGTGGCGGCCTCCAGCGTCCCGATGGCCGCCTCGAGTCGCTTCAGCGCCTCAGCAAGCGTCATGTCGATCGCCCTCCTGGCCTTGATATACGCATCAGCGGCAGGGGTGCGTGGATCCTTTCAGCCGGAATCGCGGCGCAAAGGGAGCGCACCCGAATCTCTGCCATATCCCTGCCAATTCTGCGCGACAGGGTGCAGGGTGCGAGATAGAACGTCAATGAGCCTCTTTGACTTGCCCATATCTACTGCTATCAAGCCCCAACGTGCCAGGCGTTCCGGCGCCTCACGTCCATCGCGCGATTTTTCGCGATCGCAGTGACCTCCGAACGCGTGCAGGCGAAACAATGACATCCCAGGTAGAACACGACCGTCTGGCCAATGCGCTCCGCGCCCTTTCCATGGATGGGGTGGAGAAGGCCAAGTCCGGCCATCCCGGCTTGCCCATGGGCATGGCCGACGTCGCGACGGTCCTGTTTTCACGATTTCTGAAATTCGATGCCGCGGATCCGTCCTGGCCCGATCGCGACCGCTTCGTGCTGTCCGCCGGCCATGGCTCTATGCTGCTCTATTCCCTGCTGCACCTGACCGGCTACGAAAGCGTCCCGCTCGACGAGATCAAGCGCTTCCGCCAACTGCACTCGAAGACCCCGGGCCATCCCGAGAATTTCGTGACGGCAGGCGTCGAGACGACCACCGGTCCGCTCGGCCAGGGGCTCGCCACCGCGATCGGCATGGCATTGGCGGAGCGCATGCTCGCCGCTGAATTCGGCGAAGACCTCGTCGACCATTATACCTATGTGATCGCCTCCGACGGCGACCTCATGGAAGGCGTCAGCCACGAGGCCATCGCGCTCGCCGGCCATCTCAAGCTCTCCCGGCTCATCGTTCTCTATGACGACAACGGCATCTCCATTGATGGCCCGCTGTCGCTCGCCGACACCGTGGACCAGGTGAAGCGCTTCGAGGCGGCCGGCTGGCTCGCCTCCCGCGTCGATGGGCATGATCCCCAGGCGGTCGCTGCCGCCATCGCCAACGCGCGCACCGCGGACCGGCCGGTGATGATCGCCTGCCGCACGACCATCGGTTTCGGCGCTCCGACGAAGGCCGGGACGTCCAAGGCCCATGGCGAAGCCCTCGGCGCCGAGGAACTGGCCGGCGCCAAGGCTGCCCTGAAATGGGAATACGGCCCGTTTGAAATCCCCACCGATATCGCCGGCGCCTGGCGCGCCATCGGCGAGCGTGGTCGCGCCGCGCGCGAAGAATGGCAGCGTCGCCTCGCCGCCGCGCCGCAAAACACCCGCGACGATTTCGTCCGCCGCCTCGTCGGCGAGCGCCCGAAGGCGCTTGCCCCCGCGATCTCGGCGCTCAAGGGCAAGCTGATCGCCGAGGCCCCGGCGATCGCCACCCGCAAGGCGAGCGAGCTCGTTCTCGAGGCCGTCGTGCCGTTGCTGCCAGAACTGGCGATCGGCTCGGCCGACCTCACGCCATCGAACAACACCCGCACCAAGACGGCCAAGGCCGTCAATGCCGCGGATTTCAGCGGACGCTACATCCACTACGGCATCCGTGAATTCGGCATGGCCGCGGCCATGAACGGCATCGCCCTGCATGGCGGCTTCCTGCCGGCCGGGGCGACCTTCATGGTCTTCACCGATTATGCCCGCCCCGCCATGCGCCTCGCGGCGTTGATGGGAACGAGCGTGGTCTATGTCATGACCCACGACTCCATCGGCCTCGGCGAGGATGGCCCGACCCACCAGCCGGTGGAGCATCTGGCGGCGCTCCGCGCCATGCCCAACATGCGCGTGTTCCGCCCGGCGGACGCGGTCGAGACCGCCGAAGCCTGGCAGCTCGCCCTCACCCGCAAGGACGGCCCGACCGTCTTGGCATTGACGCGGCAAAACCTACCTCTGCTGCGCAAGGAAGCCGTCGAGAGCAACCTCTGCGCCATGGGCGCCTATGAGCTGTCGCCGGCGGGCGGAAAAGCCGCCGCGACGCTCTTCGCGTCCGGCTCGGAGGTCGAGATCGCCATCGCGGCGCAGGCCAAGCTCGCCGAGAAGGGCATCCACGCCCGCGTGGTCTCGGTGCCGTCGCTGGAGCTGTTCCTCGAACAGCCGGAAGACGTGCAGAAGGCCGTGATCGGCGATGCGCCCATCAAGGTGGCGATCGAGGCCGCGGTCCGCTTCGGCTGGGACGCCGTCATCGGCCACGACGGCATCTTCGTCGGCATGGCGAGCTTTGGCGCCAGCGGACCTTACAAGGATCTTTACGCTTATTTCGGCATTACGGCTGAAAGCGTTGTGGAGCGCGTGACCGCGCGCCACAACGGCTGACGACGGTCGGTATCATTTGGAACGGAAAGGCGTCCCCGCAGCGGGATGCCAAGCGGAGGAGTGAAGTTATGGCGGTTCGGGTCGCGATCAATGGGTTCGGGCGGATCGGGCGCAATGTGCTGCGCGCCATCGTGGAAAGCGGACGCACGGACATCGAAGTCGTGGCGATCAACGATCTCGGCCCGGTCGAGACGAATGCCCATCTGCTGCGCTTCGATTCCGTGCATGGCCGCTTTCCCCATCAAGTGACGGTCGACGGCGACACCATCAATGTCGGCCGCGGGCCGATCAAGGTCACGGCCGTCCGCAATCCCGCCGAGCTGCCGCACAAGGAGCTCGGCGTCGACATCGCGCTCGAATGCACGGGCATCTTCACGAGCCGCGAGAAAGCCGCCGCGCATCTCACCGCCGGCGCCAAGCGCGTCCTTGTCTCGGCCCCGGCCGATGGTGCCGATCTCACGGTCGTCTATGGCGTGAACCACGACAAGCTCACCAAAGATCACCTTGTCGTTTCCAACGCATCCTGCACCACCAACTGCCTCGCGCCCGTGGCCATGGTGCTGGACCAGGCCTTCGGCATCGAGCAGGGCTTCATGACGACGGTCCATGCCTATACCGGTGACCAGCCCACGCTCGACACCATGCACAAGGACCTCTATCGCGGCCGCGCGGCTGCGATGTCGATGATCCCGACCTCGACCGGCGCCGCCAAGGCGGTGGGCCTGGTGCTGCCGCAGCTTGCCGGAAAGCTGGACGGCACCTCGATCCGCGTCCCGACACCGAATGTCTCGGTCATCGACTTCAAGTTCGTGCCAAGCCGGGCGACGACGAAGGACGAGGTGAATGCGGCCCTCAAGGCCTCGGCCGATGGCCCGCTGAAGGGCATTCTCGCCTACACCACTGCGCCGAATGTCTCGATCGACTTCAACCACGATCCACATTCATCGACCTTCGCCCTCGACCAGACGAAGGTGCTGGATGGAAAGCTCGTGCGCGTGATGTCCTGGTACGACAACGAGTGGGGCTTCTCCAACCGCATGTCCGACACCGCGGTTGCGATGGCGAAGCTGCTCTGAAACAGCTTTATTGTAAAAAGGCATCGGCAAAACCGGTGCCTTTTGCGTTCTGAGATAGGAGCGTGCGTGCCACAGCAAGGGAAGGCTATGGCAGGTACGCCATGATCGCGAACAGCCGGCGGATCCCCCCTCCGCCACCTCTTCTCGCAACTGGATGGATGCCATGAGCGACCCCCGGACGAGTGGACGTATCGAACCCAGCCTGTCGACACCTGAGGCAGAAACCGTGCCGCACCCACCGGCAGCACAGCCCGAGACGCGTCCGGCACCGCCGCCGCCTCAGCCCCCAGCCGAGACGCGGGTTGCCCCCCCGCCCCATCCGGCGCCTCAGCCGGCTCCGCGTCCCGCCCCGGCAGCGGCGCCCCAGGCTGCCCAGCCGCCTGCACAAGCCGTCCCAGCGAGCCAGCGCCCTGGCCTCGACCAGTTGGCGCGCATCGAGGAAAAGGCGGCCCGCATCGAGGAAAAATTCGCGCGCTCCGAGGCCTTGATGCTGCGGCTCGAGGCGCAGATCGAGAAATCGACCGGCATTACCGGTTCCCTGGCACGCCAGGAGGATGTCGCGGCGGTCGACTATCGCGTCAGCCGGCTTCCCGGTTACGGTGCTCTCATTGGTGTCGCTGCACTGGCCGCCATCGGCGGCGCGGTGATCGCCCTCATCCTTCTCCGCTACGCAGGAGGCCTTGGCCTATGACCTCGTTCCGCACCCTCGACGAAGCGCCGGTGAAGGGGCAGCGCGTGCTTGTGCGCGTCGACATCAACGTCCCGATGGAAGATGGCAAGGTCACCGATGCCACGCGCATCGAGCGGGTGGTGCCAACGCTGCGTGAGATTGCCGACCGGGGCGGCAAGGTCATTCTGCTCGCCCATTTCGGCCGCCCGAAGGGCAAGCGCGAACCGAAGGACAGCCTGAAGCCGGTGGTGAAGGCCGTGGCGGCGGCACTGGGCAAGCCGGTTGCCTTCGCTGAGGACTGCATCGGCGAGGCGGCCGCGCAAGCGGTCGCCAAGCTTGCCGATGGCGGCGTCCTCCTCCTTGAAAACACCCGCTTCCACGCCGGTGAGGAAAAGAACGACAAGGCCTTCGTGGCCGAGCTCGCCAAGCTCGGCGACATCTATGTCAATGACGCCTTCTCAGCGGCCCATCGCGCCCATGCCTCGACCGAGGGGCTGGCCCATGTGCTCCCGGCCTATGTCGGCCGCAGCATGCAGGCCGAGCTCGACGCGCTGCGCAAGGGACTGGAGAAGCCCGCCCGCCCGGTCGTCGCCATCGTCGGCGGCGCCAAGGTGTCGACAAAGCTCGATCTCCTGGAAAACCTTGTCGCCAAGGTCGATGCGCTCGTGATCGGTGGTGGCATGGCGAACACCTTCCTGCACGCGCAGGGCGTCAATATCGGCAAATCGCTCGCCGAGAAGGATCTCGCCGACACCGCCCGCCGCATCCTCTCGGTCGCGCAGGAAAAGAACTGCGCCATCATCCTGCCGGTGGATGGCGTTGTCGCCTATGAGTTCAAGGCGAACGCGCCGCACCATGCCTATGGCTTCGACGCCGTGCCGACCGACGGCATGATTCTCGACGTCGGGCCACAGTCGATCGAGCGGATCAAATCCGCGATCGACGATGCTGGCACCATCGTCTGGAACGGCCCGCTCGGCGCCTTCGAGCTCCACCCCTTCGATCACGGCACCGTCGTCGCCGCCCGGCATGCCGCCGAGCGGACGAAGCAGGGCAAGCTCGTGTCGATCGCCGGTGGCGGCGATACCGTCTCGGCTTTGAACCATGCCGGCGTTGGCGACGACTTCACCTATGTGTCGACGGCCGGCGGCGCCTTCCTCGAATGGCTCGAGGGCAAGGACCTGCCGGGTGTCAGCGCGTTGAAAGTATCCTGATCCACACTTCGGGCCTCATTGGCCTCGTTACTCCCATCCCCTAGTGGCCGATGGCCACCGTCGCATAGGAGATCTAACCCGTGTCTCGCATTACCCTGCGCCAGTTGCTCGATCACGCCGCTGAAAACGGCTATGGCGTTCCCGCCTTCAACATCAACAACATGGAGCAGGGCCTCGCCATCATGGCGGCGGCCGATGCGGCCGATGCCCCTGTGATCATCCAGGCGAGCCGCGGCGCGCGCTCCTATGCCAACGACCTCGTCCTCGCGAAGCTGATCGAGGGCCTGGCCGAGCTCTATCCGCACATCCCGCTGTGCATGCATCTCGACCACGGCAACAACGAAGCGACCTGCGCCACCGCCATCCAGTACGGCTTCACCTCCGTGATGATGGACGGCTCGCTCAAGGCCGACGGCAAGACCGCCGCCGACTGGGACTACAATGTCGGCATCACCCGCAAGGTGGTGGAGATGGCCCATTGGGGCGGCGTATCGGTCGAGGGCGAACTCGGCGTGCTCGGTTCACTGGAGCACGGCGGCGGCGAGCAGGAGGACGGCCACGGCGTCGAGGGCGAGATCGGTCACGACCAGTTGCTGACCGACCCGGAAGAAGCGGTGAAGTTCGTCAAGGAAACCCAGGTCGATGCGCTCGCCATCGCCATGGGCACCTCGCACGGCGCCTATAAGTTCACGCGCAAGCCCGATGGCGCCATCCTCGCCATGCACGTGATCGAGGAAATCCACCGTCGCCTGCCGAACACCCATCTCGTCATGCATGGCTCCTCCTCCGTACCGCAGGATCTCCAGGACATCATCAACGCCTACGGCGGCGAGATGCCCCAGACCTGGGGCGTGCCGGTGGAGGAGATCCAGCGCGGCATCAAGCACGGCGTCCGCAAGATCAACATCGACACGGACAACCGCATGGCCATGACCGGCCAGATCCGCAAGGTGCTGAGCGAGAACAAGGGCGAGTTCGACCCGCGCAAGTATTTGAAGCCCGCCATGGACGCCATGACGAAGCTCTGCAAGCAGCGCTTCGAGGAATTCGGCACGGCCGGCCAGGCGGGCAAGATCAAGCCGCTGTCGCTGGCCGCCATGGCCAAGCGCTATGACAAGGGCGAGCTCGCGCCCAAGATCAGCTGAGGATCAGCTGATACGCCACAATCAGCCGATAGTGAGGGATGGCGCGCCACTCTCGCGCCATCATCAACGGCAGAATCACGTTATGCTCCGTTCCATCAGCGGAGCATCGCCGCGCTTTGGCGGCATCGAGTGAGTGAATGACCAAACCTTTCTGCCGTCTTTATCTCGTCAGCCCCGCAGTCACTGCCCCCGAGGCCTTCGCGCCCGTGTTGAAGGCCGCTTGCGCGTCCGGCGATATCGCGGCCGTGCTGCTGCGCCTCAGTGCGGGCGACGAACGCGCCGCCATCAACATCATCAAGGAGCTCGCCCCGATCGTCCAGGACGCCGGGGCCGCGCTCGTCGTTGCGGGCCCCGCGGCAGTCGCGGTGCGCGGCGGTGCCGACGGCGCTCATATCGACATCCGCGGCGAGGAGGAGCCCGAGCGCTTGCTCGAGGACGCCGGCTCGCAGCTTCGTCCGCAGCGCATCCTCGGGGTCGGCGGCCTCAAGAGCCGCCATGCCGCCATGCAGGCCGGAGAGGCCGAGGTGGACTACGTGATGTTCGGCGAACCTCGCCCCGACGGCAGCGTGCCAACGGCCGCCGAGACCCTTGAGCGCGCCGGCTGGTGGGCATCGATCTTCGCGACGCCGTGTGTGGCTTACGCCGACACGCTCGCCGATGTCGGCCCGCTCGCGGCGGCCGGCGTCGAATTCGTCGCGCTCGGCGACTCCGTCTGGAAGCATCCGGCCGGCCCGGCCGCCGCCGTCGCGGAGGCCCTTGCCAGCATAGCCTCCAACGTGCCGGAAGAACGATGACGCTGCGGGGGCTCATCCTCGGCGGGCTGTTGGTGACCACCGTTGCATCGGTGGCGGCGGAAGCCATCGCCCAGGAGAGATCCCAGCCGCCCTCCCGCGCCCCCTCTCCGCCAGCCGCGTCATCAGGGTCGACCGGCGTCGGCAACGCACAACCCTCCCGCCCGCGCCAGCTGCCGTCAACCGTGCCAAGCTTCGATGGGTCGGGGGCAATCGATAGCCCCTTCGGGAGCCCTGCCCAACGCGGTTTCGGTCAGCCGCCTCAATCGGCAATTCCGACGCTGCCGACCTTGCCCGATCCGAACGCGGATCTCGCCTATGGCGCCTATCAGCGCGGCCTCTACCGCCGCGCCTATGACGAGGCCAAGCAGCGGGTGGACCGCAACCCGCGCGACGCCGCCGCCCTGACCTTGCTGGGTGAGCTCACCTACCAGGGCCTCGGTGTCCGCCGCGATTTCACGAAGGCGGCCGAGTGGTACAAGCTGGCGGATGCCCAGGGCGATCCCAACGCCTCCTTCGGACTGGCGATGATGATGCTGGCGGGGCGCGGCGTGCCCAAGACCGAGATGGCCGCCCTCGGCTATCTCGAGAAGGCCGCCAAGGCAGGCCAGGGACCGGCCGCCTATAATCTGGCCGTGGCACTCATCAGCACCGGCAAGCCGGAGGACCTGAAGCGCGCCATCGACCTGCTGCGCACGGCCTCGCAGGCCGAGATCGGCGACGCCCAGTATGCTCTCGCCGTGCTGACCAAGCAGGGCCGCGGCGTGCCGAAGGACGATACCGAGGCCGCGCAATGGATGGCGCGCGCCGCAGCGAACGACAACATCAGCGCCCAGGTCGAATATGCGATCATGCTGTTCAACGGCGAAGGCGTTAAGGCGGATGAGAAACGGGCCGCGCAACTCTTCGCGCTGGCGGCCGGACGCGGCAACGCCATCGCGCAAAACCGTTATGCGCGGCTGTTGGCGACCGGCCGGGGTGTCACGAAGAACCGTGTCGAGGCCGCGGCCTGGAATCTCATGGCAACGCAGCAGGGCCTCGCCGACCGATGGCTCGACGACGCCCTGAAGGATCTCTCCTCCGCGGAGAGGATCAAGGCGGAGGGGCTGGCGCGGCAACGCAATGCGGATCTCTCTGCCAATCTCCAGCCTTGACGGGCGGCCGGCGGGCAGGCACACAACGGCTCCGATCTCGGGCATCGATCTTGTCGAGCTTGGCCACCTTCTTGCGGCCGAGCCCCCGAGACCAGTTCACCGGATCACGTCTCTGGGTTAGTGTCCGCGGGCCAGCCTTTCCGGCCGGCGCCCCTTGGACATGACCCTCCGGGACACAATCCAAGTTTACCGATGGCGTCACGAAACGGCGCGAAGGCAGAACCCAAGCAATGATTCGCTCCCCGCTCATCACCGTCATGTCGGAGGCCGTCATCAAGGCCTCGCGTTCGCTCAAGCGCGATTTCGGCGAAGTCGAAGCGCTCCAGGTTTCCATCAAGGGGCCCGGTGATTTCGTGTCCAACGCCGATCGCAAGGCGGAAACCATCCTGCGCGAGGCCCTGGAGAAAGCCCGGCCCGGCTATGGCCTCGTCATGGAGGAAAGCGGGATCGTCGAGGGCACCGACCAGTCCCATCGCTGGCATATCGATCCGCTCGACGGCACGACCAACTTCCTGCACGGCATTCCGCATTTCTGCATCTCCGTCGGCCTAGAGCGCGACGGGCAGATGGTTGCCGGCATCATCTATGATCCGATCAAGGACGAGATGTTCATCGCCGAGAAGGGCAAGGGCGCTTTTCTCAACAACCGCCGGGTCCGTGTCGCCGCGCGGCGGGATTTGAGCGCGGCGGTTGTCGGCTGCGATATTCCCCATCTCGGCGAGCGGACCCAGGCAACCACCCTGCGCGAGATTGCGACTATGAGCGCGCGCGCCGCCGGCCTGCGCTCCTACGGAGCCGCTGCCCTCGATATCGCCTATGTCGCCTGCGGCCGCTTCGATGCCTTCTTCGGGCGCGGCCTCAAGAGCTGGGACATGGCCGCCGGCCTCGCCATCCTGCGCGAAGCGGGCGCCTTCGCGAGCGACGCGGAGGGCGGCCCCGATCCTGTCACGAAGGGCCATATCGCCTGCGGCAACGAGGCATTGCACCGCGAATTGCTCGACGTTCTCAAGACAGCGCGCGCCCCCCAGCCCGCCGCCTGAGACCGATTGCCATTCCAGAAATGGCCAAATTCGAGGGATGACCAGGTCGGGAACACCCGACTTGGCCGGCCGAAGTCTTCTCGCTGAGGAGGCGTGAGGCCGATATCCATTCGCGCGACCTTGGAAAGTCGCCAGGTCTGCGCGCTTTCCGGGGAGCTCTGCGAGGCCTCCCCGCAGCGGGTTTCCCGCCGCCCATTCAAACCTTCCCGAACAAGGCATACAAAAATAGCACGCTCAGGGCCCGGATGCATAAAGCCTCGGGATGGCGCGTGCTCCCCGCCGTAAAGGCTTGATTGCGAACGCCGCGCCAGCGAACATGCAGCCACTTCTCTTGATTGCCGTGAGCACGCGGGTGGATGCATGGTTGCCGATGACTCCCTGAAGCTGACACCTCCCCGGATCCATGTGATCCGCATGCTCGTGTTCATCGTGCTCGTCGGCTTCCTGGCCTTTGTGCTGCACCGGCAGATCACAACGGCGTTCATGACGAATCCGGGCCTGAACGGCCTCATCATCGGTGCTCTGCTCATCGGTATCATCCTGGCCTTCCGCCAGGTGATCCGCCTGTTCCGCTCGGTCCGCTGGATCAATGAGCTGCGCCGTTCGAACCCGAACGCGACACTTGATTCGCCGCCGAGCCTGCTCGGCCCGACGGCCAAGCTGTTCGGCAGCAAGAACTCATCGCGGGGGGTCAGCACCCACACGTTCCGCGCGATCCTCGAGTCGATCGGCGCGCGCCTCGACGAGAATCGTGAGAACGTGCGCTACCTCGCCGGGCTCCTGGTGTTCCTCGGCCTGCTCGGCACCTTCTGGGGCCTTCTCGAAACGGTCAGTTCGGTCGGCAACGTGATTTCGTCGATGCGCACGGGCGCGGAGGCCGGCGTCCTCTTCGAGGAACTGAAGAGCGGGCTCGCCGCGCCGCTTGCGGGCATGGGCATCTCCTTCTCATCCTCGCTGTTCGGCCTCGCCGGTTCCCTCGTCCTCGGCTTCCTCGACCTACAACTCGGCCAGGCACAAGGGCGCTTCTACACGGAGCTCGAGGACTGGCTGTCCGCCCATGTGGTTGATAACCCCCTGTCCGGCCGGCTGCCGCCAGCCCTGGGGGGCTCCGACCAGGACGTCGCGGCCGCGCTCGAAAAGCTCGCCACGGTGATCAACGACGGCCAGGGCGGCCGGGCCGCCACCCATGCCATGGCCAATCTCGCCGAGGGCGTCCAGGGCCTCGTGCAGCACATGCGCTCCGAGCAGCAGATGATCCGCGACTGGGTGGAGTCCCAGGCTGGCCAGCAGCGTGAGCTGAAGCGGCTGCTGGAACGCCTCGTCGACGAACGGGCCCGCTGACATGGCCCTGTCCCGCGCCCGCCGCTCCGAGCGCCGGCTCGACTACTGGCCGGGCTTCGTCGACGCCCTATCGACACTGGTGCTGTCGATCATCTTCATCCTGACGGTGTTCGTGCTGGGGCAGTTTTTCCTCTCCCAGGAAATCTCCGGGCGAGACACGGCCCTGCAGCGGCTCAACCGCCAGATCATCGAACTGAACGAATTGCTCGCCCTTGAGCGCGCCAATCGCCAGGATGCCGAGGACAATCTCGCCGCGCTGCAATCCACCCTGCAGACGGCAGAGGCCGACAGGCAACGCCTGCAAGGCCTCCTGAGCTCAGGCTCGGCCACCAGCACAGCCGCGAATGCCCGCGTCGGCCAGTTGGCGGCGGAAATCGACAAGGAGAAGGCCATCTCCGCGCGGGCGATGTCGCAGGTCGAGCTGCTCAACCAGCAACTCGCGGCCTTGCGGCGCCAGCTCGCGGCACTGGAGGATGCGCTTGCGGCCTCCGAGGCGCGCGACAAGGAAAGCCAGGCGCGCGTCGCCGATCTCGGGAGCCGCCTCAATGTCGCGTTAGCGCAGCGTGTCCAGGAACTTGCCCGCTTCCGCTCGGATTTCTTCGGTCGCCTGCGGCAGATCCTGGGCGAGCGACCGGATATCCGCGTCGTTGGCGATCGCTTCGTGTTCCAGTCCGAGGTCTTTTTCGACGCAGGCTCCGCCGCCCTTCTGCCTGCGGGCGCCGCCGAGCTCGACAAGGTGGCGAGCGCGCTGATCGATCTCGACAAGGAAATCCCGCCGGACATCCCCTGGATCATCCGTGTGGACGGCCACACCGACAAACGGCCGCTTTCGGGCCTTGGCGAGTTCAAGAGCAACTGGGCCCTGTCCGCCGCGCGCGCCATCGCCGTGGTGCAATATTTCGTGAGCAAGGGCGTGCCGCCGCAGCGGCTCCTCGCCGCCGGCTTTGGCGAGTATCAGCCGATCGAGCTTGGCGATAACGACGATGCCTACCGCCGCAATCGCCGCATCGAGCTGAAACTTACGGAACGGTGAGATCTGCGTTGCCAGCCGCAATGACGACCCGCTCGGGTGTGGCATGGCTGAACTGCAGACGTGCGAGGCGTGCATAGAGCCCGCCCCGTGCTACGAGACTTTGATGCGTGCCTTCTTCGACGATGCGTCCCTCATCGATGACGAGGATGCGATCGGCGGAGAGCACGGTCGCCAGCCTATGGGCCACCACAAGCGTTGTACGCCCTTCCATGAGGCGATCCAGAGCGGTCTGCACGAGCTGCTCGCTCTCGGCATCGAGCGCCGAGGTCGCCTCGTCGAGCACCAGGATAGGAGCGTCCCTGAGCACAGCCCGGGCGATGGCGATGCGCTGGCGCTGGCCGCCGGACAGCGTGACGCCCCGCTCCCCGACGAGGGTCCCATAGCCCTGCGGCAGCGCCTGGATGAAACCGTCGGCTGCCGCGAAAGCGGCGGCTTGCCGCACGTCCGCCTCGCTCGCATCGGGACGCCCGTAGCGGATGTTGTCGATCACGCTTGTGCCAAAGACGACGGGATCCTGCGGCACGAACGCGATCCGCCGGCGCACCGCCGCGGGGTCGGCCGTTGCGATGTCGACGCCATCAACGCGCACGATGCCCGACTGGGGATCGTAAGCGCGCAGCAGAAGCTGGATCACCGTGCTTTTGCCGGCCCCTGAAGGCCCCACGAGGGCAACCCGCTCACCCCGGCGAATTCCGAAGCTCAGTCCATCGACTGACGGCGTCTCCGGCCGGGTCGGATAGGCGAAACACACATTCTCGAAGGAAACCGTGCCTAGCGGGGGCTCAGGCAGCGCTACAGGCCGCGCCGGAGCCGTGACGGCAGGTCTGGTCGCCAGAAGCTCGGCGAGCCTCCCAGCCGCTCCAGCGGCCTGGGAAACCTCGCCCCACACCTGGCTGAGTTCACCGAGCGATGAGGCAGCCAGCACGGCATAGATCACGAACTGCGACAGGCGCCCGGCCGTCATGCGTCCGGCGAGCACATCCTGGGCGCCGTACCAGAGCACGGCGACGACGCTCGCGGACACGAGGAACAGGGCGATGGCGGTCAGGATGGCGCGCGCCGTCACCGAAGCCCGGGCCGCCTCGAAAGTCTCCTCCGCCGCGCGGCTGAAACGCGACGCGGTCGCATCCTCGGCGTTGAAGGCCTGCATGATGCGCACGGCACCGATTGCCTCCACCGCATAGGCGGAGACCGCGGCGAGCTTGTCCTGGGCGATACGGGAGCGCCGCCGGACACCCCGGCCGGACGCCACCAGCGGAATGACGATGATCGGGATGACGATGAGCACCAGGCTCGACAGGCGCGGACTGGTAATCACCATCATCGTCGCGGCGCCGAGGAACAGGACGAGATTGCGCAGGGCGACCGAAGCGCTGGCACCGAACGCGGCCTTGATCATCGTGGTGTCAGCCGTGAGCCGCGAGGTGATCTCCCCGCTTTTGGTCCGGTCGAAGAAGCCGGCATCAAGATGCGTGAGGTGCCGGAAGACGGCTGAACGCAGATCCGCGACCACCCGCTCGCCGAGCGTCGTCACGAAATAATAACGCGTGGCGCTGGCGAGCGCGAGAACACCCACCACAACGACGAGCACGGCAAAATAGCTGTCGATCATGCCCGTGCCGTCGGTCGAGAAGCCATGGTCGATCACGCGGCGCACGGCAAGCGGCAAGGCGAGTGTAGCGGCAGACGCCATCAGCAGGGCGAGGCAGGCAGCGGCGATAAGGCCGCGATAGCGCAGGGCGAAGGGCAGCAGAGGCCTGAGGGCACTCAGGGGTGCCCGCGGCCTCGCCTCGCTTCCAAGATCGTCCATTTGGCTTGCCGATCGGCGTGCCATCATCAATCCTCCGAATTTGCTTCCTTTTGTCCGCTTGTCCTTCGCTTGGCGCTGCGCTATAGGGTCGCGACCCTGAGACAACCTGCCGACGACGTGCGTGGTTGCCGCCGCTTGCGGTGACTTCGAAAGGAATTTGCCATGAAGGCCGACATTCACCCCACATACCATTTCATCAAGGTCACGCAGACCGACGGTTCTACCTACGTCACGCGCTCGACTTATGGCAAAGAGGGTGACAACCTCAACCTCGATATCGACAACCTGACCCATCCGGCCTGGACCGGTGGCACGCAGCAGCTGCTCGATCGCGGCGGCCGCCTGTCGCGCTTCAACAACCGCTTCTCCGGCCTGAGCTTCGCCAAGAAGTGAGCTGTTGATGCCTGCGCCGGGTCATGCCGGCGCGGCCTCGCGAGCAGCCTATTTCCAGCCCTCTGACAGGTCGAGCGGCGGATAGCGCCTGCACCCTGCCAAGGGGTTTGCTGCGCCCAGAGAGCGACAAACACGAAACGGCGGCTGGACATGTCCGGCCGCCGTTTCGTGTTTGTCATAGTGATGTGCCGCGCTGGAGCCCCACATGGCATCACGCCTTGCGGGACTCCAGCAATCCGGCTCGCTTGCTCCGAGAAGCAGCAAGCCGGCCCCCCAACCTAATTCAACTAAAGCAAAACTGATTGCAGGCGTTTGACCTGCGTCAAAGGCGCCTGCGTGGTGACGAAAACCACGTCGTCGTCGCCTGTCGCAAGCACGTGCTCCAGATGCTTGATACGGGTGAAGAGACGTTGAGCGCGCGCCAGTAGCTCACAAAGCCGTGGCGGTAGCGCGTCGTCCATCAAGAGAACTTCATTCGGCTCGGCGTTGGCGAGCCGCACCTTGGATTTCTCACTGCGTGCTTCGCGCATGCTGATCTCGCCATCGGCTACCGCGCGGTGCAACAGGAGCCAGGAGGCCATTTGCATCAGACGCGTCGTGAGGCGCATGCTCTCGGTCGCATAGGCTAGGGCAGTCTGTCGGCGAAGTGCGCGGGCCTCCGCGCGCCCCGCCCCTTCCAGGTAAGCGGCCGTCTCTTCGATCAGGGCCATGCCTTCACGGAACAAGCGGCGAAACTGCTCCGAAGCAACGAAATGCACGCCGAACGGAATCGGCGCCGTCGCCTGCCGAGTCATGTCTACGCTTGCCATACCTAACCCTTCCGGCTTCGACCGGACGCCGACGTTTCGTAATGAAACATCGCCTCCCGCCTGGGTCCGATATCGCAAGGACAGCGCCACTCGCGGTCGAGCACCGCGATGAGCTGATGGCATGGTATGCCCGTGACCAGTCGGCGAGCTCCGCCCGCGCGGGATAGGCGCGGCGGGGCATAGGGCGACAACGATGAGATGTCCACGCGAGCTAGACGGCCGATTTTGACACCACCCAACGGGATTGTGCCGAAAACGCTGCGCTCTCTGTCGGCGTGGCGCGGAGATGGTTTGACGCCGCGAGCTGCGCCCACTCAAAAAAAAGCCGCCCTTGGGCGGCTAAAGGTCGAAGCAGGGAGGCGTCAAAAAGAGTGGACAGGGCCACTCAGCGTCCAGGAAATGGACAATCCAGTCATATCTTGGAAACCTTAATGGACCGTTGCCCGGCGGCTGCGGTCGGATGCCCGCGTCAAAAAGATACAAGACGCGGCCACCAGTCCGTTCAGGAGCGGAACACCGCATCCGCTTTTGCCCGGGACGCCTCTTTAGCCGCCTGCGCCGCTGTCAGGCGTTCGATTTCCGCCCGAAGCAGCGCGATACGCTCGGTCAGCTCGTGGAGCGACAAGGTGCTGAGATCCTGGCCGAGGACATGCTGGATCACGGGGCGGGGAGTTTCATCATCGAAGAGACCAACCATCGGCAATTCTCCTCATGCTGCCATCGCGGGGGCACGCCCGTCGTTCATGGAACACTTACCCCGATATGGCAATCAAGGCTACGATGGCAACTAGAGCGCCGCTTGGGAGATATTTTACCGCACGCGACACCGCTTTCTCGCGGTTCGCCATTTGCCAGCGACCGTTGCAGCGCTTATATTCCGCCAGTTCCCCTTCATCGGTGGTGACGTCCCGCCCTGGCCGGTTAGCCTGGCCGGAAGCCCGCGGAAGGTTTACCTAGAGCGCTTGTGAACCGGATGGTATCATCAGATTTACAAGAAATCGCTCCAGATCAATAACTTGGAGCCAAGTTGGCAGTCTATTGCGGGCGCGCGAAACGCCCCGCGCCGTTGCCAAACGGGTTCTGGCGCTTGACCTCACAGGTGTCGTCGTGAAGACGATGCTGCGAATAAGACCTTTAAGGAGCTCCCTATGTCCACGGGCCCCCTAATGCCGAAAGCGACCGCCGTCTGGTTGGTCGAGAACACGGCATTGACCTTTGAGCAGATCGCCGAGTTCTGCAAATTGCACCCGCTCGAGGTGAAGGGCATCGCCGACGGCGAAGTCGCGATCGGCATCAAGGGCCTCGATCCGACCAGCACGGGCCAATTGAGCCGCGAGGAAATCAGCCGTGCCGAAAAGGACCAGAACCACGTCCTGCGCATGGCAGCGCCCAAGGTCAAGCTGCCGGAGCAGAAGCGCAAGAAGGGTCCGCGCTACACGCCGGTTTCGCGGCGCCAGGACCGTCCCAACGCCATCCTCTGGCTGCTGCGCAACCATCCTGAACTGAAGGATGCGCAGATCATGCGGCTGATCGGCACCACCAAGACCACCATCCAGCAGATCCGCGAACGCACCCACTGGAACGCGGCCAGCCTCGCTCCTATGGATCCGGTGACCTTGGGACTGAGCTCCCAGATCGACCTTGATTTCGAGGTCGCGCGTTCCGCCAAGGATCGCCCCGCCCAGATGGACGCTGGTCAGACCTTGCTGTCCCCGGAGGAAACGACCGCGCCGCTCCCTGAAGAGACCATCGATCCTTTCAGCGACATGAGCCGCCCGAAGAAGGAAGAAGAAGACGCGATCGACGCCGACAGCGTTTTCGCGAAACTCAAGCAGTTGCGGCCCCGCGACGACGAGGACGAGGATTGAGCAAGCCCGAGCCAATCGTGGCTTGAATGCATCGGGAGGATTTAAGCTCCCAGACTCTTGGGGCGCCCGGTTGGGCGCCCTTTTTGCTGGGACGCGGCACCCGCGACAGACTGGACAGGCAATCCGATTGCAATGCATTGAAACGCGATTCAATGCCGCTGTCATTCCGCCGGCGCGGCGAGAGAATGCTGTATGCCGGCTGAGAGCACCCGATAGCGGGCATGATTGTTATGCAATTTGCGCAGTAGATTGCGACTGCCGTCGCGGGCCTGTCATTCTGGCTGGCCGTCGACGACACGCTCGGCGGGCTTTTGCCTTGAGTGGCGAACGGCGGTATGACGTGAGCAGTTCGCCAGCAGATTGGCAGGCAGGCGGGGGCTTTGGCGAGATTTGGCTCCCAAGCGCGCGGGATTGGCGCGCGACGAAGCCCTCAAGCGTTCACGACAGCCAGACAGAATGTCAGCGGCTGCTTTGCAGGAACACAGAACGGCACCAACGCAGTGCGCCAGTGCTCGCTCAAACCCTGAGTTCTCTTAGCCGAAGAGACCTCCACCGCTCTGAACGCGGCGCAGCCCCTGCTTGGCGAGATCATTGTTCGGGTCGACGGAAAGGGCGCGTTGATAGGATTCGATCGCTTCGTTCTTCTTGCCGAGACGCTCGTAAGCCATGCCGCGACCGGCCCATGCATCGGCATTGTGGTTGTCGACATTGAGCGACGCGTTGAAGTCTTCGACCGCCTTGTCATATTGGCCGACCGCGAGCAGGCTCTGGCCTCGTCCCGTATAGGGCGCCGCGACAAAGGGATTGCGATCGAGAGCGGCGTCGAAGTCCTTGATCGCCAATTGGTTCTGGCCTTGGCGCTGGTAAACGAGCGCGCGGGCATGGAAAGATTCGGCGGATTCGGGGTTGAGTTGGATTGACCGGCTCAGGTCAGCCTGGGCTTGATCGAAGCGGCCCTGGACACGTAGCAGATTGGCACGCCCGACATAGGCCGGCGCATAATTTGGATCCGATGCGATGGCGCGGTCGAAATCGCTCAGTGCCTGCTGGTCGCGCCCGGTCTGGCGATAGGCCAGAGCGCGGTTCGTATAGGCCGGCGCATAATTGGGATTGAGCTTTACCGCCTGCGAGAAATCAGCAACGGCCTCTGAGAACTGCCCGGTACGGGCATAGGCAGCGCCGCGGGTGTTGTAAGCGCCGGGATCGCTGGGGTTCGCCTTGATGACATCCGTCAGCGACGCGATGTTCGTCGATGTCGCAGTGGAGTTGTCCTTCACGAGCTCAGCGACCCTGGCCGATTGCGGAGCCACCGTCTCACAGGCCACAAGACCACTCATCAGGCCCGCCGCCGCAACGATTCGAGCGCCAACCCAGAAGCGATATCCCGCCGTGCCATAAGAACGACGAGGAGAGGCCTGCGCCGCGCGCTGATTCATCACCACAGATTCTCCTACCCTGATGCCGGTTATCCCCCCGGCATCCCGAACGAGCCCGCTCTGCCGCCACCACCTGATGCCAGCCCGGACGCAATAAACACGGGTCTAGTTAACCTTTAACCATCATTCTGGCGAAATCCGGTTTCTGAATCATTCACTGCGCTGGCGGTTCCCAGACGTCGGCTGGCGGACTATGGCTGTTCAACTTCGCCGGGCACGAACAGCCAGACCATAAAAGATTATTTCCATCAATTAGTTATTAGCGCCTGCAGGTCACTCGCGAGAGCAATCTGCCATGGCGATGGTCCCGATTGACGGCCCGCCTCGCGGCGGATTGTCTCAACCTGCGTCACAAGCAGACCAGCTTGGCATCCAGCACATGCGTCCCGTCCCACGCGATTTCATCACGTCGAAACTCGGCTCGGCGTAGTGCCCAAACAGAAAAAGCGCCCGGGAAGTTCCAGGGCGCCGCATAACTCGACTGTCTGTATCATGAAGCAACGCTGGCCGTGATTCGCATCACACGATTCAGCTTCGCCATGGGCTACTGCCTGAACAGCACAGCCTTAGGCCCGAACACGAGCGTCGGCGAAGCCGCGAAAACGGCTGCGCCGAACCGATCAGTGATCAGCGCGTGGGCTTCGGCTTGGAAGGCAGCAGGCCTTCACGCTGAAGACGCTTGCGCATCAGCTTGCGCGCGCGACGCACGGCTTCAGCCTTTTCACGAGCCCGCTTTTCGGAGGGCTTCTCGTAATGTCCGCGAAGCTTCATCTCCCGAAAGATGCCTTCACGCTGCATCTTCTTTTTCAGCGCACGCAGCGCTTGATCGACATTGTTGTCGCGAACGAGAACCTGCACGCCTTCATCCCGTATTCTGAGTAGGTTTGGCAAAAGCCGAAAGCGGCGCTGAAACGCGCCGCCGCCAAGGATGGTTGCGAATAGCAGAAGTCACCACGGCTGTCCACCGTCGCAGCCATGATTCCGGCATCAAATAGCGATCGACTGTCACATCCTGATGTCATTCGGGCAGGACACGGGTGACGTGCCCCATCTTGCGTCCGGGACGGGCGCTCGCCTTGCCATAAAGGTGAAGGTGCAAACCGGGTTGCGCGACAATATCCGCCCAGGCCTCGACATCAGCCCCGATCAGATTGCGCATCTCCACCTGGCCGTTGCGGCGGGTGGAGCCCAAAGGCCATCCGCAGACCGCACGTATATGCTGCGCGAATTGCGAGGTAACCGCCCCTTCGATCGTCCAGTGACCGGAGTTGTGCACCCGTGGGGCGATCTCGTTCACGATGATCGAGCTGTCCCCGCCTTCGAGCACGAACATCTCGACTGCCAGCACCCCGACATAGGACAGAGCATCGGCGATAGCCTTCGCGGCCGCTATGGCCTCCTCGGTCTGTTCCGCGGAGAGCGCGCTTGGCACTGTCGTGATATCGAGGATGTGATGCCGGTGCACGTTCTCGCACACGTCGTAAGCGGCAAAGGCGCCGGCCTGGTCGCGCGCGCCGACCACGGAGACTTCGCGCACGAAGGGTACGAAACCTTCGAGAATTGCCGGCGCATGACCGATCGCGGCGAGAGCCGCATCGAGATCGGCCCCCGCCTCGATCTTCACCTGGCCCTTGCCGTCATAGCCGAAACGGCGCGTCTTGAGGATCGCGGGCGTGCCGAGATCGGCCATGGCCGCGACAAGGTCTTCCTTGCTGGCGATGTCCCGGAATGGCGCGGTCGGGATGCCGAGCTCCGCCACGAACCGCTTCTCGAGCAGACGGTCCTGGGTGGTTGCCAGCGCCCGGTAATCCGGAAAAAGCGGCACATGCCGGCGAAGGAGGTCTACGCTTTCGGCCGGAATATTCTCGAATTCATAGGTGACGACATCCACAGCGGCCGCGAAGGCAACCAGCGCCGCCTCGTCCTCATAACCGGCCACCGTGTGCTTGCCCGCGACCTCGAAAGCCGGGCTATCCGCGTCCGGCGCGAAAATATGCGTCTTCAATCCGTAGGACGCCGCCGCCATGGCCATCATGCGGCCGAGTTGCCCGCCGCCGAGAATTCCGACAGTCGCACCCGGTGGGAGCGCGCCAGCCGCTGTACCGTCAGCGGATGCTTCCACGCTCATGACGTGATCTCGGGAACATCAGCCACCGCGGCCGTCTGGCGCTCGCGCCAGGCTTTGAGACGCGAAGTCAGATCAGCATCGTCGAGGGCCAGAACCGCTGCCGCGAGCAAGGCCGCGTTCACGGCGCCGGCGCGGCCGATCGCCAGGGTCCCGACAGGAATCCCGGCCGGCATCTGCACAATCGACAGCAGGCTATCCTGTCCGGACAGGGCCTTTGACTCCACCGGCACGCCAAATACGGGTAAATGCGTCAATGCGGCGGCCATGCCAGGCAGATGTGCTGCGCCGCCCGCACCGGCGATGATGATCTTGTAGCCTGCGTCCGCTGCACCCTTCGCGAAGTCATACAACCTGTCCGGCGTGCGATGGGCCGATACGATCTTGGCGTCGAAGGCGATGCCCAGTGCTTCCAAGGTCTCCGTCGCATGACGCATGGTTGCCCAGTCCGACTGGCTTCCCATGATGACGGCAACCGGTGCCTTGCCCGCTTTTCCATTCATCGGGTGATCATCCCCTTCCAAAGCGGGCGGATGCCGCAACCGGCGCTTCCCATGCGTGTTCTCTCCTCTGAAAATCGCGCCATAGCGGGTGCCGAGGCCCTACGCAAGGGCAGACTTGGTAATGCTGCCCGCCTCGCAGCTCGCTCGCTGTGCGGCGGCAGCCGGCGCAGCCCCCGTCATCACGCGATAATGTCCGGAGTCAACTGATCCTCGATGAAGGAGATTCGATCCTTCAGGAAGAGTTTCCGCTTCTTCAAGCGCTGGATCTGCAGCTGATCGGCCGGACCGACATGCTCCAGGGCACCGATCGCCATGTCGAGATCGCGATGCTCCTCCCGCAGCCGCGACAATTCGGCCGCGAGGACATCCAGCTCGTCACCTTCGAACAAGCCGACAACCAAGGGTTTGTCCGAATTATCGGCAGTCGGTGGAGGGGACGCTCCACCTTGAAGCGAGACAATAGAGGGCGGCAGCCGCACGTCGTTCACCCGCGCCTCCGCGTCTGTCCTCGCCGAGGTGCAGCACCAGCGCCCATATCTTCACCCCTGCAACACGTCGATCGCGTGCCCATGCCGGCCTGAACTTCCCTCAAGATAACGAATCCCACCGGGACCGCGCAGCACCATTCGGAACCAAGAGCCTCAGACCGCGATGAGCTGTCAAGGCGCCTGCTATCCTGCGTTGCGCATCATACGCCGGAGCGCATGAACGTTCCACTGTGACGATGGTCGGCGGCAGCTTCAAGGCATTGCAGTGACTATCGGTCACGCCCCTCCGGGCCGCTTATCGTGCGGTACGGCTTACCCCCGGCAGACTGCGCAACCCTATCGGTCTGGCAATGCCCTTGCCGATGGTCCCCGATCCTTGCCCGATGGCGCTTGCCCCCGTGGCGGGAGTGATGCATGCCTTCGCGATGCACGCTTCCACCGACCCAGCACATGCCGCTTCAGATCAGATCCAGACCGTTATCGTGGCGGACGACCTCGCCGGCGACCGCCTGGACCGGTTTCTCGCCGCCGCCTTCGCCGACCTGTCCCGGTCCCGCCTGCAACAGTTGGTCAGGGCGGGACAGGTGCGCATCAACGGTGCGGTCGTGGAGGATCCGAAGCATAAGGTGACCGCTGGCGCCACGGTCACCCTGGTGGTGCCGCCGGCCGCGCCCGCAGAGCCGGAGCCGGAAACAATTCCCCTCACTGTGCTCTACGAAGACAATCACATCATTGTCATCGACAAGCCCGCCGGCCTCGTCGTGCATCCCGCGCCGGGCCATGCCAGCGGAACGCTCGTCAACGCCCTGCTCGCCCATTGCGGCGACAGCCTTTCCGGGATTGGCGGTGTGCGGCGTCCGGGCATCGTGCATCGACTGGACAAGGACACGTCCGGCGTCATGGTGGTCGCCAAGACCGACCAGGCCCATGCCGCGCTGTCCCAGCAGTTCGCCGATCACGGTCGGACGGGGCCGCTGGAGCGCGTCTATACGGCCGTTGTCTGGGGGAATCTCCCCATCCTGAGGGGCACCATCGATCAACCGATAGAGCGCGCGACCCACAATCGCGAGAAGATGACGGTCACCCGCGAGGGACGCGGACGGGTAGCGATCACCCATTACGAGGTTGATAGGGTCTTCTTCGGCGATGAGGCTCGCGGCATGGAACCCATCGGAAGCTTCGTCCGTTGTCGTCTTGAAACAGGGCGAACCCATCAAATCCGCGTCCATATGGCTCATATCGGCCATCCCCTCCTGGGCGACCAGCTTTACGGACGGGGCTTCAAGACAAAGGAGAGCCTGCTCGGCGCCGCTGCCCGCTCCGCGCTTGAGGCGCTCGGACGACAGGCGTTGCATGCACGAACCCTTGGTTTTGCCCATCCGGCGACCGGCGAATTCATGAGCTTTGAAAGCGCGCCGCCGGAGGATCTGGCACGGCTGGTAGCGGCTTTGCCGACAACAAGACCCAAACAGTAGATCATGTGCGCAATCGCACTGCATTCAGTGCCTTCGCACTGCAATATGCTCCAGACGCAGAAGGGTGCCTCGCCCACTCAGGTCGAGACCTATATGCTACAATACGGAGCCGGCCAGATTGGCGGCTCTAAGACAACCTGCCTGAAAGGGGGTTGGTTAGGAGGTTTTCATGGCTTCGACGGTTGTTCCCGCGCTGCTGAACGAAGGTGGCCTGTCGCGCTATCTCGATGAAATCCGCCGGTTTCCGATGCTGAAACCGGAAGAGGAGTTTATGCTCGCCAAACGTTGGCGCGAGCAGGATGATCGCGAAGCGGCTCATAAGCTTGTCACATCCCATTTGCGGCTCGTGGCCAAGATCGCCATGGGTTATCGCGGCTACGGCTTGCCGATTTCGGAAGTCGTATCGGAGGGTAACGTCGGCCTCATGCAGGCCGTGAAACGCTTCGAGCCCGACAAAGGCTTCCGCCTGGCGACCTATGCGATGTGGTGGATCAAGGCCGCGATTCAAGAGTACATCCTTCGCTCCTGGTCGCTGGTGAAAATGGGCACCACGGCCAATCAGAAGAAACTGTTCTTCAATCTGCGCAAGGCCAAGAGCCATATTTCGGCTTACGAGGAAGGGGATCTTCGCCCCGACCAGGTCAAGACGATCGCGACGCGTCTCGGCGTGTCCGAGCAGGATGTCATCGACATGAACCGCCGTCTCGGCGGGGACACGTCCTTGAACGCGCCCCTGCGCCAGGAAGGCGAAGGCGAGTGGCAGGACTGGCTGGTGGACGACAGCGCCGACCAGGAGACAATCCTGGCTTCCGAAGAGGAAGGGCGTAACCGCCTGTCGGCCCTGCGCGACGCGCTCGGAGTCCTCAACGACCGCGAACGGCGCATCTTCGAGGCCCGCCGCCTCCAGGACGAGCCTGTCACGCTCGAGGATCTGTCCGGTGAGTTTGGCGTCTCGCGCGAACGCGTCCGCCAGATCGAGGTCCGCGCCTTCGAGAAGGTGCAGGAAGCGGTGAAAAAGGGCTTGGCCAAGCTTGAGATGGCCGGCCCGGCGGCTTTGCCTGCGATGTAATACCAGCGGCCCGGATGATGGCCGCGGTGACGAAAATGGCCCCTTTCCGGGGCCATTTTTTTGTGCCGTCTCCGGCCTCGCCGGACAGATCGACTCCAAGGACCACCGGAGCTTCCGGGTCCGCGTTTCGAGGATTGCATCGCCATCGATGCTATTGCCAGAGGCGGAAAGCCTCATTGATCGCCTGGTCGCCTGATACGCCCTTCTCGAAGGCGAGCACCGCGCGGCGCCCGTTGGCGAAGCGAAGCGGCAGGTCGATCCAGGCCTGACTTTTCAGCAAGGACGCGTTGCGCTCCATATCCGCGCTGAGATTCGACAGTCCGATCAGGAAGATATTTTCAGTGACGGGCACCGGCAGTCCGGCCAGGGGCGTGCCGCGACCGCCCTCGTCCGCCTTTAGCTGCATCACGCCGACGTCGCGGACCGAGCGCGCAGGATCACCGGAAGTGTTGCGGAACGTGAGCTCAACCGTATGGGAGGCCGGCAGCGTCGTATCGCGGTTGCGCCTGAGCACGAGCGCGAGCGCCAGCCCAGCCTCCGGAACCTCCACATCAGCGTGGACGACGCTCTCGAGTGGCTCGCCCTGGCCAGGATTGATGCTGTCGATCCGCCATGTCGTGCGCCCGGCCCGCACCACCGGCGCCTGGGGATTATCCGGGGATTCCTCATAGAGGCTCGCACGCTGCGCAACCGCAACCCCACCCTGAGGTGCCTGCGGCTGAGCCGGAGGCTGCTGAGGGCTGGCGGCTTGCGACGGCGGCGCTGCAGGCGGCGGGGCAGCGGGCGCCGGCTCGCCGCCCAGGCGCTCCGTGAACTTGCCGTTACCCTGCTCCTGTGGCGCGGCGTGCTCTTCCTCATGCGGGATTTCCACGGGCCGGTCACGCAGCACGACGGCAACGCCCGCTATGGCGGCAACGACCGCGGCGAGCACGCCCGTCACGACAAAGGTGCGCATATGGCTGCGCCAATCCCGCTTGGGGCGGACGGGCGCCAGTCGCGGCCGCTCGCGGCCCGGCGATCCATTGGTCTCGGTGTCCAACGACCTGAAATCAGACTGCGACGTTGCGGCCAGTTGTGGCTCAAGCTGCCCGTCCTGCGACGCCGGGACTTCGCCTGACCTCGCGGGGCCATCATCAAACGCCTGCGGCACTTGCTCGAAGGCGTGCAGATTCTCCTGATCGGGCCAGTTGTCCTGCGGCCAGGCTGGCTCTTCAAGCGGCCGAGCCTCCGCTTCGATGCGCGCGATAACGAGATCGAGCGCCGCGTATTCGCGATCGATATCCGCGTCGGCAAGCGGCGGCTCGACATTGCGCAACTGCTGAACGAGCACGGTACGCGCTCGCTCGTAGATGGCGCCGCGAGTCTCGGGCGTATTCTCGGGCAGACCAGAAATCGCCCGCTGCAGCAGGGTGTAATAATCGGCCATTCAGGTCGAATGTCTCGAATCGGTCGCCACGTCAACCTTCGAAGGGGTTATGCACCAGGATCGTGTCATCACGCTCGGGGCTGGTCGAGAGAAGCGCAACCGGCGCTCCGATCAATTCCTCGATACGTCTGACGTATTTGATGGCCTGAGCGGGCAGATCGGCCCAGGAGCGAGCACCCGCCGTCGAACCTTCCCACCCGTCGATCGTCTCGTAAATCGGCTCGACGCGGGCCTGCTGGGCCTGGCCGGCGGGCAGGTAGTCATAGTCCTTGCCATCGAGGCGATAGCCGACACAGACATCGATGGTCTTGAAGCCATCGAGAATGTCGAGCTTGGTCAGGGCAATGCCATCGATACCGGATGTCTTCACCGTCTGCCGGACGAGGACGGCATCGAACCAGCCGCAACGGCGCTTGCGCCCGGTCACGGTGCCGAATTCATGACCACGGGTCCCGAGCGTATCGCCGATCTCGTTGTCCTGCTCGGTTGGGAACGGCCCCCCGCCGACGCGCGTGGTGTAAGCCTTCGCAATGCCCAGCACATAACCGATGGCGTTGGGGCCAAGGCCGGAACCGGCGGCTGCCTGGCCGGCAACGGTGTGTGAGGACGTGACGAAGGGATAGGTGCCATGGTCGACATCGAGCAGGGCGCCCTGCGCGCCCTCGAACAGGATGCGCTTGCCGGCGCGGCGGTGCTCATCGAGCAGCATCCACGTCACGCCCATGTAGGGAACGATCTCGGAGGCGACAGCCTTGAGTTCCGCAAAGATGTCGGCCGCGTTGAACTCAGCCAGTCCAAAGCCGCGCCGCAGAGCATTGTGATGGACGAGCAGCCGCTCGATCTTTTCCTCGAGCGTGTCGAGATCCGCCAGATCCATCACGCGAATCGCGCGGCGGCCCACCTTGTCTTCATAAGCCGGGCCGATGCCGCGGCGGGTGGTGCCAATCTTCGTGCCGCTGTTGGAATTCTCCCGCAGCGCATCAAGCTCGCGATGTAGCGACAGGATCAGAGCGGCGTTGTCGGCGACGCGCAGATTCTCCGGCGAGATCGCGAGCCCCTGCTCTTTCAGCCGCGAGATCTCGGAGATCAGGGCCTGCGGGTCGAGAACGACGCCATTGCCGATGACCCCGAGCTTGCCGGGGCGGACGACGCCGGACGGCAAAAGGGAAAGCTTGTAGGTCGTGCCGTCGATGACGAGCGTGTGACCGGCATTGTGACCGCCCTGGAAGCGAACGACCACATCGGCCTGTTCACTCAACCAGTCGACGATCTTGCCTTTACCTTCATCGCCCCACTGGGCACCGACTACAACGACGTTCGCCATATCCTTCAAGCCGGCCGATAGCCGACCCCTCACATGACAAACCCCGGCGCAAGGCCGGGGTCCTTACAGCCTCTCTTCGACGATTAGGCCCGCGAGGTCAAGCCACAGCGTCGCCGCGGTCCTCCACGACAGTTCACAACCTGTATGATGGCGCGTCAGGCGGTACGTGACGGTCTTTATGCATGTCAGCCCTGCGCCTACTCTGCTAACCTTGCCTGGACGCTTTTGGCTATCGTCGCGCGCCGAACAGCCCTCTCCGTGGATTGAATTCCGTGGGTGAGTATCCCACAGGAGTGCCTCTTCCCATGATCGTGACCACCAGCGCGCCGAGCAGAAATGCCTGATACGAATTCCCCGATCGGCCGCGCCATCCAGTGGTTGTTCAATCAAGCCTATGTCCTGCTGCCGCTCACGATGCTGATGTGGGCGGGCAATGTCACGGCAAGTAAATTCGCTGTCGGCCAGATCTCACCGATGAGCATCGTCTGTCTGCGCTGGGCCATCGTCTGCGTGGTTCTGCTCATCTTCAGCCGGAAGGACATCGTCCGCGATCTGCCTGTGCTGAAATCCCGCTGGCCGATCATCGCCGGCATGGGAACATTGGCTTTCACCGGTTTCAACGCGCTCTTCTATGTCTCGGCCTACGAGACCACCGCCGTCAACATGACGATCATCCAGAGCGCGATTCCGGTCTTCGTGGTCATGGGAGCGATCCTGTTCTTCGGCCAGCGGATCAATATCGGCCAGGCCGTCGGGCTTGTTTTGACCATCCTCGGCGTGATGGTGACGGCCTCGCATGGCGACTTGCAGACGCTGTTGAATCTCACCATTAACCGCGGCGACCTGTTCATGCTGATCGCCTGCGCGTTCTATGCAGCCTATGCGCTGCATCTGCGCAGCCGGCCGAAGGTGTCGGACACCGCCTATTTCGCAGCGATGGCGCTGGCGGCCTTTGTCTCGTCCCTGCCGCTGCTCGCCATCGAGATCGCCCAGGGCAAAGCCTATTGGCCGAGCCCGTCCGGATGGCTCACCCTTCTCTATATCGGGATCTTTCCGTCTCTCATCGGGCAGATTTTCTTTATACGCTCCGTCCAGCTCATCGGCCCGAGCCGTGCCGGCCTGTTTAACAATCTGATGCCGGTCTTCGGCATCGTGCTGTCCATCGTGCTGCTGGGTGAGGCCTTCGGCCTCTACCAGATGGCGGCCATGCTGCTGGTGATCGGCGGCATCCTCATCGCCGAACGCCTGCGCTAGGATCGATCGAAACTAGGGGCTTCCTTCAGATCGGGGGAAGGAACCTTTGTGTCATCGAGTCGGTCACGCCACGCCGATCCCTCCCCTTCAGGGCGAGGGTGGCCTCGCGTCAGCGAGATCGGGTGGGGTACAAGGCTGGGGCCCCGCAGCATGTGTCGCCGTCTTCCATTCGGGTCAACGTCAGGTGGCTGCCACCGGCGCGCGTAGCGCTACCCTCCCCTGAGGAGAGGAATCGATGCGGCGCGCCTGACTTGATGGCAGTTGCAGCTCTCAAAGCCCGACTGTCTGCCATCGGCCAGGTTTCCACGAGATCCGCTTTTCGATCGTACGAACGGGGCAAAAAAAATGACGGCCCCGTGGGGCCGTCATCAATGGCGCTTAGGTAGGAAGTCCGGTCGCGAGGCCGCTGTCGCCGGCAGCCGCCTTAGAACTTCAGCGGCTTGACCTGCTTGACGCCCGGGATGGTCTGGACACCAGTGAGGACGTTCTCCGGCACGGCCCCGTCCACCTCGACGAGCGCGATCGCCGAACCGCCCTGCCGGTCACGACCCAATGCGAAGGTCGCGATATTGACGCCGGCATCGCCCAGCACGCTGGCGAAGCGGCCGATGAAGCCGGGCTTGTCCTCGTTCGTCACATAGATCATCGACGGGGCGAATTCGGCGTCGACCTTGATGCCCTTGATCGCCACGATCCGCGGCGCGCCATCGGCGAAGACGGTGCCGACCACGGAGCGCTCCTGCTTCTCGGTGACGACCGTCAAGGTGATCAGCGCGTCATGCTCGCCCTGGGCCTCGCGCGTCGTCTCCTCGATGACGATGCCGCGCTCCTTGGCGACGCTCGGCGCCGAGACGACATTGATATCCGCCAGCATCGGGCGCAGCAGGCCCGCGACCGCCGCCGAGGTGAGCGCCTTGATCTTGAGCGCAGCGACGGTGCCCTCATAGGTGATGTGGACGCTCTTGATGCCGGTTTCGGTCAACTGGCCCGCGAAGGAGCCGAGGTTCTCGGCCAGCGCGATGAAGGGCTTCAGCTTGGGCGCTTCCTCGGCGGTGATGGACGGGAAGTTCACCGCATTGGAGATAGCCCCACGCAGAAGGTATTCGGACATCTGCTCGGCGACCTGGAGAGCAACATTCTCCTGCGCTTCGGTGGTGGCGGCGCCCAGATGCGGCGTGCAGACCACATTCGGGTGCCCGAACAGCGGGTTTTCCTTTGCCGGCTCCTCGACGAACACATCGAAGGCAGCGCCCCCGACATGGCCGGAATCCAGCGCCGCACGCAGGGCCGCCTCGTCAACCAGGCCGCCACGGGCACAGTTGATGATGCGTACGCCCTTCTTGGTCTTGGCCAACGCCTCGGCGGAGAGGACGTTCTTGGTCTTTTCCGTCAGCGGCGTGTGCAGCGTGATGAAATCGGCGCGGGCCAGCAGGTCGTCGAGCTCGACCTTCTCGACGCCGAGGTCGAGCGCCCGTTCCGGCGACAGGAAGGGATCATAGGCGATGACCTTCATCCGCAGGCCGATCGCCCGCTCGGCAACGATGGAGCCGATATTGCCGCAGCCGATGATGCCGAGCGTCTTGGCCGTGATCTCGACGCCCATGAAGCGGTTCTTCTCCCACTTGCCGGCCTGGGTAGAGGTGTCGGCGGCAGGGATCTCGCGGGCCAGCGCGAACATCATGGCGATGGCATGCTCGGCGGTCGTGATCGAATTGCCGAAGGGCGTATTCATCACGATGATGCCCTTGGCGGTCGCCGCCGGGATATCAACGTTGTCGACGCCGATGCCGGCGCGACCGATGACCTTCAGCGATTTCGCCTCTTCGAGGATCTTGGGCGTGACCTTGGTGGCGGACCGGATCGCGAGGCCATCGTAGTTACCGATGATGGCGGCGAGCTTGTCCTTGTCCTTGCCGAGATCGGGCTGGAAATCGACCTCGATGCCGCGATCCAGAAAGATCTGCACGGCGGCGGGGGACAAAGCGTCGGAAATGAGAACCTTGGGAGCGGGCATCGGAAATCCTTATCAGGAGCGGCGACGCGGCGGCCCGGCGAGGGGCATCTGGGCGTCGCGCAGGCGCTGCGACTTTGGAGGATCAGACAACGTGAACATTGCTGCGAGCGGCCGGGCGTTGGAACGTCACCATCCCCGGCCGTCTCAATGCGCTCTCGCCTTCACGAAAGAGCGCCTCGCGCTTCATGCGCAAAGATCAGGCGAGCTTTGCCTTTTCCTGGGCAAAGGCCCAGTCGAGCCATTGGGTCAGCGCCGCGACGTCAGCCGTCTCGACGGTGGCGCCGCACCAGATCCTGAGGCCGGGAGGGGCATCACGATAGGCGCCGATGTCGTAGGCGACATCGCGCTTGTCGAGCGCGGCGGCGAGCCCCTTGGCAACGGCGGCGACAGCCTCCGGACCCTTGGCGACTACGTCGGCATCGACGATCGACAGGCAGACCGACGTGTTGGACTGCGTCTGTGCGACCTTCGCGAGATTGGCGACCCACGGCGTCTTTGCCACCCAGTCGGCAATCGCCTTGGCGTTGGCATCAGCCCGCGCGACCAGCGCATCGAGCCCGCCGAGCGACTTCGCCCATTCGAGCGCGTCGATATAGTCCTCGACGCAGAGCATCGAAGGGGTGTTGATGGTCTCGCCTTGGAAGATGCCCTCGACGATCTTGCCGCCCTTGGTCATGCGGAAGATCTTCGGCAGCGGCCAGGCCGGCGTATAGCTCTCGAGCCGGGCAACGGCGCGCGGCGAGAGAATGAGGATGCCATGACCGCCCTCGCCGCCGAGAACCTTCTGCCAGGAGAAGGTGACGACATCGAGCTTTTGCCAATCGAGGCGCTGGGCGAAAGCAGCCGAGGTGGCGTCGCAGATCGTGAGCCCTTCACGGTCGGCGGCGATCCAGTCGGCGTTCGGGACGCGAACACCGGAGGTCGTGCCATTCCAGGTGAAGACCACGTCGCGGGTCTTGGTGTCGACCTCAGTCAGATCCGGCAGTTCGCCGTAGCCGGCCTTGATGACGCGGGCGTCAGCGAGCTTGAGCTGCTTGACGACATCCGTCACCCAGCCTTCGCCGAAGGATTCCCAGGCGAGCATGTCGACCGGGCGGGCGCCGAGCAGCGACCACAGCGCCATCTCGACGGCGCCGGTGTCGGACGCAGGCACAATGCCGATACGATAATCGGCAGGAACCTGCAGGATTTCACGGGTAAGATCGATCGCCTGCTTGAGCTTGGCTTTGCCGATCTTGGCACGGTGGGAGCGGCCGAGTGCACTCGTATCGAGGGCGGCGGCATCCCAGCCAGGGCGCTTCGCGCAGGGGCCAGACGAAAAATGAGGCCGAGCGGGGCGCGCGGTGGGCAGAGTCTCTGTCATGTCAGTCCATCCTTACAGATGGGCGCCTTCCGTTGGGGGAAGGTGTCCCGCGGATGGAGATACGGGAGATGGAGCCGACAGTCAACGGGTGATTATTGCGAAGGCTCCAAGCGCGCATCCGCCCACAGCTGCTGCTGCGTGGCTTGCAGGATTTCGCGGGGCGGCCGCGGATGGCACTTTGCCAACCACTGGTCACTCGACATCTAGAATTTCACGCCAACAGCCCCCCGCAAGGCATTGATGTCTGCCCGTGCCTTGGAGAAGGACATAAAGCGAATGTATTCATATTCGCCCCGCAGGAAGACACTATCGGTCAGAAGCATATCAACGCCCAATCCGGCCGCCATGCCATAAGCAAATTCATTGTTCTTTTTCTCTGACAGCGTCGTCGGATTGGGATTGAGGCTCGCCACCGGCCTCCCCATGCCAGAATAATCATTGGCCGTTACAGCCACCGACGCGGACCGATCGATGGTCGCCCTGCCGACTGCCACGCCCATCATCGCATAAGGCATTATAGAGCCGAGGGCATAGCCGGCGCGCGCGCGGAAAGTGATGTAGTCCGTCACCCTGACGGTCGAACGCGCGTCTAGATCGACGTTATACGTGTATCGATCCGAAGCAACGTGGCTTCTCTGCAACTGATCCCGCGCCGTTATATTGAGATTCGTGTGATTATAGTTGGCCTCGATACCAAGAACCACATCGTCCCACTGACTGTTATAGCCGAGAAAGCCACCGAAAATCCCGCGTCGCGCATCGCGCTCGGGCAACGCCGTCCATCCAGAGACGGCAGCTTCGGCCTCGATGATCGTGTCCCGGAGCACATGCGCGATGAGATCGCCGGTCGCCCTGCCAAAATCGACATTCGCATTGGCATAGCCGGCCTGCGCGCCGAGATAGACGCCGCTCCAGTCCGCGGCATCGGTCGACTTGTCATCCATGATCGCGCCACGCAGCGCGGAATAGTCGAGATCCGCGGCCTGCGCCCACGTTACCTGACACGCGACGGCACTCCATGCCGTGAGGCATACCACAGCGATTTGGCGACGCGCCCAAACATCCGTACCTAAGAATGCCGCCCACATGGTCCTGTCATCCTCGAAGCTTGTTTCACGCAGCGCTGCGACACCCTTATTCGGACATCGCCGCGCGCCCCAACTCACAACGACGCATTACGGCCAGCGGATACTTGACTTTTATGTTTAACGAACGCCTAAAACAAGAATTACACGCTTAATTACAAATAAAACTGATGAACAACAATAATCCACATGCCGAAACTTATACATCGACATGCTAGCACTCACACTCCAACATTCCAAATTTGAAAGCTCAATAAAAATTATTACGTAAATTTGATAGTAAGATAAAAAATATTGAGTTTATGCTCGAAATATAACGTGCGGCTTTTCTCATAGGACACCGCTCGGGCAATTGCGCAAAAAAAGAGCCTGCTTGCGTGAGGCTGATTCAGCTCTCAACGCAAACAGGCTCTTTGCAATCATAGGCGCCGGCTATTCCGCCACGCAGCGGACGCCGCGTATTCTACCCGTGCCTCATCAGTAGCTGCGCATCAGAGGCTCATCAACAGCCGCATAGCTTGGGCCGCCGAGCATCCAGCGCAAGCCGATCTTGATGTCGTGCGAGCTCAGGTCCTTGAATTTCATCGGGTTATAGACCGAATTATAACCCGTGTAAGTGATCAGGTCACCCGACTCCGCATCGCCCAGATTGAGGTAGCGATAGGCCAGCTCGACGGTAAAATTCGGTGTCACCTCGTAGCCGAGACCGGCATAAAGTGCCCAGGCGAGGTTCCACTTCGACTTGTCACGACCGTAAGCAAGTCCCTGCGTTATGATATTGGTATCCGTGAATCCCGAGATCGTGTTGCGCGTCACGCCGATGCCCGCGCCAACGAAGGGGGTGATGCCCGACCAGGTGCCAAGATCGAAATACGCATTGACCAGCGTCGTCCACTCCGTCTTGCCGCCGGAGTATTGGTCTGTCGCATAACCCGTCGAAAGATAGGGAGCCTCGTATATATCAAGACCCTTGAAGTTCGCTCTCGCGCGATATTCGGTCGTCAGGTCGGTTCTGAACCAGTTGTTGAACTTATAACCAACACCAACACCGGCGAAGGGCGCGGCGTCAAAATTCTTGTTAACATTGACAACCGTTGTGCCCTGGTAGAGCACGTTGTCAAGCTTGTCGACCTGCTGGTTGCTGAAGCCGATATCGCCGCGCAGATACCATCCGCTCATGTCGAGTGGCACCGGAGGTGCTAGTGGGGGCGGCGGCGGCAATAGATCCGCTGCGAGACCAGTCCCCATGGTCCCCGCAACAAAGCCGCCCACTAGGACGAGAGTTCTCATGCCACGCATGAACGAAGTTCCTTCTTGTCAGGGAAGGGTCCGGTTGTGGAGCTCCCCACTGCACATGGAAGGACAGTCGCATAAAACTCTTAAACAGATCTTAACCTTAATACTTCACCATAATGAGTATTCAGCTTATCGTCTTTTCTTCACAGACCAAGGGCGAGCGGGCTCATCCACGAGGTCGCCAGGAGCTCGCGGAGCGCTTTCTTGGCTAATGATCTGATTTCACTCTTTCTTTCAGCGACAGCGGAAGCGCTGCGAGGCGATCTCGAGAGCGCTGGGTTCCGCCCTCGGCAACTGGCCCGAACAAGATCGGCCTGGGCATCGACGATCCGCCCATCGCCAGAATTGCCAAAAATGGTTAAAAAAGCTGAGACCCGTTAACCTTGAGGCGTCCGGATTTTGGCGAATCACGCCGCAGCAGCAGCGGCCCGCGTGAAAGCCTCGACGACCTCGTCGACGACACTCTCGACGAGAACGCGATCATCACCTTCACCCATCACGCGGATAAGTGGTTCGGTACCTGAAGGGCGAATGACCAGCCGCCCGCCCGAACCGAGCTTCTTGCGGGCAGCCTCCACGACCGGCCCGACCAGTTCTTCCGAGAGGACCTGGTCTCTGCGATAACGCACGTTCTTCAGGATTTGCGGCAAGCGCTCGAAGCACTGGCAGATCTCGCTGACCGGGCGGTCGCGTCCTTTGACCACGGCAAGAAGCTGGAGAGCCGCGACGAGCCCGTCGCCGGTTGTCGCGTGGTCCGGCATGATGATGTGGCCGGATTGCTCGCCACCGAGATTGTAGCCATCCTGACGCATACGCTCGAGCACGTAGCGATCACCCACCGCGGTACGGATGAGATTGAGACCGAGCCCCTCAAGATAACGCTCAAGCCCGAGATTGGACATGATCGTCGCAACGATCCCCGGACGGGACAGGCGCCCGTCCTCCTTCCAGCTCGTGGCGATGGCGGCCATGAGGCTATCGCCATCCACGAGATGCCCCTTCTCGTCGACGATGATGACACGGTCAGCATCACCATCAAGCGCGATTCCAATGTCGGCGCGCGTCTCGCGGACCTTGGCGATCAACGCGGATGGTGCGGTGGATCCCACATCACGGTTGATGTTGAAGCCATCCGGCTCGACGCCAATGGAAATCACATCCGCGCCAAGCTCCCACAGGGCTTCCGGCGCCACCTTGTAGGCCGCGCCGTTGGCGCAATCGACGACGATTCGCAGGCCGTCGAGATCAAGCTGGCGCGGCAGGGTACGCTTGGCGAATTCGATATAGCGCGCGTGCACGCTCTCAATACGCTTGGCACGGCCAAGGCTGTCGGGCTTTGAGAGGCGCAGCCGCAGATCGGCGTCGATCAGCCCCTCGATTTCTTGCTCCACGTCGTCGCTGAGCTTGTAGCCGTCGGGGCCGAACAGCTTGATGCCGTTGTCCTCATAAGGGTTGTGCGAGGCGGAGATCATGACGCCGAGATCGCACCGCATCGAGCGGGTGAGCATGGCGACCGCCGGCGTCGGCATCGGCCCGAGCAGCAGCACGTCCATGCCGACGGAGGTGAACCCCGCCACCAGCGCATATTCGATCATGTAGCCGGAAAGACGCGTATCCTTGCCGATGACGACACGGTGTCGATGTTCACCGCGCTGGAACAGAAGCCCCGCCGCCTGCCCGACCTTCAGGGCCAGCTCAGGCGTGATGACGGAATTGGCCAAGCCACGAATGCCATCCGTTCCGAAATACGCGCGTCTCATATCGGCAGCCTTCTGCTTGTCCTCAGCGGGAGATTTCATCTCAAGGCGCGTTCTACGACTCTTGCGCGCCATCGCGACCTCCACAGCCCATACCGCCCGAACTGTACGGATTCTGACGCTTATAGCAGCGTCGCCCGCCGACTGTGACCGAACTTCGTTCAAAAAATATGAGCGAATCTTTCAAGCCGGCCGATCTTCAGACCGGGGCCGTCCAGAAAGCAAAACCTCCGCCGGCTTAGATCCGGCGGAGGTCAGAAGAGTCTATAGGAGGCTTCAATCAGACCTGCGGCTGAGGCTCCAAGCCCGTATCCGGCTCGCCACGGGGCCTGTTGCGACCCGTCGTCGGCACGGCCGAACTGCGGCTTGGCGTCTTCGGCTCGCCGCTGTCACGCGTTGGCGGCTTGCCGTTCAGCAGATCGCGGATCTCCTCGCCAGACAGGGTTTCGTATTCCAGAAGAGCCTGAGCCAGAGTCTCCCAATCCTGCCGCTTCTCGATGAGAATGCGGCGGGCTTCGTTCTCGCCGTCCTCAATCAGCTTGCGGATTTCCGCGTCGATGAGCTTCGCCGTCTCATCGGACATGTTCTGGCTCTGCGCCACCGAATGGCCGAGGAACACTTCCTGCTCGTTGGACTGGTAGCGGACGCGCCCGAGTTTGTCGGACATGCCCCACTCCATGATCATCGCTCGCGCAAGGCGGGTGGCCTGCTGGATGTCGCCGCTCGCCCCGTTCGTCACCTTGTTGGGCCCGAACTTCAGGATCTCGGCCTCACGACCGCCAAATGTCATGGCGATGCGAGAGACACACCACTCACGCGTATAGGAATGGCGATCGTTCTCAGGCAGCGACATCACCATGCCGAGCGCGCGGCCACGGGGGATGATCGTCGCCTTGTGGATGGGATCGTGGCTCGGCACGTTGATGCCGACGATCGCGTGGCCCGCCTCATGATAGGCCGTGAGTTCCTTCTCCTCCTGGGTCATGGCCATGGAGCGGCGCTCGGCGCCCATCATGACCTTGTCCTTGGCGTCCTCGAACTCAGCCTGCGTGACGATGCGCTTGCCACGCCTTGCGGCAAGAAGGGCACCTTCGTTGACGAGGTTCATCAGGTCAGCGCCGGAAAAGCCGGGCGTGCCGCGCGCGATGGTCTTGAGGTCGACATCCGGCGCCAACGGCACCTTGCGGACGTGGACGCGCAGGATCTTCTCGCGGCCCGCAACGTCCGGGTTCGGGATGACGATCTGGCGATCGAAGCGGCCGGGGCGCAGCAAAGCGGGGTCGAGCACGTCGGGGCGGTTGGTCGCGGCGATGATGATGATGCCTTCGTTCTGCTCGAAGCCATCCATCTCGACGAGCAGCTGGTTCAGCGTCTGCTCGCGCTCGTCATTGCCGCCACCGAGGCCCGCGCCGCGATGGCGACCGACCGCGTCGATTTCGTCGATGAAGATGATGCAGGGCGCGTTCTTCTTGGCCTGTTCGAACATGTCGCGCACGCGGCTCGCGCCGACACCCACGAACATCTCGACGAAGTCGGAGCCCGAGATTGTGAAGAAGGGCACATTGGCCTCGCCCGCGACAGCGCGCGCCGTGAGCGTCTTACCCGTGCCGGGCGGGCCGACGAGCAGCGCGCCGCGCGGGATGCGACCACCGAGTCGCTGGAACTTCTGCGGATCGCGCAGGAACTCCACGATCTCCTGCAGATCTTCCTTGGCCTCGTCGATGCCTGCCACGTCCTCGAAGGTCACGCGGCCATGCGCTTCCGTCAGGAGCTTGGCCTTGGACTTGCCGAAGCCCATGGCGCGGCCCGCACCGCTCTGCATCTGGCGCGACAGGAAGATCCAGGCACCGATGAAAACGAGCAATGGCAACCAGTTGAAAAGCAGCGCGATGAACCAAGGCGTCGAATCCGACGGCGGCTTGGCTGTGATCTGCACGCCCTTCTGGGAAAGCTTGCTCACCAGCGAAGGGTCATTCGGCGCGAAGGTGCGGAAGGACCCGCCATTCGTGTAGGTGCCGGTAATGTCCTGGCCAGAAATCACCACGCTCGTGATCCGCCCCGCATCAGCATCGTTCAGGAGCTGCGAATAGGGGATCTCGTTGGCGGTTCCGCGCGAGCCCGGATTCTGGAAGAGCGTGACGAGCGCAAGCACCAATAGAAAGATGATGACCCACAGGGCGAAATTGCGGAAATTGGGGTTCATCGGATTAGGTCTTCCTCGTCACTCGGTGGCGGCGTTGTTGTCTGCGAATGCCGCCGTACGCGCTAATCTAGGGCTCACAACCATACTTGCCAAGGGAAGAGCCCGAGGAAGTTGGAATGGCGCCCGAAAATAGCCGGCGATTGTCCCAGAGACTCGCTCAAAAAGTCAAACATTCCGTATCTTTCCGCGCCGGCGTGGCCCTTCCCGCGTCAAGTGGATGTGACCACTCCGCATGAGCCGTACCACCGTACCCCCAAGGGTTCGTTTAAGCGTCTCCCCGCGCGCCCGCGCTAGCGAAAGCGCGTCTGTCAACGCTTCAAGACGCTCGAGGCGAAGGTCCTGCACGCCAGCCGAAGCCCCGGTAATGCCTGCGATCCCCCGTCGCAACAGGCGCAATTGCACCTCCTCCGGCTCCAGGAAAAAAGCTGGAGAAAACCGGCTCTCGGCCGTCGCCGCGCTGGGATCCACTAACGCGCAGCGAAGGGCCGCGCTGTCCGTCGCCTGGCCGATGGCATCCTCGGCACGTGCCGCCCGGCGGGCGAGCAAGGCCAGCCGCGCCGGCGTCAGGCCCAGGGCCTCCTGGGCACGCGCCTGCCCGCGCAACGCCCCACGCGCGAAGCGGGGATCACGATTGGAGGGATCGTCGATGGCAGATAGCCCCACCGCCTTCACCAGCGTCACAAGCCGCGCCTTGGGCAGGCCAAGGAGAGGCCGCGCGAGAATGAGGCCCGCGGCGAGACGGGTTGCGGGACGCATGGCCGCCAAGCCACCGATGCCGCTCCCCCGCGCGAGGCGCAACAGAACGGTTTCAGCCTGATCATCCGCATGATGCGCCGTTACCAGATGCGTCGCGCCGGCATCCCGGGCGGCGATCTCCAGGAGGCGATAGCGCGCGGCGCGGGCCGCCTCATGGATGCCCGTCGTGGGCTTCGGGCCTTCCCAGCGCAGATCGCGGTGAGCGATACCAAGGCGGGTGCAGAGCGCGGCGACAGCCGCGACCTCCTCCGCACTCTCCGGCCGGAGTGCATGGTCGACACTGGCAACGGTGATAGGCGGAGCCGCGACGAGAGCCCGCCAACGCCATGCCAGCATGAGCAGACCGAGTGAATCCGGGCCACCGGATACCGCAAGGACAAGGCCCTTGGCCTCGCCGAGCGGAGCAAGCAGTGCGAGGACTTCGCTGTCAGGGAAACCTGGCAAGGGTCTGTCCAGCTCGGGTCTGGAAACCCACCCGAGCGCGCCGCCCCTCAGCACTTTGGCCGGCGTCTCAGGAACATTTGACGCGTGCACGCTCCCGCGCAACGTTCTGGCGGACATTGGCATCAGCCTGAGGGTATTTGCGGCCGACTTCGGCAAGCGTTGCGCAGGCCTGGTCGCGAGCGCCGAGGGCATTCAGCGATACCGCGAGTTTCACCATGCCGGCAGGGGCACGGGTACTCTTGCCGTACTCCGTCGTCACCTTGAGATATTGTTCGGCAGCCTCGCGATAGCGACCACGGGAGAGATAGCTTTCTCCGAGCAGATAGGTCGCGTCCGGGACGAGCCGATCGCGCGGGTGTGACTGCAGAAACTGGCGAAAGCCCATTTCCGCGCTTTCATAGTCCTTGCGCTGCAGCAGCGAGACCGCCGTCTCATACTGCGTGCGCGGATCATCCGTCGTCGTCGCGGCGACGCTCATCCGCGGTGGTGGCGCCGGGGCAATCCGGCCAACACTCGACAGGTCGAGAGGCGCGTCCGGGCGATCGCCGGATCCGGCTTCGTCAATAATGGCTATGCCGCCGGTCGCATCGGGATCCGCGGCGGCAAGGTTGGACTGGCCCTGCCCAAGCGGTCGCGGGGCGCCGGGCTGTCCAGACTGGGTCGAGGGATCGAAGGCATCGCTGCGCTTCTGCGGCGGCCGTTGCGGCGCCGGGCTGCTGCCGCCCTTCCCGCCGATCTCCTGGAAGCGGAAGTCCACATCTTCCTGGAACTTGCGCGTCTGGTCCTGCAGGCGGCGGTTCTCGAACTGAAGCTGCTCCACGCGGCCGGAGAGCTCACGGACCTGCCCCTCAAGCCGTTGCAAGCGGACGAACATTTCGGACGCGTCCTGGGCCCGTGCCTCGACGCCAGCCAAAAGTGCCATTCCGCAAACGGTCAGGAGCAAAAGCGAACGCTGAACTCTGATCATGAACCGCCCTTAAGATAAATTCCTCAAGCGAGCAGTGCCTCTTCGCGGGCCAACGTCAATTCACGTCATCGCGGTCGAGACACTGCGATACCCGCGAACGTCCCGTGCCGCGTCTGGAGGCTAGGCCCATGACACGCACACGGGCCGGAATCCAGCCCGCTCTTTGGGGCTTCTACCATAGTGTGCGCGCGATGACCACGGGACCTGAGGGCCAATCGGCCCCGCAGGCCAAGGGGTACCAAGCGATCAGGCGCCAGCGCCGTCGAGGACCGTCACGACGCGACGATTTTGCGACCAGCAGGAGATGTCGTCGCACACCGCGACCGGCCGCTCCTTGCCATAGGAGATCGTGCGCATGCGCGAGGCGGCAATACCACGCGAGGCCAGGTAGTCACGCACCGTCTGCGCACGGCGGGCGCCGAGCGAGAAGTTGTATTCACGCGTGCCGCGCTCGTCGGCATGCCCTTCAACGACGAAGGTATAGCGCGGATACTGTTGCAGCCACTGGGCCTGCTTGTTGAGCGTAGCAACGGCGGTCGGCGTCAGGTCGCTCGAATCCGTCTCGAAGAACACGCGATCACCGACGTTGACGACGAAGTCCTGCGTCGAGCCAGGCGTGCTCGCACCGCCGGCGCCGTACCCTCCAGTGCCACCAGCGCCGCCGGCCCCACCGAGCCCCGCCTGGTTGGCGTCCTTGGCGCAGGCGGCCATGGCGAGCGTTGCAACAAAGACCGCTGCCAGCTTCAGGCCGCGCGGGGAACAAGTGAGAGACAGCATCGGATCACTCCAGAACGACGGCTTGTGCTGCGGCTCCACTCGCCTGCGTCCTTTGCCTGAAACATCTGGCAGGAGGACACCGGACGAAATAAGCCGCTCGGTTTGTTACAATTCATGATCCGTCAACCTTGACGGGTCCTTGACGCGGCGAGCCACTGGCTCGTTTCAAAACCAAAAGACTAAAGAGGGTTAACGGCTCGTGAAGACCGGCCTCGACCGGTCGGCGCCCGAAGCGAGCGCCGGGTCATAGAACCGCGCGTCAGCGAATTTCTGTCAGAATGGATGACCAGGCTGGGTCGGACGCGAAGGACGGCGTCGGCACCGGCACTTCGACACGGCCGGTGATGTCGACCATGAAGATGCGGCCGCCATTGGCGCCGCCACCGTCACGCCACAACATCAGGAACTGGCCGTTGGGCGCCCATGTCGGACCCTCGTTATGGAAGCCTTCCGTCAGCATGCGTTCGCCGGAGCCATCCGGCTTCATGATGCCGATGCCGAAACGGCCACCCCCTTGACGCGTGAAGGCGATATAGTCGCCGCGCGGCGACCAGACCGGCTGGCCATAGGTGCCCTGACCGAAGGAGATGCGACGCGCTTCTCCGCCAGACGCCGGCATGACGTAGAGCTGCGGCTGTCCGCCACGGTCCGACTCGAAAACGATCTGCGAGCCGTCCGGCGAGAAGGATGGGCTCGTGTCGATGGCATTGGTCGACGTCAACCGGGTGGTCGTCCGCGAGCGCATGTCCATCACATAGATATTGGCGTTACCGCCCTGCTGCAGGCTGAGCAGAAGCTTGCTTCCATCCGGCGAAAACCGCGGGCTCGAGGTCATATCGGGAAAATTGCCGACCATCTCGCGCTGATTCGTGTCGAGATTGAGCAACTGGATATGCGGTTGGGAACCACGACGCTGGGCCATATAGGCGATTTCGGAGCTCGTCGGCGAAAAGCGCGGCGTCACGACAAGATCCTCACCGCGCGTCAGGAAGCGGACATTGGCGCCATCCTGGTCCATGACCGCCAGACGCTTGCGGCGCGTCTCCTTCGGGCCTGATTCGTCCACGAAGACGATCTTCGTGTCGAACATGCCCTTGAGCCCGGTCAGCCGCGTGAACACCGCATCCGAGATGATATGCGCGATGCGGCGCCAGTTGCCGGGATCGGTGAAATACTGCTGGCCGGTGAGTTGCTGCCCGGCGGGCACATCCCACAGGCGGAACTCCACCTTGAGGCGGCCGGACCCTTCACGCGTGACACGGCCGGTCACAAGGCCTTGAATGTTCAAGGCCTGCCACTGCTGGAACTGCGGCACGGCATCGAATCCGGCCATGCCGGCTGGCATGTTCTGGCGGTCGAGCGGGACGAAATAGCCGCAGCGCTTGAGATTGGCGGAAATCACCCCGGCGATCTTCGCGCCGAGGTCGCCATCACCGGCAAAATCGGTGATCGCCACCGGCAGCGGTTCGAAATTAGCACGATCGAGCCTGATGGTGATTTCGGCGTGGGCCGGCTGCACCACCGCGGTGGCGATGAAGGCGGCTGCGCCGATGGCGACCCCTCGCAAAACGAATAGTCTTCCGGTCGCCAGCCCCCGCCGACCGCGTCGCAACAGACGCCAGAGAAGTGGCGCAGCATCGCTGACGGTGCGGCGAAGAAGATTGCGACCGGGAAAACCGGTATCGATGGCGACACCTCGTCCGGGCATCGGAGAGAGAAAGGAGGAAATGCTCATCAGCCTAAGAAGTCCTGAGGGTCGGCGACGATATTGAGGTCGCGCCAGTCATTCATGAATGGCGCATACTGGGCGGGAATATGATAGGGCGCGCAACGCAGGATGGCCCGGCGCAAGCTCTCGGCATAAGAGCGAAAGCCTGGATCGTCCGAAGAATTGGCCACCTTGGGCGAAGCTGCCAGCGAACCGTCCGCGCTCAGTTCAACGCGCACGATGGGCGGTGTCTTCACCTGATCAATCCCAGGCGGCGCCGCGAAGCAGCGCTGGATCTGCTCCTTGAGCAATCGGCCGATCGCGTCCTTCTGGGCCATCGAGAGCTTCGGCGCGTTGGTGTTGCTCGTACCCGCTCCCGTGCGCGTGCCGGCGGACGCCGTGCGGCTCACCTCACGGCCGGTCGAGGCGGCGTTCTGCGCCTTGTCCTTGCTCTGCAGCAGCTTCTGGATGTCGCTCGGGTTGAACTTGCTGCTCTCTTGCTCGGCAGGCTTCGAGGGCTGGGGCTTGGCTTTCGTCTCGCTGCTCTCGATGAGCTTGGCAAGATCCTGCTTTTTCGGCTCGGGCTTCTGGGGTTCAGGCTTCTTGGGCTCGGGCTTCGGCGCCTCGACCTTCTTGGGTTCAGGCTTCGGCGGCTCCGGCTTTGTCTCGGCCTGCTTCGGCGGTTCCGGCCGCTTCGGCGGTTCGGGCTTCGGCTCAGCCTGCTTCACGGGCTCCGGCTTTGGCGGCTCAACCTTCACTGGCTCGGGCTCGGGCTTAGGCGTTGGCTTCGGCGGCTCGACCTTGGGCGGCTCGGGCTTCGGCTCGACCTTTGCCTGCTGCGGAGGCGGCGGTGTCTCGGCGACATTGGGGTCCGGCAAGACCTGCGGCCGCGCAGGCGGCGCGGGAACATCGCGCGCGGCCTCGCCCGGCACGGGCTTCTCCTCAGCCACCTCGGCGACCTTGTCGGCGCGAGGCTTGGGATCGGGCTTGACTTCCTTCGCGGATTTATCGCCCCGCATCATGGCGCCGAATTCACTCGCGGACATGAGTTCGACCGCGACCGACTCCTGCTGGTCCGCGAAGGGAGCAGCCGCCGAGAAGGCGACCAATCCGGCGACGAGAATCGCCGCGTGCCCGGTGCTTGATGCGACAAGCCCAGGTTCACGCTTCACAAAACTGAGGATGGCCGATTTCACAGTCACGATATCAGCTTTGCTGGTCCGGTTCGGTGATAAGGGCGACTTTCTTGAAGCCCGCAGCCGTGATCAACGACATGATCTCGGCGACGCGGCCGTAGTTCACGTTCTTGGCGCCACGCACATAGATGCGCTGCTCCATTCCCTCCTGGGCCCGCGCCTGGAGGCGTGACACCACATCGGAAGGTTGGACCTCGTCCTCGTTGAGATAGACGCGGCCCTCGGCATTGATCGACACCGTCAGCGGCTTCTGGTCGACATTGATCGGCTTGGCCGAGGTTTGCGGCAGATCCAGCGGCACGCCGGCGGTCAGTAGCGGTGCGGCCACCATGAAGATGATCAGCAACACGAGCATGACGTCGATAAACGGCGTCATGTTGATGTCGGCTATGGCCGCGTGCTTGCGGCGACGCCTGCGCCGTCCGCCACCACCGCCCGCCGATGCTCCGAGAGACATGCCCATGCTGTCCGCTCCCCGTGCCCGCCGTCAGGCGGCAACCCGTTCGTCGATCTGCCGCGACAGGATGGCAGAGAACTCATCCGCGAAAGTCTCCATGCGCCCTTGCGCCTTGGCGGCCTCCGCCTGCAGCTTGTTGTAGGCGATGACAGCCGGAATGGCGGCGAACAGGCCGATGGCCGTCGCGAACAACGCCTCCGCGATGCCCGGTGCGACGACCGCGAGACTCGTATTCTTGGATGCGGCAATCGACTGGAACGCCGTCATGATGCCCCAGACCGTGCCGAAAAGACCGATGAACGGCGCCGACGACCCGACGGTGGCCAGAACAAGCAGGCGTGATTCAAGACGCGCGGTTTCACGCTGGATGGCGACGTCGAGCACCTTGTCGATACGCTGGGAGAGGCTCGCCATCGAGCGGCCGCCCCCTTCGAACGAGCGCTTCCATTCCCGCATCGCGGCGGTAAACAGAGTCGCCAGCCCTTGGGTCGGGCGGTTATGCAGGGAGCGATAGAGCTCCTCCAGCGACTGCCCCGACCAGAACACTTCCTCGAAGCGGTCCATCGCACGCTTGGTTCGCGCAAAGAGGAGCGATTTATCGACGACGATGGCCCAGCACCACACCGACGCGGCGATGAGTCCCAGCATCACCAGTTTGACAACGATGTGCGCCTGCCAGAACAACTCCAGCAGCGAACCACCACCCGCATGGGGCAGAGCCGCCTGGGTAACCTCGGCCGGATTCATCGACTACTCCTTCAATGCGCGGGCCCACCCTCTTCGGCACGTGTCAAGTCATCACGGTCGAACGGCTTGTGAAAAAATGGGATGATCCGCGTATCCCTCACTCGCCTCGGAATCTGTCGAAATGAGGGCGCTACAAAGGGAGAGCCAAGGCATTCCCCCCGCCGCACACTCCCGATGAGTTAAGCATGAGATAAGGTTAATTTGCGGTTAGCAGCAGATTCGCGCAAAAGTTCTGGTCAACGCATTGGCTGCGTGATCGCACGCCGTGTTGCTGACGTCATCGGCTTCACTCACCGCTTGCCGCGGGGCCCCGCGACTAAACTTTTGCGTCACCACTCAGAATGCGCCGCAATGGCTCGGGAATGCGGGCAGGTACCCCTCCCCTGATCAGCGCCACCCGGACGTCAGCCGTCACGATCACGTCATCGCCTCGCTTGATGGATTGGGCGATGACGAGCGACGCGCCTCGCACCTCGGCCATGCGCGTTTCCACCTCGACGACGTCATCCATGCGCGCCGGCCGGATGAAGTCGATGGTCATGCGCCGCACGGCGAAGGCAAGGCCCTGCCCCTCGTCATGAAGGACGGACTGGTCGACGCCCGCCAGCCGCAGGAAATCCGTCCGACCCCGTTCCAGGAAACGCAAGTATCCGGCGTGGTAGACGATGCCCGAGAAATCCGTATCCTCATAATAGATGCGCACGGGCAGGCGGTGAACACCGTCGATCAACTGGCCGGCGAGATAGGAAAAGTCGGTGCGTTGCGTTTCACTCATCGGATATCCAAAACCTGATCTGGCGCTTTCGACATCGCGGCCACGCGTCCGGGCAAGGCGAGCATGACGTTGGCTCGTCCGCCGCTGGCCGGGCATCGGTGATACGAATTTCGGCGGGATCACACCAGAGGCCCCGTGAGACCATGAAACCCTTTATCCTGACCTGGCAGTTCTGGGCGCTGATGTCCGCCGCCTTTGCTGCCTTGACCGCCATCCTCGCCAAGATCGGCGTGAGCGAGGTGAATTCGGACTATGCCACCTTCATCCGCACCATCGTCATCCTCATCACGGTCGCCGCCCTGCTGGCAGCGACCGGCCAGTGGCAATCGCCGGGTTCAGTTCCCGGCAGAACTTATGTCTTCCTCGCCCTCTCGGGCCTCGCAACCGGCGCTTCCTGGCTGTGTTATTTCCGTGCGCTGAAGCTCGGCGACGCAGCGCGCGTCGCCCCTCTCGACAAGATGAGCGTGGTGCTCGTCGCGATCTTCGGAGTCCTGTTCCTCGGCGAGAAACTATCCGGCACCAACTGGCTCGGCGTCGCCATGATCGCCGCAGGCGCGATCCTCATCGCCTATCGCGCATGAGCGGCAGGCGTTTCCCCCAACGAAAAACGCCGCGCTCGGGAAAGCGCGGCGTTACCTTTTGTTGCCCAACCCGGATCAGCAATCCAGCTTGACCGGGCCAGCGGATACGATGATCAGGCCTGCGATTCCGGCTGGGAGGGCGGCGTCTGCGGGCGATTGCGCCGATCCGCCATAAACTGGTCGAATTCGGCCTTGTCCTTGGCCAGCCTCAGGCGCTCGAGGAAGTCGCGGAACTCGCGCTGCTCGTCTTCGAGCCGGCGCAAGGTCTCCTCGCGATACTCATCGAAAGCGCGGTTGCCGCTCGACGGCGGGCCACCCCACCGGCCGCCCCAACGCTGCCCGTCATCCCGGCGAAATGCCCAAGGGCCGAAACCGCCGCGCTTCATGCCGCATCCCATACGTCCACTCCATACTGAGAAGGCGAGGACCGCCAGGCCCAGAGGCCACCAGGCGATGAAGCCCAGCACCATGAGGGCGATCCAGGCCGGCTTGCCAAATTCGTCCAGCTTCGCTGCGAGCTGCATGGTCGTCCGTCCTCTGTGAATGTTAATCACATTTACATAGTTAGAGATGGGAGACTTTCCTGTCAATAACGGGTCGTGAAAAATCATGAGGCGAGCCTTTTTCAAAGGTCGCCTTTCCGCCCGACGCCCGCGCCGGCCTTAAAGCCAACCGACAATCGGCACGGACAGATCCGCTTCCGGCGTGTCATCCCGTCCCGAGCGCCATGGTTCCATGGATCCATGGTTCCCTTGCCCGTCGCTACGCGATGCCGGGGATGACACAGAGGCTCCCGCACGGACCCGTGCCTTCAACGGTATGGTCAGGCCCTGCCCAGGTCGTCCCTCAAGGCAATGGATCCCGGACGAGCCATATGATGAACGATATGGTCCGAAATGTCCGACACCGTGACGGGATCATGCTCGAAAGGTGACGATTGGCGCTACTCCGGCGCTCCGCCCAATCCCTTGAGATAGATGAGAAACCCTGCCTCGAGGAGATCCTCGGGCGCCATCGGCACCTTGCGTCGCGCTGCGTCGGCACGTCCGAACAGGCTCGCCACGCCATGCGCCATCGACCAGATGTGCAAGGCGACCATCAGCGCCGGCGGACGGCCAGGCGACGGCATAGCTGCCACGAGCGCCTCCGCCCCGCTTCGCAGCACACCGAAGGCGCGCTCGGCCGCCTGCTGAAGCTCAGCGCTCGCATCCGCCGGCAGGCCCGACTCGAACATCGCCACATAGAGCGCCGGATTATCCCGGGCGAAGGCAAGATAAGCCTTGCCCATGCGCTCGAAGGCCTGCGCCGGATGCGGGTGCCCCTGGTTCCAGGCCGTCTGGAGCGCTTCGGCAAACTGCGCAAAGCCCGAGGCGGCGACCGCCGCCAGAAGTTCATCCCGGTCACGAAAATGCCGATAGGGCGCGGCGGGGCTCACACCCGCGCGCCGCGCGGCCTCCGCGAAGGTCGCGCCCGCCGTGCCTTTTTCGTTGATCAGATCGAGCGCCGCCTGCATCAGGGCTTCCCGCAGGTTGCCATGATGATAGCCGCGCGGACCATCCTTTTTGGACCAGCTCATGTGATGAGGCTTTACATGACGGAAGCGCGGCCGTCGACAGGCTCAATCACCGTCGTCGAACAGCGGCATCTGTGGCGCCTCGCGTGTCGGCTCGGCGAGACCGAGATGGCGGAACGCATGCGGCGTGAGCATGCGCCCGCGCGGCGTACGCTGGACGAAGCCTTTCTGGATCAGGAAGGGCTCGATGATCTCCTCGATCGCGTCGCGTGGCTCTGACAGTGCAGCGGCGATCGTTTCGATCCCCACCGGTCCGCCGCCGAAAGACGTCGCGATCATTGTCAGATAGCGCCGATCCATGAGATCGAGCCCGACTCCGTCGACATCGAGCAGACCCAGCGCATTGTCGGCGACACTCCGCGTGATCGTGGCATTGCCGTCGACGATCGCGAAATCCCGCACGCGGCGCAGCAGGCGCCCCGCGATGCGCGGCGTGCCCCGCGCGCGCCGGGCGATCTCGTTGGCGCCATCATCGCTCATGCCGATGCCGAGCACGCGCGCGCCGCGAGAGACGATGAGCTCCAGCTCCTCCACCGTATAGAACTGCAGGCGGATAGGGATGCCGAAGCGATCGCGCAATGGCGTCGTCAGGAGGCCCTGGCGGGTCGTGGCGCCCACGAGGGTGAATTTCGGCAGATCGATCTTGACCGAGCGTGCCGCCGGCCCCTCGCCGATGATGAGATCAAGCTGGTAGTCCTCCATCGCCGGATAGAGGATTTCCTCGACCGCCGGGTTGAGGCGGTGGATCTCGTCGATGAAGAGCACGTCGCGCTCTTCCAGATTGGTGAGCTGCGCCGCGAGATCGCCGGCCTTGGCGATCACAGGTCCGGAAGTCGAGCGGAAATTGACGCCGAGCTCCCGGGCGACGATCTGCGCCAGCGTCGTCTTGCCGAGGCCGGGCGGCCCCACGAACAGCACATGGTCGAGCGCATCGCCCCGGGTCTTGGCCGCTTCGATGAAAACGCCAAGATTGGCGCGCGCCGCCGCTTGGCCGATGAACTCGCCGAGGGCGAGCGGGCGGAGCGAGAGCTCCTGATCGTCGTCCCGCATCTCGGCGGTCACAAGGCGGGAAGGCTGGGTCATGAGTCGGACCTATACATCAAGGTGACAATGCCGTCGACGCGAGAGCCCTCTTCATCCAGAGAATGACCCGCTGATAGTCCAAGGGGCCATAAATCAGAGCGCCTGATGCCAAATGAAGGGCACCTGTAGCGACGCCGCCTTCAATCCCGACGGCTAAATTCGAACTTGAATGGGAAAGATGCGGATATCGCTGAATGACGCTAAGTCGGATCGAAGACACTGCCTCTCGTAAGCTCTGGACTACAGTCCAACCCGGATACAGGCAAACTGAACGATCCCCTCATTTCCGATCTGCGAGCGGAATAGTTCGCATGGTCGCTGCCAGTTGCCTACTGTCAGCAGCCCCCATGCTCGCACCGGATGTACTTGCTCGCTTTCGCCAGCATTGCGGAGGCAACTCACAAGAGTTCGGCCCTCCTAAATACGGTTCACGTAAGCATTGTCGGCCCAAGCCCCCCGGATGCGGATCGAGAATGTCACGATACCGGCCTCCCTCGGAAAACTGGCCTCACGATGAGACGCTTCCCTGCCCCGAGATATATCCGACATTCCCTACGCCACCGGCCAAATGCGGCCCCTACTGGGCAAGGATTCCGTGCCCACAGCAATCCCCGGAATCAACCACACCCCAGGCACCTTATTTCGTCCCACGCGACGGGCTCCCGAAAAATATGAAAATGCCAGGCGATGAGCAAAAGGCTCGCCGCAAATCCCGCACGCTACCGCGCTAGCTCCTTCAGTCCGAGGCGGATCAGGGTAGCTGCTGGCGCGTCCTCACCGCCCTGCCGCATGGCCGCCGCGATGGCCGCCGCCGCTTGCGGCTGACCGTAGCCGAGATTGACCAGCGCCGAGATGGCGTCAGCCGCCGGCTGCGGCGCACGCCGATCCTCGGATGCACCGGCGAGGCTCGCGACGACCGGATCGACCGCACCGAACGCCGGGGCCTTGTCCTTCAACTCCGCGACGATGCGGGCGGCGAGCTTCGGACCGACGCCCGGCGCACGCGCCACCGCCGTCTTGTCCGCCATGGCGATGGCCGTGGCGAGCGCACCGGGGTCGAGCACGGACAGAATGGCGAGCGCCACTTTCGCGCCGACACCCTGGACCGATTGCAGAAGGCGAAACCACTCCCGCTCGGCATCCGAACGAAAGCCATAAAGGCGGATCATGTCCTCGCGCACATGAGTTTCTATGGCGAGCGTCGCGGCCTCCCCAGCCTTGGGCAGGTTCTGTAACGTCCGCGACGAGCAATGCACGACATAGCCGACACCGCCGACGTCGATGATGACGAAATCCTCGCCGTAGGAATCGACGAGCCCCTTCAATTTGCCGATCACGATGCGCTCTCCAGCACCCGCCGCGCCAAGGCCCGCGCCTGCCTGTGCTGCGCATGGGTGATGGCGATGGCCAGGGCATCGGCCGCGTCGGCTGTCTTCGGCGTCGCCTTCGGCAGGAGCACGCGCACCATCGCCCCCACCTGCGCCTTCTCGGCATGGCCGACACCGACCACGGTCTTCTTGACGAGGTTGCTCGCATATTCAGCGACGGGCAAGTCGGCGAGCGCCGGCACCAGGAGCGCGATGGCGCGGGCGTGGCCGAGCTTCAGCGTCGCCTGCGCATCCTTGTTGACGAAGGTCTCTTCCACCGCGACCTCATGCGGCGCATGGAGAGCCAGCACCGCGGTGAGGCCGACATGCAGCTCCCGCAATCGCTCCGCGAGGCTCAGCTTGCCGTTGGACTCCACGCAGCCACAGGCGATGAAGGACAACCGCGAGCCCTCCGCCGCCACGACGCCCCAGCCCGTGCGACGCAGGCCGGGATCAATACCGAGAATGCGAATCGGATGCATGACCATGCCGCAGCCTAGCGGAAACAAAGCGAGAACACACCAGCCCCTAGGCCGGAATGCTCACGAATCCGCAAGCTTGGCGAGGAAAGCGTCCGAGAATTCGAAATTACCGTAAACGTTCTGGACGTCGTCGTGATCCTCGAGCGTCTCCATCAGGCGCACGAGTTTCTCGGCGGTCTCGTCATCGACGGCCACCGGGGTCTGCGGCTTCCAGATGAGCTTGGACTTACGCGGCTCGCCGAAATGGCCTTCAAGCACCTTGGAGACTTCGGCCAGAGCGCCCTGCTCGCAATAGACCTCGTGGCCATCCTCGCTGGACGCCACGTCGTCGGCACCGGCATCGACGGCCGCCTCGAGCATGGCATCGGCGGAAGCGGCGCCCGCATCGAACTCTATGAGCCCCACCCGATCGAACATGAAAGCCACCGCGCCGGTCTCGGCGAGGTTGCCGCCGGCCTTGCCGAAATAGGAGCGGACGTCGGAGGCGGTGCGGTTACGATTGTCCGTCATCGCCTCGACGATGAGCGCCGCGCCGCCGGGGCCATAGCCCTCGTAGCGGATTTCCTCGTAGTTCTCGCCGTCGCCGCCTGCGGCCTTCTTGATGGCACGCTCGATATTGTCCTTTGGCATGTTCTCGGCGCGGGCGGCCAGGATGGCGGCGCGCAGACGCGGGTTCATGTTCGGATCGGGCATGCCGAGCTTCGCCGAGACGGTGATTTCGCGCGCAAGCTTGGAGAACAGTTTCGACCGGACGGCGTCCTGCTTGCCTTTCCGGTGCATGATATTCTTGAACTGTGAATGTCCGGCCATGGTCTGCTCCGGCTGGCGGATCGGCTCACAGCGCAATGGCCACAAACGGCGATCCAGAATGAATGAAGGAAATGTGGCGCCTTATAGGCTGGAGAATCCGGAAAATAAAGCCGGAGGCCGCGCATTCGTGAAAAGGGGAGAAGCCATGCGCAATGAGCGCTTGTCGCAGATTGCGCAAAACGATAGAGCCGCATGGGAGTTCTTAGTGGCTTTATGAGACTGCGGCCGCACCCCATGGACCAGGAATGACGCTTTTCAGCGACAAGGCGGCCAAGGACGATCAACGCTCCAAGGACTGCCGGGATGCCAAGGGGTCTCATGCGGGAACGCCTTCCGGGGCCTCTCAAGACGTAGGTGCACGGGACAAGGCTGCGCCGGCCGGGCATGACATGGCGCCGCCGGCGAACCCGCCGAAGCCGGCCACGAGTGAGGAAGGCCTGCCTCGCGCCGCCCGCAATCTCGCCTCCATTGCCATTGCCGCGGCGGTAAGCCTTTCCGTGATTGACGGCACAGCCGTCAATATCGCGCTGCCCCACATGGCGCGCGACCTGAATGTGCCCGCCGCGCAGGCCATCTGGCTCGTCAACATCTACCAGCTCGCGGTGACGATCGCCCTGCTGCCCCTGTCAGCCCTGGGTGACAGCCATGGCTACAAGCGGGTCTACTGCGCGGGTCTCACGATCTTCACGCTTGCCTCGGTGCTTTGCGCCGTGGCGCCATCTTTCGAGGTCCTCCTGGCGGGCCGCGCCATTCAGGGCCTCGGCGCGGCTGGCGTCATGAGTGTGAACTTCGCCCTGGTGCGGTTCATCTATCCGCCCCATCTGCTTGGCGTCGGCGCCGGGCGAATGGCCGTGGTCGTCGCTTTGTCCATCGCCTCGGGGCCGACGATCGGCGCCTCGATCCTCTCCGTGGCGTCGTGGCACTGGCTGTTCCTCCTGAACATTCCGATCGGACTTTTCGCGCTTGCCGCATCGCTGCGCTACCTGCCGATCACCCCGCGGTCAGGACGTCCCTTCGATACGATCAGCACTCTGCTCTATGCCGTGGTGATCGGCTTGTTCATCCGGGGCGTCAGCACCATAGGCGGTGCGGCCGACCGGACCTTGCCGATCGCGGAACTTGTCATATCCGCCATTGTCGGCGTGTTCTTCGTGCGCAGGCAGCTCAAGCTTCCGCTGCCTCTCCTGCCGATCGACCTGCTGAAACGGCCCATATTCAGCCTGTCGATCCTGACCTCGATCTCGTCCTTCGCCACGCAGGCC